>JBBQUS010000033.1:0-60859 GCA_038212235.1 Pyrinomonadales bacterium
ATACGGCGCGGCGATACTTGGCCGGGCAAACGATGTGAGACATCAGAACCGATACATTGTGGCTTGTGTCAATGAACTCGCTCATTCACACCTTATAAAGCCGCAGCAACCTGACTGGGTACTAACCCCATTGCGAATAGAATTGATGGATACGAAAATTTTGCAATCATTTTTAATATTTATTTCGCAACTTGCAATAATCCTGACGAAAGCTCATTTGACCGAACGTTTGGGCGGTTTGCGTCCGTCCTTGCTGCGGTCGTTCTTTTTCCCTTCGCTCCTGCTGGGTATTGCATTCGGTTTAGGATTGGGTTTTGGTTTGGGGCTTCGACGCGGTTCGTCGGCAGGAACATCGCGCTCGATTGCCAGTCGAACGTTGGCTTTCTGGCTGCGAATCCGGGTTCGACTCATTCCTTTAAGAACCTGCTCAACATATTCGGAGGGAATATCTACGAGCGTAAAGCGGTCATTGATATCAATTGCGCCGATGGCTTTGCCCGGAACATCGGCCTCGTTGGCTATCGCGCCGACAATATCGCTCGGCCCGACTCTGTGATTGCGACCAACGTCTATGAACAGCCGCACCATTCCGTCGTTGTCATAACCGCGCTGCTGCTGCTGCGGTTCCGGTTCAAGCCTGCCAACTTCGAGCGGTTTGTCTCCGGCGGCCAGACGTGCTGCGGCGGCGGCAATCTCGGCTAAATCACAGCCGCTTTCATCTACCAATTCCTCGACGAGCGATAAGTACAAATCAAGTTCTTCTTCTTTCAAAGTTTTCAAAATTCGCTCTTTGAATAAAGTCACACGGCGATGCGCGATGTCGGCTTGAGAAGGCAGTTTTAAAGGCTCAATCTTTTGGCCGGTATGATGTTCGATGTCGCGTTTCATCCGCTGCTGTCGGGGCGTGACAAACAACACGGTTCTTCCGACACGCCCCGCCCGCCCGGTGCGGCCGATGCGGTGAATATATGAATCGGTGTCGCTCGGCATATCGAAATTAATGACCGATGCGATTCGTTCGACATCAAGCCCGCGCGCGGCCACGTCGGTCGCAATGACGATTTCAACCTGCCCGCTGCGCAGCCGTTTGATTAACGCTTCACGCTGCGCCTGATTCATATCGCCGTGCATCGCTTCCGCCGCGTAGCCTCTGGCCTGTAATTTGACGGTCAATTCGGCTGCTCCGACTTTGGTTCGATGGAAAATCAGGACGGCTTCGCCAGGTTTTGTTTCGGCTTCCAGCAATCTGGTCAAAACGTCGAGCTTTTGCGCATCGGAAACGTTGATATAAAGCTGTTCGATGGTCGGAACGGTACGGGTTTTCTGCTCAATCTCAATATTTTCAGGTTTATTGAGATAACGCTCGGCAATCCGGCGCACTTCGCGCGGCATTGTCGCCGAAAAAAGCGCGGTCTGCCGCTCTTTCGGAGTGTGCGAAAGAATCCATTCAACATCTTCCTGAAAACCCATTTTGAGCATTTCATCGGCTTCATCGAGGGCAACGACTTTGAGCTTTGACAAATCGAGCGTTTCTCTGCGCATATGATCCATCACTCGTCCCGGCGTGCCGACCACGATTTGCACGCCGTTCTGCAGATGCCTGATTTGCTGGACGATTGACTGACCGCCGTAAACCGGCAAGACGCGGATGCGCCCGATATATTTGGAATAACTGTGAAATGCTTCGGCGACTTGAATTGCCAATTCTCTGGTCGGAGTCAAAACTAAAACCTGTACATCTTTGCTCTGAGGATCCAGTTTTTCGAGCATCGGCAAGGCGAAAGCGGCCGTTTTGCCCGTTCCCGTCTGCGCCTGTCCAACTACGTCTTTGCCTTTGAGCAGCAAAGGAATAGTTTTTAACTGAATCGGCGATGGGATTTCATAACCTAAATCATTAATCGCTTTTAATAGATTTTCGTTTAATCCAAACTGCTCAAAATTTCCGTCTGCTGTTTCTTCTTGCGACATTAAAAACCTTTCTTATCGTGACAATTTTCCATTAATTATCCGGCAAAATTATCTCGGTGTATTAAAATTAGAATCTGTGAATCAAACTTTTCAGTTGCGTTTTTGTAAGGTTTGCCGTTATTTTCGTAAGAGGCTATGTTAACTAATCCGCTCGCTTTTTTGCAATTTCACCAGAATCTTACGAGAGATTAGTTAAATATTTATAAAAAGTCGCAAATTAGTACGATACAATTCCGGTCTATTTGACCTCTTTCCCCGATTGCTGAGTGAATTTTCCTAAAGCCCATCAATGTTTTTACAACTTTGATAACTATTTTCCGTTGTTGGCACGATGCTTGCTCAGCCATTTCACAATTTGATCGCGTTTGCCGTCTCACAAAAGTGGCATCTTTTGAATTAATTAAAAAGTAAAGGTTTGCGATTAGCAACATGAACAAAACTGAGCGTATCCTGCAAAATCGTTATTTGATTGAAGCGCTAATCGGCAAGGGCGGAATGGGTTCGGTTTATCTCGGAATTGACCAGCGTTTCGGGACTAATGTCGCCATCAAAGAAACAATTTCAGCCAACGACAGAATGAGCCGGGCTTTTGAACATGAAGCTCAACTTTTAAACAGCCTTCGTCATCCGGCTTTGCCGCATGTGGTGGATTATTTTACCGAAGGCGACGAGCAATTTATTGTGATGGAATATATTGCCGGAGAAGATTTGTCGGACATTCTCAAACGGCAGGGAAATTTTAAGATTTCAGAAGTTCTTAAATGGGCTGATGATTTGCTCGATGCTCTTAATTATCTGCACACGCAAATGTCTCCGGTCGTTCACCGCGATATTAAACCGCAAAATTTAAAGCTGACTCCGCGCGGAGAAATCATCCTGCTGGATTTCGGATTAGCCAAAGGCAACCCCGGCGAACTATCGCATATAACGATGGAGACAAGTATTTTCGGTTACTCGCGCGCTTATGCTTCGCTCGAACAAATCCAGGGAACCGGAACCGATCCGCGCAGCGATTTGTACTCTCTTTCATCAACGCTCTATCATTTATTGACTGGACAGCCGCCGGTTGACGCTCTGACCCGTGCCAAATCAGTCTTGAACGGCGAAACCGACTCGCTTCAACTATTAAACTCTGCGAACCCTAAAATTCCTTTACCCGTTGCCGATGTTTTGCATCAAGCCTTGGCCTTAAACGCCAATCTTCGACCACAGACAGCCGCCGCAATGCGCTCCGCGCTTAAAGAAGCAATTTCAAAGTCTGGAGATTTCGAACATTCAATCGAATCAGATGATGTGAGCGATGACACTCTGGTCCCTTCTCGAAATTCACTGCAGGATAACATTCATCCAAAAAAAATCTGGGCTGCGTTAGCCGGTAAAAACAATAAATCAGACTTACCGTTTGAGCCTCGAGACAAAGAAAATCTTTCAATTTCAGCCGGAACAAAGAAATCATTTCATCCTTCGATTTCCGTCTCAATTGTCGTTGCGATTTTGATAGTGTTTGCCGGAGCCTTAAAACTACTGAATACTCAAGTTTTATCATTGCAGAAAGAAAACTCTAATAGTTTTCAGGCTGAAGCGGCCCCGCCCTCAAGGGTCGTTGCCAAAGAAGATATTTTGTCAATTGACGCCGCACCGCCTTTGCAATCAGAACAAAAAACTGTTAAAACTACTCCCACAGTTGAACTTGCCGAGTCAGATAAAAGAAATATTGTTGCGACGCCTTCAGATACAGGAGAAAAAGTTAGGATTGGCAGTCAGAAAACCAGGCCAGTAACGCTTGCTCAAACACCAATTTATCGAAAGCCTAAAAAGGAAATCTCGGTTGTTGAGGAACCGGCAAAACAGGCCAAGGTTCTTTCTCTCGAAAAACCTGAAGCCAAGAATGACAACCAAAAAAGAGGCGGATTCAAAGGATTTTTAAACAAAATCAGTTCAGGCGCAATGTCTATTCCGAAAAACATTTTTAAAAAGAAAAAGGACTAAAAATTCAGCTCGACTGAATTTTTAGTTATTGCCTGCTAGAAAATAATATCGAACCCGCCCGTAAAATAGCGGCGATAGCTATTAATAAATGAGCCAAACTGTCTGTCACCGAGGTTGTTTCTAACGTCGCGCGGATTAAAATGGTTGGTTAAATTAAACCCTCGCGCGGAAAGCCGCAAACCGTATTTTTTTGTAATTTGAAAATCTTTGGAAATTTCTGCGTCCAGCGAATAAAATACTGGAAAACGCTGATTTGAGGCGTTGCGTGTGCCAACAAAATTTTGCTCCTGATCCACAATCGAATAAGGAAATCCGCTGCGAACTTCTAGAATCGGCGAAACCGCGATTTTGTGCGGGAGCGAGATTTGCCCCCAAGCCAGGAGACGATTCGGAACACTCGTCGGTGAATTTGACGACTGATTCTGTCTGATTAGCGGCGCTCCGAAGTTACCAAAATAACTGTTGAAATCATTGAGATCGCCAAGCGCGCGCGAGCGGACGTACGAAACATAAAACGGCTGTTTTTTGGGCAAGTTAAACTTGGCCGTCAACTCAAAGGCGGCGTAAGTGGCCCCCCCAGTCGGACTCAAAACAATCGCGCTTCGGCCAAAAAAATCGTTTTCAGGATTAACGATATAAATTCGCGTCGTGCGGCTGAAAGTATAATTTGCCCGCAGTGAAAAACGTGAATTAACGATTTGATCGAGCTGTAAATTCCACGTCACGTTTTCCGGGACAAAACCAACTTCGGATTTGACGCTTCTGAAATCAAGCGGAAAAAGCCCCGGATTATCTACCAGAATATTGGGGTAACGGCGCTCGTCAACTATGGTTCGCCCGTCGCCGGCAAAACGCGTCACGGTGCGCGCCGGATATTGCCGAAACGCGCGAATGTTGAGCGGTACTTTGTCATAGAAAAATCCAATCCCGCCGCGAACAATTGTTTTATCGCCTTTTAAAGGAGACCAGGCAAAACCTCCGCGCGGCGCAAAATTCCTCTCACTGGCAATATTTTGGTTTTCCAGGCGAAATCCCAAATCCAGACTAATATTGGGACGCAGAATCAAACGATCCTGAATAAAACCGGTATAAGTTCGATTGGAGACTCTGATTGTCGAAGCAAGATCAAAAACGTCCCTTTCCGCCAAAGTGCCGTCCGCGCGCCGGACATTAACTGGTCGCGCCAGATAATTCATGCGGTTGCCGACATCGCTGAAGTCAAAACCAGTTTTAAGGTTGTTTAGGATCGAGAGAATCTTGAGAGCGGGCAAATCGTAGATTTCAAAAACTTCAACGCGAAAAGATCGCCGCTCCTGGTTTGAAAAGTAGTTGCCAAACTCACCCGCTGGAGTCAAAGTTTGCTCGTCATTGCCTTGCGCCCAAACGAGTGCCTTAAATTTTTTAAGCGAAACCGAAGACTGCAGTAACCCCTGACCAATTGAGTAATTATCACGTAGCGTAAAGACAAAATCAGTTTGCTTATAATTTGGCGTAACGGGGCGCTGCCGGAAAAAATCTAAACCAACGAATTTCTCTCGTTCCGGAAAATAACCGAAAGTGAAAGTTTGTGAATGTTTCGCGCTTAAAACCCAATCAATTTGGGAAAACGAGCTTTGTCCTTCAGAAATTGTTTCGTTGTTCGGAGGATCCAATCCGCGGACAGGCTGCTTTGAGATGTTGTAGCTCAGCGACTGCGAAAAAAACAGTTTGTCTTTAATCAGCGGCCCGTTGATGTTAATGTGCGGCGAGTCGTCCTGAACGCCGTAAATTTTGCCGTTGCGAAAGCGGAAATCAGGCAGAAAGTCGTTAATTTCAAAGTGCAGCTTATCGCCGCCGCGTCTGGTTTCAATGTTGGTCAAACCGCCCGTGAACTGCCCAAACTCGGCGCTGTACGGGTGAAGAAAAACCTGGACCGATTCAACCGCGTCAACCGGCAAATTGAGTCGGAAATTTCCGCTCGCGGGATCAGCGACATTTAATCCGTTGACGCGAAACGCGCTTTGCTGTTCGCTAGCTCCGTTGATGCTGATTTCGCCAGTCGTCGAACGAATAACGCCGGGCACGAGGGGAATAGCTTCATCCACGCGTTTTGAAGCGAGCGGCAGACGTTCGATGGTTCGCCTCTGAACATCGGCGGCGGGGGGCGACGCACCGGCTTCAACCGTGTTGCTGCTGTCGCTCGCGGCTGCTATCGTCACTTCGGCTGAAACATTGGAAATATTTAGCTTAACAGACAACTCAAGCGACGATTCGCCGAGAATTGCAAAATCATCTTTTTGAAAATTTTCAAAACCTTCTTTTTCAATTTTTAAAACATAGCTGCCCGCAGTCAATTTTTCGAAATGCGCCTTTCCGGTCTCGTCTGTGACAGCAGTTAAAACACTTTTCCCGTTTTGCGATAAAACGCAGTTTGCGCCCGCAACGGCCAGACCATCCGGAGCGGTAACAGTAATTTCCAATAAATTTTGGGACAGTGCCTGCCCGTTTGCCTGAGTTAAATCTAACAAGCAGAGGGTCAACAAAAAACAAATCAGAGATTTCATTGTCATCAATTATTGAATTGGCTGAAACGCCAGCAAACAATCGGAGAATGTTTAACTGGCTGGTTCCTTCAGCTTTGGCTGGCTTCTGCCAGTTCGTCGCGCACCTGAACATTTAAAAAAAACGGCTAGTAAATTGACCATAAGCCCGGCGTTGCCAGTTCGAGCAAATGTCCGTCCGGGTCTCGAAAATAAATGCTCGTCCCTCCGCGCGTCCATCGTACCTTACTTTCAATCTTCAAATTGTTTTCGCCCAGCCGGCTTTCCCATCGCGGCAATTCGCTCAGATCAATTGCGAAGGCCAAATGCTGCTGGCCGTCTCCGTCCGTTGGTGGAATCACCCCGCCCGGAATCACGGTCGCAACCGTGGATGCTCCTCTCAAAAACAACAGCAAAACCTGTTGGTTTAAAACATTTAAAGCGCAGAGGCGTTGATCGGAAAAGAGAGTTTCAAACTCAAAGACTTTTTGGTAGAAAGACCTTGCAAGCTCCAAATCTTCGACATAGAGGGCAGCTTCCAAGATTCGCTTAATTTGTGGCATTTGGGCAATATTAGTTGAGCACTAATCCTTTGTCGAATGTCGAATTTGACCGAGTCGCTCGCCCGGATCGCAAACCGCGCTTCCAGCAAAGTGCTGCCGGCAACCATAACAATTAAAAATCAATATCAAACTTGGCTTTAACAGCTGTGCCGAGTGAATTATAAAACTTACTGTAATTCTGGCTGCCGAGGTTATTTTGGACGTCGCGCGGATTAAAATGGTTGGTTAAATTGAACAAGGCGACCCCGACTCTCGCTCGCTTGTTATCAAAAAACGGAAGCTGAAAACCTTTGGTAACCTGCATGTCAAGCGAAAGATAGAAAGGAAAGCGTCCCGCTCCGTTTCTCTGGCCGACAAAATCAAGTCTGTCGTTAACGGTCGAATAGGGGAATCCGCTTCGCGCTTCAAAGAGCGGCGCGATGCGAACGTCGTATTTTTTTGAAACGTCAATCTGACCGTAAAATAAAAAGCGGTGCGGAGAGTCAAACGGCAGTCTCGAATATTCGTTTGGACGCACGACAAAAGAAGGAGTGTCTCCAAAAAATTTGTCAGCCGTATTCAAATCTCCCCGCGCTTCGGAAAGCACATACGATGCGTTCCATTGTCCTAATTTTTTGCCGCTGTAGGCCAGCAGGAATTGAAGTTCGTCATAACGCGATTTGCCTCGGCTGCTCATTAACAAAGTGCCTCTATTGTTGCTGTTAATGATAGGCTCTACGAGCAAATCGCGGCTGGTGAATCTTTCAAGCAAACCGATTCGAAAAGTCAATTCCTTGGTTATTCCGCGATCAAGCTGCAAGCTCCAACGGACGCTGCGCGGAGAGCGGAGCGGGTCGGAGATTCGATTTTCAAACGTCCGCGCGCCGTCAGTTAGCGTGACTCCATCAGCGGCAAAATTTGTGACAATGCGTTCAGGAATTTGTTCCGCTTCTGTCAGCGGATTTACCATTTCTTCACCGGTTTCGCGCTCGAAATATCCGGCTTCCGATAATGAACGGTCATAAAAAAGACCGATTCCTCCGCGAATAATTGTCTTTTCATCTTTTAAAGGCATCAATAAAAAAGAAAAGCGCGGAGCGATGTTATTACTTTGAGTGATCCCGTCCCGGTCAAACCGGACGCCCAAATCAAGGGTTAATTTTGGATTTAAAACCCAGCGATCCTGGGCAAAAACTGCCGCCTCGTTGTAGGAAAACTCGAGCGGCGAAGCGGCCGCAAAATCAATTCGCTGAGCCAAAGTGTTGTTGCTTCGCCGAATAAAAATCGAGTTGTAGCGCAGTTGTCCGGCAATCCGCGTGTGGTCTTCTTCAAAACCGATTTTGAGAGAATGTTCGCCGCGAAATTTGCGCGGGCGCGAATAATAAGTTTCCTGCCATTGAAGCCGTCTGGTGCGACGGCGGGTATCTGCAAAATAACCGCCGAAATTGACGTCAGGCGTAATCGTAAAGGGCTGATTCGATTTCGCAAAAACATCCACGTCAAATGTTTTCAAACTAACCTCCGAAGCTAAAAATGAAGCGTCTTTGAAGACTGACTGCTCGGAAATTGAAACGAGAGCCCCGCGCTGTTTGTAATTCGGAGTAGTTTCCGACGGATTAAAGGTATCGAGGTTTAGATTGCGGATTTTATTTGGAAAAATCGCGGCGTTAACTTTCAGCGAATTATTTTTATTGATGTTCCAGTCAATTTGGGTGAACGAGTTAAAGCCTTCTTGCGTGATGTTGTTATTCGGTTTCGGCAAACTCGGGACAAAGGCGCGCGAAAAACGGTATTCAAACGACTGCAGAAAAAACAGGCGGTTTTTAATAACGGGTCCGCTCAAAGTTACACGCGGGCGAAAAGAATCAACTTTGGTTGAAAAGACATTGTGAAACGTCGGGAAAAATCTGGCGGCGGCGATTTTAAATTTGTCCCCGCCGCCTTTGGTTTGCAGATTTGTGACTCCACCCGTAAACCGCCCGAATTCTGCGGAATATGGATTTTCTTCGACCTGGACGCTGCCCGCCGCCTCAAGCGGAATTTCAAAGGCGAGTTTTCCGGTAACCGGATCAGTCACGTCCGCTCCATTGACCGTATAACCGCTTTGACCGGCGCGTGTCCCCTTTAGATAATCATTGCCGTTGCCGTCGCTAATCACTCCGGGCGTGAGCGCAATCGCCGCCTGATAATTATCGGCCCGAAGCGGCTGAGTTTTAAGTGTCTCCGAGCGAACAACATTCGAAGTAGCTGTTTCCGAAGTGCTCAGTAAACCTTCCTCGTCTCGAATCGTGACCGATTCGTTAACCGTAGCGCTTAAATCAACGTCAAGAACTAAAATCGCTCCCGAAGCCAGAATAATTTCGCGAGTAACTATCGTTAATCCCTCCGATTCAACTGACAGTAAATAAGTACCAGAAGGAAGGTTCTCGAAAATAAAATCGCCCGCAGCACGGCTGACGGTTTTTATCGGCTGGTCGGGTTTAGCTTTGTTAATCAAAGTTAGTCTCGCCCCCGCAATCACTGCCGACTGGTGATCAGTTCCAGCGGCGACCGCGCGCACGGTGCCTTTGATACTGCCGGATTCCGGCCGCGCGACGCCGAAAGACGGGTGTACTGAGAATATTAAAAAAATAGTGCAGAAGAACGGCGCGAATAATTTAAAGAAAAGCTTATCTGGCACAACTTTCTGTTGAGATGCGTTCGAGTCTCGGATTATAAATTTCATGATGATTAATCGCAGTTGCAAAAGCTGTTCCCTCACAGTGCGCTTTGTTTTTACATTATTTATCTGATTTTAATGAGGTTGCGGTGGCACTACGCCGCTGCAAATTTATAATCGGAGCGGCAAATTGTCACCCTCATTCGACTATTTTAAAACTTGGTGAAACGACTCTGCAGCGCAGTTATTTGTGATTGAAATCAAATGTGTAACGGAGGAGAAGCCCGTGACGCGCTGAGGTCTGGCCGTAATCAGTAGTTAGAATGTATTCAACAACAAAATTTGGTTTAAAGCGCCAGCCCAAACCGTAGTTTGAGTAAAAATCCGTGAAATAATCACGGGTCCGTCCGGGAGATGAGACAAAGCCTTCTGCATTTAACAGTCGCCCAAAACGATCCGGAAAAACCCTCGAATCGGTGGTTCGTGACTGGGTAATTGAAAGCAGCGAAGTGCTGATAAACAAATTACGCCAGAGATCCGACTGCGCGGCGGCGTGGAACGAGACAAAGCGAGCGCGCAAATGTTCCCGCTCAAGCTGGTTGCCAGTTAAAACTTCGTTCCGATACTGATTTGTATAAACTAATCCGGCTGCCGTGTCAATGCTAAAAATTGTGCGCGGGCGGAAAATATAGCCGATTCCGAATCCAAGCGTCGCGCGATTTGTAGCCGCATGTTGATTGGAATCAACGATCACGGCGCGTTTGATATTTTCGCGGCTGTGCCCGAAAAGCAGAGTTCCTTCAGCCCCGTAGAAAAGCCGGCTGGAAATTGCTCCGCGCAGTCTCAAACCGACTTCAGACGATTTTCCGTCAGCATCAATCAGGCTATTTGATTGCCGGATTCCGTTGATTAATCTCTGCTCGTCGAAATTACCGGCGCGAATCAGGTTATGGCGATAGAAAAGTCCTAATCTGACGTTTCTGAAATCCTCTTTGAAACCAAACGTCAAACGGGTTCGGTCAATATCCGTATGCGATTTCACCTGCTCGGTGAATGACAATCCGGTAGAATCGGTGAGATTTGTCGTTTCGTTCAAAAATCCATGCGAAGACAACCGCTCAACTCCAACTCCGAAACTTCTCTGATCATGATTTCCAAACCGGCGGGCAACAATCAGCGAACCTTTTAAAATATTGTTTGAGGTCGAGCCTACGCCGTCGCTCATTCCGGTTGTACCGGTTGGAAATTGCGGGTTTGGAAGCTGAACGTTCTCGCTGATCGAAGCCGAACTGACGGCGTCGCGGGTAAAGGCCGCACTCCCGCCGATAACCATTCGAAAACGGTTGAGAGGAGCGAAAAAAGTGCCTTCGGGGATAATGCCGTAATCCAGCGGACGCGGCTGTTTCAATCCAAAGCGGTCGCGAATCTCATCGTTTTCGCTGCTGACTCCGTTAAGCGACGGCAAAAGAAAAAGGCGGCCTTCGGCGGCAGTAAATTCTGCGGCGTAGGCAGGATTTTCCAGGCTATCGAGATGAGCATCCGGAAAAGCGGCGAATCTGGACGGGAGGGGCGATTTACCGCTTTCAACGACGCTCTCCAGATAACGCTCGTAAACATTGGCGGCATCGCGCAAACCAGCTTCTTTATCTTCTTCGTTCCGGTTAGTTGGTTTTGCTGACTTTTCATCTCCGCGCTCGCCGGTTCCCTTGGTTATCATGCCTGAAACAAAAAAGTCTATGGTCTCATCCGGGCGAACGATAACGCTTCGCCCGGGTTCGGCCAAAAGCAGGCGAGATGGATCAGACAAGCTTGCAACTTCGACTTTTCCCTTCAAAACTGTGACTCTGGTTTCGCCAGCTAATCCCACGCTCACTTCAAATTCAGTTCCGCGCACCGCAATCGAAGCGGTCGGACTTTTAACGCGGTAAGGATTTGGCTTGCCTTGAAAATGATTGATTCGGACGCGAATTCTTCCGAGCGTAATTTGCAGCAATTCGCGCAAAGTAGCGGCGTTGCGGAAATCGCTGACTACAACTTTTGAATTCGGTAAGATGATGACCTGACTTCCGTCGGTTAAATCAATGACGACGTGTCCCGTGCTGCCCGTGCTGATTACATCTCCGGTTGTTAAGGTTACTCCGCGTAATAAATTTGCGTTGTTCAATCCGTTCCCGGAAATTGCAGCCTTGCCGCTGACACTCGTGACACGGGCTTCGACAATCGTATTTTGCGCGTCGGCAACAGCCAGCAAATTGTTCTTTGGCGCAAAGAGTATCTCTGCGCCAAAAATTACCAGCGCGATGATGAACAATATTTTCGCATTACCCCTTGTGCTCAAAACCATTACTGCCAAAACTTACTAAAGAATTTCTTCCCCTTCCGGCTCCATCTCTTCATCATCAACATCCGTCAGATTATAGCGGGCAATCAACCGCTGAATTGTGCGGCGGTCGAGACCGAGCGCGGTTGCCGCGCGCCGCCGGTTGCCGCGGACTTCGCCCAGGATTAGCTGCAAATAGCGGCGCTGCAATTCTTCCATGGTCGGACGATCACCAATAATCTCTCTTAAAACTGCAGTTTCGCCTTTAGATTTATCTTTATCAAGCGGCGCTTGCGCGATTGATGCGGGCAAACAATCAAGCGTCACAACATTGTTCGCTGCCAGAGCGACGGCTCGCACAAGCGCGTTTTCCAGTTCACGAACATTGCCCGGAAATCCATAGTTGCTGAGCGCGTTCCAAGCTTCCTGAGTCAGATAGTAATGAGTGCTTTGAGAAATTCGGCGCAAAAAGTACGGCACCAGCAACTGAACATCTCCGGTTCGCATACGCAAAGCCGGCAGCTCGATTGTCAACACGCTTAAACGATAATAAAGGTCGGCGCGAAACTTTCCGGTTTCGATCAGTTCGGGCAAATTTTCATTGCTGGCCCCAATCACGCGAACATTGACTTCTTTAGATTCGGTAGCGCCAACCGGCCTGACCTCGCCCGACTGCAAAACACGCAGCATGTTTGCCTGAAAACTCGCACTGGTCGAAGCCAGTTCATCAAGAAAAATCGTCCCGCCGGCCGCCGCTTCAAACAATCCTGAGCGGTTGGAAGCGGCTCCGGTAAATGCGCCTTTAACGTATCCGAAAAGTTCGGCTTCAAGCAGGCTGTCGGTTAAGCCGGCACAGTTAACCGAAATAAATGAATTTTCCGCACGTTCGCTGAAGTTATGAATGGCTCTGGCAACCAACTCTTTGCCGGTGCCGGTTTCGCCAGTTATTAAAACAGTTGCGTTTGTCCGGGCGGCAAACGCAACAAGTTTATAAACCGCAACCATCGCCGGACTTCGCCCAATCATTCCTGATTTGGTCAGCTCGCTCACCAGAGCGTCATCGTCAGGTAAATGATTTCCGTTGTTTTCGCGCCTTGCAGTCAGATGTTGCCGCAGCAACTCTGCTAACCCGGAAACTTCAAAAGGTTTGGCAACAAAATCGCTCGCGCCTTCGGCAACCGCCCTCACGGCAAGTTCAACCGACCCCTGCGCCGTCAGCAAAATTATCGGTAAATCATAATTGCAAGCCCGCAATTCGTGAACAAATGTCAAACCGTCTCCGTCCGGCATACAAATGTCGCAAATTACAGCGTCAAAATTTTGCTTTTGAAATCGCGTCAGAGCATCGCGCCCCGAAACGGCACTCGTCACCTGAAAACCCTTGAGCGATAAACCTGTTTCGAGTGTTAATCGAATAAACGGCTCATCGTCAACAACCAAAATATGCGGCTTTACGGACATCACCTGCGCGTCAGACTTTACAGATACTTATTGTTATCTTTTGAGACTAAAAACTCCAGCTTACTCAATCGAAGATAAATGCTGCATAAACTCAAACAGCTTTTTTACGATTCAGTCGGCATCAGCGGTAGTTCAATTGTAAAAGTGGAACCATCACCCGGCTCGGATGCAACTTTGATGCGTCCACCATGCAACTGAACAATTTCCTGTGCCAAAGCCAGCCCGAGTCCAGTCCCATGAATGTTTGCGCCATGCTGGAGGCGCGGAACGCGATAAAATTTCTCAAAGATGCGCGGCAGAGATTCAGCGGGAATTCCAAAACCCTGATCTTTTATTTCAATTAATAAAATGGAGCTTTCAAAACGAATTTCAACCGCTATCTCGGTTTTTTCTAAACTGTATTTGATAGCGTTCGCAACCAAATTGGTGACAGCCTGCGCCAATAGTTCGGGGTCGGCCAGGATAATTGCCGTCTCTCGAGCAAAATGTCGCGCAATCTTTTTTTTGCTCTGCGCCGCGATGGGGTCAAGTAGGAGAAGGCTTTGTTCAACCAAAGAAGCGACATTGACCGGCATAAAACGGGCCTTCTGAACTCCCGATTCAAGGCGCGTGATATCGAGATATTTGTTAATCATACCGGCCAATCGTTTTGCTTCGCTGTTGATTGCGCGCAGCATTTTGCGTTGCGGTTCCGGCTCAACTTCGTGCTCGGATAAAACCTCGCTCATGCCCTGAATTGCCGTCAAAGGCGTTCTGAGTTCGTGCGTGACGAGAGCGATAACATCATTTTTGGTTTGCTGCAATTCGCGGTGTTTAGTGATGTCTGAGATTGTCGCAACAATTCCGAACGGCTCCCCAAACTCATTGAGGAGAGAATTGTCGGCGGCGCGGCCGGCAACGGCAGACAATCGGATGTGGTAAAAGCCCGGTTCGGCCGCACCGATGCTGATTTCATCTTCGATGATTTCTCGATCAATCATCAGCCGCGCGAGCAATTCCTTAGTTTCAAGTTTTGCCAAACGCCCATTTGGCTGGAAAAGTGTTAAAAACAAGCTGTTTCCGATTAGTTTTCTCGATGACCGATTGAGAATTCTTAAGGCGCTTCGATTGGCAAAAGTTATTTCTCCGTCAGCATCAGCGATAATCAGGCCTTCATTAATCGAACGTAGAGCATCGTCAACAATAAGCGAGCGAGCGTTTAAATCCCGCGCCAAAAATCCGAGTGTTTTGGTTTTCCACTCTAAACCACGCGGCACGAATTTTCTAAGAAAAGGAGTTTGGAGAGAGTCGCCAAAAATATTTTTCAAGGAATCCGGCGAAACCCTTTCGCTTTGATTGATAAAAAGGCTTTTTTCAAGCGTTTGTAGTTCGCCGATATATTCATCCAAATTAAGACTGGCAATCAGCGCGCGGCGCAGCGCGGCCAGCGGAACGGTAACGGCGAATGACGCCAGCATCGGAACCAGCGGCGGAATAATTAAGGTTTGAACAAAAATGAAATAGGAAATTAAACAAATCAAGCTAAACAAACCGATGAGCCCGCCAAATTGCTTGACCGCTTCAAATTTTCCCTGAGAAATTTCCAGCAAACCGATTACTAAAAGTGCCACCAGAGCGGCGCAAAACGCTGCCGTCCAGTCTGAAACTGAACGGTAAAACCGATTTTGCAAAATTGTATTGAGAGAATGGGCCAAAATTTCGACTCCCGGCATTAATGCGCCGTGTTGGTCGCCATCCTGACTTTCGGTATGAACAAACGGCGTCGCGATGTGGTCACCTAATGTCGCTGCCGTGGCGCCAATCAAAACATACTTTCCGCGAAATTTTTCCGGCGAGATTTTTCCCTCCAGGATGTCGGCGAAACTGTAAGTTTGAACTGCAAAAGCGCCGGCCGCACCGATGTAATCAATTGCCATGCGGAGCGGCTGGAGGCTGGTAATTCGGCTATTCCGGTCTTTGGGCTTTAATCGGAAATTATTATCAATCAAATTTAGCGGTATTTTTCTTGTTCCGATTCTGACAAACTGTTTGTTTTGATTTACTTCGTCCGTGTTCAAGTTATCGCCGACGCGCACGGTCTCAACTGCCAGAGCCCAGCGAGAGGAACCATTATCATCCGCGAGGCGCAAAAGCAGTTCGCGGGCGGCGCCATCCTGTTCGGTCTCAACATTAACGTGTCCCACTCCGGCCGCCGCCGTTTCAATTTCCGGTAGTGATTGCAGCCAAACCGATTGAGCAGTGTCCGATGCGTCGTGTTCGTCAATCAGCTGTTCGCTGACAATCACGTTTCCAGCCTGTCTAATTGATTCAGCGAGAGCATGATCGGCGGCGTCATCGGTCGGTTCGGCAAACAGAACATCGAGCGCAATCGCCTTCGGGTGAGCAGGCGACAGGTTGTTGATTACTCGGGCTGTCAAATTCCGAGACCAGGGGAAACGCCCTAGCCTAGCGATGCTCTTTTCATCAATTGCCACTATGACAATATTATCAGGTTCGGGCAAAGCTCCTCTCGCTCTCATTAAACTGTCGCGAGCAGCCAATTCGAGGCCGGATGCTCGCCAGACACAAAACATTCCGCCCGCTGTAGCCGCGATAATTATTAACAGCAATGAGATAAATTTTGGCAAAAAGCTTTTTCCGGCCGATCCGCTTGTTCTCATTTTAAAAAGCTGATGAATTAAATCCTACAACATAAACTGCTGCAGAGAAATTTGTTGATTAGTCAAAATTACTCTAAAAATCATTCTTTTTCTGATTTTCAAAAAACAAATGGGCAAGAACCGTTCCGGTTGCGATAATTTCAATACAGCTTGGCTGAGATTGGTTAAAAGTCTTGAATTGCGGCACTGTGCCGCCGGTCTTTAAAGACAAAAGCGACAAAACGCCGCCTTTAAGTAATTCCCAGTTGCCGCTAAAAATCCCAGTTTAGATTTGCTCCGTAAGTGCGCGAGCGACGGTCAAAGATTGGAACAATGTCAGGGAAAAGTTTCGAATGCTCCGCTTTAGTTTGTTTTTTAGGATTTGAATCCAGGCTTGAATCGTGATGCGTGCGATAGACGTAACGCCCGATACAATATCCGAGAGCGCTTCCAATTAAGACATCGCTCAAAAAATGATCGCGCCCGGTAAAACGCGAAATACTCACCGCCGTTGCGAGTCCGTATGCGCCAAAACGCGCCAGAGGTTTATCCTTATACTCTTCGGCAACTACTTCAGCCAACGACCATACTGCGGCGCTGTGACCGGAAGGAAATGAATTGCCGCCGTTAAAAAAACGGCCTCGCCCATTGTCGGAAAGTGGCCGCGAGCGCCCGGTGACGGTTTTTGAAACAGTTACAACAATGCCGCTGTCAATCAAAGCCTCGCCGCCCAGCAAACCTGTTTCACGCGCGCGTTCATTTTTTTCAATTACCCCGAACAAATAAAACGTGCCTGCGATGCCGCCGACTCCGTAGCCCGAACCGAGATATGAAACGCCGTGACTAACTCTCTCCCTCGTGCGATTATTTCCAAGGCTGCGAGCAGTTTCCCGATCCGTTGCAATCAGACCGGCTGTGGCTAGTCCAAGCGGAGCCAGCCATTTTGCGTCACCGGCGCGCAGTCGCAACAGCGAAGTCCAAATCTTTTCCTGGTCGCGAACAATGTTTTTCAAAAATTGCTTTTCCAGCGTCGGCGTGGGCGAAGGCTGCGGCGACGGAGCTGGACTTTGCGCCGCCGATTTAAACTCTGTCAGTTGAAACAAAACGAGCAGGAGAAGGAGAAAATTGCTCCGGATAAAATAATGCTTCAATAAAAATCTTGAACTCATATATTCAAAAATAAATACAACGAATTAATTTTTTAGTGACAGTTTTGAAGCAAATTTAGTTCCCCTTTTTTAAAATGGAAAACAAAAATTATTAACAGATGTCGGATTTCAAGTTGGTTTTTGTTCGGCGCGAACATTTTTTTTAAAATGCATTCCTCTAACATAAGATTGATAAACATTTTGGAAAATTTTTTCCCAGGAATGCTCCAGAGCGGCCGCTCTCGCGGCGGCTCTCATCGGGACGAGTTGTTCGGGCGAACGAACAAACTTGACGACCGTTTCGTTGAAATCGTTTTCATCCTGAGCGACATAACCGCTCGTTTGATGCTGCATTAAATATTTAGGGCCGCCATCGGGTAAGATAACCGACGGCACACCCGCCGCCATCGCCTCCAAAACTACGTTACCGAAGGCATCGGTGCGCGAAGGAAAAACGAATAAATCCATATCAGCGTAAGCTTTTGCCAGCGCTTCGCCGCGCAAAACGCCGGTTAACTCAATCTGCGAGATATTCTTTTTCAGCCAATCATGTTCGCTGCCTTCACCGACAACTACAAATTTATAGTTTTTAACTCCGCTTTTTTGCAGGGCTTGATCAATGTCTGCCAACATCCTGACGTTTTTTTCAGTTCGCAGCCGTCCGACGTAACCTAAAATAAAAATGTCGTCGGTGCGACCGCGTTTATGCGGGTCAAACAATGTCGTATCAACGCCGCGACTCATCAATTCCGAAGGGCGACGGGTTAATTTCTGAATTTGAGCAACCAGTTCTTCGTTTGGAGCCAGTTGCATCTGCGCCAGGAAATAGAGCTTCATCAGTCCGCGCATCACTGATTTTTCGACAAAACCGTTTAAATTGGCGCGAAACGATTGGGGCAGCCACGGCATCATTCCAACCAACCGACGCGCGGCGTATTCGTGAGTGTTAGTATGCCAAGATGCGACGGCAGGAAATTTCAGAAAATGCGCATAAAAAAAACCGATCTGGCTGACATCGTTAAGCCCGGTCAAATGAACAATATCCGGTTTAAACTCAACGAGATTTTTGCCGACTAAACTTTTATGTTTCCACAACAGCGGATCATAACGCAGCTCGCAGTCAACGCGCATGGAGAGACGACTCCGTTTTAAATCGAGAAACTGCACCGAGCCATCCGAAGTCAATTTAGTTTGCTCACCGGAACGCACGCACAAAAACGGGTAATCATTTTCTTTGGCGTATCCTACCAAGCGGCGAATGACATTTGCCGCACCGTTAATTTCATGAAACGTGTCGGCAAATAATGCGACGCGCGGAACAATAGGCATACAATTTTTTGAACAGCGATTACCTAACCGACACTTTAACCGGACAATTGAATAAGAAATCTTGATTCTAATTTAAAAGATGATAACAAAATCTCGGTTAAAAAGTGTGACCTCCAAATCACGTTTTAACTCGGTTCTTCGTCGAGGTTGAACCGCTCGGCCATTCGGTAAAGCGTTCGCCGGTCAATGTTCATAATCTCAGCCGCCCGCGAGCGGTTACCGTTAGTGGCTTCGAGAACATGCTGCAAATATCTTTTTTCCAGTTCATCCAGACTGGGTAAATCCGCGTAGAGTTCTTGCAAATGAAATCTGGCCGCCGCTTCGCGTTTTTCCGGCGAATTTAGTTTGGCGGGCAAATCTTCCGGCAAAATTTCGTTGCCGCGCGCTCTCAGCGCCGCGTATTCAACCGCAGCTTCAAGCTCGCGGACATTCCCGCGCCATTCATAAACGAGCAGTAATTTCAGAGCTTCATCAGAAAGCCGCAGATTTTGCTTTTCAACGGTTGAGCCGGCTTTTTCTAAAAATCGTTCGGCCAGTAGAGGAATATCGGCGCGGCGAACGCGGAGCGGCGGAACCTCGAGCGTGACAACCGATAAACGATAAAATAAATCTTCGCGAAACCGTCCGGCGGTCACTTCCGCTTCCAAATCGCGGTTGGTGGCGGCAATAATTCTGGCGTCAACTTTACGGGTTTGCGTCGAACCGACGCGGCGAATCTCCCCTTCCTGAAGCGCGCGCAGTAATTTGACCTGCATCGCGGGCGAAGTTTCGCCGATTTCGTCCAGAAAAAGCGTCCCCCCATCCGCTTCTTCCCACAATCCGCGCCGGTCGGCGGCCGCGCCGGTAAATGCTCCCCGGACGTATCCAAAAAGCTCGGATTCAAGCAGTGTTTCAGTCAAAGCTCCGCAATTGATGGCGATAAACGGCTCGGTTTGACGCGGACTGTTCTGATGGATCGAACGCGCTACCAACTCTTTGCCGGTTCCCGATTCGCCCAAAATCAAAACGGTTGAACGCGTCGGCGCGACGCGGGCGATTTCTTTGTAAAGCTCAATCATTTCCGGCGTTCTGCCGACAATTTTGCTCGAAATCTGGCTGACTTGACGTTTTTCCTCAACTTGAGATTTTGATGTTTCGAGCGCCCGTCGAGCGGTATTTATTACTTCTTCGACTTTGAAAGGTTTTGAAATAAAATCCCAGGCTCCTTCGCGCGAAGCTTCAACGGCTGTTTCGAGCGTTCCAAAGCCGGTGACGAGAATCACCGGACAACGGTTACGCATTGCTCTGAGTAAATCCAGTCCGCTCCTGTCCGATTCCAGATTAATGTCGCTGACGAGCAAATCTAAATCCTGTTCCATCGCCAAACTCAGGGCTTCGTCAGGCGTATGCGCCGTCTCGACTTGCCAGCCCTGCGTCTGGAAAATCTCTCTGAGCAATTCGCACGAAGCAACATCATCGTCAACTACCAGAATCTTTTTCATCATCATTTAAAGGAAACGAAAGAATAAAACTTGTTCCCTTGCCAACTTCGCTTTCAACCGTAATTTCGGCGTCGTGTTCATTTAAAATTTGCCGCACGACCACTAATCCCAAGCCTGTTCCGTGTCCGCGCTGTTTGGTTGTGTAGAGCGGCTCAAAAATTCGCGCCCGTGTCGCCTCGTTCATCCCGATTCCGTTATCCTCAATTTTGAGGCAAATCTTTCTGCCGCGCAACTCGGTCGAAATTTTTAGTTTGCCGCCTTCGGGCATTGCATCCAGTGCGTTATTTGTCAGATTTATCAAAACCTGCTGCAGACGATCGGCATTGCCCACGATTGCCGGCAGGTTTTCTGTCAGGTCGGTTTCAAGAGAAACGTTTTTCTCCTCGAGGGTCGGAGCGATAACCGCGATTATTCGCCGTAAAACTGCGGTTAGATCAAGCGTTTCAAACTCAGTTTCACCGAATCTGGTGCGGTCGAGCATTTGTCTGACAATTCTTTCAATCCGCTCGATTTGCGCGGTAATAATCTGCAAACGGTTTTCAGCGGCCGGATTACCATCGGATTTCATTTTGAGAAGCTGAACGTGACCGCTGATTAGATTGAGCGGCGTCCCGACTTCGTGCGCAAACTGCGCGGCGGTCGTTCCGGCGGCGGCCAGTCGCTCGAGTTCGGAAATTTTTCGCGACGTCTGCCAGAGTTCGCGGCTGGCTTGTTCAAGCGCGGAGTTTTTTGTTTTAAGCTCAACCACGGCGGCCTGGACTTCCTGCTGCAAAACGTCCTTTTGCGCTTCGCGCTCCCTGGTCATCTCGCTGATTTGCGAAACCATTCGATTAAATTCGCTGCCAATCTCGCCGATTTCGTCGTTTGAATTAATCCTAGCTCGAACATCGAGTTCACCCTGTTTGGCGCGGCGCATGGCGATTGCCAGATGATCCAGCGGGCGATAGACAAACCAGCGAAAAAGCAGATAGATCGAGAGCGAAAGCATCAACACGGAGGTTGCCGCCAGCCAGAATTCCCCGACCAGAAAACGTTCAACCAGCTGCCAGCTGGTGTCTAGCTTTTGAGTAACTTCGACGGCTCCGCTGACGCGCCTTTTTTGACCAAAGACGGTCGGAAAAGTCGGTTCAAAAATCGGGACGTAAACGTGGTAAACGTCGCCATCCGAGTTTTCTTCCGCAACTTGAATTTCTTTGGCATTGCGCAGGGCAAGTTTAACCTTGTCGGAGAAATCTTCAGAATCTTTGGAATCCGCTTCATTCTGCTCAGCGTCGTGCATAACAAAACTGTTGTCTGAACGCTCCCAAATGCGAATTTTCTTGCTCACATCCGAGTTTTTTTTATCGTCGTTGAGCAGCATCACAAAACGCGCGATTTCCTGATAATCTCTCGTGGCGGGAAGATTACTGATTTGCCCGGCGAGGTTTTCGGCCTGAAGCTGCGAAAAATCCTGCTGCTCTTTTTGTAAACGATTTGAAATTCTAGAGCTAAAGATACTGAGCGTAGCGGCCATTACCAGCAAAATTACGGCTGAAGCCAGCAAAGTTGTTTTGATGTGAAGAGGTAACGCACGCATTTTTTAAATATATTAAATACCAATGTTATTCATTTAAGACGCACGATGCAAAGAGCGTTCCGCTTAAAAATACCGCGTTTTCATGATAATTTAGATGATTTTTGTGAATTAGATTTGTGGCGAAATGGAATTCGCTGCAATAAAGCCACGTTAAAGTAGTGAGCTAACCTCAAATTCAATCAATGGATTTGAGATAAATATTGGCGCTTTGTTTTATTGCCTCTGTTTTATTTTTCAGCAGTGTATGAATCCGGGGAATAAAATCGTATGTCATTCTTTCCGTTTCGCTTAACATAATACATTGCAATATCGGCATGTTTTTGCAAAATCTTAATATCCTCGCCATCCTGCGGATATAGACTGATCCCAATCGAAGCTCCGATATAGATCTTGTGTCCCCAAATTTCAAACTCGGTTTGCAGACTTTTTAAAAGCTCATAAGCCACTACCGCCGCACCCTGCGATTCATTTAGATTATTGACAATAACCGAAAACTCGTCTCCACCCAGACGCCCGACGGTATCGCTTTGGCGCAGCTTACTTTTCAGAAGCGCGGCAACTTGTACCAGCAGTTCGTCTCCGACATCGTGACCGAAAGTGTCATTAACGAATTTAAAACCATCCAAATCAATTAACATCACCGCGAATGTTTGTTTGCTGCGTGCCGCCTGGAAAAGAGTTTGCTGCAACCGGTCTTCAAATAATCGTCGGTTCGGCAATTCAGTTAAAACATCATGTCTGGCTTGGTGCTGGACTTGTTCAATCAACCGCTGATTTCGCCGGTTAATTGCGGATAGCTCAATATTAATATTTTGCAGCTCTTCGTTATGGATTCGCTGAGCTTCGGTGATTTGGCGCGTCTTTTCAATTTCCTGCTGGATTAGTGATGCTTCGATGCGCATAGCCTGTTTCTGGCCGAGCATTTTTTGGTTCAATTCATGATATTGCTCATAATGTTTTAAAGCTTGTCTAAAATCAGCGAGGTTTTTATATGCTGAAGCCAGCAATTCATGAGCTCGACAAATTTCGGGCTGAACACTTAAATCTTCGGCAAGTTTGAGCGCCTGTTGTAGGACGCCGTGAGCCGTAGCCCAATCTTCCAGTTTCAAAAGCTGTTGGGCAAAGTTGAGCTGCAGCTCAATTTCCTCCTGAGGAGTATTGACGATGCGTGAGAGTTCTAATCCCTGTTCGTAGGATTGACGCGATAATTCAAGCTCTCCGCTGGCATTGTAAAGCTGAGCAAAAAGACTTAACGAACGCACTTCCTGATACCGATCACCCAATTCACGTGAAAGCAATGAGCCTTCTTCTACAAATGGAAGCGCTAACTCATAACAATCCAATAAAATATAAACTTCGCCGATGTTTAATAAAACTATGTTCTCGATATGTTTGATGCCCGCACGCCGCGCACCGCCTAAAGCTTCTTGATAATACTCAAGGCATTCGTTGTAGCGCTGTAACTTATGCAGAGCATCTCCGATGTTGGCTGATGTGTTATGTATCTCTGTATCGTCGTTGGTTAATTGGGCAAATTTATGTGCCTGCAAATAATATTCGAGAGCAGTCGCGTAATCGCCTAATAATCCGTAAACATTCCCAATATTGTACAGACATTTGATTTTTTGAGGCTGCAGTTCAAGCGTTTGGAGCATTGGCAAGGCTTGTAAAAAATACTCCAGAGCTTTTGGAAGTTGACCTTGTAGTCCATTAATGTTGCCTAGCGTAATTAGGCTGACGGCCTTGCCGGATTCATTGCCCAGCTGCTGAAATTTCGCTAATGCTTTTTTAATATTTAATTCTGAAGCTTGATAATCGGCCAATCGCAATTTTGCTCTGGCAATATTTAACAGACTTTCCGCCAAATTGCTTTCGTCACCCAGCTCCAGGGCCAAAACCTGTGCCTGATTTGCTAGTTCCAGACTGAGCCGGAAATCGCGATTGTGCAAAAGATCAGCTAGTTTATTAAGTGATTCAAGACGAGCGCGACCCTCCAAAAAAGGCAGTCGAGCTTGAAGGGTTTCGATTGAATCAACCATTTTATAGATAGGTAAGAATGCAAAAACGGGAATTTAGATGAGCGTGCTAGTTGAGGATGAACATTTTCTGAGTATAACTTGGCTCTTTTTTTAGCAAGCAAAACACATGCCGCTTCAGATGAAGCAGTCATATTAAGTAATCTGAAGGCTTAACTGGATAATAACTGTTCAGATTCGCCGCTAATTATCCTGCCAGATTGCTCGTTAATTAGTCAGCGCATCTTCAGCAATAATTATTGTGCTAACTAGGGTTTTTACGTTCGATTAATTCGCGAATTTTAACGGCGAGTGTCGAAGGGGTAAAAGGTTTTTCAATAAAATTCATGTTTTCTTCGAGCACGCCATGCCTGGCGATAATATCGTCGGTGTAGCCAGACATAAAGAGCACGGCAGTTTCCGGATGGAGCGTCTTCATTTTTTCGGCCAGCTCTCTCCCGTTCATTTTGGGCATCACAACATCGGTCAACAGCAAATCAATCGGTTCGTAAAAACTCAAAGCCAGCTCTAAACCCTTTAAACCGTCCTCGGCTTCCATGACTTTGTAACCGAGAACGGTTAAAATCTCCAGCGCCGCCCGGCGCACTAATGCTTCGTCTTCGACGAGTAAAACCGTTTCATTCCCGACCGGAATGAGGGGCGTTAATTCTTCGGGTTTTTTGGCGGCAGCGACATCTGAAAGCGGCAGATGAATATAAAAACTGGTGCCCTTTCGAACCGCGCTTTTGACCCAAATATACCCGTTTGACTGCTTAACGATACCGTAAACGGTCGCCAAACCGAGCCCGGTTCCTTTTCCCGGAGGCTTGGTCGTAAAAAACGGCTCAAAGATATGTTCTTGTGTTTCGCTGTCCATGCCGATTCCGGTATCGGTGACCAATAACTGAACGTAATGACCGGGCGGCTGAGCTTTATGCCAAACGGATCCGGAGTTGAGCGTGACGTTGCTGGTAGCGATTGTGACGACTCCGCCATTTGGCATCGCATCCCGCGAATTGACGACCAGGTTCATTAAAATCTGCGTCATCTGGTCGGAGTCAACAAAACAAGTGCCGAGTTTGGGTTCCAGTTCGAGCTGCAATTCGATGTCTTCGCCAATCAAGCGCCTGAGAATTTTACTAAGTTCGTCAACCACTTGATTGAGGCTGACAGCGCGCGGCTGGATCATTTGTTTGCGGCTGAAGGCGAGCAGCTGACGCACTAAACCGGCTGCTGAATTTGCCGCTGATTTAATTTCATTGACCCGATAACGCATTGGGCTGTCAGACGGAAGCTGCAGGCTGAGCATATCAATATGCAGCATTACGACAGCCAGAAAATTATTAAAATCATGCGCGATGCCGCCCGCTAATCTTCCGATAGCTTCGATTTTCTGGGATTGGTGCAAATGCGATTGGGATTCAATAAGAGCTTTATCAGACTGTTTGCGCTCGGTAATATCATGAAAAAAAGCGCAGATACACTGTAATTCGCCTTCTAAAAAGATGACATCAATTTCGCAGTCAATAACAGTACCGTCTTTGTTAACCTGCAAAGTTTCGAAGCGGACATTTCGTTCGTCAATCAAGCTGTCAAGACGCTCGCTCAACCAGGTCTTGGATTCAGGTTTCGACAGGTCCCGCAAATTCATGCTTTTCAATTCCGTCGTGCTGTAACCTGACATCCGGCTAAATGCTTCATTCGTGTCGGTAATATTGCCTTCGAAATCAAGCATGAGAAATCCGATTGGAATTGAATTGATGAATATTTGGAAATATTTTTCGGTTTGCAGCAGCTTTTGCAACTCTGCCGCATTATAAGCTGTTCGCTTGTCTGTTGTTATATTTTCCATTTTGGGAGCGAGGGATTACTTATCCTAGGTTGAGAGCGAATGCCTCAAACGCAGTTTAATTCATTTTGAATAGTTATTTCAAAATTTCAAACCGGATTTTTAAATATCTGGCAGCTTGTTTTAACTTTATCCGAAGCAGATTGAACTCAATAAATCTATTTCATGCTTAATTTAAAGTAAAAACATCCTCTTGAATTGCGGGCCAAAGATTTTAGAAACCAGATAAAATTACCGAGATAATTTCACCTTCTATGCTGTTTCAAGATTATTTGCGCGTATTGTCAGAACGGGCTGCGGTAGCGGGGCTTGTTTTGTGCGCCGCCCCGCTACCGCAGCCCGTTCTGACCCGGCAACTTTACGCATTCTTTGACCTATATCGCGGTGTTAACTGTGTCAGAGATAAAACCGATGACAGCTGAAATTAAAGTAATGGCGCCCAAACTCTTAAGCATCAATTGGGCAGCCTGAATTGAGAAACAACCAAGCGGATTGTTAACAAAATGAAGACACCCCGCCGATTAAAGCTGTTTGCCGGTTAGAATTTTTTATCCGGTAAACGCGCCGTCGAATGTTAAACTTTTTTGCTTTTTATCTAACTTAAGGCTTGAGTTGCTGTGTGTGGGTGACGAACTGTTCATGTCTTCGATAGATTTTTTTCGGGCGATGTCGCCCATGTGCAATCTGTTTTCGCTCGGCGAATTGAATAAATGAATTACCTCGCACATCCGGGTCATGATCTCGCTTTCCCAAAACAAATCAACGTTTTTACCGAGTCGCTCGCGAAGGTTGGAAATTTGGTGCTGAAATGTCTCTATTTTTTCATGCAAAGCTTCGCGCTCTGAATTTATTTTCAAAACTCTTTCATAATCACCATCGCGCGCGGCGAGGATGCAGGCTTTTTCCAGCTTCAACATATTTTCCAGGTCGGCGCATTGCGTTATAAACAAACCAATCAGCAAATCCGATTGTTTTTCAATTTTATATGACGATGACATAATTTGTGTGAGGTAGAAAATAAACTAAGCCGCGACTTTATAGTTTAATTTTAGAGTTATTTTGGGCGCTCTTAGTTATCAGAGGGCTTTAAAATTTTTAGTCTCCGGCTTTAATTTTAAATTAAGATTTTGGATTTGAGAGTGGTAAGGTAAGGTTACTAAAGCTTAGGAATTTATCGATGAATTCCTAGACTTAAATACTCAAACCCAAAACCTATTGGCGCTTTTCCCATTGAGAAGGGGGCATTTTGGGAACGGCTTAAACCGTCAGCAGCCGCAACAGACATGGCAAGGCTTGTTCCGGAGTTTTGGAAAGACAGAGACAGGCAATCAAAAAGCCCTCTAAACCACGCTCCGGTTAGCAGAGCTGAAATTAAGAAGTTGTCCGGGCTTAGTCGTAAAGCAGTTTTATGTCAACCCCTTGACATTTTTGCGACGCCAAATCTTTAAAAACTGCCATAATTAGGACGCGCCGCAAAAATATCTATTTTTTGCGATTTCGTAAAACTGCGTAAACATCCGCCAGTTTTGTTTCTTTTGCGGCAAGCAGAACAAGTAAATGATAGAGCAGATCGGAAACCTCGTTTTTAAAATTTCCTTCGTTTTCGGCCAGCGCGGCGATGACCACTTCGACGGCTTCTTCGCCGACTTTTTGAGTGATTTTAGGCAAGCCCTTGGTAAAGAGTTTGGCCGTATAGGAATTCTCCGGCGCGTTTGATTTGCGCTGAGCAATGATATTTTCGAGCTCGAGAAGAAAATTTTCGGTTTCGTTTACTTCTTTGAAACAGGTGTCGTGACCCGTGTGGCAAACTGCTCCGGTCGGATTAACTTTGATCAAAATCGCGTCTGAATCGCAGTCAAGCCTGATTTCTTTGACAGCCAGAAAGTTGCCGCTCGTTTCGCCTTTAGTCCACAAACGGTTTTTTGAACGAGAAAAAAAAGTCACGCGGTTTTCGCGCCGAGTTTTCTTCAAAGCCTGAGCATTCATGTATCCGAGCATCAAAACCTTTCCGGTTTGTGCGTCCTGGATAATTGCCGGCGCGAGTTTGTCAGGGAATTTTGCGAAATCTATTTTCATAACCGAACCGGAATCTCTCTTTCATACAAAAACGTTTTTAGCGTGGGAATTTCGATTTCCTGAAAATGAAAAATACTGGCGGCAAGCGCGGCGTCGGCTTTTCCATAATTAAAAACATCGGCGAAATGTTCGAGCCTTCCCGCTCCTCCCGAAGCAATGATCGGGACGCCAACTGTTTCGGCAATCTCTCTCGTTAGCTCAATAGCGAAGCCGTTGCGAGTTCCGTCGTGCCGCATCGAAGTCAGTAAAATCTCGCCCGCGCCGCGTTCAACCGCTTCTCTCGCCCATTTAAAAACGTTTATCTCGGTTGCTGTTCGGCCGCCGTTTAAGAAAACTTGCCACTCGTCGCCCACCAGATTGGCGTCAATCGCGACCACGACGCATTGCGAACCGAAATTTTTGGCTGCTTGTTCAATCAAAGCGGGATTTTTGACTGCCGCCGTGTTAATCGAAATCTTGTCCGCGCCCGACTGAAGCAAAATTTCAATATCGGCAATTTCATTAATGCCGCCGCCAACCGTAAACGGAATATTAATAGCTGCCGCCACATTTTGAACTAATTCTCGCAGCGTCCGGCGTTTTTCGATGGTCGCCGTAATATCCAGAAAAACCAGTTCGTCCGCCCCGGTTTGCGCGTAACGCGCGGCCAGTTCGACGGCGTCGCCGGCGTCGCGCAAATCAACAAAATTTGTACCTTTGACCGTTCGCCCGGCTTTGACGTCGAGGCACGGGACAATCCGTTTAGCCAGCATTTTTTAAATAATCTTTGATTTCTTTGAAAGAAATTCTTCCTTCATAAATCGCTTTGCCAACGATTACCGCGCTGCAGCCCGTACTTTCCAGCTCGTTTAAGTCGCCGATTTGACTGACGCCGCCGCTGGCAATCAGACGCAAGTCAGGTAATTCACTGTGAATCTGCCGGTAGAGAGCCGTTGCTGCGCCTTCCAGCAATCCGTCGCGGCCAACATCGGTGCAAAACGCCTGAATCAAACCTTTATCCAACCACTGCCGCAGAAACGGAACTGGTTCGAGATTGGTAGTTGTCTGCCACCCGTTAATCGCCACTTTGCCATTTTTGACATCAGCTCCAAGCAAAACGCGTTCGCCGCCGAATTCTGTAAGCCACAACTCAAATTCCTGCGGCTCCTTAACCGCAACGCTGCCAATCGTTAAAATCTTGGCGCCGGCATTAAAAACTGAGACAGCGTCTTCGCGAGTTTTAATTCCGCCGCCAAAATCAATCGTTAAATCCGTGTTGGCGGCAATTTCTTCTAAAACGCTGAGATTAGCAACATTGCCGCTGCGCGCGCCGTCCAGATCAACAATGTGCAATCGCTCCAGCCCAACGTCTTCGAATTGCTGCGCAATCCTAAGCGGGTTATCGCTATAGACCGTTTGTTGAGCGAAATCACCCTGTCGCAGGCGAACCGCTTTTCCAGCAATTAAATCAATCGCCGGGATAATTTCAATCATTACCAAATTTCGCGTCTTCTTCGGTTTCCGCCGCCAAACGTTCGCGATTAACTTCCTGATGAGCCGCGCCTGCGCCGATATTATATTCACCTTCAGCGTTGGTGATCGGATCGCCGGTTAATATGCCGCCGATTTTTTCAATTTCGCCCAAAATGATTTGCCCAACGGCCGAGAGATTTTCTCCGAGCGTGTTTTCGTCGGGTTTTTCTGTTTCTTTCATGATTTAATTCCTATAATTTTAAAAAGTTCTCTAAGATTTTTTCGCCAACTTCACCGGATTTTTCCGTGTGAAACTGCACCGCGTAAAAGTTTTCGTGCCGCACGGCCGCGCTGAAATCTTCGATGTAATGGGTTGCGGCAATCGTCGCCGCGTTTGCTTCGACAAAATAGCTGTGGACGAAGTAAACAAATGAGTTTTCGGCAACTCCGCGAAACAATTCCGATTTTAAGCTGCTGATTTGATTCCATCCCGTATGCGGCACTTTTTCAGTTTTGCTCTCAAATTTTCTGATGCGGAACGGAATAATTCCCAAACATTCGGTATTATTTTCCTCCGAAGTTTCGCCTAAAAGCTGCATTCCCAAACAAACGCCTAAAACCGGCTGCCGCAGATTCTTGATCACCGTGTCTAAACCGCGTTCGCGAAGATAATTCATCGCCGTCGAGGCTTCGCCGACGCCGGGGAAGATAACTTTTTCGGCGTTCTGCAATTCCCTTGAATCATCCGTAACAACCGACTCAACTCCCAATCGTTTGAGGGCGTTGCTGACCGAACAAACATTGCCGGCGTTATATTTAACAACTGCGACTCTCATAACAGTTAGCAGTTAGCAGTTATCAGTCAACAGTTATTTTGTTAACTGTTGACTGATAACTGCTAAAGGCTTCCTTTCGTTGAAGGCAAAATGTTCGAACTTGCATCGCGTTTGACAGCCATCTTGATTGATTTTGCAAATGCTTTAAAGATGCTTTCGATTTTGTGATGTTCGTTTGTGCCGTCGGCTTCGATATTCAAATTGCAGTGCGCATGATCGGTAAAAGATTTAAAAAAATGCGAAAAAAGCTCGGTTGGAACGTCGCCGATTTTTTCGCGTTTAAAGTCGGCTTGCCAGACGAGCCAATTGCGCCCGCCAAAATCTATCGCGACTTGAGCCAAACAATCATCCATCGGCAAGCAAAACCCGTAGCGCTCCATTCCGCGTTTGTCCTTTAACGCTTCGTCAAAAGCCTGACCGAGCGTAATTGCCACGTCTTCCATCGTGTGATGCTCGTCAATATGCAAATCTCCGACGGCCTTAATTCGCAAATCAATGCTGCCGTGGCGGGCGATTTGAGCCAGCATGTGATCCAGAAAATTCAATCCGGTGGAAATTTCGGCTTGTCCCTTGCCGTCGAGATTGATTTCAACCAGCACATCGGTTTCATTGGTTTTACGATGTTTGGTAGCCCGGCGAGCGGGCAATTTAAGAAAATCATATATTTGTCGCCAGTTTTCGGCGACAAACTCGATTTCAGCGTTCGTTGAATCGGGTGAAATCAATAATGATCCGTCCGCTGACGCAGACGGTGCTGACAGGAGTATCGCCTTCGCGCCTAAATTTTTGGCCAGTTCAACATCGGTTAATCTATCGCCGATGACATAAGAATTCGCCAGATCGTATGCGCCCGCAAGGTACTTTGTAAGCATTGCCGTTCCCGGTTTTCGCGTTGATTTATTCTCGTGGGGAAACGAAGAGTCAATCAAAATTTCGGCAAACTCGATTCCTTCGCCCGCTAATATTTCGAGCATTAAATTGTGAGCCGGGTAAAAATCCTTTTCCGGCAGCGAATCCGTCCCGAGACCGTCTTGATTTGAAACCATCACCAACTCAAAATCTGTTTCAGCCGCAATTTTGCCGAGACAGGTAATCGCGCCGGGTACAAATTTTAACTTCTCAAAAGAATCAATTTGAAAAGTACCGGGCGGCTCGTGAATTAAAGTCCCGTCGCGGTCAATAAACAAAACTCTTTTCATTTATAATCTCTCAAAGCCTTTAACAAAGATTGATTTTCAAACGCGGTTCCAACTGTGATGCGTAAACATCCCTCGCATAACTCGACGTTTGAGCGGTTGCGCACAACGATTCCGCGCTCGACGAGGAATCCGTAGATTTCGTTCGGCTCGATAGTTTTGACCAGTAAAAAATTGGCATCGCTGGGAAACAGTCGTACAACAAAAGGCAATTCACTTAAATTTACTGCCAAATGATCGCGTTCTTTAATAATTTCAGCAACAATTTTATTAATCGAGTCGCGATTTTCCAACGCCTTGAGCAGAGTTTCCTGCGCAATCTCGCTGATGTTATAAGGCGGTTTGATTTTATTAAGATAAGCGATAATCTGAGCGTTTCCCAAAGCCAAACCGACGCGCAGACCGGCCAAACCCCAAGCTTTTGAAAATGTTTGCAAAACAACCAGATTCGGATGACTTTTGATTTCCGAAGCCAAAGAATTTTCTCGCGCAAAGTGAATATACGCTTCGTCAATCACGACGATGCCTGTGAAATTTTGGGCAATTTTTAGCACTTCGCAGCGATTTAAACTGTTTCCCGTCGGGTTGTTTGGAGAACAAAGAAAAATCAATTTGGTGTTCTTTGAAACATTTTCTAAAACTCGCTCGCCTTCCAGCTCAAAATTTTGTGTCAGAAGGACTTTTTTAAATGCGACATCATTAATTTCGGCGGAAACCTGATACATTCCGTAGGTCGGCGGCGTGATGATAACTTCATCTTCCGCCGGCCGACAAAAAGCTCGAAAAAGCAAATCAATCGCTTCGTCGCTGCCGTTTCCGACAAAAATCTCGTTCGGGGATAATTCGAGCCACTCCGCAAGTTTGAGCTTGATTTTAGTTTGCAGCGGGTCTGGATAGCGATTGTAATTTTGGGCGAGCGAGGGCGACCCAAAACTATTTTCGTTAGCGTCCAGAAAGATTTCGCCGTCTCCGGCAAACTCTTTGCGCGCTGAAGAATAGGGAGTCAAATTTTTAATATTAGGACGAACGAGGGCGTCCAATTCAAATTTCATTGCGGAATTTTTCGAGTTTTTTTAAGGTTGCCAGATGCTCAAACATGGCGTCGGGCGAAACCTGCAAAGCCGCGTCGTATTTTTGACCGAACTCGCTGTCAATGTCGTTATTGAGCAGTTTGCTGATTTGATTTGCCAGTTCAATCACTGTTTCCTCAGCCAACGGCTCTTTTTTAGCGTCAAGCGCTTCGTCAATTTCGACAATCGCGCCGGACATTTGACGCAGCCAGGCAAACAGCGGATCGCCAATAACGAGATTATAGTATTCGCCCGTGGTCTTTATCTTTCCGTGAACAGATTCGTAATTTCCCTTTTCGTTTTCGAGCAGTGCCTTGTGCAGACGGAGCAATCCGAGCCGCGCTTCTTTAAGATTTGCAATTAATAAATTCAGATTTAATTCATTCGCCATAAATTATGTTTGGTCGTGATTTTCTGCCAGCCATTTGAGCCGCAGAGTAACGGCGTTTTTATGAGCGTCCAGATTTTCAGCCGCCGCCATAATCTCAATCGTTTCGCCTAAATTTTTGATTCCGGCAGCCGAAAGTTTTTGAAACGTGATTTTTTTAACAAAGCTGTCAATCGAAACGCCGGAGAATGTTCTGGCAAAACCGTTGGTCGGCAAAGTGTGATTTGTTCCCGAAGCATAATCGCCCGCCGATTCGCACGAATAATTGCCGAGGAAAATCGAACCCGCGCTGGTAATCTGGCTGGCAACTTGAGCCTCTTCCCGACAAGCCAATATCAAATGTTCAGCGGCGTACTCATTAAGCAAACCAACCGCTTCGGAAACGTTTTTGACCAGAACGGCCCGACTGTTTCGCAGCGCTTGAGCGGCAATTTCATGACGCGGAAGCAATCCGATTTGAGCTTCCAATTCGCCCAGAACTTCGTGGATGATGTTTTCCTCTGTCGTTACCAGCAAAACCTGGCTGTCCGCGCCGTGTTCAGCCTGAGAGAGCAAATCGGCGGCGACAAATGAGGGAATGGACGTTTCATCCGCAAAAATCGCCACTTCCGAAGGACCGGCGGGCATATCAAGCTGGATTCCCTGGCGAGCGACCAGTTGTTTAGCGAGCGTGACAAACTGATTACCAGGGCCGAAAATTTTGTCAACGCCCGGCACAGATTCGGTTCCGTAAGCCATCGCCGCGATTGCCTGCACGCCGCCGATTTTGAAAACTCTGGTCACGCCACAGAGCTTGGCCGCAAATAAAATCGCCGGATGAATTTGACCATTCCGGTTTGGCGGCGAACAAAGAATTATTTCACGACAACCGGCCAATTGCGCCGGAATCGCGAGCATTAAAACAGTGGAAAAAAGCGGAGCCGTCCCGCCCGGCACATACAAACCGACTTTTTCAATCGGTCTCGCTTCGCGCCAGCAAACGACGCCGGGCGTCGTTTCTATTCGCTCTGACTGTTCGATTTGCGCCCGATGGAATTTTTCAATATTGTTTTTTGCCGTCAAAATGGCAGTTTTCAGCTCATTTGAGACCTGCATTTCGGCTTCTGCGAATTCAAATTCGGAAACGGCTAGATTCAAAACGTCAGCTTTATCAAATCTTTCAGTGTAACGCCTGACGGCAATATCGCCGTTTTGTCTGACGTCCTGCAGAATCTCGTTGACGACTAGCTCCAGATTTTGCGTTTCAAAAACCGGGCGCGACGTGATTTCCGCCCAAGCTGATCTTTCCGGATAACGAATTATTTGCATAAATCTGAAAATTGACAATGAAAAATGGAAAACTGAAAACGCTACTCAACTTGCGCATTTCATTTCACATTTTCCGTTTTCCGTTATTTTATCATTTGTTCAATCGGTAAAACCAGGATACCTTCTGCTCCGGCTTCTTTGAGGCTTTCGACGATTTCCCAAAAATCATTTTCGTTGATTACCGAATGAATTGAACTCCAATCTGCGGTCGCCAGCGGCATGATGGTCGGACTTTTAATTCCCGGCAGCAAAGCGATGACCTGTTCCAATTTTTTGTTCGGCGCGTTGAGCAAAATATATTTATTGCTTTTGGCCGCGTTGACAGCTTTGATTCGAAACAAAAGTTTTTCGAGTAATTGACGTTCGCCCTGAGGCAAATTTTGGCGCGCGACCAAAACGGCTTCGGATTGCAAAACAGTTTCGACTTCGCGCAAACCGTTGGTAAAAAGCGTGCTGCCGGAGCTGACCAGATCGCAGATGGCGTCAGCCAGACCAATCCCGGGCGCGATTTCTACCGAGCCGCTAATCGTGTGTATTTCAGCCGTTACATTTTTTTGATTTAGAAAATCAGCCAAAATATTCGGGTAGCTGGTCGCAATTCGCTTACCGCCCAAACTGAGAGGCGAGTCATAGGCGAAAGAGCGCGGAACCGCGAGCGAGAGCCGGCATTTGCCGAATCCGAGCTTTTCAATCGTTTCAACCTGTTTACCGGTTTCGAGCAGGACGTTTTCACCAACAATACCGATGTCCGCCACCGCATCGGCGACGTATTCGGGAATATCGTCGTCACGCAAAAAAAATATTTCAAGCGGAAAATTCTCGCTTTCGGTTTTAAGCTTGCCCAGTCCGTGATTAAATCGCACGCCGCATTTTTTGAGTAATGAAACCGAATCTTCGCTCAAACGCCCGGATTTTTGAATTGCGATTTTAAGTTTTGCGCTCATCTCTATTATCTTGTGTTCGCCGGTTATTAGAGGTCAAGCCTGCTCTGCTCATTTGTCGGCTTGCCAAAGCCTTGTCCGAAAGTTTAAGATTTTCAAACAGTTTATGAATCACGGCTCGCAAACACATTTCAACCGCCCGTTTATCCGTCTGCAAACGTGGAAAGTTTTTTCCTGGTGGGCTTCCGCGCCCAAAAATTAGTTCTTCTTTCACCCCGAAAATCCGATTATCCAATTTTGTTCCGTTGTCACAGACAGGAACGAATCAACCGTTTATTGAACTGATACTCTAAACTGTCTTATGTCCAAATTTTCGTATTCAGCCGAAATCATGACAACCAACGCCGACGATAAAACGCCAGTTGCGCTGTATGCCAACTTGCGGCAGATGTTTCCCGAAACCTTGCTGCTCGAATGCGTTGAAGCGCGTTCGCTTGAAACCGCCGCCTCCTATTTGTGCGCCGATCCGATTGCCAGATTTTCAATCAAAAACGGCGCGGCGGTCATCGAACAAAAAGGGCGAAAGTCGGCTGAGGTTAAGATAGCTGGGACAGATGATTTAATTCGCGCTTTTCACTATTTTCAAAACAGCATCAAAATCGCGAATCAGACCGAAACACAGGATCTAGTCGGCTTGTTCGGCTATATCGGTTTTAGCGCGATTCCGCTTCTCGAAGACATCAAATTTTCGCAAAATCCGAGCGCCGGCGAAACGATTCCCGATTTGCAATTCGCGCTTTATCGCTATGTCTTGCGTTTTGATCACTATCGGCACACTCTGACCGCGCTTCAACTTGATGACGGCGATACACCGGTTCTAAATTTGAGCGAGTTGTTGATAAGAATTACTGCCAGGCGAGCGGTTGAATTTCCGTTTCGCGTCAGCGGCAGCGAATTGTCTGAAATGACTGATAATGATTACGCGGAGATTATCAGAACCTGTCAAAAGCATATCCAGCGCGGCGACGTTTTTCAAATCGTTCCGTCACGCAAATTCGTGCAGAATTATTCGGGCGATGAATTTCAAGTGTATCGCGCTCTGCGCCGCATCAATCCTTCGCCATTTTTATTTTTTTACGATTACGGCGGGTTTTCTCTCTTTGGCTCGTCGCCCGAAGCGCAGCTGATTATCAAAAATCAAACGGCGACTTTGCATCCGATTGCCGGAACTTATCCGCGCGGAATTAATCCGGCCGAAGACCTGGAATTTGCGCAAAACCTGCAAAATGACCGCAAGGAAAACGCCGAACACACAATGCTGGTTGATTTGGCGAGAAACGATTTGGGGCGTCACTGCCGACAAATCAAAGTTGAAAAATTCAAACAAATCGAGCTTTATTCGCATGTGATTCATCTGGTTTCCAAAGTGACGGGGAAATTAAACGATAACACCAACGCTTTCCGCGTCTTAGCCGACACGTTTCCCGCCGGTACTTTGAGCGGCGCGCCGAAATATCGCGCGATGCAGATTTTAAACGAAATTGAGCCGTCAGCGCGCTCTTTTTACGGCGGCAGTGTGGGATTTTTCGGACTTGACGGAACTTGCACTCAGGCGATTATGATTCGCTCTTTTCTGGCCAAAAATCGCCGACTCGTTTTTCAAGCCGGAGCCGGAATTGTCGCTGATTCGGTCCCGGAAACCGAAACTGCCGAAGTGCGCAATAAACTTGCCGCGCTGCGCCGGGCAATCTCAGCGGCAGAAGAATTTAAACAGGGATAAAAAAAGATAAAGGAGATAAGTCTTAAGATTTTTGATCCCTTTGATCCTATTTATCCCTGTTAATTTTCTTGTTAGTTTTATGAAAATACTGCTTCTTGATAATTACGATTCATTCACGTTTAATTTGTTCCAGCTGGTCGGCGAGCTTAGCGGAACAATGCCCGACGTCTTTCGCAACGATAAAATCACCGTTTCCGAGGCTGAAAAATACGACAAAATTCTGCTTTCGCCCGGTCCCGGTTTGCCGTCGGAAGCCGGTATCATGCCCGAATTAGTCAAACATTTAGCTCCCCAAAAATCTATTTTGGGCGTTTGTCTCGGTCACCAATGCATCGGCGAGATTTTTGGAGCAAAATTAGAAAATATGGAGCGAGTTTGTCATGGTTTTGGAGTTGCAACCGAAGTCACCGTGCCGGATGAACTTTTATTTCAAAATGTTTCCGGCAATTTTGTTTCGGGTCGTTATCACTCATGGATAGTTTCAACCAGAGATTTTCCCGAAAGTTTGGAAATCACCGCGACTGATCCGGAAAACCGGATTATGGCTCTGCGGCATCGTCAATTCGACGTGCGCGGAATCCAGTTTCATCCGGAATCGGTGTTGACGCCCGAAGGCGCGACAATTATCAAGAACTGGCTTGCTTTATGAAAGATATTCTAGCCACAATTTTAACGGGTCGAATTTTAAACGAAACTGAGGCGAGCTTCGCCCTCCAGCAGGTTTTGTCGGGTGAAAGCTTTTTGGCGCAAGCCGCCGCTTTTTTGGCGATAATACAAGCGCGCGGGATGAGTCTGTCGGAACTGCGCGGTTTTCACAGTTTTTTACGTTGCAACGGGCAAAAAGTGGATTTGAGCGATTTAGAAGTAATTGATGTTTGCGGAACGGGCGGTGATGGTAAACATACTTTTAATATTTCGACTCTGGCCGCATTTGCGCTCGCCGGGGCGGGTGTCAAAGTCGCCAAACACGGCAATTCGTCGGCGACCTCCGGCTGCGGTTCGAGCGACGTTTTGCAGTTTTTAGGAATAAAATTTACCAACGACGAACAGCTGTTACGACGACAACTTGAAAATTCCGGCATTTGTTATTTTCACGCTCCGCTCTTTCAGCCCGCGCTCAAAGCGGTTTCGCTCTTGCGGCGCGAAATCGGATTTCGCACTTTTTTTAATCTTTTGGGAGTTTTGCTCAATCCGGCCCAGCCAAAATATCAGTTTATCGGAGTCGCCGAACCGGCCGTGTTAAAGCTCTACCGTTATTTTCTCGAAGATTCGGGGCAGCAGTTCGCGCTCGTTCATTCGCGCGACGGCTATGATGAAATATCGCTGACAGCGGCTTTTGATATTGTTTCGAACGATAACGCCGAAACTTTTTACCCGGAAGATTTAGGGTTAAAGACGATTGACCAGGAAAACCTGCGCGGCGGCGAAACGGTTGCGGAAGCGGCGAAACAATTTTTGCAAATTTTACAAAATCAAGGAACAGCAGCACAGAACATGGTCGTCACTGCAAATGCGGCGATGGCGATGCGGCTCGTTCAACCGCAGCTTTCATTCGAAGAATGTCACGTTCGAATTGAAGAAAGTCTGGTTTCCGGCGCGGCTTTGAAAGCTTTCAAAAATTTAAAAGAAAATAGTTAACGATGACAATTCTCGACAACATCATTGCTTATAAACGTCGCGAAGTGGCCGAACGGCGGAAGAGCATTTCGATCAGCCAGATGCGGCAAAGCGAGCTTTTCAGTGCACCGCGTCAATCGTTGGTGCAGGAATTAAAACGCCCGGACAAAGCCGGAGTTATCGCCGAATTTAAACGCCGTTCGCCGTCCAAAGGCTGGATCAACGAAAAAGCCGACGCAGCCGAAATCACAGCGGGCTACGAATCTGCCGGAGCGAGCGCGTTGTCAATTCTAACCGACAGCGAGTTTTTTGGGGGTTCCAATAAAGATTTAATTGACGCCTTTTTAACAGTAGAAGTTCCAATTTTGCGCAAAGATTTTATAGTTGACAAATATCAAATTGTGGAAGCCCGCGACCTTGGCGCGATCGCGATTCTTTTGATTGCAGCCGCGTTAAGCGAAAAAGAAATCAAAGAATTTGCCCATGCAGCCCGCGAGCTAGAGCTTGAAGTATTATTGGAAATACACGAAATAAACGAAATTCCTGATGATTTAACAAACATTGATATTATCGGCGTTAATAATCGAAATCTCAAAGATTTTACTGTTGACATCAAGCGTTCGATCAAAATTGCCGAAAGTTTGCCAAAAGAAATGTTAAAGATCTCCGAAAGCGGATTGAGCGACGCCGCCACGATTTTAGAACTTAAAAATGCAGGTTTTCGCGGCTTTCTGATTGGCGAAACATTTATGAAAACCGAGAATCCGGCCGCGGCTTGCGCTCTGTTGATCAAGCAATTAGAAAATTGATGCAAAATTTGAAAATCAAAATTTGCGGAATGACCGATGCGGCCAACATGCGTGCGATTCAAACCTTGCAGCCAGACTTTTTCGGATTGATTTTTTATCCCCGGTCGCCGCGTTTTGTCACGCTCGAACAAGTTAAAACGCTGCCGCAATTTGAGAATGTCGAGCGCGTCGGCGTTTTTGTTAACGAAGCGCCGGAAAATATTTTAGAAGTTGCCAGGACAGTTAATTTATCGTTTATTCAGCTTCACGGAAACGAAACGCCGGAATTTTGCGAACAGCTCAGGGGCGAGAATTTAAAGATTATCAAAGTTTTTTCAGTTGATGAAGATTTTGACGCGGCGGCTTTAGAGCGATATGAAAACGTTTGCGATTATTTTTTGTTTGACACCAAAACCAGTAAACACGGCGGCAGCGGCCGGAAGTTTGATTGGCAAATTTTGCGCGGCCTTAAGATAAACAAACCGTTTTTTTTAAGCGGCGGAATCGGCGCTGAAAATGCGGGCGAAGCGATTGAGGCTTGTCGAGATTTGCCGCTCTACGCTTTGGATATCAACAGCCGGGCGGAAATCACGGCCGGAGTAAAATCGTCCGAAATAGTCTCGGAAATTATCAGGAGTTTATGAAATACACAGTTGACGAAAACGGTTTTTACGGTGAATTCGGCGGCGCGTTCGTGCCGGAAATGTTGTACCCAAACATATTTGAATTGCAGTCTCGTTATCTCGAAATTATCGAGAGCGAAGATTTTCAAACGGAATTTGGGCGTCTCTTGAAAGATTACGTCGGGCGGCCTTCGCCGCTTTATCTGGCGCACAGATTGTCAGACAAATTTAATCAGAAAATTTATCTCAAACGCGAAGATTTAAATCACACCGGCTCGCATAAAATCAATAACACGGTTGGACAAATCCTGCTGGCTAAAGCATTGGGCAAAAAAAGGATCATTGCCGAAACCGGCGCCGGTCAGCACGGGCTGGCGACAGCGACGGTCTGCGCTCTGATGAATCTCGAATGCGTTGTCTTTATGGGCGCGGTGGACGTCGAAAGGCAAAAGCCAAACGTGGAAAAAATCAAGATGCTCGGCGCTGCCGTAGTTCCAGTTTATTCCGGCAGTAAAACTCTCAAAGACGCGACTAACGAAGCAATGCGGGATTGGATTGCGAACCCGAACGACACGCATTATTTAATCGGTTCGGCGGTCGGGCCGGCGCCGTTTCCCGACATGGTGGCGTATTTTCAATCGGTCATCAGCCGCGAAACCCGCGCGCAGTTATTGGAAAAAGAAGGGCGCGAAACTCCCGATGCGGTAATCGCCTGCGTTGGCGGCGGGAGCAATTCAATCGGCGCTTTCGGAGCGTTTCTCGATGATGAAAAAGTCAAATTAATCGGTGTCGAAGCGGGCGGCGAAGGAGTTGAAACATATAAGACGGCGGCAACCACCGCGCTTGGAAAAGCCGGTGTATTGCATGGGAGCCGCACCCTGCTGATGCAAACCGCTGACGGACAGGTTCTGGAAGCTCATTCGATTTCCGCCGGACTTGATTATCCCGGCATCGGCGCACAGCACGCGCATCTTCATACTACGAAAAGAGTCAGTTACGTTAACATCACAGACGCGGAAGCAATGCAGGCAGGGCTCGAACTGACACGCACCGAAGGCATTATCCCGGCCATCGAATCGGCTCACGCTCTGGCCTATCTGCCAAAAATGGACTTATCACCAAATTCCGTCGTTGTTGTTTGTTTATCTGGGCGCGGCGACAAAGACATGGCGGCCTACTTAAATTATTTTGAAAGTAACAATGCTTAATAATCGTCTGGCCCAGCTATTCTCCGGCAGCAAAAAGCTGTTTTCTATTTTTGTCACGGCCGGATTTCCAACGCTTGATTCCACCGTTCAGATTGTCGAAACGCTGGAATCGAGTGGGGTTGATTTGATCGAACTCGGAATTCCGTTCTCCGATTCAATCGCCGACGGCGCGACGATTCAGCACGCCAACGAAGCCGCCCTGCGCAACGGCGCTTCGCTCAAATTTACGCTCGAAACACTGCGCGAAATTAGAAATCGAGCGGTCAAAATGCCGATTATCTTAATGGGCAGCCTGAACCCGATTTTGCAGTACGGCGTTGAGCGTTTTTGCGTTGAAGCCAAAGAGTCGGGCGCGGACGGTTTGATTCTGCCTGATTTGCCGCTTGAGTTTTATCTTAAAAACTACCGACACCTGTTTGAAACCAATGATTTAGCAAATATTTTTTTAATTACATCCAACACGCCTGAGTCGCGTATTCGGCAAATTGACGCTGCCAGTAATTCGTTTATCTACGTTGTTTCTCTCGCCGGAGTGACCGGCAAGGCTTTGGAAATTGATGCTGAACGACGCAATTATCTGGAAAAACTCGCGCAAATGAATTTGCGTTCGCCGCTGATGGTTGGTTTTGGCATCGAAAATCGCCAGCAATTTGAAGAAGTTACAAATGACGCCAACGGCGGAATCGTCGGCAGCGCCTTTTTGCGGGCGATTGAAAATGCGCCGGACGCACGCCAGGCCGCTAAAGATTTTGTCGCTAAATTCCTTTAAAATGTCTGAAGAAATCAGAGTTGAACAGGTTAGGGTCGAGCTAACGAGGCGTTTGCGCGAAACGGTCTTGCGTCCGGGATTTCCCGCTGAAATGTCGGTTTATCCAAGCGACTCGCTGCCCGACGCCCAGCATTTCGCCGCTTGGCTGGGAAACAAAATAATCGGCGTGGCGTCAATCCATCCCGAATCGCTGACAGGTTTTGAAAACAAAAAATCTTGGCGACTGCGCGGAATGGCGGTTGCACCCGATTTACAGGGCAAAGGCATCGGCAAACAAATTTTGGAGGCGTGCCTCAAATTTATCAAACAATTTGGGGCTGAGATATTGTGGTGCAACGGCCGCAAAACAGCTCTCAAATTTTATCAGGCTTTCGGTTTTGAGATTATCGGCGAAGAATTTGAAACAGCGGAAAGCGGCGCACATTTTGTTATGATTTTGCCAACTGAAAATCGTCAGGAGGATTTGTAAATGTCTTCTCTTGCCTTATTGATTTTGCTGGTTACCGTTCTCACCCTTCTCGGCATTGCCGTTTACCTGCATTGGATTAAAAATTATTACTGGACGGAAAAACAACGCGAAAAACGACGGCAACAGAACAAAAAAGGCTGGCTTGACTAAAAAGACTCGCACATTGAATCTGCACGTAAAATCAGAAGCCGGCAAAATTCTAATCAACAAAAATATTGGACAAATCAAAACGGCTTCATTTAAGATAATTTTGTTCCGTGACCTTTAACGGAATTATCCGCCGCTTTTACGCAAACTTCAAAAGGCAGAATTAATGGGCAAGCCATACTGGGTTCAAATTGGGATGTTGGGGATCAAAACTCGCGCGACAGCCAAGATTTGGCTGCTGGCTTCAATTGCCGGATCAATTTTGTTTGCGCTATTGGTCATCCTCGTCTTTAAAAAAGTTTTAAATGCGCCGATTATGATCTCCATCCTTTTCGGTTCAAGCGGAGCCGCCATGCTGTTTATATCTTCACTTTGGTATTGGCTCTGCATTCGCTGGATGGATAAACATGACGGCTGGCAAAAGAAATCAAACATAGAATCGCAGTTAGCTGAGGATTCAAAATCAATTTAGAAATCAAACTCAGAACACAGCAAAAAGGCGACTTGTTAAAGTCGCCTTTCTATTTCTATTTTGGTGAATTTCCCTGTCGTTTTTTCATCTCGTCGTAGTAAACAGTCCACGACGTATCGTTGCGTTTGTTCGGGTCAACCGTTTCGGGAGCGTTTTCGTAAAGCGGGTATTTATCGCGAATCACTTTTCTGATTTTTTCCGGCAAAAAAAGCCAGGATTCTAATCGCACACTGCGAGCGTGAATGACCATCGAACCTTCCTGTCCATCCATTTTCATCCACGGCAGCCAGGGCGAAACCCGCGTCCAGCTGATCATCACGCGCGGCGCTCCGCTTTTATAAAGTTCGTTTTGCGGAACGTAAAAATCGAAAAGCTCTCCCGCCGTATAGTTTTTCTCTAATTCCGGCAGCTTGTAGAAAGGAAAGATATCCGAATGCCAAACATAATGATCGTTAAATTCTTCGGGCTCTTCCTGTTCTCCAAACTCGTGTTTGCCGTCCACTGAAACTGCAATATACTTTTTGTCTTTGATGCGATACCTGAAATTGACCGGATCGTTGGCGATGTGAAAAACTTCATCTTTTTCTTTGGTAAAAGGGTTTTCCCATTCGTTCAAAATGTCGCCGGTCGTTGGGTCTTCGTAAAAAACGATTTCGCGGGTGGCAATAAAGTATCCGTCTTTTTCGGGCGTTTCGATTAGCCGCCGAATATTGTAGCCTTCGATATTAAAAAGCTTTTGCGGTCGCACGCCTTGAACATAAGAGTAAACCGAGCCTTTAATATAAAAAACAGCTTCTTTGCCGTCGCTCCGGACTTGTGAATCAAACCATAATTGTTTTGTATCGCGTAGCTTTTTCTGACTCTCACCAACCTTGATGACCTTTTTGCTCTGACCTACGACTGGCATCACGCTGACCGAACACAGCAATGCAAGAATCAAAAAGACTCTCTTTTTCATTGATTAACTCCGTGAGATTTGGGATTCTTTAAAAGAAATATTGACAAACATGAAGTTTTAATTCTATAAAATTAGAAGCTCATAATTGAAACAATGTTGAACATTTTTGATATTGCGATAAAGGATTTATGATAATTTGGCTCAGATTATCACTTTTGTAAGTCATAAGTTTTCGTTCAACTGGATTTGCCTTTTTTTATGAACATAGTCTGTATTTTTATAGCAGACACTTTTCAAAGGTTCAAATTCAAAAGCCGCTTTAATAACTTTCACATTAAATTTCGCAGTTTTCTTCAGCAGCAAAGGTAAATTTGTACTCAAAGTGTATAACAATCGGATAATCGCGATTTCGCAAAGCAAATTGTTAACCACATGATACAAATACTGCGAGCTAATGTTTTCAAATAGTTCAGGAGAATCAATGCCACAAAACAGATTTTTCAAACATGCTCTCTTCGGTTTACTGTTCCTTATTCTACTCGGCACAAACGGGGTTTTAGCCCAAACAAGTGCGACCGTTAACGGCACAATTTCCGATCAAAACGGGGCGGTAATACAAAATGCCGTCGTCCATCTGCTTAATCTCGGCAATAATCAGGAAGTCAATACGCAAAGTGACAGCACCGGGAAATACGAGTTTTCCAATGTTGGTTTTGGCTCATATCGTTTGAGCGCGATAATGAATGGCTTTGCTGAAAACGCTCAAAGCATTACGGTCAACAGCGACATTTTCACCCAAAATTTTTCGCTCTCCCCCGGCGCTATTCAAGACGTAGTGACGGTGACGGCCGGCAAAGGGAATTCACGCGCCGCCGTCGAAGTTCCGCAAACTGTGACGGTTGCGACCTCCGAACAAATTGAACAACGTCGTCCGCGCTCGACCTTTGAAGCGATTGAGCGCACTCCTAATTTGATTGTTCGCGAAACCAATCCGGTTCGCGAACGTCCGCGTCTGCGCGGTCTTGATTCGACCAGAGTGTTGCTTTTAATTGACGGCGAACGCCTCAACAACGCCCGCACCGATCTGCAAACCGGTTTGTCACCGTCAATCGTTGACGTGACGGAGCTTGAATCAGCGGAAGTTGTTGCCGGAGCGGGCTCGAGTCTTTACGGATCTGATTCGATTGCCGGCACTATTAATCTCATTACCAGAGGCCCGCGCCGACCGGCGGACGGAGTTATGCTGGGCGTGCGGCTCGACGGCAGCCACGCCAGCAACGGTCGCGTCAATCGCGGCGCGGTCGAAGTCAACTTGAGCAACAAAATGGCGGCCTTTCGCGGCAGTTACTCGCAATTTCGCAACAGCAATTATCACATCGGCAATCGCGGCATTACGTTCGGCGAAAATATTGCCTTCGGGAATTTTTTCACCAGCGTTCCAATCGGTATTCCAGCCGTTCCGGGCGGATTTACGCCGACCAACGGCGCCAGCAGCTATACAATATTCAGCGTCCCGGCGGGCGGCGAACTACCCAATGGACAGGCGCACGGTTTTAATAATCAATTTGACATGTGGTTTTTCCCTTCGGAAAAACACAATTTCCGTGCCCGCTACATCAATAGTCAGCACAGCAATCTTGGCGACGCTTTTTCCGGACCGCCTTACGAAACTCAGGAACGCTTTAACACTTTCCGCAGTTACGATAAATTCGGACTGCGTTACGAAGGAGTGGATTTCGCTTCATGGCTGCCGCGCGTGGCCGTCAATTTTTATCGTCAGAAATTAACCTTCCCGCAGGATGTTTTTGAATATACAAATCAAGCCGCGACCGCAGCCAATCCGAACGGAAGCTACACCGGCAATGTTTTCACCGGTTTGCAGTCGCGTTTGACGCTCTCCAGATTTACCGACAACAAAAACACTATTACGACTAATAACATTGATGCGCAAGCCACTGTTGCGCCTTTTGCCGGATTGCTCGTGACGGGCGGAGTGCAAAACTTGAAAGATTACTCGCGCGACGAATTTACCAATTACGGGTTTGTTAATTTTGACTTTAATAACCCATCGTCAGTTGGAGCCCAACGCGGAGCCTCAGCGCCCAATACCACTTACAATGATCGCGCGGCGTTTTTCCAAGCGGATCTGGATCGCTTCAAATATTTAAAATTAACCGGTGGTTTACGCGTTGATAACTGGCGCACAAAAGCCTCACCGTCAGCAGAGTTCCCGCTCGGCAACGAATTTGCGGTGTTACAGTTGTCTCTTCCGCAGCTTCAGGCCAGGCCCGGCGCGCTCGCCCCACAAATTAATACGATCCCATCGTTGATTGGGCTTGCCGGACGTACCGCCGATGTGAGAACGAGCAATACGTCGGTAACGGGCAGTTTTGGAATCGTCGGTCGCTTGCCCTTCGGCATCAATCCCTATTTCCGATACGGCACGAGCTATCGCGAACCGTCAATCACGGAGCGTTATTTAATCAGAATCTTTGCCGCGTTTCCCGGCCTCGTCGCGCCGGTTGTCGGCAATCCCGGACTCAAACCCGAAACCGGACGCTCATATGATGTCGGCGTCAAAGCGCAGGGTAGAAATTACACGGCATCATTTGGTTATTTCCGCAACGACCTGAAAAATTTGATTGTCACGCAAACGCCTGACTTTGGAAATATCTGCGTTGCTCCAAATCCGGCAATCGGGCTGCTGCCTTTGTCAGCGATTTTTGCCGGCAGCGCGGGCTGCCCAATCGGACAATCAGCAATCAGCTTTAATGGCCGCATCAATCAGGCAAACAACGTTTACGACGGGTATGAGGGAACTGGCGAATACAGTAAATCGCTCGGCAAACTTGGCAGTCTTAACCCGTTTGTCAGCTTCGGATTTTTACACGGTAAAAACGAATCTCCGTCAGCACTCAATGTTTACCGGCTGCAAACGCTCGAAGCGCGCACTAACAGCCCAATTAAAATCACCGGTTCGGTGGATGATTTCCCGCTCGGAAACATTACGCCGTTTCGAATTTTCGGCGGTTTGCAATATAACGACGCATCTGGACGAGTCTTTCTTGAATATGCCATCCGTCATCAGAATCGCGTGACGCGGATTGATCCGAGCAGCTTGACCGGAACGACCCTTGTTAATTACGGCACATATCGAAGTTTGGGCGAAATCACCAAACAGGATATTCGCGGCGGTTATGTGTTTCGCCGCGCCGAGCGTTATCGCTTATCTTTCAATGCCGGAATTCAGAATTTGACCGATAGATTGTTCTGGGAACAATTCCAGAACGCGCCTGCACCGGGCAGGTCTTACGTTTTTGGCTTTACGACTGAGTTTTTTAATTTGATGGGCGATAAATAACACTCTCTCTCGCAAAAACAAAGAGAAAGGGCGGTCGTAACGACCGCCCTTTCTCTTTGTTTTACAGAGTGTTTATTTGAGATTGCGGAAACAAGTTTTCTAGAAACAGGTCAGTACCGCCTGCGCGAGCGGGTGGGTAGCGCACCCGCTCGCGCAGGCGGTACTGACTCAAACATCCAACTTGATTTGCTCTAATAACCTCTCCGTCGTCGAAAAATAACGCGGCCGCATTTATCAACTCGGCAGATTATGGTTAGAATGAAGTAATTATGAATCAAACAATTACTGAGTTTATCAAGCATCATTTTCGTCATTTTAACGCCGCAGCCTTGGTTGATGCCGCCGAGGCGTATAAAAGCCACATCGAGCAGGGTAATTCAATGATGATCACGCTGGCCGGCGCGATGAGCACGGCTGAACTCGGGTTGTCGCTCGCCGAAATGATCCGTCAGGATAAAGTGCAAATTATCTCGTGCACCGGCGCGAACCTGGAAGAGGATTTATTCAATCTCGTCGCGCATGATTTCTATGAACGCGTGCCGCATTATCGGGATTTAACGCCTCAGGATGAACAAGGTTTGCTCGAACGACACATGAACCGCGTAACCGACACCTGCATTCCAGAAATGGAGGCAATGCGGCGGCTGGAGACTGCGATGGTTGAAGTTTGGACGGGGGCTGACAGTAAAGGCGAACAGCTTTTTCCGCACGAATTTATGTATCGCGTTCTGCGTTCGGGTAAACTCGAAAAGTATCACCAGATTGATGTTAAAGAATCGTGGATGTTTGCCGCGATGGAAAAGAATCTGCCAATGGTTGTTCCCGGTTGGGAAGATTCGACGATGGGTAATATGTACGCCGGTCACTGCATCACAGGCGACATTAAAAATGTTCACACAGTGCGTACCGGAATTGAATATATGATGGAGCTGGCCGATTGGTACACCAAACATTCAGCCGAGCAAACAATCGGATTTTTTCAAATCGGGGGCGGCATTGCGGGCGATTTTCCAATTTGCGTCGTGCCGATGCTGCACCAGGATTTGCAGCGCCAGAATATTCCGGTCTGGAGCTATTTTTGTCAGATTTCGGATTCGACAACCAGTTACGGCTCATATTCGGGAGCAGTTCCGAACGAAAAAATCACCTGGGGCAAGCTCCGCGCTGACACGCCCAAATTCATTGTCGAATCGGACGCTTCGATTGTCGCGCCGCTGATGTTTGCAATTATTTTAGATCAATAATTGTTGGATGCTTCGCGATAATTGGATTTGATTCGAGTAAATCGAAACCGTATCAGAGACTATTATTTTCCACTATAATCACAACTGGTATTTGTTCCAATGACTAAAAAGAAAAATGGTTTCGCCAGTTCGCGTTTGCCGCTTTATTATCAGGTAGAGAGTGTTTTGCGCGAAAAAATCATCTCCGGCGCTTATCCGGTGGGTGAACAACTACCGACCGAAAGCGAGTTGATTGAACAGTTTAGCGTTTCGCGTATCACCATTCGCCAGGCGCTTTCGACGCTTTCCGATGAAGGATTGATTGAGCGACGCCAGGGCAGCGGGACATTTGTCAGCCAGCGAAAAGGACGTAAACGCCGACTTGAAGGAGTCGTACACGTCACCGGTTCGCTTGACGAGCTGATCGAAATGGGTTTGGAGACGCCGGTTAAACTGCTCGAAAAGAACCAGGTTGAAACGGATGCCCGCCAAGCCGCATTGCTCCAGGTCAAACCCGGAACACCGATTTTTATGCTCAAACGGCTCCGCTTGTTTGAAGGCGTTCCGCACAGTTTGATAATCAATTATCTGCCTGTTGAAATCGGCGAAAAGCTGAGCGAAGCGGAATTAAATTCCGGCGCGATACTGCAGTCAATCGAAAACAAGCTCGGTTATCAATTGTACGAAGCGCGGCAGCAAATTCGTGCAGAACTTGCCGATCCTTATGTCGCCGAGCTCCTAAATGTTCGAGTTGGCTCTGCGCTGCTCTCAATCGAGAGAACCGTTTACACCGAGGCGGCCAAACCCATCGAATTCGTCCACACGCTCTATTGCAGCGATAAATACGGCTTTTCGGTTTATTTCAAACGCGACCTGATGAGCAAGAAATAATCTTCGAGGGCTTTAGACTAGGGATTAGAAACAATGAGAATTCATGTTTTAACCGGTGATAGTTTGGCAGAAAACTTTCCGTCGTCCGAACTTGGCGGCGAAATAATTGTCAGTCGAGAATGCTTGATAGAAGGTCCGCTGATTGGCCGAAATTTACCGAAATTCTGGCAAACCCGGGCTGCATTTATCAGCTCAAATCACGGCGATGACAAAAATCTCTACGCAAAAAATGTCGCTGGCGAATATCAAAAACTTCTTCTGCTGAAGCCTGCTGATGAAGTAAATCTGTGGTTTGAGTACGATTTATTTTGTCAGGTAAATTTATGGTTTACTCTTTATTTGCTCAGTCAAAGCCAAGCTGACGACGTTTACCGAATTGCGCCGAACGTTAGAAATCAAACCGATTTATGGCGGGGATTTGGCAGATTAACTTCAAAACAGCTTGAAGAATGTTTTGCAATGAGAGTCAAATTAACAAGTGACGATGTTTCTTTAGGCGCTAAACTTTGGCTGGCATACCAAAACAATAATTTAGATGAGTTAAGACTGCTCGCAGAAAATGAGTCCGACGGTTTTCCGTATTTAAGAGAAGTTTGCGCCGCCGAAATTGACAGAAAAGTAAATCACAAACCCGAACACACTTTGCGGGAAATTACTTCAGCAGGAATTACAGAATTCCCTGAAATCTTCGCTCAATTTTCAAAACAAGAAGGCATTTACGGATTCGGCGATTCGCAGGTCAAAAGAATCTTGGCTGAAATGATTTAGTATATTTTCACTATCAACTTGATGGATACCAATAGCCGCACGCTTTACAAAATTATGAAAAAAGTGATTTTGCTTTTTGCGTCGCTCTTTATTTTATTGACAAGCAATTTTGCGCTTGCTCAAAAAGTTGAGAATAGTTCGCCGCGAAGCGTTAAAGGTCAGGTTTTATCGTCGAATGAATTGCCGCCCTTGAGTCTTGAGTTTAAAAAACCTTTACGATTCGTTGGTTCTCAGATTTTTGTTCTCTATGACAGAGCACAAGTCGAACAATTTTTCTTTGTCGAAGCTGACAACAGCGGACAAATCAAGCGAATGTACATGGCCCAGTTTGAAGGCTCGCTGCTGGACGCCAATGCAACCTACAATTATCCGGCGACGAAAACCATCACACTCGGAAAAGAAATTTACGTCGTCAATTCTGAAGTAATCTCAAGCGTTTCGGCTGCGCTTAAACAAAATCCGCAGTCCGACGTTGCCCGCGCTGCTTCGTTTCTTGAGAGCAAAGGGCTTCACGTCAATGAGGAAATCACGTTTCAGCGTTTTGTGCGCGTTGTTGACGAAGCTAAACGACACGAAATAATCTTGCTTTATGTCGAAGCCGGAAACGCGTTCGGTTCTACCGATAAAGAAAAAATGACGCAGCAATTTTCTGAACGCGCCGTAAAAAGCCTAAAAGTTTTAAAGTAAAAACTCTTTTACAAAATAAAGGTAAGCACAACCGAGAAAACTAGGCTTCGGCAAAGAGCACTTTTTGCCTGGTGTTTTTCCTACTGACGCCCAGCGTTTTTTCAAGAAAGGCGCAGATGTTGGTTTTTTCGTCGGTATCAAAACAGAGCGGGCGCGAAGTGGCGGGCAAATTTGTTTTAGTTTTTAGTTCGTCGGCAGAATTAGCTTCTGTCTTATACCCGTAAAAGCAAATTCGATGAGCGCCAAGTTGTGCTTCGATTCCGGCGTCCTCGCAGCGGAGCCGCCAGCGTTCTCCGAAAACAGTCGCTTTTGACGACATAAAAATGAACCCGAATTGTTTTTCCAAAATTTTGCGTAACTGCTGTTGTGCGCTCATCTGCTTTTCGCTTTCAAGGTTTTATGGTTCAGGATAATTTCATTGAAAACATACTGTATCATACGTGAAACTTATTTTGCATCCGAAAACGGGGCTTTTTTCGATATTTTTTTACTTATTTTAAAGCGTCAACATGGTTCCCGTCCCTTGATCGGTGAAGACTTCCGAGAGCAGCGCGTTACGTTCCGTGCCGGAAATAACATGGGCTGATTTGACGCCGCGTTTGAGGAGTGCGATGAGGCTTTGAATTTTCGGAATCATTCCGCCGGAGGCCGCGCCGGAGTTGATCATTTCTTCGGCTTCGTTGAGCGTCAGACGCGAAATCTTTGTCTGCGGATTATTGACATCAAGATAAATTCCATTTGTATCCGAGAGCAAAACAAGTTTTTCGCACTGCAAATGCGCGGCAATTTCAGCCGCGATGGTGTCTGCGTTGATGTTAAAAATTTGTCCGTTATTGTCCGCGCCGAGCGATGAAACCACGGGCAAATAATCCTGTTCAAGCAAAACTCTTAAAAGATGATCGTTGATCTCTAAAACGTCGCCGACGTGACCAAAATCAACTGTTTTGGTTTCTCCGGTGGAACGGTTCAAGATTTCTTTCGGCGGACGGCGCGACGCTCCGACAATATTGCCGTCAACGCCCGACAGACCGACCGCTTCGATGCCGTGATTTCTTAGGGCGGCCAAAATTTCCACGTTAATTTTACCGGCGAAAATCATTTTGGCGAGTTCAAGCGTTTCATCGTCAGTCACGCGCCGCCCGTCAATCACGGTTTGCGCCACGCCCATTCTTTCCGCCAATTCGTTGAGCTGTTTGCCGCCGCCGTGAATCACGCAGATTTTAATTCCGACCTGATGCAGAAGCGCCAGTTCTTCAGCCAGAGAAGCAAGATTCTCTTTATTTTCAGTGACTTTGCCGGAAAATTTGACGACAAAGGTTTTGCCCTTAAAACGCTGAATGTAAGGCAGAGCTTCACGCAGTAAATCTAATTTTTCATCAGTCATAAAAATCTCTTAAATGATTTACCAGCGACGTTCCGACGCTCCAGAATGGCTGTACATATTGCGTCCGTTGTCTTCCATCTTTTCATAGCCGGACTGCACCGCAACGCGTCCCGGCCCAAACAATCTAACCCACAAATGCCGATGCGTCCACGAACTCCAGAAACTCCAGATACTACTGCCGCCCGCGTTCGGATACTCGATGTGCAGCTGCATTTGCACTGATGGGTCTTTAAAAAGCAACGCGGTCGGTTTGACGAGAATTGATTCGCCCTGCCGCAGATGCCGAATAAAAGCGTTGCCGCCTGCATGAAGCAAAAGCAGTCCGGGCGTTTGCGGAGCGAAAAACCGATCCATAAACATTCCCAGCGGATAATGTGTTTCGGTGTCGTCGCCGTCTTTGGTCGTAAACCAGATGTTTGTTGAAAACCAGTCGTAAGTGACGTTGTGCGTGGCGGCGAGGAAAATATGCTCGCGGACGTCAACGGCTTGACCGGGCTGAAGCGGCAGAGCAATCATTTCGCCGGGAGAGTCACGCGAAAAGGCAATATGACCGGGACCATCAGCTTGCGTCATAATCAAGGGCAGTCCGGCAAAAAGCCGCTTCCAAGCGCCTTTGAGCGACATTGTGCTGACTTTGACTTCAGTATCAGACCAGAGCAGGACATGATGCGTAAAATAAACTCCATCGCCCGCCGCCAGCCCAAAATCAGCCACAGGCACATAGCCGCCTTCGATTTGCAGGAAAGAGTGGCCGAATTGAATCTTTGACATGTCTTTGCGGCCGGGCATTTCGATCCAGCCCGATTTCGTGACGATTTTATGAACCTCAATCGAGACGCCGCAGCCCGGACACGCCAGTTGCGTACCGTCGCTGACCGCATTGCACCAATCACAAACATAAGAACGCTCAATCGTATTTATCACCGCTTCACCTCAAAAATTTCTAGTCAGTATTATGATGGACGTACATTGATTGAATCCCGACCCGCCCCGGCCCGGTCATCCGCGCCAGACTCATTCCGGTTCCGCCAAACCAGCCGGTCGTCAGTTGTTGAAATTCAACATCCATCGTGACGGTTGAATCTTTGTAAAGAAACGCGCCGGGCTCGAGCATAATGCTTTCGCCCGCCTTTAAGGTGCGCTCAAAAACATTGCCGTAACCGTGCAAAATGAGCAGCCCTTGTTCGCCCTGGGTGACAAATCTATCCATAAACATTCCCTGTCCGCCAAAGAGAATATTGCGCAAACCCTTGATGCGAATAAATGAATAATCAATATGATGCGAGGCCAGCAGAAACGCGTGTTCCCGGACGTCCAACTCCATTCCCGGATGCAGCGGCAGAACGACAAGTTCGCCCGTCGCATCGCGGGAAAAAGCGACGCGGCCCGGCCCGTTGGCAATGCTGATAACGAACGGCATTCCGGCCAGAGCGCGTTTTATTCCGCCCTGCAGCGCCATTACACTCATCGCCGTCGCGTCGTCTTTCCAGAGCAGAACGTGATGCTCGAAAAAGACCGAATCGTTTGGCGCGAGATTCATTTCGGCTACGGGAACAATTTCCCCTTCGACCTGACAGGTGCTCCGGCCAAAACGGATTTCTGTCATATCTTTGATTCGCGGAGCTTCGCGCCAGCCCGATTCGCTAACGAGGTCTTTAATGTCGAGCGGAGCGCCGCAGGTTCGGCAGGAAACGGCCGTTTTCTCGTTCATCGCCTGACACCATTTACACTTGATCCGCTCAATCGGCGCGTTGGCGTCATGAACAGGCTGCGGCGGAACGGATTGCACCTGAACCGGCGGCGGAGCGGCGTTCGTTTGCGGTCTCTGAACCGGCGGCGAGACCGAAGTTTGCTGTGTTTGAATGGGTGGCGCGGCAAAATTCGGCGGAGTCTGGACGGGCGGCGCAGCCGGCGAATTTGCTGCGACCGGAATTAGCCGCGTTCCGTCATTACCGCAGAAAACTTTGTCATCGGCGGCGGTTTGATTACAGTTTGGACATATTTTCATCGACTCATTTTCCTTTGGCGGAATTTTGATGACAGCTAGAATAGCGTTTTATGTTTTGGCGAACAAATCAGCCATTATCGCCTTCTGGACGTGAAGCCTATTTTCAGCTTCATCCAGCACGACAGAGTTCGCAGAATCAATAACGGCGTCGGTGACAATAACGTTGCGGCGCACCGGCAGACAGTGCATAAAAACAGCGTCGTTCGTTTTCGCCATTTTAGCCTCGTCAACAATCCAGCGGTCGCGGAATTGCTGACGATATTCAACATCTCTTTCAGTATTCCCGTAAAACTCTTTGCCGCCCCAGCTTTTGGCGTAAACTACCTCGACATTTTCGAAAGACGACTCAAGATCGCTAGAAACATTGACGCTTCCGCCGTTTTGCTGCGCCTGCTCCTCAATTTCCTGCATTAGTTGCGCGTCCAGCTCATACCCGCTCGGATGCGCTATCGTTAAATCGTGTCCCATTTGCGCGGCGGCAAGGGCAAAGGAATTCGGCACTGCCATCGGCAGCGGTTTTGGATGAAAAGCCCAAGTCAGCAGCACTTTTTTTCGTTCCATTCCAAATCTTTCGCGAATCGTCAGCATATCCGCCAGAGCCTGACATGGATGATGCATCGCCGATTCGAGATTAATCAGCGGAACTGAAGAATATTTTTCAAATGCGGAAAGAATCGGTTCCAGTCGCTCTTCTTCCCAGTTTTGGAGATTGGCAAATGTTCGAACACCGATGGCGACGACATATCGCTCTAAAACGCCGACAAACTCTTTCAGATGCTCGGTTTTATTGCCGTCCATGACAACGCCTTCGCGGTGTTCGAGCGTCCAGCTGGTCGTGCCGGGTTCTAAAATCACCGGATTTCCGCCAAGCTCATAGATACCGATTTGCATCGAAGCCCGGGTTCGCAGACTTGGATTAAAGAACACTAGAGCAACTGATTTTCCGTTTAGAGGTTTTGAGGAATTTTCACCCTTTTTGAAACTCAGTGCGGCTTCAAGCAGATTTTCCAGCTCAGTGCGGGAATAATCAGAGGTTTTGAGGAATTTTTTTCTCATTGTTCGATATTATTTTCGTAAAATAGTTTATAAGCCGAAACATGAAAGAATAAAAGCGCAGCCGGGACATCAAATACTTTTTATTAAACTTAAATTTTTAACAGTATGAAAAAACTCTTTCCAATCTCGATATTTTTGTTCACAGTTTTTTTCGGAGCAGCCTGTCAAACCAATAATGCCCCGGTGGAAACCAACCAGGCGACAAAGGTTGATAAAAACACGGCTGAAAAATCTCCGCCGGTCAACAGCGCACCGCCCAAAACCGATTCGGCTCAGACATCTGCGCCGCAAAAAGTCGCAATCAATTCACCGGACGGATTAAAAATTGTCGGCACTTTTTATGCGTCGGCAGTATCTAATTCTCCGGCGATTTTGATGCTTCATCAATGGGGCAGCGACCGCAAGTCGTTTGACGGGCTGGCAAAACAGTTTCAAACCGGCGGGATTGCGGCGTTGGCAATTGACGGACGCGGATTTGGCGAATCGGTTAACAAAGCTGATGGAACTATAGTTTCTCCAAGTCGAACCGATGCAGCTGTCAACGGGATGAAATCCGACGTCGCGGAGGCCGTTAAATGGTTGACGCAGCAATCAGGTGTTGATAAAAACCGGATTGGCATTTTGGGCGCATCATACGGGAGCAGTTTGGCAGTTATTGATGCGGCTGATAATCCAGACATCAAAGCCGTTGCGCTGCTCTCGCCCGGAATCAATTATTTTGGGAATCTGCCGACCGAGCCTGCGATAAAAACTTATGGAGACCGTCCGATTCTCCTCGTCGCTTCTGAAAACGATGCCGAATCAGCTGTTGCGGTGCGCGGGCTTGACGCTCTGGCTGTAGGCGATAAACACCAAATTAAAATCTATCCGAAGGCCGGTCACGGCACTGAAATTCTTTCCGCCGACGTTGGATTGGATAAACTGCTTGAGGATTTTTTCCGGCGCAGCCTGTGACAATGTTTTCACATTTCTAAATATTTTACCGGACTGCGTCTATCGTTGAGAAGGGTCGCTTAAAGTTCTATAAATTATTCACGAAGTTTAATTTTCGGGCATGTTGAGCTGGTTGAGCAGCGCATTTATTTCCTGTTCGGCTTCGTTGTTTTTTCCGTTTTGAATATCGGCTTTAATCCGCTTAATTCCGTCAAGCAGGTTTTGCTGTAACTGCACATCATCATTTGATTTGAGAGCGATTTGTTCGGCTTCGGCTAAAGTCTGACCGGCTGCGTCAATCTGCTGATCACGCAGGTCAAACGCTGTCTCTGAAAGTTTGTCGCCAATCATTTCAAACTGGCTGTTGGTTTCAGGCAGGTTGTTCGATAAGGTCGAGTTTCTCGCGCGCTCCGCAGTCATGCGCTCATCCGAACTGCCGTTCTCCATTTGTTTATCTTTAATTGTATCGGTTGAGCTTCTCCAAAACCATAATCCGGCACCGAGAGCTAAGCCGACAATCGCCGCTAAAACAATTATTCTGCCCCAATTGACTCGTTCTGGTTTAATGGTTTCGTCGTTTTCCATAACGTTTTTAGAGGAAGACTATTTTATCTTTTTTTTCAGAAATTAGCAGTTTATAAATGGATTTAAATTTTCCGCGGCGCGCAATTTTAAATTAACGCTGACACTAGAATTTTCAGCGTATTGTCAAACTTTAGCAATCAAAGTTTCATCTAATTTGCTGTTTGTAGCAGTCTTGTCTTCGATGCACAAATGCCACAGCCAAAATGACTCAAAGAACGAAGAACCTTTGTGTTTGCATAATTTACACTGTGGCACAGATATTGAATTATAGATTCGGGGTGACAAGGTCAAAAGGTAGTGCTGATAACAAAGTTTCTTTGATTTTTAATGAGAAACAGCCGCCTTTTGAGGGAATGAGCGGGACAGCAACAGTTTTGGCCTGAGGGGAAATTAAAACGCAATCATGCCCGCAGGATTCATTTAACAAATGACAGGTTTTTCGTCAGTATTTCCTGAAAATTGGAAGGACTAGAAATAGAATGGAAAAAGTAAATATAAAAAAAGAAATTGTAGAAATCATCAGAAAAAATCCGCTCCAGATTTTGGGCGCGGCCTGGATCAGTTTTCTGATTATAGCTTTTATGGCGGTTGGATTTTTGCTGCCTCACTCAAGCAAAAACCCGGTGATGGCGGCTGGTATCTTCAGCTCTGAAACTGCTGCGGATCCGGCGACGAATAATAATTCTCTGACGGCTCGGACTTCCTACGCAGATACGGTTGATCGCGTCTCTCCTTCAGTCGTCACCGTGCGCACGGAAACCAAGATGAAAGCTCAGCAGGGCGGACGGCAAAATCCGATGATGGACGATCCGATGTTGCGCCAATTTTTTGGCGGACGCGTCCCGCAAATGCAGCAGCGCCCGCAAACCGAACGAGCTCTCGGCTCAGGCGTTATCGTGACCGGCGACGGCACAATTTTGACCAATAATCATGTGGTCGAGGGCGCTGATCAAATCAAAGTCGAGCTTCCTGATCGTCGCACGTTTGTCGCCAAGGTTATCGGAACAGACAAACCGTCTGATTTAGCTGTTTTGAAAATCGAAGCGAGCAACTTGCCTGTTCTGCCGCTCGGAGATTCTGATAAAACACGCGTCGGAGATGTGGTTTTGGCGCTCGGCAATCCTTTGGGCCTGCGGCAAACCGTGACGAGCGGAATTATTTCCGCCAAAGGACGTTCAACCGGATTGAGCGACGGCAGTTTTGAAGATTTTCTACAAACAGACGCGCCGATTAATCACGGCAACTCGGGCGGCGCGCTGGTTAACATGGATGGCGAACTGATTGGAATTAACTCGCAGATTTTAAGCCCGGGCGGCGGCGGCAGTATCGGTATCGGTTTTGCGATTCCGTCAAATATGGCCAAATCCGTGATGGAACAACTGGTCAAAAACGGCAAAGTCACGCGCGGGATGCTTGGCGTCGGAATTCAGGATGTTACTTCAGATCTGGCTCAGCAGTTTGGTTTGAAAGATGTTCGCGGCGTCATTGTCAACTCGGTTAAAGCCGGCAGTCCTGCTGAAAAAGCCGGTGTTAAGCAAGGCGATGTGATTGTCGGTATCAACGGTACAAACATCGCTGACAACAATGAACTGCGCAACCATGTCGCTCAAACCGCGCCCGGCAGCCAGATTAATCTGACAGTTTTGCGCGACGGCAGAGAGCAAAACTTAACGGCGACTTTGACTGAATTTACTCCGCAAAAAACCGCCGCGAACGGTGACGATGAAAACGATGGCGAAGACGGCAGCAACGACAATGCTCCAGGCAACACGCCAAACGCCGCCGGTGGCAAACTTGGTGTTTCGCTTCAGGCGCTGACACCGCAAATCGCTTCGCAGCTTGGTTTGAAAGGTCTTACCAACGGTCTGGTCGTGGCTGATGTCCAGGACGGCAGCCCGGCCGACGATGCCGGAATTGCGCAGGGGGACGTGATTCAACAAATCAATCGGCAACCGGTTAATTCCTTGACCGATGTCAAAACAGCTCTCGCTAAATCGGCTGGTAAACCTGCTTTGTTACTGGTCAATCGTCAAAATCAAACGCTCTTTGTCACTGTTCAGCCTCAGTAAACAGGATTTAAACCAGTTTGCTCAAAGTGGAAAAGCCCTTATTGCATTACAATAAGGGCTTTTTTTTTTGGCCTTGGCGGGCTTTGCGCCTTTGCGCGAAACCTGATTTGTGATTAATAAAGTGAGCAGCAGTCTTTAATTGACAACGACGCCCTGCGGATTGATTGTGGTGACGTAGGTGTCAAATTTGATGTGGATGGTTTCGTAGATTTGCCGCATCACGCTCTCAACCCGGCGGGCGATTTGTTCGGTTTCGCTCAGCATAAAAACTGACGGCCCGGAGCCGGAAATCCCTCCGCCGAGAGCGCCCGCCGCTTTGCATTCGGTTTTTAGAGCATCAAATTTCGGAATCAAAATGCTGCGCACCGGTTCGATGATTCGATCTTCGAGCGAGCGGGAAATAAGCTGATAATCGTTTTTGAGCAAACCGGCAACTAATCCGGCTACGTTTCCCCACTGCCTGATGGCGTCTTTCAGTAAAACCTGTTTTTTGAGAATTTCGCGCGCATCCGATGTTTTAACTTCGATTTGCGGATGCACAATTGTCACGAACAGAGTGGGAAAGTCGAGCGCGATAATATCGAGCGGAGATTGCTCCCGCACGAGGGTAAATCCGCCGTAAATTGCCGGCGCAACGTTGTCGGCATGTTTCGCTCCGCTCGCCACCTGTTCGCCGCACATTGCAAATTCAACTAATTCCGCGTTGGAAAATCTGTCGCCCAGCAGCTTATTGGCTCCGACGGCGGCCCCGGCTGCGCTCGCCGCGCTCGAACCAATGCCGCTGCCGGGTTTGATATGCTTTTCGATTTCGATTTCAAAGCCAAAATTCGCATCCAACGCTTCCAGCATCGCTAGCAAAACCGCTCCCGCCACGTTTTTTTCGGGCGTGGTTGGCAAATTAAAGTTGTCACGGTTGATGATTTTGACAGTTCGTTCGGGAATTTTTCGCAGCGTCATTAAATCATTCGGTTCTGTCAGGCAAAAACCCAGAACATCAAAACCGCAAACTACATTAGCCACGGTTGCCGGAGCTAAAATCTTAACCTCGTTCATATTTGATATTATTTCAAAAAATCAAAGAATTACGGATAACGACTATTGAAATAGGCAATAAAATCGGCTGTCACGTCAATCATTCCTTCCGGTTTAACAGTTATGATGTATTCATCTTTTCCCACATCAATTATCAAGTCAATTTTTTTTGACTTTGTGTAATCTTTCAGCGCTGCTTCGATTTGTTTATAAACCGGGCCAAGCACTATCTCCTGTCGCTCTATGAATTGCTTTTGAAAATTTATGTCGCTCTCAGCTATTTTCGGCCTCAATTCAGAATCCTCTTTAACCCACTTTTTGAAATCATCACAATTCGTTATTGAATTATCGGTTTGAATCTTCTTTTCAAGCTCTTCGTAACGTAGTTTCACGCGATTCATTCCCATTCCCATATCGGATGTTTCTGATTCGAGCGCACTAAAAGCATTGACATATCTTTTAATTCCGGTTTTCTTGTCATCAAATTTTGACGAATTAATGGTAACAACCCGAAGCGGCGTAATTTCCTGAGCAAGTTCAACCTGATACATGCAAACTGCAAACAGAATCAACAAAATAAAATGTCTCATTTTTTCTTTCTCCTGCTTTCAGCAAGATTTCAAAGTTCGGATCGATAAACCACAAGGTTACTTGAGTGAATTAGAAAGCTCCAGATAATAACTTCCCCAAACTTAGCATTTACAATCAGATGTTTTAGTTTGGTAAATCTCAACCTCGTTCTTAAAATCTAATTATCAGAGTTTCTAAAATCGCCCGTTCGTCTTATACTTTAATGCTTTGACGAGCCTTGATTTTTTACAGAATGCAATACTTTAGCACAAACAGGAAATCGTCTTCGGTTTCGTTTCGAGAAGCGGTTTTGAATGGCCAACCGACCGATAAAGGCTTGTATTTTCCCGAACAGATTCCTCAAATTGATTATGACAAACTGGTCGGTAAACCTCAGGCTGAAATTGCTTTTGAGGTGATTCGCCCTTTTGTCGGCGGAACAATTGCGGATGAAGCGCTGCTTCAGATTTGCAAGGAAACCGTTAATTTTGAATTTCCCCTCGTCAAAATTACCGACAATATTTACGTGCTCGAATTGTTTCACGGCGCAACGCTCGCTTTCAAAGATGTCGGCGCCAGGTTTATGAGCCGTTGTTTGCAGCATTTTTTGCGTGACTCAAGTGACAAAACAATCGTGCTCGTTGCCACTTCCGGCGATACGGGTGGCGCGGTCGCCGCCGGTTTCCTGGGAGTCGAAAATGTCGAGGTCGTGATTCTGTACCCGTCCGGGAAAGTTTCGAACGTTCAGGAATTACAGCTGACGACGCCCGGCCAAAACATTACGGCGCTCGAAATAACCGGAACTTTTGATGACTGCCA
>JBBQUS010000034.1:0-56738 GCA_038212235.1 Pyrinomonadales bacterium
TATCAGCGCGGTTCAAAAACGCATTAGCCAAGTAATAGCTCCCGCGGTTGAGAAAATCAAAGCATTTGTCGAACAGCAAACAGTTGTTTATGTGGACGAAACCGGATGGCGTGAAAACGACAGGCAAAAATGGTTTTGGACAAAGAGTACAGATCAGGCTGCTATCTTTGAAATTCGCGATCGTCGCAGCAAACATGAAGCTGAGACTGTAATTGGCAAAAATCTGCAAGGTATCGTTTCAACAGATCGCTACCCCGGTTATAACTTCATTCCGCTGCAGAATCGACAAATCTGTTGGGCTCAGATAAAGCGTGACTTTCAAGCCATTTCAGAACGTGATGGCGATTCCAAATCAATTGGTGAAGCCCTGTTCGCCGAAACAAAAGAGATGTTTCGCTTATGGCAATCGGGGGTGTTAGAAAATCTGTGTAAATGAGTTTGCGCCGAATCCGTTCATCGGCACCCGTTCCTCGAAAAGGATCGCAAATTGACTCGTCGCCGCGCTCCAGTTGGGTATCGGCATTGTCCATTTTTTGGCGATATTTCGCAACGCCAGATACAGGATTTTCTGCACCGCTTCATCATTGGGAAGCAGAGCGCGATTTTTGATGATTTTTCGCAAACTGAAATTCAACGATTCCATGGCGTTGGTTGTGTAAATGGCTCGCCGGATTTCTCTAGTAAAAGCGAACATTGGCACAATCCGCGTTCAATTTGACTGCCACGAGCGAGCTACCACTGGATAGCCAGTTTCCCACTTTTCGACGAATTCCGAAAGGCGCGTTTCAGCTTCTTTAACTGTCGTCGCCGTATAAATCAGTTTCAGATCGGCAGCTACTTCTTTGCGTTCTTTGTAAGAGACGTAACTCAACGAATGTCTCAAGAGATGCACCACGCAAAGTTGGACTTGCATTTTCGGAAAGACCGCTTCGATGGCTTCCGGAAGCTGTGCGACAATAATCAAATTTTGATTTTTGACAAAAAAACTATTTTTTCTATAATCGCAGACATGAAATTGCCGAAATTTATGCTGCGCGGTTTTATCCGCCCGAGCGAGCTGATTTTTGATTCGCTCGGAAAACTGGAGCGCGAAGTGATGGAAACGGTTTGGCAAAGTCGAGAGGCGAGCGTCAGGCAGGTTTTCACCAATCTCAATGAACGAATCGCTTATACGACAGTGATGACGACGCTTGACCGGCTTTATAAAAAACGTCTGCTCGACCGGCGCAAAGAAGGAAGAGCTTTTATTTATTTCCCCAGATTTTCCTCCGAAGAGCTTGAGCACGGAGTTGCGGAAGATGTCATCAATTGCTTAATCGGCTCGCGAACCAAGCGGATTGAACCGGTTTTGGCCTGCATCGTGGACGCCGTCAGCGAGCGCGATTATGAGCTGCTGGACGAGCTTGAGCGGCTTGTTCAGGAGAAAAAACAGCAGCTATTAGGCGAGGAGTAACGGGTCACATGTACTTTTTACTGCTGGCCGCGCTGGCTTTAACTTCACTTCTGATTTTTAATACGCTGGCTTCGGTTTTAGCAACCTTAATTTGGCGTGCCAGCACTGCCGCCGGTCTGGTCAATAAACTGACTGCCCGGCAGCAATCCCAAAGAATTTTTGCCTTACGCATTTTTCCATCAATTGCCGCACTTATATTTATCGCGGCATTTTTGCTGCCCGCCTATTTTCTCTTTGAACCGGATAAGTCGGGTGAAACCGTCAGCTTCAAATTAATATTATTGGCTTCAATCTCAAGCTTAGGAATACTTTCAGCCGTTTACAGAGTTTTTCTAACCTGGCAGGCAACGCGGCGATTGACTCAAAACTGGCTGCGCGATGCTGAGCCAATGACGATCACAGGCGTTTCGATTCCGGTTTATTCAATCCGACATCCTTTTCCGGTGATCGCAGTCGTCGGCGCAATTCGGCCTCAAATGTTTATCGCCAGGCAGATTTTTGGCACGCTCGAAACGGCGCAGATTCAAGCGGCAATTGCTCACGAACAGGGACATCTAATCTCAAAAGACAATCTCAAACGCGCTCTGATGCGCTTTTGCCGGGATTTATTGCTTTTTCAAAACGGACGGCGGCTCGAACGCGCGTGGGCCGAGGCGGCCGAAGTCGCGGCTGATGAATATGCGGCCCGACGCGGCGGAAGTAAAACGGCGCTCAATCTGGCTTCGGCGCTGATTAAAATTGCCCGAATCGCGCCAGCCGGGACGAGTCCGGCGATGCCTTCGGGCGCGTTTTTAATTGCTGAAAATAACTGCGATATTTCGGGGCGTGTCCGCAACCTGCTTCAGATGACCGAAAGCAATAATTTTAGTTCTAATCCCCGTCCGCTTCGAGCAGGTATCAACTTCTGGATTTATGCGAGCGTTATCATCAGCCTGATATTTTTCCTCGCCATGCATCAAACCGTTCTATTGACGATTCATGAAGGGCTGGAAATTGTCGTCAGGCTGCTTAAATAATTTTTCTCAAAATGAATTTATCTTCGACATCAACCTGAAAAAAGCCAATCTATACCGGTAACTTAAGTACGAAGCGTAGTAGTAGTTAAAATTAAAAGTTACTCTTACCTAAAAGTATTTTCCGCAAAAACGCTTTTCAGAATTTATAAATAACTTATGAGCAACCGATTTTCTTTCGATGCGGCTTGTTTTTGCCGCATTTTTTTGATTAATAAAACTCGCCGATTTGTCGGCCGGTGTTTGCTGGGGTTGATTCTGGCGATTTAATCGCTCTCCACTTTCGCTCAAACAATTGACACGGCAACCATCAAAGGACAAATTTCAGATCAAAACAAAGCTGCGATAGCGGGAGCGAGCATTGTCGTTACCAACGAAGCAACCGGTTTACGACGTGAAGTTCGCTCCGACGAAGCAGGGAATTATTCGGTGGTCAATCTGCCGCTTACCGGACAGTATCAAATTGTCGTCACGGACGCCGGTTTTGCTGTTGCGAAAAAAAATGAGATAGAATTAAAGGCTAATGAATCGGCGTCGGGTGACGTTTTACTGTTTCCGCAGGGAAGCCGCAATGAAATCATCGTGACCGGCACGACCAGCGGAGTCCAAGCAGATTCCGCCGAACTCGGCACCCAGGCTCGATTTACAGAAAATTGATAACACGCCGATTATCGGGCGCAAGCTGACCAATCTGGTTCAATTAAATTCCGCCGCGCGCCCCGCCAGAGGAACCGGCGATTTAGTTTTGTCTAGCTGGCGCTCGCTCTGCTGCTTGTTTTTATCGTTATCGTTTCTGCCGACAAGGGAGCGGTGGAAATCAATCCGCGCCAAATCGTCGCAATTTTGGCCGAGCGCGTCGGAATTCATTTGCCCGTCGCTTTCAGTCGCTCGCGCCGCTCTGGAAGCGGTCGAAGCCGGTCATCTCGAAGAAAGAATTTATCCGACTTTATCGGGGAGAGCTCCAGCGCGTCCATCTGGCCCGCATCCTGGCTCAGATTTGGGAACGCGACGTCACTCAAACCAGATATTTGCTGCTCGATGAGCCAATCTCAAATCTTGACATCGCTCACCAGCATCAAATTCTCCGAATTGCCCTCAATCTCGCGCAGCAGCAGGCTGCTGTCTTAGTCATTCTGCACGACCTGAATTTAGCCGCTCAATACGCCGATAAAATCGCGATGCTCAAAGATGGCCGGATTATCGCGCTTGACGTTCCCGACCGGATTTTGACGGAGGAATTAATTCAGGAAACATTCGGCGTCGCCGTCGGCGTGATCAAAAATCCTTATTTTGATTGCCCTTTGACCATTTGGCGTAATGAATCCAATCGCGGCGCAATTAATTTGTAGGGGCGGCGGCTTGTCCCCGCCCGATGAGCCGAAGGCGAACTGCGTATTTATCCGCAGTGTTTAATAATCGAACATATTCGTCGATCAAAGACAATTTTCGCGTTTCAAGGCAAACGCTCATTGGGCGGGGACAAGCCGCCGCCCCTACTTAAATTTTATTTTTGCGTTTGTTCGTTCAGACGGCGAATTTGTTGTATCTTATTTGAGAAAATAAGGAGTTCCAAGGTGATTGAGATTCGGCAAATATCCCTGCGCTGGCTGGTTTCGGGAATTATTTTGTTAACTGTATCAAACGGATTTTCGACCGTTTTCGCGCAATCGCAATACAACGAAAATACTTATTCCGGTTTGAGCTGGCGGATGATCGGCCCGTTTCGCGGCGGGCGCGTCAACGGCGTTTCCGGCGTCGCGGGCGAGCCAAACACTTTTTATTTCGGTTCGGTCGGCGGCGGTTTGTGGAAATCGAACAATTCCGGCCGGACGTGGACGCCGATGTTCGATTCGCAGCCAATTGCATCCATCGGCGCAATTGGCGTCGCTCCGTCGAACGGAAACGTCGTTTACGTCGGGACGGGCGAGGCCGATATGCGCTCGCAGATTTCCTACGGCAACGGAATGTATAAATCAACCGACGCCGGAAAAACCTGGAAACACATCGGGCTTGATGAGACAAGACAAATCGGGCGCGTTCTGGTTGACCCGAAAAACCCAAACATCGTCTTTGTCGCCGCGCTCGGTCACGTTTACGGCGCTAATCAAGACCGCGGCGTTTTTCGCTCCACCGACGGCGGCGCGACCTGGACTAAAGTTTTATTTAAAAACGAGAACGTCGGCGCGATTGATCTGCAGTTTGACCCAAATAACTCAAACATTGTTTACGCGACTCTCTGGAATACTCGTCGTCCGCCGTGGAGCATTTATCCGCCATCGTACGGGCCGGGCGGCGGCATTTTCAAATCAACCGACGGCGGCAGCACCTGGCAGGAATTGACTAACGGCATTCCAACCGAAGGGCAGGGAAGAATCGGAATTGCTGTCGCCCGCACCAACAACAAAAGGATTTACGCCATCGTTGATGCTAAGGCGGGCGGGCTTTACCGCTCCGACGATGCCGGTGCAAGCTGGACTTTGGTTTCCTCGGACAAGCGAATTTGGGGACGCGGCTGGTACTTTTGCAAAGTTGTCGCCGACCCGAAAAACGCGGACATTGTTTATGTTTCAAATACTTCCGTTTATAAATCAATTGACGCCGGAAAAACCTGGACGGCGATTAAAGGCGCTCCCGGCGGTGACGATTACCATCAGCTCTGGATTTCGCCGGACGACCCGAACCGGATGATTTTGGCGAGCGATCAGGGCGCGGTCGTCACCGAAGACGGAGCGCAAACCTGGAGTTCGTGGTACAACCAGCCGATTGCCGAGCTCTATCACGTCGCTGCCGACAACCGTTTTCCGTACTGGGTGACAGGCGCTCAGCAGGACAGCGGCGCGGTCGGGACGCCCGTCGCGACCAATCACGCCGAATTATCAAACCGCGACTGGTCGCCAGTCTGCGCGGGCGGCGAATCGGGCTACACTGCGCCGGATCCTTTGCAACCGGAGATTTTGTTTGGCGACCGGGTCTCGCGCTGCAACGTCGTCACGGGCGAGACAAAAGACGTTTCGCCGGAAAAAACGATGACCGTCCCGGCGCGTCACACCTGGACTTTGCCGCTCGTTTTTTCGCAGGCTGACCCGCAGGCGCTTTTTTACAGCAACCAGTTTTTGTTTAAAACGACAAACGGCGGCGAAAGCTGGACGCAAATCAGCCCGGATTTAACGCGCGAAGACCCGGGAGTTCCGGCCAATTTGGACGAAGCGACCGCATCGGACGCTCCGAAAGACGCGCGTCGCGGAGTGATTTATACCATCGCGCCGTCGCCCCTGAGAGCGCAGACGATTTGGGTGGGAACCGATGACGGCTTGATTCATATTTCCACTGATGACGGCAAAACCTGGGCGAATGTGACACCCCCCGAACTAACCGCGTGGAGCAAAGTCGTGATGATGGACGCTTCGCATTTTGATGTTAACGAAGCGTTTGCCGCCGTTGACCGACATCGTTTGACTGATAACGAGCCCTACCTTTACCGAACCCGCGACGCGGGCAAAAGCTGGCAGAAAATTACCAACGGACTGCCAAAAGGCGTTTATCTGCAAACCGTTAAAGAAGATACAGAGAGAAAAGGACTGCTTTTCGCCGGAACCGAGCTGGGAGTTTTCGTTTCGTTCGACGACGGAGATTTATGGCAGCCGCTGCAGCTAAATTTGCCGCCCACTTCAATGCGCGATCTGGTTGTTCACAACGATGATTTGATTGTCGCTACACACGGGCGCGGCTTCTGGGTTTTGGACGATATCACGCCGCTCCGTCAAATCACCGCTGAAATGATGAAATCCGACGCGTTTTTGTTTCGCCCCGCCGCCGCCTTTGTCATTCCGCAGCCCGGTGAAAACGGGACGCCGCAGCCGCGCGACGAACCGCTCGCGGAAAACCAGCCCTACGGCGCAATTGTTGATTACTATTTAAAATCCGCCGCTCCCGGCGCGGTCACGCTCGAAATTCTCAATCCGGCGGGCGAAGTAATCAGGCGTTATGCGAGCGACGACAAATCAACGCCGGTCAACCCCGACACGCTCGATATTCCGGCTTTCTGGGTCAAAACGCCGCCGCAGCTTTCGACGGCTGCCGGAATGCATCGCTGGATTTGGGATTTACGACCGATGCCGCCAACCGAGAAACCCGCCGGTGGCGGAGGAGGCGGCGGATTCAGACGAGGCGCGAGCGTCGTGCTGCCCGGTGTTTATACAATTAAATTAACTGTCAACGGCAGCAGCTACACGCAAAATCTGACGGTTAAACCTGATCCGCGCTTGAAATAATCTTTAAAAGGGCGATTAATGGTTGTTGTTTACACCGGAAAACAAGTCCGCTCGCCGATACTGTGAACAGAGCTTAACGGACAATAAAATTCTCGTAATTGCCGAGGTATAAAATTATGAGCGTAGATGTAGATAGAGAGAAAGTCGGAACGCAGCAAAAAGCGCTTTCAATCAATCTTGACCGGCGCAAATACGGCGCCTTTGCCGAAATCGGAGCGGGGCAGGAGGTTGTTCGATGGTTTTTCCGAGTCGGCGCTGCCGCGGCGACCATCGCTAAAAGCATGTCGGCTTACGATATGCTCGTCAGCGATTCGATTTACGGTAAAGCTGAACGTTATGTTTCGCGCAACCGCCTGCAGAATATGCTCGATCATGAATACGGTTTGCTGCTTGAACGATTGGATGAAAAACGCGGCGAGAACACCGAGTTTTTTGTTTTTGCCGACACTGTTGCCGCTCGCGGTTACAAAGGCAACGATGATTGTCACGGCTGGATGGGAATCAAATTCCAAACCGCACCGCGCAGCGAACCGAACCAGATTATTCTTCATGTCAGGATGCTTGATATAGACAACTTTTCGCAATATGAAGCGCTCGGTATTGTCGGCGTCAATTTGATTCACAGCGCTTTTGCCAATTTCGAAAAACCGGAACTCGTAATCGAAGCTCTGGCTGATAATTTAACGACGAATCGGATCGAGATTGACATGATCAAATTTTCCGGCCCGGTGTTTAGCGGGGTTGATCACCGCCTGATGAGCCTCAGACTCGTTCAGCAGGATTTAAGCGACGCCGCGATGTTTGCCGCCAACGGCGAAGTTTTGCAGCCCTCAGAAGTGCTTTACAAAAAGCCGGTTTTAATCGAACGCGGCAGCTTTCGACCCGTCACGCATGTCAACGTTGATATGCTCGAATGCGCTCACAGCCAGTTTATGCAGGAGCCGGAAATGCGGGATGAACCGGAAATCGTGACGCTGATGGAAATCACGATGAATAATTTGCGGGCGACCGGAGAAATTGATTACGAAGATTTCCTGGGGCGCGCCGAGGTGGTGGCGGCAACCGGAGCGACCGTCCTTATTTCCGATTACTTTGAATATTACCGGCTGGGCGCTTATCTGGCTCGTTACACTCACAAAAAAATTGCGATGACAATGGGCATTCCGTCTTTGCGCGAGTTATTTGATGAAAACTATTACTCAAAGCTCGAAGGCGGAATTCTCGAATCGTTCGGGCGGCTTTTTAAACAAAATCTAAAGCTGTATGTTTACCCGCTCAAGGACAGAGAAACCGGACAGCTGATCAGCGTCGAACGATTAAAAGTCGCCCCGCACCTGCACAATCTTTACGAGCATTTAACCGAAAACAAATATATCGAATCAATTGATTTCTATAACAAAGATTATCTGCCGATTTTCTCGCGCGACGTGCTGGCTAAAATCCGCGAGAGCGATTCGACATGGGAATCCATGGTTCCGCCGCGCGTCGCGCAGATTATCAAGGAACGCAAGTTTTTCGGTTATCAGGATTCTCACCAAGAATATTAATTTGTCCGGAACTCTTTTCAAGCCAACGCTCCATTACAGAAAATGCAGCCTTTAACCAAATTGAAATTATGAATTTAACAAAACCCTGGCACATTCTCGCGCTGTTTTTTTTTACTGCGGCTTTTCTGTCAACCGGCGCGAACGCACAAGAGTCGGTTAATGAATTCGGAACAGCTTTGCATTGGCGCAGCGTCGGGCCGTTTCGCGGCGGCCGAACCAGAGCCGTCTGCGGAGTTCCTTCGCAGCCAAACGTTTATTACATGGCGCCGGTTAACGGCGGCGTTTTCAAAACAACCGATTATGGGCGCACCTGGACGCCGATTTTTGACAATCAGCCGACCGGTTCAATCGGAGCCATCGCGGTTTCTGTTTCAGACCCGAACGTAATCTATGTCGGGAGCGGCGAAGGCTTGCATCGCCCGGATTTATCGGTTGGCGACGGTGTTTACAAATCAACTGACGCCGGAAAAACCTGGATGCATCTGGCTGATTTGCGCGACGCTCAGCAAATCGCGGAAATCGCAGTTGATAAAACAAATCCTGATCAACTCCTGGTCGCCGTCGCCGGGCATCCTTACGGCGCGAACCCTGAGCGCGGAGTTTATCGCTCGACCAACGGCGGCAAAACATTTGAAAAAGTCTTGGGCAAAGATGAAAACACGGGCGCCTGGGACGTCATTATTGATCCGACAAATTCAAACGTCGCTTACGCTTCGCTCTGGGAAGCGCGCGAAGGCGCCTGGGAAAATGCTCGTTTTGACGGCACTAACGGCGGCATTTTTAAATCAACCGACAGCGGCCAGACGTGGAATCAGCTAACCAAAGGATTGCCAACTGGGATCACGCAGGCCAGTCTCGCCGTCGCGCCTTCCGCGCCGAAACGACTTTTTGCCGGAGTCAGAACGCCGGATGACACAAAACTCTATCGTTCGGACGACGGCGGCGAAAGTTGGACGGTTGCGACGACCGACACGCGTCCGGCCAATCGCATCGCATCGGGCGATTTGGGCGACATTCAGTTTGACCCGAAAAACGCTGATGTTGTTTATGTCACCAGCATTGTGACCTGGAAATCAACCGACGGCGGCAAAACCTGGAATTCATTTCGCGGCGCTCCCGGCGGCGACGATTACCAAAATATTTGGATCAATCCGAATAACAGCAATAATATTTTGCTCGGCAGCGATCAGGGCGCAATCGTCACGGTCAACGGCGGCCAGAGCTGGAGTTCGTGGTACAACCAGCCGACCGCTCAGTTTTATCACGTTTCGGCTGATAACGCCTTTCCGTATCGCCTGTGCAGCGGACAACAGGAAAGCGGCTCGGTTTGCACTTCGAGTCGCGGCGACTACGGCGAGATTACCTTTCGCGATTGGACGCCCGTCGCGGCTGAAGAATACGGCTATGTCACGGCAGACCCGCTCGACCCGGATATTGTTTACGGCGGCAAGCTGACGCGCTACGACCGGCGCACCGGACAGGCGCAAAATATTTTGCCCAAACCTTTTCGCGGGGCGGATTTTCGGATGATTCGAACGCAGCCGGTCATTTTTTCCCCCGTTGATCACAAAACGCTTTATTTTTCCGGCAATACGCTCTGGAAAACGCTCGACGGCGGGCAAATTTGGGAACAAATCAGCCCGGATTTAACCCGAAAAACTTGGGAGACTCCGGCCAGCACGGGTAAATTTCAGACACTGCCGAGCGCCAAACCAACGCAGCGCGGAGTGATTTACACGGTCGCGCCGTCGTTTCAGGGCATTAACCGGATTTGGGCGGGAACTGATGACGGTTTGATTCACTTGACCACTGACGGCGGCAAAAATTGGAAAGACGTCACGCCGCCGAAAGTCTCCGCCTGGCAAAAAATCTCGATCATCGAAGCCGGGCATTTTGACCAGAATACAGCTTACGCCGCAGTTAATACTCTGCGGCTTGATGATAATCGCCCGCACATTTACCGAACCCATAACGGCGGCCAAAGCTGGGAAGAAATCGTCAGGGGAATCGAGAACGGGCAGACGGTCAACGTCATCCGCGAAGACCCGGAGCGCAAAGGCCTGCTTTTTGCCGGAACCGAGCGCGCCGTCTATGTTTCGTTTGATGACGGCGACACTTGGCAATCTCTCAGAATGAATATGCCGGCGACTTCCATTCGAGATTTAATCGTCAAAACTGATGATATCGCAGTCGGAACACACGGACGCGGCTTCTGGATTTTGGACGACATTACGCCGCTCCGCCAGTTTGCCAAGAAAAATCAGACGCTCCTTTTCAAACCGCAAAATGCCTGGCGCGTACGCTGGAATTTGAACACGGACACGCCTCTGCCGCCCGATGAACCGGCCGGAGAAAATCCGCCGGACGGCGCGGTGATTGATTATTATCTGCAGAAAAACGCGCCCGATGGAGTTACTTTGGAAATTAAAGACAGTCAGGGAAATGTTGTTCGGCGCTACTCAAGCGCGGACAAAGTCGCTCCGCCGGCGGACACCAACAACGTTCCGTTTTATTGGATTCGCCCGCCGCAGGTTTTGTCTAATGACGAGGGAATGCATCGCTTCGTCTGGGATTTGCATTACGCTCCGATGCCCGATGCCGTGCCCGAATACCCGATTGCCGCCGTTTATCGCAACACCGCCCCCGTGCCGACATCGCCTTGGGTGATGCCCGGCAATTATTCGGTTGTCATGACTTTATTCGGTCAAAGCTATCAGCAGCCGCTGACTGTCAAAATGGATCCGCGAGTGAAATCTTCAGCCGCCGATTTGCAGAAACAGTTTGATTTTTCAAAACAGCTTTACGACCAACTGACAGTGCTGCGGCCAATCGGCGAGCGACTCGGCTCGCTCAGTCTCGAACTTGAAAAGGCGCGAAAAAGTGCCGGACAAAACGCGAGCCTGCTGGCGCAGATTGATAGTTTGGACAAAAAGCTCGGTGAACTGGCGGGCGCTCCGAATCGTCGTCCGGGCGCGCCGCTCGAACTGGACGTTTTAGCCAAAATGCAAACGCTCTTCGGCAACCTGCAGGAAGTGGACGTCGCGCCGACAACCCAAGTTTCGGACGCCGTCACCACAGTCAACCGCGACGCGCAAACAGCAATCGAACGCTGGCGAGCAATCGAATCGAAGGATATTCCGGCGTTGAATCAACAGCTGCGGGCCGCCGGTTTGCCGGTAATTGAACTTAAGGAATTAAAAAAAGCTCCGGACAGTCACACTCAAGACGAGGGTTAAAAGCATTTTGTAGGGGTGAGCGGCTTGTCCCCACCCAATGAGCGTTGAGCTTTGGCAACGCGATAATTGTCTTCATTACCAAACGTTCGTGGATAAATGCGCATTGTTCGCGCTTAGCGCTCATTGGGTGGGGATAAGCCCACATCCCTACATTAAAAATCATTTTGAATTCAAAATGATTTTTAATGTAGCTCACAGTGACGCTCGTGATAACTGTATTAAAACCATTGATAAGGGAATATTCTGATGAGACGTAAAGTTTTCTGGATGATGTTTATGTTGCTGGGTTTAATAGCTGATGTCGCTCTGCCTTTTATTTGGGCAATTATTGCGACTGTTCCGATTTTGATTTTGAGCTGGTGGACGGCTTATCGCTCAAATTGGTTTGATTGACCGAGTTTGCGCCGAACGTCATTTAATAATTTCCTGCCGCCGCGATAAATTTTTAGAGAAGTTTCCCGTTTAATCTCTGAAAGTGGATTGTGGTATAACAAAACGTTCGCTTCTAATTTTTAAATCCTTTTGACCGGCCGCAGAGTTTAAAAACGTCTCTGACGGCGGCTTTTGAGCAGAGCGGGCATCTAAAATCACGAGAATCCGATAATTTTTCGAAGTATGAATAAGTCCAAGTTTATCCAGTTTGCAGTTTTAGTCTTGCTGAACTTTGCGTTGAGCGCAAACGGCGTTTCAGCTCAACAAAGCGATGCATCCGCAGCGCCTAAATCATTGACCGCAGATGATTATGCCCGCGCCGAAAAGTTTATGGCTTACAACACCATGCCCCTCGTTGATCGTCCGGCTGTACGACCTAACTGGCTGCCGGACGGGCGGTTCTGGTATCGCAACGTGACGGGGCAGGGAAGCGAGTTCGTCCTCGTTAATCCGGCGACTGGCGCGCGTCAGTCGGCCTTTGACCAGACGAAGCTGGCCGCTGCCCTTTCAACCGTCGCCGGAGCTCAGTATGAAGCGATGCATTTGCCGTTCACCGATTTTAATTTTGCACCTGACGGGCAAAACATTTCATTTAACGTCGGCAACTTTCGTTTTAAATGCGATGCGGCGGGAAGCGCCTGCGCCGCCGATGGAAACGCGCAGGCCGAACCGCAGCGCGCCGGGAGACGTAATTCATTTCTCGAAGTCTTGTCCCCTGACGGCAAACGGGCGGCGTTTATCCGCGATTGGAATTTATGGATGCGCGACACAGCAACCGGCAAGGAAACAAAGCTGACCACCGACGGCGTCAAAGATTACGGTTACGCCACTGACAACGCCGGTTGGACGCACAGCGACCGGGCGATTTTGATGTGGTCGCCGGATTCCAAAAAAATCGCAACTTTCCAGCAAGACCAGCGCAAATCGAGCGATATGTATCTGGTTTCAACCAACGTCGGCGCGCCCCGCCTCGAAGCGTGGAAATATCCGCTGCCGGGCGATGAAAACGTGACTATGATTGAGCGCGTCGTAATTGACGTGGAAACGCCGAAGGTCATTCGTTTTCAAATGCCGCCCGACCAGCATCGCACCACGTTGTGCGACGACATTTCCTGCGACGGCAATTTTACCGATGTCGAGTGGAGCGCGGATAATTCAAAAGTCGCCTTTGTTTCAACATCGCGCGATCATAAAAGCGCCAAACTGCGAATCGCGGACGCGGCGACGGGCTCGCTTCGCGACGTGATGGAAGAAACCGCCCAGACGCAGTACGAATCGGGTCAGGGCGCGGTTAACTGGCGCTTTCTGCCAAAATCAAACGAAGTGATCTGGTATTCCGAGCGCGACGGTTGGGGGCATCTTTATTTGTATGATCTGACAACCGGAAAACTCAAAAATCAGATTACTAAAGGTGATTGGGTTGTCTGGCGCCTGCTCAAAGTTGACGACGAAAGCCGCACGCTCCATTTCGTGGCCGGCGGGCGCGAACCGGGAAGCGATCCATACTTCGGCCATTTTTACCGCGTCGGAATGGACGGGAAAAATCTGGCACTCTTAACGCCCGAAGATGCCAATCACGACATCACTCTGTCGCCCAAGGGAAATTATTTTATAGATACTTATTCTAAGCCGGACGCCGCGCCGGTGACGGTGCTCCGTGATTTGAACGGAAAAATTGTCAGCAGCCTGGAAAAAACCGATGTTTCGCGGCTGGTCGCGGCTGGCTGGAAAGCGCCGCAGCCGATTGTCGTTAAGGCTCGCGACGGGCAAACCGATTTATACGGTTTAATGTTTACGCCGACTAACCTCGATCCAAAAAAGAAATATCCGATTATCAACTACATTTATCCCGGCCCGCAGGGCGGCGGGGTTGGAAGTCGGTCGTTTGCGCCGTCGCGCGGCGATAATCAGGCGCTCGCCGAACTCGGTTTTGTTGTCGTTTCGATTGACGGAACCTGCAATCCGCTGAGGTCAAAGAAATTTCATGATGCCTGTTACGGAAATATGGCCGATAACACGCTTGCCGATCAGGTCGCGGGAATGCAACAGCTCGCTCAAAAATATCCGTATATTGACATTGAGCGCGCCGGAATCTGGGGACATTCCGGCGGCGGATTCGCAACCGCCGCAGCGATGTTTCGCTACCCGGACTTTTTTAAAGTCGGCATTTCCGAATCAGGCAACCACGACAACCGCAATTACGAAGATGACTGGGGCGAACGCTACATCGGTTTGCTTACTAAAGATGCCGGCGGCAAATCAAATTACAGCGATCAGGATAACCCGAGTTTGGCCAAAAACCTGAAAGGTCACCTGCTGCTGGCGCACGGGACGATGGACGATAACGTTCCCCCCTCAAATACCTTGCTGGTCGTCAACGAATTAATTAAAGCTAATAAGGATTTTGATTTGCTCATGATCCCGAATGCCAGACACGGCTACGGCGAATACAGTTTATACATGACTCGCCGCCGCTGGGATTATTTTGTGCGTTATCTGATGGGTGCGGAACCGCCGAAAAATTATCAGCTGCGTCCAACGCCCGCTCCGCGCTAAAAATCTAGTTTGGCGGTTGGTTTTTAAACAGTAGCAAAATTAACTCACCAAAGAAGAAAGCCATGTTGAAACGCAACATGGCTTTCTTCTTTAAATTTTCTGAAATTGATTAGCGGTGATAATAACGTCTCTTTTTAGGTTTAATTTTGTAAGTGTAGAGAGCCGAACCGCCCGCGCCGACTCCGGCTCCGATTAATGCGCCTTTTTTACCGCCTGCAATGGCTCCGATCAAAGTGCCTGCTCCCGTTCCGATGGCGACGTTCGAAGCGTTTCGGTGGCGGCGATAAAAGCTCGGTCTTTTGTTAACGTAAACCGTTCTGGAGCGCCCATTTCGATAAACTCTTCGGGTTTGTGCGCTGGCCGCTGCCGGCAGCATAAACATTATGGCCAGCATTGCCGACACCATAAAAGTTGCAATTAATTTTTTCATTTCTAATCCCTTCTTGAGTATTAATTTAGCCACAGGGAGATAATGACCTATTAAGTCAGACACAGTTTATCTTAAAGCGTTACAAATTATTTTTTGTTGGCTGATAGTTTTCTGATTTTTTGGTGCGTTAGAGACTAGATGAAATACCACAGATAAATTTAATCTCTTGAAAAATTCAATGCTGCCTTTCCCAGGGGCGGCATTTTTTTTGTTTAAATTCCCCTTTACCGCCAATTAGAATTGATATCAACTTGCTGAAAACTTTTCATGTTAAAATACCGCCTATTTTCGGCATCAATGATGCGCGCGGCAGTTTGAACTTCACTGAAGAAACAAGCGGTTGATTGAGAATTTAAAATAACCGTAAGATTTTGAGATGTTTGATAATTGAATGTTGGATATTGCAGAACCCGTATCCGAGATTGTCTCTGTCACCTGTTATTCTAGATTATTATAGAGAGTTTTAACGACAGTAAAAAAAATAGCTCGTTTCACCGTCTGGCGCTCAGCAGATATAAGTATTTAAGGCGGTTTGTCTTCACGTTAATAATAAATAATGGATTATTTGGAGTTTTCTAAAAATGGAAGAATACGCGGATGAGAGCGTAACTAAAGTATTTCAGCCTATTTTAATAATGTCCGCGCAGCGCCGTTGGGCGGTCACGATTGGGGTGATGACCGGAATGTTTATCGCTGCGCTGGAAGCAACGGTCGTCGGAACTGCGATGCCAACTGTTATCGCTTCGCTTGGCGGACTAAATCACTACAGCTGGGTCTTTTCGGCGTATCTGATTACCTCAACCGTCACCGTTCCGGTCTGGGGAAAACTTTCCGATCTTTACGGGCGACGGTTGATTTACCAAAGCGGAATCGCGGTTTTTTTAATCGGTTCGATGCTCTCCGGGATGTCAACCACAATGACTCAGCTGATTATCTTTCGCGCGATTCAGGGGCTCGGAGCAGGCGCGCTGGTGCCGATTGGGATGACTATCATCGGCGACATTTTTACGCTCGAAGAACGTGCGAAAATGCAGGCGTATTTTAGCGGAATGTGGGGGCTCGCCAGCGTCATCGGGCCGGTTGCCGGCGGCTTTATTACCGACCAACTGTCCTGGCGGTGGGTATTTTATATTAATCTGCCGATTGGACTGGTTACGTCGCTGATTATCGGATTTGCCCTCAAAGAACCGAAACGCACCGAGCGCCCGGCCATTGATTATGCGGGCGCGGCGTTGTTAATGGCGGCGATTACGTTGCTAATGCTTGGTTTAGTCGAAGGCGGGACAACCCTCGCGTCGCTTTTCTCATTTGAAAATACGCTGTGTTTTGCAGGCGCGGCGGTTTTAGCAGGCTTATTTGTCTGGGTTGAAACGAAAGCTGCCGATCCGATTATTCCTTTTAAACTTTTTCGAAATCGAGTTGTCTCGGTTTGCATTCTGGCTGGTTTTCTAGCGGGCGTGGCGATGTTTGGCGTGATCTCTTTTGTGCCGCTCTTTGCGCAGGGCGCGCTCGGCACGACAGCAACTGAGGCCGGCTCGCTGTTAACGCCGCTCATGCTGAGTTGGGTCGGACTATCAGTGGTCGGCGGTCGTCTGCTGCTCAAAATTGGCTACCGTCCGACCGCGATTGCAGGCTTTGCGCTGCTGACCATGGGTTTTGCGTTTCTCTCATCCTATCAGCCGGAAATGAGGCGCTTGTGGCTTTACGTTGATTTGGTTTTAATTGGCGCGGGATTGGGGCTAAGTATGCTCACTTTGTTGATTGCCGTGCAGCAGTCGGTAGAGCGCACGCAGCTTGGCGTGGCGACTTCGCTCAATCAATTTACGCGTTCCATCGGAGGAGCAGTCGGCGTTGCCGTAATGGGAGCAATTCTCTCAGTCGGGCTCGCGTCTCAGCTAAGCGCTGTCGCGCAAAACGGGGATGGTGGTCTGACGCCCGAGCGGGCTGCGGAACTGGCTGCAAATCCCAATGCGCTAATTGATCCGGCGTCACGAACGACTTTATCTCCCGAAACGCTTGTTGTGCTTCAGAGAGCCATGGCGGGAGCCATTCACAATGTTTTCTGGTTTGGTACGTTGCTCGCGGGACTGGCTTTAATCGTTTCTTTTTATCTGCCGCGCCGAGCTGCAGATAACGATGATTCTGTTGATATAAAAGCTCCTGCCAAAAGCGCTAGTCACTAGCATTTTGAACACGCGCTTAAGTTTCTCAGTTGGCTGCGTTAGAGAACCCATTTGATTTTCCAGCTGTCTTTAGTCTGCGTAGCTTCGTTTAATGAATCCTGGAGAATGCTCGGGTAAGTGGCTTGAATCCAGTTTCGACAGGTTTCGCCGGCAACCTGCATCAAAAGCGTGCTTTCCTCGACGGCTAATGGCGTCACGCTTTTTTCGGTAAACCATGACTCAATTACTTGGGCGTTGAGTTTGGTTTTTAGAACCGAAAAACATTTGCTCCAAAGTTCTTCCGCTTCGTTGTCTATCGCTCGAATGTCAGTGAAACTGATTGGCAGCGGAAGCTGCGACTGAAAATCGGATTCGGTTTGTGAATCAGAATTGGTCTCAAAATCTATTTCAGGGTGATTTGCGGCGGTTGCGTCAGCGCCATTTAATAGCTTTGATTCCTGGTTCGAGCCTTTGATTGGAGTGATTACGTCGAGATGAACTCTCTCGAGCAAACTTTGACTGATTTCACCGGTTGTATGCAGATTTTTTAGCTGTTTCAAAGCCCTTCCGCCATAACGAAAAGTGCTGCCAAAGGCATTTTCGCTTTTTTCCCGGGTGATTAATTCGGCGATGATTTCCGCGTCATCAAGCAAATCTTCGGGAAGCGAGTTGATAATTGTAGTGGTCGGATTCGGATAGGTTTCCAGAGCAATAAACTGCTGAATAATTTTTTTGCGTTTTTCACCCGCGTTCGGGAGCGGGCCGAGCCCGGTAGTCGAAGGCGAAACCATCACCGTATTGACTTCGCCGGTGACGAGTCTGGTTGCCGAGTTATAGTCAAAAGTGTTGAGATAGCCGATGTCTAAAAGCTTCTCGGCAGCTGGCTTAATGGTTTGCAAGCACTGACCGGGAGTTTTCTTCGATTTTGAAATTCCCAGACGATTGTACGCCAGTTCCTTGATTTCGATCTCAAACTTTAAATTGAGCGGCGAAGTCAGATAGTTAACCACCTCGTACAATCTTAGCGCGGTCGGAGCATTTTGCAGAAGCTGAATAATTTTCAAATTGAGATGCAAAGAGAGGTCGGCGCTTCTGATTTCGTTAATGACTTCTTCGTTAAAAACTACTTTGCTAAATAATCTTTCGTTTTCGACGTAGCGAGTTTTGCGTTCGTCAATGTTGATATAATCGGTAATGATACGGCTGAATTTTTCTTTGGTTTTGCTCCCGCTGCTGTTTACTTTGACGTCGAGACCGGAATACGCCGCTTCGAAATAGCGACTGATCGCTTCATCAATATCCTGCCGGTTTTCCGCATTGTCATTCCATCCGAGCATTCTGATCAAATCGGCTTTGCGAAACCAGAGACTGTTGGTGCTGCCGGGTTTTTGCAAGGTTAGATGAAGCAGCGCGATTAAAACCTGCGGATCCCTTCCGCGAGGCAAGCCTTTGGCGGAATTGGTGTAGATTTTCATCTGGCGGGTGATTACTTCGCCCGTCTGAATATTTTTTTCTTCGGTCGTAATGATTCTTTCGTTTTCCTGTTTGCTCTCGCCATAACCAAACAGCAGCAAAGCGTTGGGAAAAAGACCGAATGCTTTGTGTGTACGAGTTAAATCCTGACTGGAGAGCGACGCGATTGCTTTTCGTCTGGAACCTGATCTGGACGTTTTCGGAGAAACCGATTTTTTGGGTTGGGATGTTTCTTCTCCGGTTGATTTAGCCGGAGTCTTTGAAGAGCGAATGATCGTCGAACTTTTCATATAAGAATTCTTCCGTTTTTCTTGAAACCACAATATATCGGATTTCTAAATTCTAGACAAACATTATTTTGTATCTTAAGTTTAATTATTTACTTATTAATCTAACTTTAATTTAAGTTTAGGAGGCAAATTTTAAAATTTTTTGAAATTTGATGATAAGCTGAAAGGCCGAATTTTGTTGGGCTAAACAAATTATTAGACATTTAAAGCTGCGTACTTGACGAAGATGTTTGCCATACTTGACGAAGATGTTTGCCGTACTTGACGAAGATGTTTGTTTGTTACGAAATCTGTCACGCAAATCTCAAAAATCAGCTTATAAAGGTTATAAACATTGCTCGAGATAAAAACAATCTCTAAAAAAAGGATCGGAAAACAAATATTTTAAAGCGTACTCGACGAAGATGATTGCCCGTACTCGACGAAGATGATTGGTTTTAGCGTTATTAGCCAATAAATATAAGGATTCAAAGCCAGACCTAATTTTAAATTATAAAAGCCGCGTACTCGATGAAGATGATTGGTGTACTCAATGAAGATGATTGCTTTTTGAATCCTAACCTTTTGCTTTCAAGGGTTTGCGGTATAAAAGCAAACAATTTTCTTTAAGCCGCGTACTTAATGAAGATGATTGCCCGTACTCGATGAAGATGATTGCTTTTAATGGCTATAAAAATGGCAGAAATGTTCGATATTTAAAGCAAATTCCGAATTTAAAGCAAATTCCGAACTGAAAAAATATACTGGTAACTTAAGAATCCGCTTGAACGATAAAAACAGAAAAAGGGAAGCCGCTGATAGGCTTCCCTTTTTCATGTACTCTAATTTTTGGAAGATTAGAAGCGATCTCGATCAGCTCGATCAGAAGGATTTACTTCTTCAGCTACTTCGTGACCGCCAACGGCTCCGGCAACTCCGCCAACCACTCCGCCGACCGCTGTGCCGATTCCCGGCACGACCGAACCAATTGCAGCACCGGTTACAGCTCCGCCGATTGCTCCGGTTCCGGTTCCCACGGCGTGAACTTTATGGCCGTGAGTGCCGAATTCATTTTGAAAGTAGGTCGCGTCTTCAGGAGTACGGGGATTAACGCCCATATAAATGTTGCCATTTTTGATTCCCGATTCATATTCGGCGGCATGTTCTTCCGGGATTCCCGAACCAACAAGAGCGCCGATTAAGCCACCGGTCAAGCCGCCGGCACCGGCACCGGCCAGAGCCGCTGCAAGAGGACCTGCCACAATCAATCCAAGGCCGGGGAGCGCAATGCTGGTTCCAATCGCCGCAATTGCCGCGAGAACCGCGCCGACCGTTCCGCCGATGGCTGAGCCTGTTCCGGCGCCTTCCATTGCCTTGGTGCCTAATCCGGTGTCGGCAGTGCCGTCGCTAAAATAACGATTACGGGTGTCATCCGACATCACCAGGTTGACATCATCTTTGGTGTATCCGCGGCTTTCCAAGGATGAATAAGCTCGTTCCGCGCTGTCTCTGTCGTTAAAAAGTCCGCCGACTGAGGGTGTTTGGTTCATATATTTGATCTCCTTCAGATTTAGAGAGCTTTTATCGAAGTCTGATAAAAGCTCTTGAAGCTGCATTCCAGAATTATTTTTGATTTGTGTACGATTTTCAGTCTACTTAAATCGTCTTTGCAGGGGTTATGGCAATAGATGTGCCACCATCATCCGGAAATAACAACCAATGGTAAATGCAGGAAAATTCGATATTTTAGTGAAGAGTCAGGTGCAGTTGCCGATTCAAATATGAATACAAAGCGTCTGCGGTGTTCGATTGAGACTTTAGTACTTAATTCTTAATATGAATTTGTATTGTTTGAGTTTCCGGAGGCCAGAGTATCAATTGCGGTCGCTCTTTGATTAGCATTTGCTTTTAGATTGTTTAAGCTCTCGCGGGTGGCGTCAATGCGGTTGGCCGTGTAGCCGGTCTGAGTGTTAGGCGAATTGCTTGGTTGTCCGGCTGCACATGAAACCAAAATGAGCAGTCCAAAAAAGAGTACGGACATTAGCAAAGTATGTTTTTTATTCATTTGAACTCCTAAAAGCTAAGCTAAAAGTAGCAGTATCAGACTTCTGTTTGCAATAAATTTCGGCACACGAGGGTTACCGAAAATACAGTTTGCTCGAAAGAGCCCGAAAAATGTCACTTTTTGCTCGGTTGTAAAGACGTTCAATGGCTAATTGATTTTTGCATTAAATATAATTTATATGTAACATTTGTTAACTTCTTTTCGCTCTTCTGGCAGTAAAACATGACAAAAATCACCAGTCTTTTATTAATTTTAGCGTCGCTAATTGTGTTTCAAAAAATAGAAACGCGAGCACAGCAAACAACTGCAACGCTAACGGGCGTTGTTACTGACCAAAACGGCGCGGTTATTCCAGACGCGACTGTTTCCGCGACAAACAAAAATACAAATTTCGAACGCAGTGTGACGACCAATGGCGAAGGCGTTTACGTTATTTCAAATTTGCCGATTGGCGATTATAACGTAAAAGTTTCCGCGCAAAGTTTTGCATTAGGAGTTTTTTACATTAATTTGAACGTTGGGCAAACAGTTACGGTTGATAGAACTTTAGAAGTTGGTGCCGCAAATGTCGATGCGGGAATGATAAGTCCAGATTTTCCTCTTGTTGATACGCAAACCTCAAAAGTTGATGCGGTAATTAACAGCAAAGAAATCGAGAACCTTCCTCTCAACGGGCGCAATTTTCTTGAACTTGCGCTGCTGACGCCCGGCAACGCGCCGGCGCCAAATTTTGATCCGACCAAATCCAATACGGTTCTAATCTCTTCTGCCGGACAATTGGGGCGCGGCGGAAATGTGATGATTGACGGAACGGACAACAACGATGATGTTGTCGGCGGCTCGCTAATCAATATTTCCCAGGACGCAGTTGCGGAATTTCAGGTTGCAACGAATCGTTTTTCGGCAGAATATGGTCGCTCCGGTTCATCAGTGATTAATGTCGTCACGAAGAGCGGAACAAACGCGCTGGGTGGTTCTGCTTCGTTTTTTGAACGCGACCGACGCCTGCAGGGTTTACCGGCAACCTTTGACCGACGAAATCCAAATCCGCCGTTTGATCGTCAACAATACTCATTTACGCTCGGCGGCCCGATTGTTAAAGATAAACTTTTTTGGTTTGGAGCGGCAGAGTATCGCGATCAAAACGGAGCGGTTCTGGTCGGTACGCGCGATGTTGCGGCCCGCACTATCACCCAAGGTTTTGCGCCCGCGCCGCTCAAAGATTGGCTGCTTAACGGTAGAATTGATTATCTTCCGTCTGCCAATAACCAGTTCGGATTTCGTTATTCTTTTGAAAATATTGATGCGACCGATTCGAGCAAATTGGACAGGTCTATCGGTTCAGCCTCTTACCGGCAGCAGCTAAAAAACAGGTTTCACGCATTTTCAGCAAACTGGAATCGAATTATTTCGGTCAAAACACTCAATAATTTCACCTTCAGCATTAATAATTTCAACAATACTACCGACCCGACTTCAAACACCACTCAATACACTTTCCCTAGCCTTTTGGACGGTTCGAGCTTTCGTGTTCCGCAGGGCACAAAACAGAATCGGGTCCAGCTGAGCGACGCGCTGACGACAATTCGCGGTAATCACACTCTAAGGTTCGGCGCGGAATTTCAGCACATTAATTCGAGCCTGTTTCTCGGTGTTTTCCGGCAGGGACGCGTTGAGTTTGTCGAAGATTTCCCAAGCGCCGACCGCAACGGCGACGGCCGGGTTGACGACAATGATTTACTTTTCGCCGTCACTTTGCGCAGTCAGTTTCCAGACCGCGATTTGACTCTGCCAAAGGTTAACAACAATTACTTTGCCTTTTTCGGGCAGGACGATTGGCGCGTTTCGCCTAAGTTAACTTTTAACCTCGGTCTGCGGTATGAAGTTGATACCAACGTCAAAAATATTTCCGGTTACGCTAACATTAATCCACTCGTTCAATCATTTTATCAGGGTAATCGCAAACGGGATTTAAATAATTTTGCTCCGCGCGTCGGATTTAACTATTCGACTTTCGACGGAAAACTGAGTTTTCACGGCGGTTACGGGATTTATTATGACCGCGTAACGTTAGAACTAATCACGCTTGAACGCGGGCTTGACGGACGCGCGCTTCCGATTGCCGTTCGCGCCGGTAATTTCATTAGAGATCGATTAACTGGCATTCCAATATTTCTTGATCAAAACGGTCGGTTTGTCCCCGGCGCGCCGACGTTTGCCAATCCTTTTTCCGGTTTTATTCTGACCGGAGCGGGTGCATCCGGCATCAATATTATTGACAACAATCTGCAAAACCCGATGATTCAACAATCAAACCTCGGGCTGCAATGGGAGTTCGCAAGAAATTTTGTCTTACGCGCCGATTATCTGCATAATTTCGGGACAAATTTTATTATCGGGCGAACCATCGGCGTGGTTAATAATCCGGTTGTCGGCGGCCCGGATCGCGTCGTTAATCTCGAATCAAGCGTCAAAACTTTTTATGACGGGTTGCTGCTGAGCGCTGAAAAACGCCTGACAAACCGTTTTAGCTTTCGCGCCGCTTACACGCTCTCAAAATCGTTTAACTACGCCAACGACGACCAGATTCCGTTCTCGAACGGCCCGCTCAACCCGAATAATTTACAGCTCGAATTCGGGCCGACGCCAAACGACCAGCGACACCGTTTCACCTTTGCCGGTGTGGTTGATTTGCCGTACGGTTTGAGAGTTTCGCCAATCTTAACACTGGCTTCGGGCGTTCCCTCCGATATTTTGCTGCCTGACGGCGCGACGCGGCTCCCAAATTTGCAGCGCAACGCGGGCGGCAGAATTTTTAAAAACGCCGCCCAACTAAATCAATATATTGGGCAGTTAAATGCCGCGCGGCCTGCTAATAATCAATTGCCGCTGGCTCCGTCTGACGCGCGTTTTACCGACAATTTCGGTTCTCTAGATTTACGCGTCTCAAAAACATTCACGTTCAAGGAACGCTTTCGCCTGGAACCGCTTCTTGAAATCTTTAATGTCTTTAACACAACAAACATCCTGGGCAATTCAAACACGAATTACTCGGGATTTGGCAACGTTTTGGGAACTGCAAAATTCGGGCAGCCGGTGACGACGGCGGGCGGCGTTTTTGGTTCGGGCGGCCCGCGCGCTTTCCAACTCGGCGGGCGATTTTCGTTTTAAATTTTAGCCGCGAACAAACACGCGCATTACACATGAAAGTTTTTAAAATTTTCAGTTAGTCTCAGCGTTTGTTCGCGATTGATTTCTCTTTGTGCAGCTTAAAAGACAATTCGGATTATGGACGGCGGTTGCCCTAATTGTCGGGCAAGTCATTGCCGTCGGTATTTTTCTGACGCCGGCGGGAATGGCAAAATCGGTCGGTTCACCGTTTTGGCTGCTTATTATTTGGCTGGTGATGGGCGCAATGACCTTGAGCGGCGCGCTTTGTTACGGAGAACTGGCCGCGCGTTTTCCCGAAGCTGGCGGCAGTTATGTTTATTTACGAGAAGGCTACGGGCGAGCAGTGGCGTTTCTTTACGGATGGATGGATTTGCTCGTGCTTGATCCGGGTTTGACGGCGACGTTTGCCGTCGGATTGGCGAGCTATGCCTCATATCTGGCGCCGCTTTCTCCGGTCGGCAAACAGATTTTGGCGATTATCTCTGTCATCGCTATCGGTCTGATAAATATTTTAGGAGCCAGAATCGGGGCGAATTTTCTTAAAGCGCTGACCGTGCTGAAAATCGGAACTCTGTTGTTTATTATCGGTTACGGGTTTTTAGGCGGCTTTGGCAAATGGTCAAATTTTACACCTTTTTTCGCGCAGCCGACTGACACGTTCGGCGCAATTGCAGGCGGGACGGTCGGCGCGTTTTTTGCATTTGCGGGCTGGTGGGAAGTCACCCGGATTGCCGGCGAAATCGAAAATCCTGAGCGAAACGTCCCGCGCGCTTTGACCGTTGGCGTAATCGCTCTGACGCTCATCTACATCTTGACGAGCGCGGTTTTTCTCTACCTGGTTCCGATTAACCGGGTTACCAGCGACGAAACATTCGCCGCCCAAGCCGGCGAAGCGTTGTTTGGTACAATCGGCGGCTTTGTCTTTGCGTCTATTGTCGTTGTTTCAATTCTTGGAACTTTAGTCGCATATTTGATGGCTTCGCCGAGAGTTTACTACGCGATGGCGCAGGACGGTTTGTTTTTTAAATCGTTTGGCGAACTGCATCCGCGTTTTGGAACGCCGCATCTGGCGACGCTGGTGCAAATCGGTTTGGCCTGCATCCTGATTTTATCAGGGACTTTCGAACAGATTATTTCTTACTTTTTTTTCGTCGTCGTCTTTTTTATCGGGCTGACGGTGGCTGGATTGTTTCGGATTCGAGGACAGGAATTTAACGGCTATAAAACTTTTCTTTATCCGCTGACGCCGATTTTCTTTCTGGTCGTGACGGCCATTGTTTTAGCGTTGATTGCGATGAACAATCCGTTTCAGAGTTTTCTGGGAGCAATAGTTGTGCTCCTTGGCTGGCCGGTTTATGCTGTATTTTTTCGAGATAAAAAGCGATTAGAGGTTTGAAAAAATGGCTTGGATAAAAACTATTCCGTTTCCGGAAGCAAACGCGGAATTACAAAAAACATTAACCGATTTGCGGGCTGCGTATCCGATTGAATATGCCGCCTCGACCGCCGAACAAACCGGGACGGAAGAATCAATCGTTGAATCGCACACTTTGATTCCGACCGCCATGTATCATGCTTTCGCCGAGTTTGCCGCGCTGATGTCGCCGGATTTGCCTTTGCAGCGGCGACATCACGAAATGATTGCGACGCTTGTCTCGGTCACCAACAGCTGCCATTACTGACTGGAATCTCACGCAGAGTTTCTGCGTCGAACGACGTTGGATAACGAATTGGTCGCGGCCCTGCGCGAAAACTACCGGACTGCGCCGATCACGGACGCTGAACGCGTGATGCTCGATTACGTCGTGCAGCTCACCAAAGACGCGACGCGCGTCACGCCCGAATATCACGAAAACATGCGAAGCAACGGTTTTAGTGACACAGCAATCCTGCAAATCACCTTGATTGCTTCGTGGTTTAATTACATCAACCGCGTTGCGGATGCTTTAGGAGTCGGCCGTGACGGGTGATTTTCTGAGTCTCAAAATAAACTCTAATTAACCGAAACGGTTGCAAATTTGTGCGCGAGAACCAGACTGATTGCTCCGAGCAGATTAAGCTGCGGCCCGAGTGTCGAAGCGATAATCTGAGTCGAAGGAAGTCCGCGACAAATGGTTTGACTGGCTGACGCTTTTATTTCGTCCGCAATCAGCGGCCAGGCGCGGACTATCTTGCCGCCGACGATAATCGTTTCGGGCGATAAACCCTGAATCAAATTAGCAATCCCGATTCCGATATAATAAGCGGTTTCTTTTAAAGCCTTTTGCGCGATTGGATCGCCGTTCATGGCTAAATCCAAAAACTCGGAAAAGCTCAATTGACCGGAACCGTTGGAAGAGCCGAGCGCCTGATAATAACGAGCGATGGCGGCGCGTTCTGAAGCGAATGCTTCCCAGCACTCATGGCTTCCGGCGGCGCAGGCGACAGGAGCATTATTGCCGATTGTCATATGCCCGAACTCTCCGGCAACTCCGTCCTTGCCTCGGTAAACCTGACCATCGAAAACGATGCCGGTTCCGATTCCTTCTTCAATGACAACTAAAATAAAATCGCGCACCTCACGAATTTCGGGACGACCAAACCAAAGTTCGGCGAGGGCAGCCGCGTTGGCGTCGTTATCAGCTCTGACCGGCAGTCCGATGGCGACATGGATTTTTTCGACAATTTGGGGATTTTGCCAGCGAAAATGCGGAATAAAAATTGAACGCCCCTTTTCGGTATCAACCAAACCTGGCAGACAAATACCGATGCCCTCAATTGTATTCCCGCTTTTTTTGATTAATTTACTGGCGTGCTCAATGATTTGCGAAGTGGATCTTTCGGCGTTCTCATCAGTTTCAAATTCGACCTGTTCGATCACGCGACCTGCCAGGTCACTGGTCGCAACCGTTGTTTTAATGGTTCCCAAATCAATTCCGATGGCGACAGCGTGCGAAGTACGCAGTGAAAGCAAGAGCGGAGGCCGACCGCCGCTTGATTCGCCGTGCAATTCTTTGATCAAACCGTAATCACGCAAATCGTCAACAATCAGCGAAACAGTCGAACGCTGAAGCGCGGTTTTGCGTGAAATTTCCGCGCGGGAAATCGGCCCTCTTTCGCGGACATAGTTGAGCACGATTTGACGATTGATATCACGAATCGTATTGGAGCGCGCCACGTTAGCACTTTTAAGATCTATTCGTCTCACAGTTTTGGGTTCCAGAAAACCGCTATCTTAGCAAATTTTTTATAAACATTGGCAAGATTGCGAAGTAAACTTTTCGTTAACAAAACGGAGCTTATCGTTTCGGCCGCTGATCTGCCGGAACATTTGCATAGACGTCTTCATATTTAACATAGCCGTCCTTGATAACAGTGTCCATCAAATTGTTTTTATCCACTACAATTACTTCAAGCAGAACCGCCGGAATGTCTTTGTTGAGCGAATCGTTATGAAAGGTTGTGGCGTTAGAAAGCGGTTCTTTTTTGGCCAGTTTGAGTGCCGCGTCAACTGCGCCGGTGGCCAGCGGAATAATCGGTTTGTAAATGGTCATGGTTTGTTTGCCCTCGGCGATGCGCTGCAGAGCGGCTTTTTCCGCATCCTGCCCGGTCACTAAGATTTTGCCGGTCAAGCTTTTTTTCTCAAGCGCGGCGATTGCTCCGCCCGCCGTTCCGTCATTAGAGGCAACGACCGCTTGGACGTTATCGTTCTGCTGAGTCAAAGCGTTTTCGACGATTTTGAGAGCTTCTTCCGGCTTCCAATCAGTGGCAAACTGATCGGCAACGATTTTAATATCACCGCGATCAATCGCCGGCTGCAAGACTTCCAGTTGCGCTTTTTTGATAACCAGCGCGTTGTTGTCGGTCGGCGCGCCGTAAACCATCACATAATTACCTTTAGGCGCATGCTGGAGAGCGTATTCGGCGATTTTGCGGCCGATTACCGGAATCTGATGCGAGATATACAAATCCAGTTTGTCGGAATTGATTAAACGGTCGTAACTGATGACCGGCACATTCTGCGCCTTCGCTTTTTCGACCATCGAAGCCGCCTGCGTCGCATCCTGCGGGATAATTACCAGAACATTGACGCCTTGCGTTAAGAGGTTGTCAACATCATTGGTCTGCTTGTCAACTTTGCCGTCGGCAATGGTAATTACGCAGTCAACGGCCAGTTCCTGACAGCGTTTTTCAAATGCTTCGCGGTCGCGCACCCAACGCTCTTCTTTGAGCGTTGACATTGATAAACCGATTTTTATTTTGTTCGGGTTGTTTGTCGCAGAATTATTGCCGACTGGCGGCTGTTGCGGTTGTGTGACGCAGGCGGTTGTCAATGCGGCAGCCAAAATCAAGATTAAAAGTACAGTTTTTCGCATCTTGGCGATTTCCTCCAAAAGAAATTAAAAATATAAATTAAAAAGCCTCCGACCCGGGTTTATTCGGGTGAGGCTAAATCCAAAGACATTCTAAAAAGCGTCGGCCAGTGATTTTATCGTCAGCTTGCCGCGCAGTTCGTCCGCAGTCATTTTTTGTGTGGTGCGGAATTCAACTTCGACAGGTTTTCCTGTGATCAAATTAAAGTAATTGTCTGAGAAAACTCCTTCAACGGGGGTTGAAAGATAAACCGCTTTGGCAAAATTATCCGTTGTCAAAACCAGCTTGTATCCATTTTTGGTCTTGGCAATCTGAGCATCAACGCGTGCCGGAGAAATGGATAATTCTTTGAAAGGTTTAAAGAAATACTCGTTCTGCGAAACAGTCTTGCCGTCAACTTTGAGTTCGGCGATTAAAACCAGGTTTTTTTGATCGAGTCCTTTGGTTAATTCTTCAACCGGCGAACTGGAATAGGAATCGCTCTTGAGCGGCGCAACGGTAATATCGGTTTGATTTTTTGACAACAGCTTGCCCTGCAAATCCATCAGGCTGACGACTAATTGCGCCGGAGTCTGTTTGGTTCGATCTGAAACTACGATAAAATGAATGTTGCCGTCTGAAACGTGCGGACTGATCAGCAAATCATTGTAAAAACGTCTGGCGTAATAATGAAGCGCCTTCCAGCGTCCTCGGTAATCCATCCCCGACCACGAAGCAACGGGCCAGCAATCGTTAATCTGCCAGTAGAGCGAACCCATATTTTGCGGCATGATGCGGCGGAAATGTTCAGCTCCGATTTTGATTCCTTCAGCCTGCAAAACCTGACTGACGTAGAGAAAAGATTCAAAGTCTTTGGGCTGTTTATATTCGCGCAGCATGTATTCGCGAATTAGCTGATTCCCGCGCGGATGTCGCTGATGTGCGGTCATGATGGGCGTTTCGATGCTCGTCCGGTCGGTGGGCAGGGTGTAGGTTTTGACCGTTTCGTATTCGGGAAACGATTGAAAACCGTATTCGCTCATAAAACGCGGATATTGTTTTTCGTATTCGGTAAACGGCGCGGCGGCGTGCCAGACTTGCCAGTAATGAACGTCGCCGATCTTTTGCGAATCAGAATCGTCTTCAAAATTGGAACTTGGAGAGCTGGACCAGTAAGCTCTCGACGGATCAAGCTTGGCGACGACTTCGGGCAGCACGCCGAGGAAAATCTTTTTGTAATCGTCCCACAATTTGGCGGGCAGTTTGTCTTTCCAACCCCAGTGCATCCAACCGGTTTCGATTTCGTTATTACCGACCCAGATGGCGATGCTCGGATGATTTCGCAGACGTTTGACGTTATCAACCGCTTCGTGCCGGACGTTGTCCAGAAAGGCCGCATCGCCCGGATACATGCTGCAGGCAAACATAAAATCCTGCCAGACGATTAAGCCCATTTCGTCGGCGTAATTGTAAAAATCGTCAGACTCGTAAATGCCGCCGCCCCAGACGCGAACCGTGTTCATGTTGGCGTCGCGCACCGATTGGAGCAGGCTGTGATATTTTTCTCGTGTAATGCGGGTCGGAAAACTATCAGCGGGAACCCAGTTGCCGCCTTTGGCAAAAATCGGAATGCCGTTGACCACAAACTCAAAACTTTTGCCGTATTGGTCAGGCTGCTGTCTCAGCTCAATGGTGCGCAGCCCGGTGCGTTTGAATGCTTGATCAACCGTTTTGTTGTTGCTGATAAGTTTAGCTCGAAAATTGTAGAGAGATTGCTCGCCGTAGCCAACCGGATACCAGAGTTTTGGATTCGCAACGCTAAAATCAACCGCGATTGTATTTGTTCCAGCCGTTAGCTTAACGGGCTGTTTCGCGACTACTTTGTTGTCAGTTACATTTTCGATCTCAACGGTCGCGTCCGCGTTTCCCGCTGCGACAACTTCGACCTCGGCGCTTAAGCTGGCGGTTTCTTTTTTCAACTCTTTCTGACGGATATTGAGGTCTTCAATTCGAGCTTGATCCCAAACATTTAGATAAATAGGTTTCCACACTCCGCTCGTGACAAAACGCGGCCCCCAGTCCCAGCCGTATTGATACGGGGCTTTGCGGGTGTAAGGGCTGGTTTTCTCGCCCTGATCATTGATTGCCGGCAGTTCGTAATTCATTTTCGCCATCACAGGCAAAATTTCGTTGATGGGCGAGCGAAATCTTATACGCAAAATGTTGTCGCCGAGCTTTAATTTATCTTTGACATTAACGCGCCAGCGTCGAAACATATTGTCGGCATCAAGAATCGGCTGCTCGTTTAAAAATACGTTGGCATATGTATCAAGTCCTTCAAAAACGAGTTCGAGGTTTTCACGCTTGAGCATTTCGGGCGAGATTTTAAAAGTCGTCTGGTATTCCCAATCGGTTTTGCCAATCCACTGCTGCTTCTTTTCATTATCCCGGTAAAACGGGTCTTCAATTAATTTGTTAGAAAGCAGATCAGTGTGAACGCAGCCCGGAACAATCGCCGGATGCCAATCGTCTTTGCCGGCCTGTCGAAACTGCCAGCCGGTTACGAGCGCCATTTCCTGCTTCGGGGCATCGCTCGATTTCTCCGGATTCATCGCATAAATACCGCTCACCGACACGAGAAAGAGCAAGCCTAATCCCAATATCTTCATTTTCATCCGCAATCCTTCCGCTTTTGGGGTGACTTAAATTTTTTAGTGTTTTTTTGCTCGATTGAATCTATAATCGTCCAACAAAACTTTTGTTAGCTGATACAACAAAGTTTGCTAGGATTATAACGGCAACTCAGTCAAAAATACCAGCACTTTATTAATTAATTGTAATTACAGTGTTTTAGTCAAAAACAGTCTGAAGCCCAACAGAATTTTGTGAGATTAATGAAAATTTTTAGAATTGTTTGTTTCCGGCTCTTTTTGATAACCGGCATTTTCAGTTTAACGACAATGCTCTTTGGCGAGAAAATAGTCTCTCCACCAAAAAGCGATGGCGAGATTGAAGAAAAAGTTCAAAAGCTCATCTCGCAGCTGACTTTGGACGAAAAAATCTCGCTTCTCGCCGGAACGGGTTTTGACACGGTTCCGATCCGACGGCTCGGTATTCCGGCCCTTAAAATGACGGACGGCCCGGCCGGCATTCGCTCAGCGCTGGCAACTTCGTTTCCTTCGGGCGCAGCGCTCGCCGCGAGCTTTGACCCGCAAATTGTTTACGCGGTCGGACAAGCCATTGCTCAAGAAGCAAAAGCCAAAGACAAAAATGTGTTATTAGCGCCGTGCGTCAACATCGAGCGAGTGCCGCTCTGGGGGCGCAATTTCGAATGTTTTGGCGAAGACCCATTTTTAGCCGGACAAATGGCTGTCGCCTATATCAAAGGCGTTCAATCGGAAAACGTGATCGCCACGGTCAAACACTTTGCGGCCAATAATCAGGAACAAGACCGGATGAGTATTGACGCCCGAGTTGATGAACGAGCGCTCAACGAAATTTATTTTCCGGCGTTTAGAGCGGCCATTGAACAAGCAGGCGTGTGGGCTGTGATGGCGTCCTACAATAAGCTTAACGGCTTTTACGCCGCAGAAAACAACCGTCTTTTAACCCAAATTTTAAAAAAGCGCTGGGGTTTTCAAGGGCTGGTGATGTCGGATTGGGGCGCGGTTCATTCAACCATTCCGACCGTCCGAAACGGACTTGATTTGGAAATGCCGACGGGTTCTTTTTTTAATTCGGGTTCAATAAAAAGCGCGCTCGATTCAAAAGCGATTTCCGAAACGCAGATCAACGAGATGGTGCGGAGACTTTTGCGCACCATTGTTGTCGCCGGATTAATGAGCGGAAAACCTGCGGACAAAGGCTCGATTGATACACCCGAACACCGCAAAATCGCGCTCGCAGCGGCTCGCTCATCAATTGTTTTGCTTCAGAATAAAAACAGCGTTCTGCCGCTTAACGCAGACAAAATTCGCTCAATCGCGGTTATCGGGCCAAACGCCGATGTCGCCAGAATCGGCGGCGGCGGCAGCGCCCAGGTTGTTCCGTTTTATTCAATCAGCCCGCTCGAAGGAATCAAAAAGGCAGTTGGCGACAAAATAAAAATTGATTTTGCGCCCGGAATTGTCTCGCTGGCCGACACGACTCCGATTCCAACGGAAAACCTGCGAACGCCCGACGGCAAAGCAAACGGTCTGCTCGGCGAATATTTTGCCAATATCAATTTTGCGGGCCCGCCGGCTTTCGAGCGCGTTGATGAAAAGCTGGATTTTCATTGGGGAACGGGCGCGCCGGCGGAAAATTTTCCGGCCGACCTTTTCTCAAACCGCTGGACGGGGCAATTAACTGCTTCCCAATCGGGGCGCTACTCAATTAGTTTGAGCAGCAACGACGGCGGACGGCTTTATCTTGACGATAAGCTGATCGTTGATGTGTGGGGCGACCACGCGACGCTTTCCGGCGCGGCAATGGTTGAGCTTAAAGTCGGCGAACCGCATCGCTTGAGAGTTGAGCATTACGAAAATCGCGGCAACGCAGATCTGGTTTTGGGCTGGCGGCGTTTGGAAGAAAACATTGCGCAAAAAGCGGTCGAAACGGCAGTAAAAGCCGATGTCGCATTGGTTTTTGCCGGACTTTCCGATGCCGTCGAGGTCGAAGCGCGCGACCGAACAACACTTGATTTGCCAAAAGAACAGGAAGAATTAATTGAGGCCGTTGCGCGCGTCAATCAAAAGACGATTGTCATCATGACTTCGGGCGCTCCGGTCTTGATGGATAAATGGATTGATCAGACGCCCGGCGTCTTGCAGGCGTTTTATTACGGGCAGGAAGGCGGTAATGCGCTTGCCGATATTTTATTCGGTAAGATTTCACCTTCCGGAAAATTGCCCGCCACTTTTTTGCGCCGGTGGGAAGATTCGCCGGCTTTCGGTCATTATCCGGGCGATGGTCTAACTGTTGATTACAGCGAAGGCATTTTCGTCGGTTATCGCTGGTTTGACACAAAAAATATCGAACCGCTCTTTCCATTCGGGCACGGGCTTTCGTACACGAATTTTGCATACTCCAAACTTAAATTAATCAACAGAGCGGATTCACCCGCAGCGCTGGTTTTAGAGGTTCAATTCGAGCTGCAAAATGTCGGACAATCAGATGGCGCGGAAGCCGCTCAGGTTTATGTGCGGGACGTTCAATCAAGTTTGCCGCGCCCTTCAAAAGAACTCAAAGGCTTTCAAAAAGTTTTTCTCAAAGCCGGAGAAAAGAAAACCGTTTCAATCGCGCTCGAGCACAATGCGTTGGCCTTTTACGACCCTGCCAGAGCGGGTTGGCTGTCCGAAAAAGGCGATTTCAAAATTCTCGTCGGCAGTTCTTCGCGCGACATCAGGGTGACGGGCGATTACAAATTGAACACTACAATTTTCCGCAAATAAAGTTTAGGGAAAAGCTAATTACCTGCTCTTACTTTCAGATTTGCTGAATTCTAAGATTCTTATGAAAATTAAACACATAATATTGTTGCCGTTATTTGTAATTTTAATGTCAATCACAACTTTCCCCCAGAAAAAATCGCTCGGTTTGTTTGAAGCAAACGCGGATGTCGGCGAAGTGAAAAGAGCCGGAAGCACCGTTTTTGATGCCGCGAGCGGACAATACACAGTCGAGGGTTCAGGGACGAATACGTGGTTCAAGCGCGACGATTTTCAGTTTGCGTGGAAACAGCTCAAAGGCGATTTTATCCTGACAGCGCGGGCGAAGTTTGTCGGGCCGGGTGTTGATCCGCATCGAAAAATGGGCTGGATTATTCGTTCTTCGATGGCAGCGGATTCTGCCCAGGCGAGCGCGGTTGTTCACGGCGACGGTTTGACTTCGCTGCAGTTTCGCCGCGCCAAAGGTGACAACACCGAAGAAGTAAAATCAACGTTAACCGGCGCAGATGTCATTCAGCTCCGGCGCAAAGGCAATACTTTAATCATGTCGGCCGCAACTTACGGCGAGCCTTTTGTGACCACGCAGGTTTCAGAAATTTCGCTCGGTGACGATGTTTACGCCGGTTTATTCGTTTGTTCGCACAATCCCGAAGTGAGCGAAAAAGCGATTTTCAGCGATGTGCAAATTACCGTTCCGGCAAAAGACGATTTCGTTCCGTATCGTGATTATATCGGCAGTAATCTCGAAATTTTGGACGTCGCCACCGGTAACCGAAAAATCGTTTACACTGTCACCGACTCTCTGCAAGCGCCTAACTGGACGCCCGACGACAAAGCGCTGATTTATAACCGCAACGGGCGGCTCTTTTCTTTCGATTTAAACCAAAAATCTCCAACGGAAATCAACACCGATTTCGCCGTTAACAACAACAACGATCACGTTTTATCATTTGACGGAAAATGGCTGGGCATCAGCAATCAGAGCAAAGAAGATAACAACCAATCAAATGTCTATCTCGTGCCAATAAGCGGCGGAGTGCCGAAAAAGATCACAACCAGAGCGCCTTCGTACATGCACGGCTGGTCGCCTGACGGCAAATGGCTCGTTTACACCGGCAGCAGAAATGACAATTTCGATATCTACAAAATTTCCTCGAAAGGCGGCGAAGAAATTCGCTTGACTGACGCTAAAGGGCTCGACGACGGTTCGGAATTTAGCCCCGACGGAAAATATATTTATTTTAATTCGACTCGCACCGGTTTGATGCAGATCTGGCGAATGAAGCCCGACGGCAGCGAGCAAACACAAATTACCGACGACGGCTTTAACAATTGGTTTCCGCACATTTCGCCCGACGGCAAATGGATAATGATGATTTCCTATTTGAAAGGTGATGTTAAGTCGGAGGATCATCCTTTTTACAAGCAGGTCTATTTGCGCTTGATGCCGACAACCGGCGGCAAGCCGAAAGTCGTGGCGTATGTTTACGGCGGACAAGGCACGATGAATGTTCCTTCATGGTCGCCGGACAGCAAACGAATCGCTTTTGTCAGTAATTCGGAAATCAAATAAATGGGAGCGTGTGAATAAGATGAATCGAAGAATCTTTTTACGGAATTTGGGCGGAGGAATCGGAGCGGCGGTTTTTCTCAGTAATTTCAATATTTCCGCTGAAGCTTTCAGCAGGAAAACGCTATCAAAAATCGGTTTGCAGTTGTACACCGTTAGGCCCGATATGGAGCGGGATTTTGAAGGGACTCTGCGTAAAGTCGCCGCGCTCGGCATCAAAGAAGTCGAGTTTGCCGGATATTTCGGGCAAAAGCCGGAGCAGATTAAAAAACTTCTCAAGGAACTCAAACTCAGTGCGCCCTCGGCGCATTTCAGCTCGGTTGTGGGGCGCGACGAATTATCGCAAGCTATCGAAGCCGCCAATATTATCGGGCATAAATATCTGGTTTTCGCTTACTTGCGCGAAGAAGAGCGAAGGTCTTTGGATGACTATAAAAAACTTGTCGTGAAACTCAATAAAGCGGGCGAAGACTGCCGCCAAGCCGGTTTGCAGTTTGCCTATCATAATCACGATTTTGAGTTTAAAAAATGGGACGGGCAAATTCCTTACGACCTGATTTTGGCGCAAACCGACTCAAGCCTCGTCAAAATGGAGATGGATTTATACTGGATCACCAAAGCCGGATATGACCCGTTAGCTTATTTTGAAAAGCATCCGGGACGGTTTCCCCTCGTTCACGTCAAAGACATGGACAACACCCCGGCGAAAAATTTTACCGAAGTCGGCCATGGGACGATTGATTTTAAAAAAATCTTTGCCAAAGCGAATGTGGCGGGTATCGAACACTATTTTATCGAGCAGGACGAAACTCCCGCCGAACCGCTCGACAGTGTCAATCAGAGCGTGAAATATCTGCACAATTTAAGGTTTTAATTTCAGCGTCAATAAACGAAAACTCTCAGCAAATAACAAAGATGCAAAATTTGTTGGATAATTCAGGCCAGCAGTTTTCCGAAGACACGGCAAACCGGGCGCGAGCCAAAATTACCGGACGGTTGATGCCTTTCTTGATTTGTCTTTTTATCATCGCCTTTATTGACCGCGTTAATCTTGGTTACGCCGGGCTCGAAATGACCAAAGATTTAAACTTTAACCCGGAAGTTTTCGGATTCGGCGCGGGCATTTTCTTTTTCGGTTATTTTCTGTTCGAGATTCCCGGCACGTTGCTGGTCGAAACTTGGAGCGCCCGAAAATGGCTGGCGCGGATCATTATTTCGTGGGGCGTGCTGGCGATGCTGACGGGTTTTATCCAGAATTCGACGCATTTTTATATTGCCAGATTTCTTTTGGGAGCGGCCGAAGCCGGATTTTTTCCGGGCGTCATTGTCTATTTAAGCCACTGGTTTCGTTATCAGGATCGCGCCAAAGCCGTGGCAATGTTTATGGCCGCAATTCCCGTCGCCAACATTTTCGGGGGGCCGCTTTCCGGTTGGATTCTGGGAATCAACTGGCTTGGTCTGGCAGGCTGGCGGTGGGTTTTTATTCTCGAAGGAATCCCGGCAATTTTCTTTGGCATCGCCACAATTTTTTATTTAACCGACCGCCCGCGCGAAGCAAAATGGCTGACGGCGGACGAACGCGAATGGATTTTAAGCGAGCTCGAACGCGAAAAAGAGGCTCGTCAAACCGCTCACACTTTGAGCGTCTGGCAGGCTCTTAAGCATCGCAACGTTTTGCTTTTAGCTGTCGGCTATTTCTGCGCCGTGACGAGCGCCTACGGTTTTAACTTTTGGCTCCCGACGATTTTAAAAGGTTTATCGGGTTATTCAAATTTACAGGTTTCAGTGATTGCTGCGCTGCCGTACTGCGCCGGACTCGCGGCGATGCTGCTGGTCGGCTGGTCATCCGACCGCACGGGCGAACGACGCTGGCACACGGCGATTTCGCTGCTGGCGGTCAGCGCGGGTTTGCTCTTAAGCGCCTTAGCACGCGAAAATTTGGTTTTGGCAGTCGCCATGTTTTGCGTGGCGGGCGCCGGACTTTACAGTTATCTGCCCGGCTTTTGGGCGCTTCCAGCCACTTTTCTGACAGAAACGGCGGCGGCGGCGGCAATTGGCTTAATCAATTCGGTTGGCAATCTAGGCGGCTTTGTCGGGCCATACATCGTCGGCTATTTGAACAACTCAACCGGTTCGTTTTATGCTGGAATTATTTATCTTTCATGTTCGGCGCTTGTGGCCGCTATTTTAATTTTATCCGTTCATCATTCCGCCGCAACTGTCGCTAAATAAAGAATCAATTCGTAACGCGCTTATCAGTCTTGTAAAAGTGGTGTTTTGGTTAATCGCACCATTACGACATCATGCGGCGCAATCGTCGTTTTCATAACCGCGTTGGTTGTTCCCAAATCTTTTTTCGTCCACAAATCGCGGATTTTATAAGTTGTTTGAGCTGGATTTAGTTCTTTGTTGGTAAAACCGTCTTTGATATACTGATTCTTCCAATTAAACTCGACCGGTTTGGCGGTTTCGCTGCGATTTAAAAAACAGACAGCCCACTCATCATTGCTGAGCGGTTTGACCCAGACATCTAAACCGTTTTCGTTGAGCGCGCGAAATCCCTGGATGCCGAGCGCATCCTGGTCAATCGCAATGACATCTTTGTTGGTCAAAACGGCTTGCGTCTGCTTTGTCATGTTGCGCACGTCGTTGCCGGAAATCATCGGCGCGGCGAGCATCGCCCAGAGCGAAAAATGCGCCCGGTCTTCGGCTTCGGTCAAACCGTTACCGACTTCGAGCATGTCGGGATCGTTCCAATGTCCGGGTCCGGCATAATTACGCAAACCGGCCTGCTTGTCCACGATGCGCATTACGCCCCAGCTCGACCAGGTTCCGTAATTTTTCTCGCAATCCCAGCAAGCGTAAATGTCGCCGGTCGTCCGCCACAAATATCCGACATCTTTGGCCCATTCCCAGGGCTTGTTATCGCCCCATTCGCAAATGCTCAAAACAATCGGTCGGCCCGCCGCGTAAATGGCGTCGCGCATCGTTGCATATGCGCCCTCCGCTTTTAGACCTTCGCTGCTGCACCAGTCGTATTTGAGATAATCAACGCCCCAGCCGGCGTACGTCAGCGCGTCCTGATATTCGTGACCGCGGCTGCCGGGACGACCGCCGCAGGTTTTGGCTCCGACATCGGAATAAATACCGAATTTTAACCCTTTGGCGTGAAGGTAATCGCCGAGTGCTTTCATGCCCGACGGAAAACGCGCCCCGTCCGGCTGAATAAACCCCTGCGCGTCGCGTGCTCCGTGCCAGCAATCGTCAATCACAACATATTGATAACCCGCGTCTTTCATTCCGTTTGAGACAATTGCGTCGGCGGTTTGGCGAATCAGATTTTCGTCCACATTGCAGGCAAATTTGTTCCAACTGTTCCAACCCATCGGCGGCGTCAGAGCCAGCTTGTCAAACTTTTGCGCGTTAATAGCTGTTGAGCAAAACAACGTAATTAGCAATAGCAATAGAGTTTTAATCGTATTTTTCATATCACAAAGATCCTTATTTTTCCAAACCTTCGTCGTGTTCGCGCGCTTCGTTGCGGCGTCCCTCTTCCGAGTCTGCCGTTTGGTGCATTCCTTCGGTCGCATTTTGCGAAGTCGCGCGCCGTCCGTAAAAGAACATCACCGCGCCGAAAATCAGCAGACACGCGCCCCACCATAAATTGATGTTGTCGCCGAGCGATTTCGCATAAACCGCCGGGTTATTTAAAGTAAGCAAGCCGTAGAGCGAGAGCAAAGCGCCCAAAATCAGAAACAATAAACCGATTGGCAAACGAATATCCAAACCCATGATGAATTCTCCAAGTTAAAAGAACACGATGTTCAAAATCACCGTGGCGACGAGCACGATAATCGCCAGCGTCACCGGGCGCTCGTACCAAACAGTGGCGGTGTCATCCGGCTGCGGGGTCAAACCGTAAACCAATCCGTGCAAATCTGTATCGGCCTTGGGTTTGGTGAGCAGACTGACCAGAATCGTCACTGCAAAACACACCGAAAATGCTGCGATTGCCGTCCAGAAGGTTTGCCCAAGCTCGCTTCGATAAGTTTGCAGAACGCCGAAGTAGCCGCCTTTGACGCCGACCGCAGAGCCTTCTGCAAGCGAAACCCCGTGATGTACCGCCGCCGCCACCGTACCGCTGATCAAACCCCAAAACGCGCCGTGAGCGGTCGTCCGCCGCCAAAACATGCCGAGCGCGAAAGTAGCAAAAAGCGGCGCGTTGACAAAGGCAAAGACGAGCTGCAAAAAATCCATGATGTTGTTGTAGCTCGCCGCAATATAAGCCGCCACAATCGAAAGCAGAATTCCGCCCACAGTGGCGGCGCGTCCCATCCAGAGATAATGCTCGTCCGATTCGCCTTTGCGAATATAAGATTGATAAATATCGTACGTCCAGACGGTGTTAAAAGCGGTTACATTTCCCGCCATCCCGGACATAAAACTTGCTAATAACGCCGTTAGCCCTAATCCGAGCATTCCAGCCGGAAAATAATTGACCAGCATCATCGGCGTCGCCAGATCATAATCGAGCACGACCCGACCTTGTTTATCACGCTCGACCGCGCCGGTTGTTTCCGAGCGTTTGGCCGGGATAATTCCGCGTCCGTCCTTGGCTGCCGAGAGCGGGGAATTAGCTGCACTTTCAGCGGTTTGCACTTGCGACGCGCTTTGGCCGGCTGCCGGACTCGGATTTCCGACGCGCGGCGCAACAGTCAGCGCGATCATTCCGGGCAAAATCACGAGGAATGGAAAGAGCATTTTGGGAAAAGCTGCAATCAGCGGCGTTCGCCGAGCGGCTGACATCGAATCGGCGGCCATCGCGCGCTGAACTACTAGAAAGTCGGTGCACCAGTAGCCAAAACTGAGCACAAACCCTAAGCCCATCGCCAGCCCGAACCATTCGACGCCGATTGGATTGGCCGTCGCGCTCCCCATATTTGCCCATGATTCGGTGTAGGCGTTAGCATTTAAGCCGTTTTCAGTCGCAACCGCAGCTAGACGCGTTTGCAGCCCGCTCCACCCGCCAACATCTCTTAACCCTAGAAAAACCAGCGGGATAAAGCCAAAGACAATCATAAAAAACTGTAAAACTTCGTTGTAAATCGCGCTCGTCAAACCGCCGAGCAGAATGTAGAACAAAACGATAATGGCGGCCACAATCATCGAAAAGTTAAAGTTCCAGCCCAGGAGAAGCTGAAACAGCTTGCCCATCGCGTACAGTGAAACGCCCGAAGAAAAAATTGTCATTAAGGCAAACGAACCGGCATTGAGTGCGCGTGTTTTTTCGTCAAAGCGCATTTTGAGATATTCCGGGACGGAACGCGCTTTTGAGCCGTAATAAAACGGCATCATAAAAATGCCGACAAAAACCATCGCCGGAATCGCTCCAATCCAGTAAAAATGCGAAGTGGCAATGCCGTATTTCGCTCCCGAAGCGCCCATCCCGATAACTTCCTGAGCGCCCAAGTTAGCCGAGAGAAAGGCGAGACCGGCCACCCACGCCGGAATCGAACGTCCCGATAAAAAGAAATCGGTCGAGGTTTTCATGTACCGCCGCAGGGCAAAGCCGATGCCGATGACGAACGCAAAATAAACGAGCATCACCAGATAATCAATCCACTGTAAATCAACTAGACGAGTCATAAAATTTTTGGTTATTTCTCTTGAAGTTAGGCAGTTGGAAGAAAAATTTTACAAGGATGGACAGGATAGACAGGATGTAAAGCAACGAATGATTAAACGATTAATTAATTGAACATTATCCTTTTATCCTGTCTATCCTTGTGAAAACCGCTTTCTGTTCTTCAACTCTGCGTAACTTCAATTCTATAAATTGTTGTCAAAAAGAGTCATCGCTTTTTACTTGGCAGCCAAATGATTAATTTGCCATTTGATTTTCCCCCCTGAAAAATCATTTTTGAGGGCGTAACTGCTGCCGTTAGCCGTTAAATTAAGCGTTTGCAATTGAGCGTCAGGGAGCGCGAACAGTCCGGCCACCGGCGCGTTATCTGTGCTAAAAACGCGCAGCTCGATATTATTCCAATCAATTTCTCCGGTATTTTGCGCCGGTTTCGCGTGCGGCACAACCGAATGGTTTTTAACGAGCAGGACAACCGGAATTTCTCCGGCGGCAATTTCGTGCCAGTGCGCGCCCTCGTAAACTTTGCCGGTTTGATAATCAATCCACGCTCCCGGCGGCAAGTAAACTTTGCGGGCGAGTTTTCCTTCTTCAAGAAGCGGCGCGACCAGCAAACTGTCGCCAAACATATATTCGTCTTCGATCATCCACGACGTGTCATCGTTGGGAAATTCAAAAAAGAGCGCGCGCAGCATGGGAAAACCTCTGGCGGAAGAATCTTTGGCCTGCGCGTAAATATAAGGCATCAGGGAATATCTGAGGTTTAACGCCCGCCGAAAATCTTCAACGAGTGCAGCATCATATTCCCACGGCTCGCGCGGCGGCGCGCCGTGAGCTCTGGTGTGCGAAGTCAAAACGCCAAACGCCAGCCAGCGGCGATACAAATCTCTCGGCGCGCGATCAACAAAACCGCCGACATCATGACTCCAATAAGTAAAACCTGAAAGTCCGAATGACAAACCGCCGCGCAATTCCGCCGCCATCGCCGAATCGGTGTTTTCCGCGTCGCCGCCCCAGTGCAGCGGGTAGCGTTGACTGCCCGCCCACGCGCTCCGCGCCCAGATAATCGAATCGCCGGTGGTTTGTTTGGTTATTTCTGCGACGGCTTTGTTGTAGCGGAGCGGATACAAATTATGCTCAAACAAACCGGTTTTGCCCGAAGCGTACTGCCCGTTGACGGGAGCGCCTTCGCCAAAATCAACTTTGATCGCGCCGACGCCCATTTTTAAAAGATCGGCGAGCTTGGATTGATACCATTTGACCGCGGACGGATTGCTCATGTCGAGCACCGCGTCCTCAAAAGGCTGTCCGCCGCTTTCGTTTTTAACTGCTAAACCTTTGCTCACAATTTCTTTAAACAACTCGTTTTTCGGAGTGAAATAAGGATATTGCCAGAGGCTGATGTGAAAACCCTGCTGTTTTAAATCGGCAATCATTTTCGCGGGATCGGAAAAACGCGTGGTTGAAAACTGAAAATTACTGCGCCAGTCGGTTTCAAACCAGCCGGTGTCGAGATGAATGACATCGGTCGGAATCTTGTATTGCCGGAGTTTTGCCGCCACGTCACGCACTTCCGCTTCGGATTTGTAGGTGATCCGGCTCATCCAAAAGCCAAACGACCAGAGCGGCGGAACCGGACTGCGCCCGGTCAGAGCGGTGTATTCGGAAAGAACGTCTTTGGGTTCGCCAAAAAAAACGAACAAATCGAGGTTATCGTCCGCCGAGTAAATAACATTGTGCTGGTCATAAAATTTTCCAAAATCAAAGGTGACGGGCGCGCTGGTGTGGACAAACATTCCATAGCCGTTGCTGCTCAGGAAAAACGGAATGGGTTTGTACATCAATTCGTTTTGGACGCCCATCGCGTCGCGCGTCCAGGCGTTGATTTTCTGGCCGCGTTTGTTCAAACGCGTAAAAGATTCGCCGCAACCGAATATTTTTTCATCGTGAGCGAGTTCAAAAGTCGCGGCAAACCGGCGGCTCAAATCGCTCGCCCGGCGGACAAACGAAAAGGGAATCGGCGTGATATAAGTGTGCGGATCGCCAATATTTTGGGTGCGGGTTAAAAGTTTGCCGTGCGCGTCATAAAACTCTACGTGCCAAGGATTTTTAATAATGCGCACCTTGCCAAATTCGCTGGTGTAAACTATTTCCCGGTCGTTTTGCGCGAGTTTCCAGGAACTGTTTTGAGCGGGCTGCCCGTCGGCAAACATCAGCGACGGAGCATTATCAAATTCACCGGGGCGCGAATTAAAACGCAGCCGCACGGCGCGCGGACTGATAAACGAAATGGAAAAAGGGAGGCTCGGGTTTTCGTCGTATTCGGTCTGGGGAAATTCGGTTGATTTTCCCGGCACCAGACCAACGTCAACTTTGTTAAAAGAGAGCGTTGTGTTGCGCAAGTATCTGTTCCACTGAATTTCACCCGAGCCGCTGCTCGAATCAAATTTTGTGATTTGATTCCCGATGAAATAAACGTTTTCCGCTTTCTGAAAATCCTGACTGACATCTACCGGATCGCCTAAAACCTGAGCCGTCGCGGTTTTTGAACCGAGAGCCAGTAGCAACAGGCAAACAACCGGAAACACAACCCTCAAGCTGCCCCGAAAATACGCCACCAAAAACTTGCAATAAAATATGGGCATGTTTGTGTACAACCCAGACTGATTAATTTTCTATCGGCGCATTAAACCGAATTGATTTGTCCTTATTTGCCGAACGCTGTCAACATTTTCACTATCAATGTTTTTTTACTTTTCAGCCGCCATTTTCGCGGCTTCCACATCGAGCTGTGCGCTCAGTTCGATGACTTTTTCTAAATCGGCTTTAGTTTTTTCGGAAACTGCCGGGTCAACCGCTCGCAAATTCTGAAACATCGGGCTGGTTGTAAAATTGCTGATGTTATCGCCTAAATCAACAATCAAATCTTTAATCGGTGTCGTTTTTTTTGTTTCCGGATTTGTCTTTTCACCTTTTGTCTGGTTCGAACTTTCGACTTTGCCAGCGTCCGGCGTTTTGACCGGCGGGGCTGGAAAGAGATTTGAATTTAGTCTCGTCGCGCTTTTGTTGATTTCCGATGAAAATTTACTGATTTGCGAGTAATCAATCTTGCTGTCGCTGTTATATGCCTTGATAATTGAATCATGCGACATTTGAATCTGCTCGTAATCGGTTTTAATTTCGCCGTATTTGGCGGCCAGTTTGTCTTCGGGCGGCGGCGCCGGCGTGTCGCCCTTCGATTTGTCTTTTTTCTTTGACGATTCTTTTCGGGCATCGCGGTCAATGCGTTCAAGCTCGTTTGAACGGCCTTTAATATCAGTGTCGCGCAGGTTAGTGTCGCCTCCGCCCGCCGGCGTCACTTGTGCCGAAACCTCAGAGAAAGCTGCCGCCGCCAAAATGACCATCGTTGAAATAAAAATCTTCTTCATTTAAAACATCTCCCAAAATTTGATTAAACTCGGCTCATCATCAAAACGCAATTTGCCGCATTTGAAAATTTCTCGCCTTCGTCAGGCTCTCAGACAGCCGCCAATTATCATTTGTTCCAACCGAGCTGTTTGAGCGCAATTTATCTTTCGTTAACAGCAAATTTGTGCTGTTCGACTTATGTTCAGAGACACAACAAAGATTTTGAATTATAACGGCAAAAGCGGCCAAAATGTCAATGTTTAATCATTCTAGGTGAAGTTTCAATTTGTATCGTCAATCGTCGAACTTGAGATCATCGGAAATAATATGCAATGTATTCCGGCTTAGATTTGGCAATAGAACTCTGGTTTGATTCAATTTTGAAAATTTATTTTGATGAGTCAAAATTTTAATTCAAAGCGCCAAATTTTTGATATCAGGTAGGTTTTTTACCGTTTTGCTCTAAAAATTTATCCGTCGCAACAGTTCGATGAAGCGCGGTTCGTTTCGCAGATTGTTCCATCCCGGGGCAACTTTCAAAAAGACGCAATCCACATCCCGCGCATCAAAGGCGCGTTCCAACAAAGTCAGCGCTTCGTCGCGCTCGCCCAAGTCGTTATAAACTGCGGCGATGCTGCTGGGCGGAACGTAACGCTCGGTTGACATCTTCAATAATTCATTCAGTATTTCCCGCGCTTCCGCAGGTTTGCCGGACTTCGCCAGCGCGTAAGCGATATTGACATCGGATATGACACTGTCGCCGTTGAGTTCTTTGGCTTTGCGGGCTTCGGCAATAGCCTCCGGGAACATTCCTTTTTGCATATAAGAATCTGAAATAATCTTATGGGCCGGCCAAAAATTCGGGTCTAGTTCGAGGGCTTTCTGCATACTGGCTATCGCTTCGTCGGGTTTTTCAGCAGCATTCAGACAAACTCCTTCAGCCATGTTAATCATCAAATTCAGCGGATCGAGTTCGCGGGCGAGTTTTATCTCGGAGAGCGCTTCGGTGTGCCGCAAACTGTTGGAGAGCAGAATTGCGTAAGCCCAATGAGCATTGGCATTGTTTGGATCAAGTTCCAAAGCTCGCTGATATTGATTTTCAGCTCCTTTCCAATCCCAGTCATAAAAGAACATCACCGCGCCCAAATTCCGATGAGCTTCGGAAAGTGAGTCATCGAGTTCGACTGCTTTTAGCCCCGCCGCTTTCGCCTTCAAAAATTCGGTCGGCGGTTGGTCGGCGGAAAGCACCGAAGCGCGATACGCCTCGGCAAGTCCGGCGTAGGCGAGCGCGTAAGAAGGGTCAACGTCAATCGCCTGCTGAAAATATGCAATGCCTTTATTGATGTCCGGCAGTGTTCCTTTGGAAACGTAAAAACGCCCTCTTTGATAAAATTCATAGGCTTTAACATTATCCGTATAATTTTTACCGAGTTTTTGCTGTTCGGCATTAGACAGTTTCAAGCGCAAATTGTTGACGACCGCCTGGGCAATTTCGTTTTGCGCGGCGATAATGTTGGCGGGGGATTTAACATATTGATTGCCCCAGATTTGCGAGTCGTCGCTGGCATCAATCAGATGAACATTAATCACCAGCTTATCGCCTAATTGTTTGATGTCGCCAGTGACGAGGGCTTCCACGCCGAGCTGAGCGGCGATTTTTGTAGTTTCAGTTTGATTATTCTTAAAACGAAATGCAGAATTCCGCGACATGACTCTTAAGCTCGACAACTGTGACAAATTGTTGATAATGCTTTCGGTAATTCCATCCGACAAATATTCGGCGTTTGCATCCTGGCTGGTGTTAAGGAAAGGTAAAACTGCCAATGATTTTTTGGCGTTGGTGTTTAAAGGGATTTTGCTCGCCGACCAGAAATAATAACCAAACCCGAATACAGCCAGCAAGAGGATGATTATGCCACCCGCGAAAATGCGTTTTTGATTTTTTGGATTGCCGGTAATAGATGACTCGTTAGTTTTAAATTGAGCTGTTGACTCAAGCGTTGTCGCTGTCGCAATTTCTAAGGTTTGCTCACCCAAATTACTGACGGCGGCCGTTATGTTTGCCTTGTCATCTGGTGCACTTTTTGCAGTTTCGTCAATTGGCAAACCGACTTGCCGCAACAATTCCTGAAAATGCGAATCGGCACGCAGATTGTTCCATTTCGGCTCGACTTTGAGGAAAGCCAATTTCGGATCGCGTTCTTCAAATGCTCGATTTAACCATTCAAGCGTTTTGTCACGCTCGCCCAAACCCTGGTAAACGAGCGCGATGTGATAAGGCGGAACGTAGCGTTTCTTTGATAATTTCAATAACTCTTTAAGTGTAGTTTTGACTTCTGCCCGGTTGCCCGACTTCGCCAAAGCGTAAGCGCCAAAAGCAATCGCTTGCGAGCTGCCGCCGGAAAGTTCTTTTGCCTGATTTGCTTCGACAATGGCTTCCTCATACATTTCTTTTTCGATATAAGCACTGGCGGCAAATAAATGCGCGAGCCAAAAATTCGGTTCGAGTTCACAGGTTTTCTGCAACCTTGCCAATGCCTCGTCAATTTGTCCGGCGTGCAGCAAGAATTGTCCTTCGAGCGCGTTGATCCGCAAGTTAAGCGGGTCCAGTTCCCTGGCGTATTTTATTTCAGTGAGTGCTTGCGGATGTCGCCCTGTGTTAGAAAGCAAATGTGCGTAGGCTTCGTGCGAATCCGCGCTGTTTGGATTAATTTTGATGGCGCGTTGGCATTCGTTTTCGGATTTGTTCCAATCCCAGTCAGACCAAAAAAGGAGCCAACCGAGAACGCCGTGAGCTTCGGCTAGTTGGTCGTCAATTTCAATTGCTCGCAATGCTGCCTCTTTTGCTTGCGGGAAAAAATCGTTAGCGGACAGCTCGGCAGCGAGCGGCAGCGTTTGATAGGCTTGCGCGAGACCAACATAAGCAAGCGCATAATTTCGATCAATTTCAATCGCTTGCTGAAAATATAAAATTCCGGTTTGGATTTCGGCTGGTCTTAATTTGAGATAATGGTAACGCCCTTTGAGATAAAGCTGATAAGCCTCAATATTGTCGTTATAACGGTTGCGGAGGGCGGCTTTTTCTTCGCTCAAAAATTTTACTTTTAACTCATCAATCACCGCCAGCGTAATCTCGTCCTGCAACTCAAAGATATCTTTGAGTTCGCCATCATAGCGCTCTGACCAAATACGATAACCGTCCGCTGCGTTGACGAGCTGAACATTAATTCGCAAACGATTGCCCGATCTTCGCACGCTGCCTTCGAGAATCGTTTCGACTTTGAGGGTATTTCCGATTTCGCTAACGTCAACGCTGCGATTTTTAAATGAAAACGACGACGTGCGCGCAGCAACTTTTAAATTGCCAATTTTTGCCAGCGCATTGAGCAGTTCTTCCGCCAATCCGTCGCAGAAATATTCGTTTTCAGCGTCCGCGCTCATGTTGGCAAACGGCAAAACGGCAATGGATTTTTTGTTGAAAGTGCCGCCTTCAGGTAAATCTTTCTCTGTTGTCACAGCAGGCTCTAACTTTTGCATTTTTGGATCATTAAGCCGTTCGCCGCCTGAAGGCGAGACTCCCAACTGATTGTAATCAGCTTCAAAATCCAGTCGTTTTTGCAAGCTTTTTAAATCGGTGAGCAAATCTCTCATCGTTTGATATCGCTCATCTTTGTTTTTACGGAGCGTTTTGGCGATGATACGCTGCAATTCTTCCGGCACGTTTGACGAAAACCGCGCAAGGGGCTGCGGATCGGCGTTGATCAAATTGGCAAAAGTCTCCGACATTGACGCACCCGCAAACGGTGTTTTTCCCGCAATCATTTCGTAAACCAAGACACCGAAACTAAAAATGTCGGTGCGTTCGTCCACCCGTTCCCCTTTCGCCTGTTCGGGCGACATGTAATTGACCGTGCCGAGAATCACGCCCTTTGCCGTATGGTTTTGTCTGGCGGTGGCGTCTTCAAATCCAATGACTTTCGGCTCGACCAGTTTAGCCAGCCCGAAATCCAGAATCTTGACGTAACCGTCGGGACGAACAATGATGTTTTCCGGTTTGATGTCGCGGTGAACGATCCGTGCCGCATGAGCGGCGGAGAGAGCATTGGCGATTTGAATTGAGACGTCGAGAATTTCCGACAGCTTGAGTGACGATTCTCTGAAAAGCTCGCGCAGGGTTTTGCCTTCGATAAATTCGCTGACAATGTAGTTTGAATCTGCGGTTTCACCGATTTCGTGAATCACCAGAATATTCGGATGATTAAGAGCGGACGCGGCTTTGGCTTCCTGAATAAATCTCTGGAGATTTTGTTCGTGGCGGCTGAATTCTCGGTTAAGGATTTTAACGGCCACGCGGCGGTCGAGTTTGGTATCTTGGGCCAGATAAACTTCACCCATTCCTCCCGCACCGATTTGCCTGATAATTTCGTAATGTCCGAAACTTTTCCCCGCTTCAAAGCCTTTTGTTTCTGTTTCAATAATCAAACTGGCGACTTCTTGGGCGGCTGGATTTTCCAGAAAACTTGTTGATTCCTGATCCGAAGCGAGTAAATCTTCGACCGCTTGGCGCAAATTTTCATCTTTGCCGCATAATTTGTCGAGAAACCGCTGGCGCTCAGGCGGCGAGAGCGCGACGGCAGCCTCGAATAAACCTTTCACTTTTTGCCAGCGGTCTTGATTCATTTGGTAATTTCGTGATGCAGCCAGGCTTTTGCCACGCGCCAATCATTTTTGACGGTCGCGGGCGAAACGCGCAGAGCTTCGGCAGTTTCATCAATGCTGAGGCCGCCGAAATAACGCAGTTCGACGATTTGCGCTTGTCTGGCGTCCATTTTGGCCAGTCTCTCCAGCGCTTCGTCAAGCTCGACCAAATCAACGCTTTTTTCGCCGGTAACTATTAACTCTGCGACTTCTAACGGCAAATTTTCTTCAGCGCCGCCGCGTTTTTCCCGATGCCGAGTGCGCGCATAATCTACCAAAATGCGGCGCATCGCTTGGGCTGCGATCCCGAAAAAATGAGCGCGGTTTTGCCAATTGACTTCGCGCTGATCAATCAATTTTAAATAAGCTTCGTTAATTAGAGCGGATGTTTGCAAAGTGTGCCCGGCGCGTTCGCGTCGCAGAAAGCGGGCGGCTTGGCGGCGAAGCTCGTCATAAACAAGCGGCAAAAGGTCGTCTAAAGCTTCCCGTTTGCCGCCACTGCTCCACTCGCGCAGCATTTCGGTTATTTCTCCTGATTTTTGTGGGGGTTGCTCCATCTCTGTCTTTCTGCTTTTCGGTGACAAGAATATGCCTGTTGAGTGGGCTCGGTCAAACTTTTTGCCGAAAGATAAAAATATTTAAAATTACTTTTAGCCTTTTTCCTTCTCCCTGTCGCGTTAATGTTCAGGAGCTAAAACTAGGGAGTTTATTTCAGTTTAATCAGTCAGGAGAAAAAATTATGTTCAGAAGCAAAATTTTCGCAATTACCGTTTTCGCCATGTTCATGCTTGTTTCCTTTGTTTCGGAAACCGGCGCGCAAACTGCGACGACATTTGTCACGGGTTTGCAGAATCCAGGCAAAATCATTTACTCGGAGCGTTACAACGTTTTCTTTGTTTCCGAAGCCGGACTTCCAACGGCTGCAAATACGGGACGGATCTCGGTTGTGACCAATGATGGTACGACTTATCCACTACTTACCGGCTTACCATCAGGCCCGGCCGCGCCCAACAATGATCCGTCAGGCCCGTCGGCAATGTGGCTTGACGGCAGTAGTTTATACATCGCCATCACCGTTGGTAACGCAACCATTAACGGCCCTGCCCCGGGCTCGGAGATTCCGAATCCCAATCCGAATTCGCCGCTCTTTAGCTCCATTCTCGAACTGCAGCTTCCGCCGCACGGCAAATTGACAAGCCAACCATACCAGCTTCAACCCGCCGACCACACGCGTCTGGCAAATGGCGAAATTGTGTCTTTAGGTCTCGCTCATAATCGCGCGACGCTTCGATTGATCACAAATTTTCCCGATTACACTCCCAATCCACGCCCGGATGTGCCAAACAATGTGCGAAATTCCAATCCGTTCGGTCTGGTCGGCGCTGGCAGCAAATTATATGTTGCGGACGCCGCCCAAAACCAGATTCGCACAGTCAGCCTCGTCAACGGTGAAACGGGCATTTATTTTAACTATCCGCCGCGCGTCAATCCATTGCCGGGGCCGCCGGTTATTGATGCCGTTCCAACCAGTGTGCGGCTTTTCGGCAACAGTTTGCTGGTAACGTTTTTGACTGGTTTTCCGTTCCCGGCAGGCGCGGCTGATGTCCGCCGGATTGATTTGGAAACGGGAGCGGACTCGCAGTTTATCCGCGGTTTGACCACGGCGATTGATGTTTTGCCAATCACCAATGGATTTTGTCATTCGTTTTACACGCTCGAAATCAGCACCAATCTTGCCGGAAACGCGCCCGGCCGCTTGCGCCGTTTCGATTCTCCGACGGGCGCGCCGACACTGATTAACAATGCGCTCATTTCGCCGACGAGCATGGCAATTCATCCGCCGACCGGAGATTTGCTGGTGACGGAGATTTTTCCCGGTCGCATCACGCGCATTAGTTTTCCGTAACTTAAGGTTTAGATTGTGAGCGGTTGGGGAATGAGCGCTTTGGGAGATGTGCGCCCGTCACTTTAATCTCTGACCGCTTTTAAACGAGTTATTCAAAATTCATCCGCCGTATCAACTCGATGAAACGCGGCTCGGTGCGGAGATTGTTCCATTTCGGATCAACTTTGAGAAACACCACCAGCACATTTTTTTCGGCAAAAGCTTTTTCCAGATAATCAAGCGCCGTCGCGGTTTCGCCCAGTCCGTTGTAAATGATGGCGAAATTGTACGGCGCGACGTATTTTTCCGTTGATAGTTTCTGTAATTCGGCCAGTGCATCGCGCGCCTCCGTTATTTTTCCAGATTTCGCCAGAGCGTAGCCTTTGGTAGCGACGGCTTGAGAATTTCCGCCGGAAAATTGCGCCGCCTTGTCCGCCTCGGCGACCGCTTCGGCAAACATCCCTTTTGCGGCATAAACCTGTGATAAAATCAGGTGCGAATGCCAGAAACTCGGATCAAACTCAAGGGTTTTGTTTAATCTTGCGAGCGCCTCGTCGGGGCGTCCGGCGAAGAATAGAAATTGACCTTCCGCCGAATTGGTGATGAGCGAAAGCGGGTCAAGTTCGCGGGCGCGTTTGACCTGCGTTAGAGCTTCCGGATGCCGCCCCAGATTTGAGTTTAAATGCGCGTAGAAAAAATAAGCTACCGCATTGTTCGGATCGAGTTCGAGAGCGCGCTGATACCTTTTCTCGGCTTCGCTCCAGTTCCAGTCATACCAGAAAGCGATTCGCCCGATTGCGACTTGGGCTTCGGCGAGCGTCTCGTCAAGTTCGGCTGCTTTGAGTGCCGCGGCCTTTGCCTTCGGCACGACTTCACTGGCGGGAACGTCACCAGAAAGAGCAAAACTGAGGTAAACATTGACTAGCCCGACATACGCACGCGCATAATTCGGATCGAGCGCAATCGCTTGTTCAAAATACTGGAGTCCTTTCCGGGCTTCGGGCAAGATCAGTTTGGAAGCATGAAAACTTCCTTGCATATAAAGCTCGTAAGCTTCAACATTTTCCGTCGAGTGTTTGGTCAAGCGTTTTTGCTCAGCGCCGCTTAGTTTCAAAGTCAAAGCCGCCAAAACTCGCTGCGAAATCGAATCCTGAACCGTGAAGATGTCGCTAAATTTTTCGTCGAATGTTTCCGCCCACAATTGTTTGCCATCGCCCGTCCGAACGAGTCGAGCCGCAATTCTGATTCTCTCGCCCGCCGTTTGAATCGTGCCGTCCAAAACCGCCTGGACATCGAGCTCGCGTCCCGCTTGCAGCGCGTCCTGCTCCAAATTATTAAATCGCCGCACTGAACTAAGCGGACGAACAATGAGCTCTTCGCTCGAACTTATTTTGTTAATCAAAGTATCCGCCATTCCGAGTTCCAGCGCCTGATTCCGGTTTTCCCCGTCTAAAGATTTAAACGGCAGCACGGCGACGGTTTTAATCGGCGCGGCGCTCGTCGCCGGCAAAGTCTGCTCGCGCCACCAAGAAAACCCTAAAATACTCAACCCGGCAAGAGTCGCCACCGTAATCGCGAAGAGCCAAAGTTGGCTTGTTTTCCTGCTTTTTGTCTGTGGTCTGTGATCGTTTGCAAGCTGGTTTTCAATTTGCTGTCCTTGGTCAGCAGCTTTTTCCTTGAAGGCTTGCCCGCCGTTTTTCAAAGTCTCGACTTCCGACTCTTGATTCGACTGTGAACTGCGGGCTTCGGGTTGTGAACTTTCCCGCACTTCGGCGACGAATTTATAACCGCGCCCCGGCACGGTCACAATAAAACGATGCTCGCCGTGCTTTTCGCCAAAAACGCGGCGCAGAATTGAGATGTTTTGACTGAGATTGTTTTCCTCGACGATGGTGTCCGCCCAAATCGCTGTGAGCAATTCGTCCTTATCGAGAATTTTTCCGCTGTTTTGAATCAAATAGAGCAGGGTTTCAAAAACTTTAGGTTTGAGCGGAATAATGTCGCCGTCGCCCCGCAATAGCAGGCGTTTTGCGGCGTCAACGCGAAATTCGCCGAACTCATAAATTTGCGCTTGCTCCGTGTTCATTGCCTTTGTTCAGATGTTCAGAAAAATTCAGAAAAATTCATTGCCCTGCTAAAGATTTCACCGGAAGGTTTCGGTGATTATGACACGCATCAACCGCGATTAAAAAGTTTCGGTTGAAATAAATAAAAAAATAGCAAAGGGAAAATTTAATGAAAGTTACATTCTTGAAAAACGCGGGGGCGGCGGCGTTGGCAATTTTGCTGATGGCGATGTTCGCTCCGGTTGGGGTGTCTGCGCAGGAAAAAAATGAGGAACAACAAAGCGACAAACAAACACAAGCAGAAAATTCGCCGGAGAGAAACAGGAGCGAAAGATTAGTCGGGACTTGGGAAGAACAAGTGACAATTCGCAACTGTCAAACCGGTGCGGCAATCAGAACCTTTGCCTCAACCACAACATTTATGTCCGGCGGAACCCTCCTCGATTCGACCTCGGGGATTCCACAGGCTCTGAAAGCTCCGGGTCAGGGCGTTTGGAGTTATGCGGGCGGAAGTACCTATCTTTTTAAATTCAAAGTTTTCAACTTTGACGCCGGCGGCAATTTCACCGGATGGCAAATAGTGCGTCAACAGTTGCAGTTGAATCACCAAGCCGATCAAGCCGAATCAGCCGGAACTTCGGAAATCTACGCTCCGAACGGCACTTTACTGCTGACCGGCTGTTCAACGACAACTGCCACCAGATTTTAATAATAAAGCGCAAAGGTTTGATAACTAAATGTTACGCGAAAGCGGAGCGCGTCGAAGCGTCCATGTCCGCCGTTCGTCTCAGCAAAGATACCAATCTATTTTGCTCCGATGAGCGGGCGACGGAAATAGAAGTTCAGACGCGCTCCCCAGGATGCGCGATTTCAACCGGAAGAAAATTTGAAATAAATAATTGAGAAACAATTTAGCCTTTTTCCCCTCGTCCGTCGCATTAATGTTTGAAGGCACAATTTCCCGACAAAATCTCCTGCACATATTTACGGGTAACCAATTATGAAAAGACTATTTTTACTTGTCGCTCTCTCAATCTTGTTTCCCGTTCTGGCCGCAGCCCAATCAACCATTCGGGCTGAAGCGTTAAACGATCAAGCGGTGGAACTGATTGACGCCGGAAAATTTGCCCAAGCCGTCAAGCCTTTGAAAGCAGCAATTCAATTGAGGCCAGATTATACAATTGCTTACGGCAATCTCGGGGCGGCTTTTTATGGAATGAAGCAATTTTCTGACGCAACTGTCGCGCTCGAAAAAGCGATTGAACTGAAATCAACTGTTGCTGAAGATTACAGCAAACTCGGAGCGATTTACGACCAAATCGGTCGAACCGATAAAGCCATCATTTTGTTTGAACGCGCTATTGTATTGCAGCCAGATTTCGCTCCGACGCATTACAATTTGGGCAATGTTTATCTCAAACTGCAAAAGTATCAGCAAGCAATTGTTTGGCTCAAACACGCCGTCGAGCTTGAGCCAAACAATGCGATGATGCGCGTTGAACTCGGCAATGCGTTGAGTAGGCGGAAAAAATACCGCGAAGCAACCTGGCAAATTGAGCAAGCGGTTAAAATCCAGCCGCAGGATTTGGAAGTAGAACTGTTTTTAGGACAGCTTTATCTAGCCGTCCATAACAAACAATCGGCACAAACTCAATATCAAAAAATCCTGCCGCTCAACAGTGAATTGGCGCAAAAACTTTATCAAGCAATTTATTCTGACAAAATCATTGACGCTGCCAGCAAGTAACAAACATTGCTTTAAACATCGCCAAGCGAGAACAAAGAATTTGCGTCCGTACAGAAATTCTTTTTGTTGAGCTAAAAGCCGATTCTACGGTTTTTCATTTCCAAACCAGGACATCGGCTGGTTTAAGCGATTGAGTTCCGATGATAATTTGGGCATGTTCAGACATCGGAATCGTCACTGAATCGGACGAATAGTTGACAGCCACCCAAAACCCGTCGCGCCATTCGACATAAACTCCCGCCGGATAATTTTCAATCGAAATGTTCGCTTGCCGGTAAACAAGGCGGAGAACTTCCGTTTCCAGTTGTCCATCCTTGGTTTGAACGCCGATGTAGGTGACGCTCCCCTTTCCCAACTGCCGATGCGTCACCGCGCTCTGACCGGCGTAAAACTGATTTGAATATTGTGCCCAGCTTTCAGTATCTGGCTGCGGTTTGAGCACGTCCGCCCAGACTTTCCAGGCGTAAGATTTGGAATCCATCCGCACTTCGCCTATACCGTTTTCTAACAACAAGTCGAAGAAAGGAATTTCCGCTCCGATTAAATCGTAAATCGGAGCCGCCCATTTAGACTCCCACAGCTGGCCGTTGCGTTTCTTTTGCCCAGTGCGGCTGGTCAAAATGAGATGGCCGCCCTGTTCGGCGTACTTGGATAATTTGCTGACCAATTCTTTGTCAATTAATTCGTAGGCCGGAGCGATTAAGACCGGATAGGCTGAGAAATCGTCTTTTTCCGCAATAAAATCAAGGGGCGCTCCGGCAGATTTGACAATTTCGAGATAGCGAAAGACGTGTCCCCAAGTGTCCCAGAGCGCGGTTTGCTTTTGCTGGTTGATGTTCCACAAATTTTCGTGATTCCACAAGATCGCGGTTTTGCGGGCTGCGTAAGCGGCGGGGATTTTGGCATTTGGCTCGAATTTGGAGCGCAAATCGCGCATTTCCGCTGCAACCTGGGCATATTCAAGCCCGCCTCGTGAAGGCGTCACGCCGTCCGTTCCGATGATTCCGTTATGATATTGCTCGCTGCCTGCGAGCGGTTGGCGAAAGCGATAGGTGCAGGCAAAAGAACTGCCTCCGGCAAACGCGTGCCAGAGCCACATGCGCACCGCGCCGGGCATCACTTGCGGGTTAATCGGAGCCCAATTCACCTGTCCCGGCTGTAATTCCATGACGCCCGTCGCGCCGCTAATTTGATGATAGAACGAAGTGGCAAAAGCCATCCCGTGCTGCCAGCCGATGCGAAAGCCGTTTTCGCCCAAATTCTGGCTGCCGCCGACCGGATAGAGCGTAAACGACGTAAAATCCAAATCGGTTGAACGACGCGGGTCGGAATCAGTGATGGTAGCAATGTAATTTGTGGTAATCCACTGTGTCGGCGAAGCGGAACGCCGCACGAGGGCGGCCTGCCAGTTGAGGAATTTGCCGGTTTGATCGGCGGTAAAACGATGAAAATCTAAAAACGCGTGCGGATTAACGCCGTACAGGAAAGCGGGATTAGCCGGCTTAATCTGCTCAAAATTATTATATTTCAGACTCCAAAAAGCCGTTCCCAATTCATTGTTTAAAGTTTCGATTGTGTGATAACGATTCTTGAGCCAAACGCGAAACGCCGCTTGCGCCGAAGGACTGTAATCAAGCTGCGAATTCGGTTCATTATCGAGCTGCCAGCCGTCGGATAGGAAAGCAACGTTACCGTTGCTCCCCCTCCTCAGAACCGTGCGTGCCACTTTCACGGCACACGGCTCAAGCCTTTCAAACGCTCCTGTCACAGAACGCACCAGCTACAACCACTGATTCAACAATACTGATTTATTGTCCGTTCCTGTTTTCACAGTGAGAAGCGCACCAGCAAGTCCGAAAACTGCCGTCATTTGCTTTCTTCTCC
>JBBQUS010000035.1:0-55572 GCA_038212235.1 Pyrinomonadales bacterium
TGTACAGTCAGGCGTGTAATCGTGTGATGACCATGCCGGTTATCTTTCATCTGCCGCTATTTTACACAGATTTTAGCGGAAGGATTACTAAAGTCTTGCGCTCAAAGCGCATAGTTTCCACTAGCGTACTGGAACAATGAAAATAATTTTAGGATGTATGGAAAGCAGGAACGGTGAAAGAATTTGAAGCTTAGCGATGATCTCGCGGGCGGCGACAATCCTTCCAAAATAAATTATGCCGACGGCTGAAATCAAAGAAATTATTCCTGCACCGGCAGAAGCTGTTTTCGAGGTGCTGCACGATTACCGGCGAAGGCTCGAATGGGACACGCTCTTGCAGGAAGCGTATCTCGAACCCGAATTTGAGAAAGCGGGGCGCGGCGCGATTTCGGTTTGTCGCGGCAAAAAGATTCTGGGCGGTTTTGCCATCAGAACCATTTATGTTTCGTTTGAACCGGGCCAGGTCGCTGCCGTTAAAATGCTCAATCAACCGCCGTTTTTTGATTCGTTTGCGGCCAGTATTCGGCATATAAAAATTGACGAGGCGCATTCGGAAGTAATTTATAAAGTCAATTTTACCGCCAAGCCCGGCTGGCTGCGCCCGATTCTGAATCCGGTGATGCGCGCCGTTTTCGTCTGGGAAACGCGCAAACGTTTGAGAGCGTTGAAGAATTTCTTTCAGTTGCACAAAGCGAAGAATGCGACCGATTAAAAGTTTCTCCTTTTGAATCTAAATTTTAGATTAAATAAACCTGTGAAAATTATTTTATGGTAACCAATGTAAATTTTGACGCGCTGGCTCGAAAATCAAATGAATCGGGCAGCGCAATGAAAGATTTGAACAATCTTTTCGGGGCGACCTTCGCACTTGAAAAATGGCTTTTCATCGCTCGCGGCGAACTGCCGAATGTCAATCCGTATATTGCGGCAAACGCCGATTATGCGGACGGGCAGCAGATGATTCGCGGCTTTACCGATGCGACCAGGTTGCAGCGTTTTGCCAAAGAAAACAATCTGACCGCGGCGGACGGCTCGGCGCAGATGCTGGAGATTCCGACCGCTAAAATTGTTGATTATCTCGAAGGATTTATTCAATACGGCGTTCACGGTGTCTGGTTTAATTCCGACAGGCAAAGCGACGGATATTTTATTCCGCTCAAACAGCTTCGCCCGATAAAGGAACATCTGGCTAATACCGGCTGGAAATCTGTCAATGAACCGACGAATCCCGATTTGCCGCACAATTCCGGTTTTGTTCCGCCGATAACAGCGCAAAATACGCCGATGGAAGTGGTTACGGTGATCGTTAACGACGGTTTGATGCTGCCGTCGGGTTTCACAAAAGCGCAAACTTACGCCAGCAATTTCTATTGTCTCGTGCCGACTGCGTGGACGGAAAACGGCAAAATGAAAGATGCTTATCTTGAAAAACTTTTCGAGCAATTTTACGGCGCGAATTGGCGAAACGGAAATGAAGACGGCTCACAATATCTGATGGAGACTCCATTTTCAAACGTTTTAACGTCCGAATTTCTGAAAGAATTAAACTGGACGGAAGATTTCAAATGGATTTTTACCAACGACGAGAAGAATTATTACTGGCATTATACCGCCGGGCAGGACGGCGAATTCAAAAAAGCGTCACCCGAAGAATTTCAAAAAGCCTTTAACGAATCGAGAAAAATATCCGCTGCACCTGCGCAACCGTCATCACCTTCTAATCTCGCAAACTTCGGACTTTCGCAAACGCCCGACGGCGAACCGGATTTGCGAATTAAACTTTTTAAGCAAGGCAACGTCAAATTCGGCACGTCGCTCGTGCCGTTTTACGCCGCAATCATTCTTTTGCTCAGAGATTATCAAGGTTTCGGTGATTTTAAGTTCATATTCACTTTCATTCCCGAAGCGATGAAGAATGTCACCGAAAATTTTCCGGACAACGATCACGGCAAATATTTCCGCGTCCGCAAATTTCAATATCATCCGCCGGACGGCAAAGCGGTTTCCGACATTCAGACAATAGACAGCAATGAGCTGCGCCACATTCAAACCGGCGCGACGCTTTCGATGAGTTTCGCGCTCGTGCAGCTTCTCGACGACACGGCGGCTTCGCTCTATTTCGGATTTGAAGGCGGCAGTATTGAAGTCAAAAAACTGCTGAAAGCCATCGCGCCAGCACTTGAAGCCGCCGGATTCGTTGACGACAAGACGGAAAATGATTCTCCGGCGCAGTCCGCCGCCGTTGATGAAAATGCCGTTGATTACATTGATTGGTTTCGTCGCGGAACCGTTAAGCCGGACACATCTTTTAAGCCTTTTTTTCAGGCGATTGCGCCGCTGCTCGCCGATTACGCAGGCACGGGCGATTTCGAGTTTTCGTTTGCGACCGGCAGCGACGAGCCGGGAATGCGCGATTTGTTTGAAGACATTTCGAGCAATTCGCACGGCGCGTATCTGAAATATCGCAGCTACATTTTCGAACCGTATGAGATGCAAATGATCGGCAGCAACCGGCTAACCAACGTGCGAACCGGTGAAAAACTAAGGATTCAGTTGACGATGCATAAAAACCTCGCCGATCAGAAAACGACTTTAATCGTCGTTTTTGTAGGACGTTCGGCGACCGTCGAAACACTCGATAATGCCGTCAAGTCCGTGCTCGACGACACTGAATACAAAGTTCAGCTCAAATTAAAAAAGGCAGCAACGACCGACACACTGCAATCAATCGGCGTTCAAGAATAAAAATAACTTTTGCAGCAATGTAAAAATTCATGAATTCCGATGACCCCAAACGTAGACACGAATCGCCGTTTGCCGATTACCCTCAACATCAGCCGCCGGATTTGTCGCCGCAGAGCGAACCGCGCAGCAACGATTTGCGAGAGTCTAAAAACCAGATTAACGAAGCGGCAAATCTGAATAACACCGGCGGCGAACGCCGAATGATTCCGCAGCTCGACCGTCGCATCGAGGTTGTTTACCGGCGCGGCGCAGATCTGCCGATGATTTTGATACTGCTGTTTTTAAGCATTTTTATCACGATTCCGATTCTGGCAAGCAGCATCAGAAATGCTTTGTATCTGGCAATATTTTTTAATGTCTGCTTTGTCGGTTTTCTCGCGGCTTTTATTTTCTACCGGAACAGGAAAGTAGCGCGTTCATTTGATTCGAGCGGCGCAACGCGGGGCGACGGGCGAATTTTTGCGTGGAACGATTTTGGCGGAACGAAGGCGCGCTGGAGTTCAAGTCGTTCGATGGGCAAATCAATCTGGCGCATCGAACTTTATTTCGTCGGCGGTCAGATATTGATTTCGCCCTCGACAATGAAAAACGGCAAAGAAGTTCTCGATTTCGTCAAATCGCTGCCCGCGCTGAACAAGTAAAAAGGGACATTCTATTCCGAAATTTAATGACTGATGAACAAAGCGAAAAAACTACACCAAACGCAAATCGAACGACCGGACAAAGCCTTTGTCGGCGTGATGCTCGGCATACTTTTACTGCTCGGCGGCATCGGGTTCGCGGTTTTCGATTACGGAATTTATCGAGATTACGGATACGCGGTTAATCGCGCCGAATCCATTCGCCGTAATCCCGGCATAGTTACCGACAGCCAGGTAAATCCCGACAAGTTCATCGCCTGGAGCGAGGAAGATGCCGCGCATTACCGTCAGCAAATGATTTGGGTCAGCGCGGTCACACTGTTATTTTTAAGCGGCGGCGCATTTCTGCTGACTCGCGCCGTCAAAAATTACCGGCGGCTGAAAAACCTCGAATACGAAGAAATTGACTGGCGCAGTCTTGAGAAACCAACGCACCGCGTCGAGGTTTTATACGGGCGAACGCATACCGTCGCGGCGATTATTTTCTACATTTTCTTCGGCGGTCTGACTTTGTTGGCGGTTCTGACCAGCGTCAAACCCGACGGCATCAGATTGCCCGGCATTGTTATCGGTGTGTTTAATTTTACGCTCATCGGCGTGATGTATTATGTGCTTAACAACGGGGAAAAGAGATCAATTAAATCGTTCGACGCGAGCTGCATCGCGCGCGGCGACGGGAAACATTTTCTGTGGAGCGATTTTCGCGGCGTCATCACGCGCATCGGCACATTTCGCTCTGGCGGCAAAATAACCTGGCGCACCGAATTGGTTTTTGCAAGCGGCGGCATAGTTTGGGTAATTCCGCAGAGAATTAAAAATTACGCGGAAGTTTACGGCTTTGTCGAAACTTTGCCGCAAGCCGTTTTGAAGGACGCGGCGTAGATCATTTAATTGAAAATTTTGAAATAAAAGGAACGATTAAAATGTCTGCAATCGAATCCATTTACGCTTACAACAATTCGGCGGAACTGACGCGCACAGCCGTGCGCTGGACGACTTATTCATCGAACGGCTACATATTAAAGATCGGCGCGAACAGTGAGTTGGAAACCGAAGCCGTTAGTTGGAAGAGCAAGCGATGCTTTCACTTATGAAACGAAAACTCCGATTTACCATTTTGTTAATTATGGCGTTACCGCTTATCCCGTTTCTGCCTTTGTATATCAAGCGGACAATGACGTGGACAGACAACGGCTATGTCACATAGGGGTGGAGATTTAGCACTCTCGTCAATTATTTATCCGATTATAATTATTTTAGACCTGAGGAGAACTTTTTCCTCAGGCTGGCCGTGAATCTTACGCTCGCTTTAATTTATGCTTTGCTGATTGCGTTCGGTATTGACCGCGCCGTCGCACACGCACAGCGTCGCGCCGGGCGCGGCGACTGATCCGATTCAGGACAATATCGGATTCGGGTTTGTATTTTACTGAATGTCGGGGAATTGAAGAATTTGGCGAAAATTAATGAGGAGATTCCAATGCTTGAACAATCACTGCCGGACGAACAGATTCATAGCTCATTCCGAATAAGTTTTTTGTGGAAGACGACGCGCGACCTGCCGCTTCCCGTTCCGCTCGAAACCGCCCGCGCGCGTCTTGAGTCCGCGCTTGCGTCGAGCGGGGAAGGTCGGCTCGACGGCGATAATCTGGAGTACCAATATGCCGAGCTTTATTCTCGCTCCAATCTTTATTTCAGAATCAACGGAAAACTCTCCGCCGCTCCCGGCGGTTCACTACTGCGGCTAACCGTCAGAAGCAAACGTTTGTTGAAAAGTTTTTACCCAATTCTCATCGGGGTTTTAGGTTTCCCAATTCTTTTCGCACTGATTGACAGGCTGCACGGGCGCGATTTGTTGGTATTAGCGATAAGTTCAGGCGTCATAACATTCCTGATATTCGGAAGTCTTTTTCTAGTTTTAATCTTGAGACGCTGGATGGCGGCAAACAGAGTTGCCGAACGGCTGCTGAATATAGTTTCCGAGCCGCCGCCGAACCAAGAGAGCGAATGCCGCAGCCAAAGATACGATGGCGGTAAATATTTCAATAGAGAACTTTTTGCGAAAAATAAACGAACTTAGAAAATGACGAATCAACCAATCGAACAACCGAATTTTGACAATCGCTCGATGAAAATTCCGCTTGCTCAAAGAGTTTATTTGTTCCGCGACTTACCGACGAATGTTCAGGAAAATCTGCTTCGGCTGCAAAACACGGACGGCGATTTTCTGAAGATGAGCAGCGGCGAAACCGGACGCAGGATAGGTTTGTTAATTCTGGTGGCAATGGCATCCATCGGATTGTGGGCAGTTGTTGCAGACGGTTTGCTCGATTTAAAAAGAATCCTCGTTTTTTCCGCTGATGTTCTTATTTTACTACTCTGGTTCGTCTATTTCGTTTGGCGAATCTCCAAAATATTCGGCTCGCCGCTTAAAAATCTGATTTATCTAACGCCGACGCAAGCAATCGAAACGCTGGACGGATTCGTCCGTTATCGTGAATTAAAGGATGCTGAGATAGCTTCTAAACAATACCTGTCTGATTCGGGGCGCACTTTCACTTTAAAGCTCGAATTTGACGACGGTGATTTCTACAATTATTGGTTTGGCAGCTACAAAAAAGATTTGCAGAAAAGAAAAAATTGGTATGAAAAGGCGCTGACCTGGAAAAAGGAAGCTGTCAGTGCCTTCGAGCGCGGCGATACCGCTTATTTGGAATCACGCAGTGTTTTTCCAAAACTTTCGGAGACGAACACGCCTGTTCTGCAAAGAAAATCCTACACGCGCGCGGAGAATGTGCGTTGAATTGCTGTTGTCGGTTTCGCCCGCGTGAAAATCCTACACACGCGCGGAGAATGTTTTGCTCATAATCACAATCGCGCTAATCACTCTGAACGGCGGTTTCATTTATTTTTTAAGCAAATAAATATGGCGAACCGAATGCAAATCACCGGCGATTTTCTGAAAGCAAGCGGCGGCTTCATTAAAGCAATTTGAATTTACCGCCGTAGCGGAAACAAGACTGGAAGCCGCCTTCATCACCAAAGATAATCTGGTGCTGCTCAATTTCAATTCAAAATTTTCCGAACGTGCCTTCTCAGACCATGAGTATTACAACTACTGGGTCGGATATGACGCAGAAGCGAAAAAGATTTTGGGGCGCACCGACTATGACAGTCATTCCGCCAGCAGCCTCTTTTCTTTGGCAAGCGATACAGCAAGATTTGAATAACGATTTTGAATCATCAATCGTAGAAGTTATGCGGATGTGATGCCAGCAATAAAGTTAGATTTTTGACTTTGTAATTCACTTTGCTCAATAATCTTCCTGCCAATCTTGCTCGCCTATCAACATCTATGGAAACATCCTTTTACCTGCTTCTCTTTTTCGCCCATTTAGGCGTTTTCGACGTGCTTTATTTTCACGTTTATAAATGTCAGCTTCACAAGCGCCCGGAATGCCAGCGCGAAGTTTTCTGGCATGTGTTGAGACATTTGATTTATGCGCTGCAATTTATCTGGGTGGCCAATTTGCGCTTGCAAGGCTGGGCGTTGCTATTGCTCGGGGCACTTTATTTTTGTGATATTTTCGTCGCGTGGGCCGATGTTTTGGAAGAAAACCGGAGCCGAGCGACGCTGGGCGGGCTGCCGCGCGGCGAATATTTTATGCATGTGGTCTTGAGCGTTTTTGTCGGCTGTTATCTGATGGCTACCGTTCAGGCAGTTTGGCGCGACTTTTATTTGCCGACAAACATCGTCTACGCGCCGCCGGACGTTCCGCTCGTTTTGCGCCTCTACATGACAATCATGGCGATTGCGGCTTTCGGCAATTTCGTTTTCGATTTTCACAAATGGCTCAAATTTCGCCGACAAACCGAGGCGCACGCATGAAAAAACCAAGCAAAATTGTGGTCGAAGCGATTATTCCGGCAAGCGTCGAAACGGTTTGGGAGCGCACACAGGAACCGGAACTGCATACGCTCTGGGATATTCGTTTTTCGCACATTGCGTGTTTACCCGAAAAAGACGAACGCGGTTTTAATTTGATGGATTACCGCACCGAAATCGGTTTTGGAATCGAAGTCGCGGGCATCGGGCGTTATTTGCAAAACACGCCGCCGAAGCATTCGACATTTGAATTTGAATCAAACGATTGGAAATCAATTATTACCGTTGGGCGCGGCATCTGGCAATACAAACCTTGCGTCGAGGGCACGTATTTTCGGACGGTTTACGATTACGAAACACGTTACGGACGATTTGGAAGATTCGTTGACCGAATTTTGTTTCGTCCCGTAATGCAGCTGGCAACCGAATGGGGATTTGAGACTTTGAGATTGTGGTGCGCGGGTGACGAAAATATTTTAGCTAAACGCGCTTCAAAGTTGCGTTTTGTTCCGTTTTTCATCAAAAGGTATTTGGGTTTTCCGCCGCCGCAAAATTCTGCCCGAAGCTGGATTGGGACGGGTCAGGAGACAAACTTAAAGTCAGATTACAAGACAGATTTACGCCGCGCGACATAATGAATACTGGCCAAATCTTTTGGCCGACGGAGGATTTTGTAAGCGATAAACTTTCCCGCTCCGGTGCGCGGCTGCATCAGCAACTGGCCGTTAATTTTGAGCACGTCGTTTTCTTCGACCTCGCTGCAAAACTCAATGTGCAAACCGATTGAAGGCATTTTCCAGCCGTATGCCAGAATTTTTTCTCCGCTAATTCGCAAACCACCGTTCGTCATCGGCTCGACGCGCATTTCGACGGCCATTCTTAAATCCGTGAAAACTTCAAACAGCTTGCCTTCGCGAACCACGAAATCCGAATCAAAAACGCGCAGTTTATCGTTGCAGTAAAGCTCTCGAACAAAGTGCATCGAACCGTCTTTCCGGGAAAAAACGCGGAAACGCGCCGGTATTTCGTTCAAATCCGCTTCGTACAAACCTTGTCCGAAAAGCAGAGTTAAAACCCGAGACCAAAACCGCGCAGGAAAAGTTTCAAGTTTGAGCGTCGCCGTCACATCAAACTTGGCCGGATTTGCATAAAAATCAATGATCGTCGGATGAATTTCATTGATGCGTTCGCCCAGAGTTTGCGGGAGCAGATTCCAGTTTTCGGTTTCGGCGGCAGTTCTGCCGCGTTCACGCTCGCGCACGCCGCGCCGGAAAAGTTTGGTGACGGTCAGCGCGGCAAAAGTAAATCCGACCATTTTAAGAGCCGTGCGGCGGTAGCTTAATAATCCGGTGGGTGTTTTCTGGGAAAAGTCGAAACCGGCGCGCGCCGCTTCACCGGCATAACAACCAAGCATCCGCAGACCGGCGGTAAAAAGTTTCTTGACGGTCAGCACGAGACTGTCGGCAATCGCAGTTTCGTAGGGCACGAGTCCGGCTATCGCCAATTTATCCATCAGACGGACGCCGAGCGAAATCTCCATATGCTGCTGTAACAATTGCCAGGTTGGTTCATTTCTATATTGTTCGGCTTCAGCCTCAAAACGCCGGTATAAACCGTTTTCCCGAACGTTTTGTAAATCCGCAAAATGAGCCGCCAGCCATTTCTCTTCGCGGACTTCGAGCGGCATTTTTTTCCGGCAGGCGGCGGCGAAATCCTGCCACTCGGTTGTGCGCGGCTGATTTTCGGAATTGGTCGGCATGAAATGTTCGCCCATTTCGTCAAAAGTCGCGGAAAATCCGGCAAACCGCCCGAGCGTAATGGCGCACGACGCAAGCAGATGCAGGCGCGCCATCCGGCACGAATTTTCACCGTAAAATCTCAACAACTCAATTAATCGCTGCCGCGCGCGAAGCTGCCGCGCGGCGAAACCTTTTAGTTCAGCCTCGTTCGCTGCCGGCAAATATCGTCTGGCTTCTCTTAAATCTTCACTCATTACTGTTCGGGACAATCAACAAAGCAGAATTTACCATTTACCATTTACCGTTTACCATTTACCATAAAAACATGGCATTAGAAACAGATTTTATTGTGATCGGGAGCGGCATCGCCGGTCTGCGGGCGGCAATCGAATTGGCGCAGTCGGGCGCGCGGGTGACTGTTTTAACCAAAGCGCGTACCGCCGATTCAAATACCGAGTGGGCGCAGGGCGGCGTCGCGGTTGTCTTGTCTGATGACGACAACGCCGAATTGCACGAGGAAGACACGCTCTTTGCTGGCGCGGGATTGTGCGACCCGGAGGCGGTTCACGTTTTGGTCAATGACGGCACCAAATACATTCAGGAGATGATTGCGTGGGGAACCGAATTTGATCGCGAAGGCGGCAAACTCGTTTTTACGCAGGAAGCCGCTCATTCCCGCCGCCGCATCTTGCACGCGCACGGCGATTCGACGGGCAAAGAAATTTCGCGCTCGCTGATTGCGCGAGCGCGTCAGGAAAGCCGCATCGCCTTTGTCCCGTTTGCCGCCACCGAAAGCCTGCTGGTTTCGGGCGGACGCGTCTGCGGCGTCAGCTATCTTGATCCTATTTTGCGCGCTTCCAGAGAAATGCGGGCGCGAGCCGTGATTCTCTGCACGGGCGGAGCCGGTCAGCTTTATCTGCACACGACAAATCCAGAGGTTGCGACCGGCGACGGTATGGCGATGGCTTATTTTGCCGGAGCCGAAATCGCCGATATTGAATTTGTTCAGTTTCACCCGACTGTTCTCAATCTGTCAGGCGCGCCGCGTTTTCTGCTTTCCGAAGCGATGCGCGGCGAAGGCGGCATTTTGCGCAACCAGAACGGCGAGCGGTTTATGTTCAACTATGACGAAGCGGGCGAACTCGCGCCGCGCGATGTGGTCAGCCGTTCAATCGTCACTGAAATGATCAAAACCGGAACCAGAACGGTTTATCTCGATATGCGCCAGCATTCGGAAGAATTTTTGGCGCACCGTTTTCCCAAGATTTACGAAACCTGTCTCAGCTACAATCTCAATATTGCCAAAGATTTACTGCCGGTTTCGCCCGCAGTGCATTATTTTATGGGCGGAGCCAGAACGGATTTGCACGGGCGGACGACTCTGCCCGGACTTTACGCGGCTGGCGAAGTCACCTGTACCGGCGTTCACGGCGCCAACCGCCTCGCCTCAAACTCGCTGCTGGAAGGCTTGGTCTTTGGCGCGAGAGCCGGACAAGCCGCGCTCGAAAACTCAGAATTGCAAATTCCGAATTCCAAACCGGACAAGCCGCAATCTAAAATCCAAAATCCAAAATCGGTTGAGAGCGGCGATGTCGCGGTAGCCGTTCGCAAAAGAGTCAAACGCGTAATGTGGGAGCGCGTCGGGATTTCGCGTGACGCGGCGAATTTAGAGCGGGCGTTAAATGAATTTGAGCAAATCGCCAAATCAAATTTGGGAACTGCTTCGCGCAATTTTGTGACACTGGCGACGCTGATCGCCCGCGCCGCGCTCTGGCGCGAAGAATCACGCGGCGGTCATTTCCGCTCTGATTTTCCCAATCGCGAAGAAAATTTTCAAGTTCATTCGATTCAAAAAATCGGCGCGGAAATGGCGACCAGCAAAACCATTAATTTCTAAAATTAAACTATCAATCAAAGCAACTATAATTGACCTCTACCGAGTCACAGGAGCAACAGTTTTCAAATCCCAACGGTTTTAATTAAAACTAATGCTCCGAAAAATTTTCCTGCTGTTTGCCGTTTGCACAGTGATTTTGCCGTTTTCGCCGATTTTACAGGCTCAGTCAAATTACCTGCGTGTGGACGAATCCGCCACGCGCTTTTTTTTGCGCGAAAAAACGGCAGAAGTTTCGCTGATTGCGGAAACTCATTCGGCCAGCGCCGATTATAAAACAAATGCAAGAGTCAGAATCGAGCTTGCTACCCCAAACGACGAAGTAAAAGCTGTTGCCGAACGCGATTTTGAATTTCAAAACGGCATTAACAAAATTGATTTAGCGTTGGCAAATTTTGCCGAAATCCCCAAAGAGAATTTTGCTTTTTATCGTTTGCGTTATCAGATCAACTCCAAAACTCAAAACATCGGCGGCATCATCGCAGTTTCCGAAATTGCGCCGGAGATGTTTGAGATCGAAGCTTCCAGTATCGAAGCTTCCAGTTCGGAATATCTGCGCGAGAATTTGCGTTATTTAGTGCGAACCCGCGCCGTTCAGGCAATTAATCTGCGCGGTGTGTCCGATGTCAAAATGTCCGGCGAAATCAAAATCGAGTTTGACGACAAAAGAGAACCCCAAATTGTCCGTGCCGAAAGCTTAACGGATACTGATGGCTACGCGCTGCTACAATTTAGTTTACCGAACGCGCTTAACCTTGTGGATGACGCGCAACTCAAAATCACCGGCAGCAAAAATAATTTAGAACGCGAAGCTGAGACCGATGATATTCGATTTTTTGGTTGGCAATCTGCCTACTTGCAAACCGATAAGCCGCTTTATCAGCCAGGGCAAATGCTGCGTGTTCGGACTTTGCTTCTCAGTTCGTCAAACCATGCCATTCCGAACGCCGAGGTGACTTTCAAAATCCAAGATCCTGAAGAAACGATGCTTCAGCAGATTGCAGTTAAAACTTCGCGTTTTGGCGTAGCAAGCATCGAATGGCCAATACCGGAAAATTCAAAGCTTGGCGATTATCGCGTAGTGGTTGAAACGAAAGGCAATAACCTCGAAAGGGACATGACTTCATTTAAGGTTTCGCGTTACGATTTACCAAATTTTGTCGTCAACGCTAAACCGGACAAAAGTTTTTATTTGCCGGACGAAAAATCTGCTGCCGTTGAGGTTAGCGCTAATTATCTTTTCGGCAAAGCGGTAGCGAAAGGTCGGGTGAGGGTCGTGCAGGAGAACAAGCGTGAGTGGAACTACGAATTGCAAAAATACGAAACCGACGAAGGCGCTTCAGCAGAAGGTGAGTTAAATGAGCAAGGCAAGTTTGTCGCACATTTCGATTTAACCAAGGAACACGCAGATTTTGAGGATTCGCGTTATCGGAAATTTGTGGATGTGCATTTCGCAGCTTACGTCACTGACTTAACCACGAATCGTACTGAACAGCGTCGTTTTGACGTGCGCTTGACGAAAGAGGCGATTCACGCGTACTTGATTGGTGAAACTTACAACATTAGCCGTCGTCTGTCGCCAAAATTTTATGTTTCGACTTTTTATGCCGATGGAACGCCTGCGAGCTGCGATGTAACAATTCGTCAAAACAGAGAATCGAATCAAAATGAAAAACCAATTCCCGGCAAAGTGTTGCTCAAATCACGCACCAGTAGAACTGGTGCGGCAAAAATCACCGTGCCCTTAACTTTTTTGGGCGAAGACGAAGATGACTTTGATTTTGTTATTACGGCACGAGATAAAAATGGACGAAACGGCGCTACAACCGGCGACTTCAATTTTGATGACAATCCTGCGGTTCAAGTGACAACCGACAAAACAATTTATCGAGCGGGCGATTCGGTCAAAGTCGAAATTCGTTCGAGCGAGTCAAACGGGATGCTTTTTGTTGATGTGGTGCGTAATGGGGAAACAATTCGCGCCGAACGAGTGACGACAAAAAACGGACGTGTAATTTTGCGCTTGCCCTACCGCGATGATTTTAAAAATGCTTTAACGATTGCAGCTTATGGTGAATACAAAGATAAAGCAGGTGACGATGAAATTTTTTCAGGCACGAAGACCATAATTTTTCCACACAAAAGCGGTTTGCAAATCGTTGCGGAAACCAAAACAGAATATCACCCTGGCGAAGACGCGAGCGTCAATTTTGTGGCGGCACGCGCTGACGGAAAGCTTGAGGAAACAGCTCTCGGCGTTGTCATCCTAGACAAAGCAATTGAAGAACGAGCCCGTGCTAATGCTGATTTTGGTAGCCGTTATCAAGATTTTTGTAGCGGCTTTAGTAACTTGCTCGGTTTGAACGTCGGTTTCGGCGGTCTCACGCGGAATAATTTGGATAATCTGGATTTGCGCCGCAAACCTTCAACGGATTTGAATTTAGCGGCAGAAATTTCGTTGCGCAATGACATTTATCCAAAGTTTTTTCGGAGCCGCGAGTTCCGCCGCGAGCTAATTGCGGCGTTCGCTCCAGTCTTCGATAAGCAGTTTGAACCAATCAAGAATGCGCTCAACAAACGTTTTAAGGAGCATGGCGAATCGCCTGCAAGCGAGAATGACTTGCGGCGAATTTTGGATTTGGCTGAAATTGATTTTGCTGCATTGCGCGACCCTTGGAACGGAAGCTATCGCGTTTCATTTGAGACTAAAAAGGGCGTTCGCAAACTTAAAATCGAAAGCGCCGGGGCTGACAAAAAATTTGAGACGAATGACGATTTAACAGCATCCACGCAAGATTTTGAGTATTTCCGACCAATCGGCGAAAAGCTAACTCTAGCAGTCGCCAAATATCACCAACGCATCGGTGGTTTCGTTCGCGATTATGCAACCTTACAAACAGAAGCCAAACGAGAAAATGTTGATTTGAACAATTTACGTGATGTGTTTGGCAATCCGTATCACGTTAAATTCGGTATTAGCCAATCCAATTTCGTTATCACAGTGCAAAGCGGCGGTCCAAACGGCAAACTGGATTCTGAAGTGAATGATCGGCAAAACGATGACTTCACAGTTTGGACAAACAGCGCTGATTATTTCACAGTGACACGCGCAAATATGACAAAGGCGGTTGGCGATTATCTCAGAGAAAAGCAAATGTTTCCGCCGAACGAAAACGAGCTTAAATTAGTTTTGAAAACACTCGGTTTTGATCTTGATGCTTTGCGAGACGTTTTTAACAATCCCTATTATTTAAGCCGTAAACAGATTGCGCGGTACGCCGACAAGTTAACGATTGTTAAGAACTACGGCAAGACAAACTCCGCAATCAAACCAATCACTCAGCAAATCATAACTTATGCGGTGAAAAGCGCTGGTGAGGACGGAAGACCAAACAACAATGACGATTTTGAATTGGCGACGTTCACTGGCGTCGTCGCCGAACAAACTAAAAACAACTCAATAGGAAAAGCAGCTACGAATCAAATCGTGACAACCAGCATAACCGGTGCAATCAGCGGAACAATCACAGATCCAAATGGAGCGATTATTCCTGCCGTCAAAGTTTCCGCTGTTCAGCAAAATGCTGCTAATGTGTCTTTTGAAGAGATCAGCAACGAAGATGGTTATTTTCTGCTGCAAAATCTACCGGCTGGAACTTACGAGTTGACTTTTGATGCTCAATCATTTAAACGCGCCGTCGTTCAAAGCGTCCCCGTTCAAACAGAGAATGTAACGGAAGTAAATGTAAGTTTAGAAGTTGGCGGAACAACGGAAGTGGTGACCGTTACCTCCGATGCAGCAGTTACCGAGACGGCTTCCGCTTCGATGGCGTCAACCGTGACAGTGCGACAGATAAATGAGCTGCCAATAAACGGCAGAAAGTTTGAAAGTCTAGTTAAACTCAAGCCCGGAACTGCCAAAGGCGTAAACAAAAACGCAGAATCTGAACAACAGATTGAAACGCCTCGGCTGCGCAAATATTTTCCCGAAACGCTTGTTTGGCAGCCTGAATTAGTTACTGATGCGAATGGCAAAGCCAGCCTCAATTTTAAATTAGCCGACAGTTTGACGACTTGGAAAATGGCGGTTGTTGGTTCGACTGTGGACGGTGAAATCGGCGTTGCGGAAAAGGAATTTAAAACTTTTCAGCCGTTTTTTGCCGAACATGATCCGCCTAAGATTTTAACCGCCGGCGACCGAATTGCCCTGCCTGTCGTGCTGCGAAATTATTTGGATAAACCGCAAAAAGTTTCCGCGACGATGAAAGAAGAGAGTTGGTTTAAATTGTCGGGCAGCGCGTCGCAGACACTCGAGGTCGCTCCCAATTCAGCGCAAAATGCGATTTTTAATTTTGAAGCGGTTGCTGCAGTTAAAGACGGCAAACAGCGCGTCACAGCAATCGGAACGGATTCGAGCGATGCTATTGAAAAACCCGTCACTGTGCATCCAAACGGCCGCGAAGTCGCCGTTACCGAAAGCAGAATTTTCCGCGAAGCTGCGGCTTTTGAGGTAAATTTTCCCGCCGATGCTTTGCCAAATACGCAGAAGGCCGAACTTAAAATTTATCCGAATTTGATGTCGCACGTCGTCGAGGCCATCGAAGGAATTTTGCACCGACCTTACGGCTGCGGCGAGCAAACAATTTCCTCGACTTATCCGAGTTTGTTAATTCTGAAAGCGGCGAAAAATGGCGCGGATAGTGAGTTGAAAAGCCGCGCCCGAAAATATCTGCAAATCGGCTACGACCGGCTGTTGGGTTACAAGGCAGCGGACGGAGGTTTTAATTACTGGGGACGCGGCGCGGCGGATGTACCCTTGTCGGCTTATGCTTTGCGGTTTCTGCTTGACGCTAGAGAGTTCGTCGCCGTTGACGAAGATTTAATTAAGGAAACAGGCGATTTTCTGGTCAAAGAACAAACTGCTGATGGAAGCTGGCGTGACAGCGCGGTAATAACGGCTTATACGGCGCGAATTCTAGCGATGACAGCGAGAGATGAAAAATCGAAAGCCGCTTTACAAAAGGCTTTAAAGTTCCTTCAGACCGAAAGCGCAAAAATTGATGAGCCTTATGTTTTGGCGCAAAACGCTTTAGCCTTGTTCGACGCCGGGGAAACGGACGCGGCGCTCAAAATCGCCGAAAAACTCAAAACTCTGGCGAAAACCGAAGGCGACGGCATTTATTGGAAGCTCGAAACCAACACGCCTTTTTACGGCTGGGGAATCGCCGGACGGACGGAAACGACCGCCCTTGTTTTGCAGGTTTTGGCGAAAGCGGAGAAAATTACGCATAACGATGCAAAAGCGCAGGGCGACAATCAAATTTCTCAGGGACTGCAATTTTTGCTCAAAAACAAAGATCGTTACGGCGTTTGGTATTCGACTCAGACGACGATAAATGTTCTCGACACGCTGATTGCACTGTTGCCAAAAGGCGAATCCGCCGAACAACAAACCGCCGCTGAAATTTTCGTCAACGGACAAAAAGCGCGTGGTTTATTGCTCTCCAATAAACTAAACAATCCGACGACGCTTGATTTAAGTGAATTGCTGACTCAAACGGTCAACCGCGTTGAAATTCGGCAAAATGGTGCAGCCAGTCCGGCTTCAGCCCAGGTTGTTCAAAATTACTATGTCGCCTGGAATCAGGAAAACGGTTTCCGCGCCAATGATGCAAACGGTTTACGATTAAAAGTTGATTATGACAAAACAAACACGGCAATCTCTGATGAAATCACCTGCCGCGTTGACGTCGAACGAGTGGGTTTCAAGGGTTACGGAATGCTGATCGCGGAAATCGGGCTGCCTCCGGGCGCTGACGTGTCGCGCGAATCGCTCGAAAAAGCAGTCGCCGATTCGGGTTGGAATTTAAGCAGCTACGATATTTTGCCCGACAAATTAATTGTTTATTTATGGGCAAAACCGGGCGGCAGCAAATTTGAGTTTAGGTTCAAACCGCGTTACGGAATCGAAGCCAGCACCGCCCCTTCACTGGCTTATGATTATTATAATCCGGAATCGAACGCGGTTCTCGCGCCGACTAGATTTTCCGTCAAATAAATTTAGAAACGACAGAGAGAATAAAAAGGATGAAAACAAAAATCCTGCTTATCCTCTCTATCTTTGTTTGAATTAATCAGTGGCAAATTGCAGTTCGGCGATTATTTCCTGCATGTATTGCCGACCTAACTCAACTTCCTCCGGTTTGAGGGAAACCGCGCCGACCACCGCGTGACCGCCGCCGCCGTAGCGTTCGCAGATTTTGGCGATGTTATGCGTGCGCGGACGCGGCGACCAGGGATTTGAACCGACCGAGATTTTGGTGCGTTTTTCACCGCGCGTCAACGCAACGTTGTAAGTTGTTTGCGGGTAAAGATAATACGGAATAAATTTGTTAAATCCGTCCATCCCGTAATCAGTTAAATCAAAACTGACGACGCCGCGCGAGTAAACGGCATTTTGTTTAATAAGTTCAAATGTACGCCAGTGTTGTTCCAGAATCGGCTCAAGTTTGGCCTGAATTTCCGGGCTTTCGACTATCTCACCGAGGCTTTTTTCAGCGAGCGCGTGGATGATTTTATCAATAAACCGGGCGTCTTTTTCGCCTTCGATAACCTGCATCAGTTTCAAGGCCGGAGCGCGTAATTCGACACACTGCGCCGCATCTTCGTAAAATGCTCCGTCAATCGTGTGCGCCCACTCGACCAATTCCTTTAAGCCTTCGTCAACAAAACCGTATTTTTCCGCTGCGATGCGGGCGATAAACTCGGCGCACGAACTGCTCGAAGTATCGAGAAATTCGGTCGGCGAATTTTTGCGCTTAAAATATACTTCGTCTTCCGGTGTCAGAAAAGCGCTCTGGTGATGATCAAACCACCAGTTGAGACGCTCGTCAGCGCAGTATTTGAAATCAACAATCGCATTTTGATCGCCGTCAAATTGCTCGCGGTCAAAAGCGTTTCCCGCCCGATGCATGACCGGCGTATAATAAATATCGGCGTTATGGTTAATTCTTGATCGGTAAAACTTGGAGAAAATTGCGGCTGATGACACGCCGTCAAAGCAGTTTCCGTGATAAAGTATGCGAAGTTTCATTTTAATTTAAACATCTGTTTGCGCTTGATAAACAACCGCACAGAATCTTTCAGATTAGTTTGCCGCAAGCAAACTCGTCAAGCCACAGAAATGAATCAGGAAATTTCAATCAGACTTGCCGAACCGAGCGACGCGCTCTCGATAGTTGATTTTAACCAAAGAATGGCGCAGGAAACCGAAGACAAAGAACTGCCGACCGAAATTATCACGGCGGGCGTGACGGCCGTTTTCGCCGATTCAGACAAAGGCTTTTATCTAGTCGCCGAAACTCCCGTCAAAGAAGTTGTAGGCTGTTTGATGATTACTTTGGAATGGAGCGATTGGCGCGAAAAATGGTTCTGGTGGATTCAGAGCGTTTATGTACATTCCGATTTCCGTGGTCAGGGCGTTTACAAAAAACTTTACGAATGGGTTCAAACCGAAGCGAAAAAAAGAGGCGATGTCTGCGGCATCAGGCTTTATGTCGAGAAGGAAAATCGAATCGCCCAGCAAGTTTACCAAAAACTTGGAATGGAAGAAGCTCACTATTTGATGTACGAAGCTATTTTGTAAAGAGATGACAACGATTTCTGAGGCCGAATTTGCCCGCATCTGCCGGCAAATTTACCTTGACCGAGAGCAAATCTATCAATTTAACCCAAGCGTTCCGCACGAAGAAGTTCTGCTCTGGATGCTTCTGGCCTGTTTGATTAACTATCTGAATTTATCCGAAGCGGAAACGCCCTGTTTTCCGGGAGCGCCGGATGCCGAAATTTACCGGCAAGCTATTTTGCACGTTTTGCAAGGCAGAACAGAGCCGCTCTTTGAGTCGAATCAATACTTGAAAGAAATGATTAGTTCCGAATAAAAAAAGCGGGTTCCGATTTTGGAACCCGCTTCTAATTTGAAGGAGAAGAATTGTCTGACAATTAGCTAGTTTGGCATCAAAACAGTGTCAACCACATGAATGACTCCGTTCGATTGTTTGACGTCGGCAATCGTGACTTTCGACATTCCGCCTTTTTCGTCCGTTAAAACAAGTGTGCTGCCGTCCATCGAAGCGGTTAAAGTACCGCCCGAAACGGTTTTGAGCATCGCTTTGCCTTTGCCTTTTTTGATTGCTTTGGCAATGGCTTTTGAATCCATGTTACCGGCGACTACGTGGTAGGTCAGAATTTTGGTTAAGGTCGCTTTGTTTTCCGGTTTTAGAAGCGTATCCACTGTTCCCGCCGGCAGCGCGTCGAATGCCGAATTGACGGGAGCGAAAACCGTGAACGGGCCTTTGCCTGAAAGCGTGTCCACTAAACCTGCTGCTTTAACTGCGGCCACCAACGTCGTGTGGTCTTTTGAGTTGACAGCGTTTTCAACGATGTTTTTGGTTTTGTACATCGCGGCGCCGCCGACCATCGGGTTACCCGATTTCATCTGCGCTGAAACGTTGGAGGATGCGAAAACTCCGGTTACTACTGCTAAGAAAAGTGCAAAAACTAACTTTTTCATTTGATTTGATCCTTGATCTTTAAATTAATTTTGATTTTTTAAATCTCTGCTTAAGTTACGCGCGTCCGACACATATCGGATTGCCAAAAACTGGTGAAAGCTAATTTTTAATTTTATTATTCAGAATTGTCAAAGGCAGAGGTCAATTTGCCGGTAATAATTGTCAATCTTTGAAGGAAAACTTAAGCGGCGGTTTTAAGGAGAATTGAACCGGTCGGAGCAGGTGAACCGCCGATTGGTTCAAGAGTAATGGCAAAGATTCCGGCCTTTAAATTTTGAGTGGAGATATCGTCGCGCAAAACGCCTCTACCACTCTGGTCCGTTTCAAACGTTTTGCCGGGTGCCGGATGTTTTGGATCTGAAATAAACCAAATTTGATATGCTTTGCCTTTCGGAGGAGCCGGCAAACCTTCGACATAAAGCAGCGACCGGCCGGTTTTCGGATCAAAAACAAAACGAGCCCTGGCGTTTGGAATTTCGTTTGTGCCGTCGAGCGCTTTAACAAATGAAGCGGGCGAAGCCAGCAGTTCGCGCTCCTGACGCTCGCGTTCGAGCTGCGCTTGAACTTCGGAAACTTTTTGATTTAGCTCGGCAATTTGCGCGCTTTTGTTGCTCTCGCTCCGCGTCGTATTGTAAAGCGAAATTGCCAGCAGTAGGGCAATAATCGAAGCGGCGATAGCGCCAATAGTCGGAACAAAGTTCCAGAGAGAACGTTTCTGAAAGCTCAATACGGTTGCAGTTTCCGGCTGCCTTTGCTGAGCGGCAATTTTCGTCGGTTCAACTGCTTTCTTAGCTGATTCTGTGCCGTTTCCCGCCCCTCGTTCGGGATTGGATGTTTGCGGCACAGCTCTGATGGCCGCCAAAATATTTTCGCGAACCGAAGGCGCAGGCTCTGCCGCTGGCGCGACCAGCGCCAAGCTGGCAGCCAGGTCCCGCCACTCTTCAAGCTCGGCGGCAAGTTCCGCGTCTGAAGAGATTTTAGCCGCCAACTCACGCCCCTCAATTTCATCGAGTGAGCCGAGCGCGTAGGCCGCTAAATTTTCATATTTTTCGTCGCGTTTATCCAACTTTCTTAACCTATCTTAAATTTTGCCGTTGCGAGCCTAATAACTCGCGCAAGCGAATCATGCCAGTTCTCATTCGAGTTTTGACTGTGCCAAGAGGTGAGTCGAGTTTTTCGGCGATTTCGGATTGTGAAAAGCCGTCGAAATAGGCGAGCTTTAAAACTCGCTGTTGTTCTTCCGGTAGTTCGGCAAGGGCGTTCCTTACTACCGCGCCGCGTTGCGCTAATATCGCATTTTGTTCAGCATCAAAGATTACATCTTCGGATTCAAGGGTTGCCTGTTCGACAGTCCGTTCACGTGAGCCGAGCGCACGAAGCCGGTCAATCGCCCGGCTTCGTGCGAGCGTTACCAGCCATGTAAACGGCCTTCCGCGCATCTCATCGAAATTCCCGGCTCGCTGCCAAACTTGCAGGAAAACTTCCTGTAAAACATCCTCCGCTTCTGCGCGGTTATGTAAGATACGCAGCACAAGACCAAATAGGATTGACCGATATCGATCATAAAGCATTGCTAACGCCTGCTCGCTACCGCGAGTAATCTCAGCAAGTAATTCCGTATCAGATGTTTGGACTGTTTCGGGCTGCAATTTAGCTTTATAATCTAATTAAATATTTAATGAATTGTCAGGATAAAATCTGCTTTGATTGCTAATGTTAATCTTTCTGCTGTTGATGATTCCAAGTTTATCAACAAAAAAGTTTGCGCAAATCTTTCCTTCGCCAAGTTAATTTTTTCCGGCCGCGCACAATATTTCTAAGCGATTGTAATCTCCGGGTTTAAATAAACGTCCTGAACCGCATTTAAAAGCTCAACTCCCTCGTTCATCGGGCGCTGAAACGCTTTACGTCCGGAGATCAATCCCATTCCGCCGCCGCGTTTGTTGATCACGGCAGTGCGAATTGCATCGCCCATATCGCCAGCTCCCTTAGATTCGCCGCCCGAATTAATTAAACCGCAGCGTCCCATGTAGCAATTCGCGACCTGATAACGCACCAGATCAATTGGATTATCTGTCGCAAGCTCGGTGTAAATTTTCTGGTTCGTTTTGCCGTAGCTGCTTTCGATATTCAAAGCATTGTAGCCGCCGTTGTTGGTCGGAAGTTTTTGTTTGATGATGTCAGCTTGAATGGTCACGCCGAGATGATTGGCTTGACCGGTTAAATCCGCCGAAGTGTGAAAATCAGCTTCGGCTGTTTTAAATTTATTATTTCTCAGATAGCACCAGAGAATTGTGGCCATCCCAAGTTCGTGCGCGTAGGCGAAGGCCTCGGAAACTTCGATAATCTGCCTGGTAGATTCTTCAGAGCCAAAATAAATGGTCGCGCCGACGGCGACCGCGCCCATATCGCGGGCTTCGTCAATCGTCCCGAACATAATTTGATCGAATTTGTTAGGGTACGTTAAAAGTTCGTTGTGATTGATTTTGACGATAAACGGAATTTTATGAGCATACTTACGGGCGACCACGCCTAACACACCAAAGGTTGAAGCGACGGCATTGCAGCCGCCTTCGACAGCAAGTTTGACAATATTTTCCGGGTCGAAATACTGCGGATTGGGAGCAAAGCTCGCGCCGGCGGAATGTTCGACGCCCTGATCCACCGGCAGAATCGAGAGATAGCCGGTCTGAGCCAGTCGGCCGTTATCAAAAAGAGTCTGGAGAGAGCGCAAAACACGCGGCGTCCGATCAGACTGCGTCCAGATTCGGTCAACAAAATCGCTGCCCGGCAGAGATAGATGCTCTTTAGCAATTCCTTTGGAAACGTGACCTAATATCTGGTCGGCGTCCGGGCCGATTAATTCTTGAATTTTGGCGGTCGTTAACTTTGTGGCTTGCGAGTCGGCAGTCATTTATTAAATCTCCAACGAAATAAATATGAATAAAATAATCTGATTTAGTGGCGAATTATAACATAGAAATTATTTCTAATAACATTGTCGAAAAAATCTTGCTAAAGCGATGCGGTTAAAGTTAGTATTCTCTGACGCGGTCGGCTGAGTTTGAAACTTCAAACCATCTTTGAATAGTTAAATCCCTCACAGTTCTAACTATTACCGACGTCATCTGTAATCGAAATAACCAATCTTCTAGTAGTTTTAAGAAAAAATGAAGATAGCTCAGACGAACATTTCTCGTTCGACTTTTAACGTAATGTGCGCTTTTCTGTGTGCTTTTTGGACGCTCACGGGAACAGCGGCGGTCTTTGCCGGAAACAACGATACTTGGAAACCTGTTTCTCCAGCTGAACTGGCGATGAAGGAGTCGAGCATTGAAAAAGATGCTGATGCCGAAGCGATCTTCTGGGAAGTTCGAGTGGACGATAGCTCGACTGATGAATTGGCGCTCAACCATTACATCCGCGTTAAAATTTTTAACGAACGTGGACGCGAAAAATTCAGCAAGATTGATATTCCGTACGCCAAGGGCATGAAAATCAAAAATGTGATGGCGCGCATTATCAAAGCTGACGGCTCTATCGTCGAAATTGCCAAGGAAGATGTTTTAGAACGAGACATCATTAAGGCTGACGGTTTAAAAATCAAAGCAAAGTCTTTTGCCGTACCGAATATCGAACCGGGCGTAATAGTCGAATATCGGTATCGCGAAGTAATTGGTGATGCGGGAGCCGTCGGAATGCGGCTGACTTTTCAGCGCGAAATTCCGGTTGAAAACCTCTCCTATTACTACAAGCCTTACAATGATAAGGCGCCAAATTTTCAAAGTTTCAATATGTCGGAAGTAAACTTTGTCAAAGATAAAAAAGGTTATTATCTGGCGACACGTCAAAATGTTCCGTCATTTAAAGAAGAACCGAGAATGCCGCCGGAGGATCAGGTGCGGGCCTGGATGCTGCTGCAAGGCGTGAGACTAAATGTTACGGACGTTTCGATGACCGGCTTTACGTTTATTGTTAAGGATCCGAGCGATCCGGGTAGTTATTGGGGAGCTGTCAGTACCGAAAGAGCAGCGCTTACCAAGCTGATGAATAAGCCTGTTGACGATATAAAAAGAACCGCGACGGAAGTTGCGGGGGCGGCAGCGACTCCGGAGGAAAAGTTAAGAAAACTTTACGAATACTGTCAGACACAAATTAAAAACGTTAGCTTTGATTCTTCGATATCCGCCGAACAACGTCAGGAAATGGCACCCAACAAAACGGTTGCCGATGTCTTGAAACATAAATCAGGCAGCGGCGGTGAGGTTGATTTGCTTTTCGGAGCAATGGCCAAGGCGCTTGGATTCGAAACTTGGGTAGCATATAGCGGCGACCGCAGCAAAATGTTTTTCGATCCTAAAATGGCCAATGAATATTTCATTCATCGAGCGGCGATTGCCGTTAATGTTGAAAACGACTGGAAATTTTTTAATCCTGGCGTACGTTTTCTGCCTTACGGACAATTGGTTTGGTACGAAGAAGGCGCGTGGGCTTTGCTGGTTGGTGAAAACAAAAATGCGTGGGTTAGAATGCCGCTTTCAGCGGCAGAAAAAAACCAATCTAAACGCACCGGAAAATTCAAGCTCCTCGAAGACGGAACGCTCGAAGGCAAGGTTCGCGTTGAATATACCGGCCATCAAGCCGTAACCCGCAAATTGTCTAACTATGAAAACTCCTCTGTCGAACAGGAAGACGCAATCAAAGAAGAAATTAAAAGACGCATCGGGTCGGCAGAGAGTACTAATATCAAAGTAGAAAATGCGAGCGATCCGGCAAAACCGTTTGTTTATACTTACAAAGTTCGCGTGCCGGATTATGCGCAAAAAACCGGCAAGCGCCTGTTCATGCAGCCTAACTTTTTTGAGTATAACGAAAAACCACTGTTCACGGCGTCAACGCGCAAACATGAAATTTATTTTAATTATCCGTGGGCTGAATCAGACGTAATTCAAATCGAATTGCCCGCAGGTTTCGCGCTCGAAAGCCCAGATGCTCCGTCAGCCCTTTCAGACCCGGACAAAATCGCCTTAAATACAGTTCAAATGTTTATTTCAAAAGACGGACGAACTCTAACTTACAAACGCAAATTTTATTTTGGCGGGGGCGGCAACATTTTGTTTCCGGTCGGGGCGTATCCGGTATTGAAAAGCTTGTTTGAGAATTTTAACAAAAACGATACGCACGGCCTGGTTTTGAAACAAGACCAGGCATCAAACGCCGGAACCACAAAGACAAACTAAAGTTGACTGAGAAACAATCTGAAATTTATTGCTTCTCAGTCAAAAACTTTGCAAAGGACTAAAATGTATTACCGCAAGTTTCTTTGGCTGATTTTGCTGATTTGCATAAACTCTTATGCTAATCGCGTTCTGGCTGCGAGCGAAAACGTTCCAACATGGCTTAGTCAGGCGGCGGCCAGCAAAGCTCCCGTTTATGACAGAGAGGTTCCGGCAGTTGTTCTACACAACGAACAGATAATTACCTTAAATACGGACGGACAATTAATAATTACAACTAATTATGCCATCCGAATGCTTAATCGCGAAGGCAAAAATTTTGCCGATGCGACTGCAGTTTACATCCAAAGTTCAAGCAAAGTCCGCGAAATCAGGGCGTGGATGATTCGACCAAGCGGCACGGTCAAAAGCTATGAAAAAGATTCGATAATTGACCAAATCTCCGACCCCGACGACATTTATAACGAATACCGCATTAAAATTATTAATGGCGAAAGCGACGCCGAGCCCGGCGCGGTGTTTGGATATCAAACCGTAACGGAAGAGCACCCGCTTTTTACCCAAGACATTTGGACGTTTCAAAATCGCCTGCCGACCCTGCTCTCGCGTTACACTCTCAATTTACCGTCGGGTTGGCAGGCGTCAAGCACTACTTTTAATAGTCCTGATATTAAACCAAGCGTTTCGGGAACGAGTTATACTTGGGAGTTGCATGACCTGGCACCGATTCCTCCTGAACCAGACAGTCCGAACGTTCGCAATCTAGCGCCGCGCGTGGATATTAACTACTCGCCGGTATCAGCTACCGCCAACACACGAAATTTCAGCAACTGGCAGGAAGTCTCAGTTTGGGGTACGGAATTGCATTCGCCGTCTGCCCAGCTTGACGATAACATCGCGGCTAAAACGCGTGAATTAACGGCCAATGCTAAAACAGAACTCGACAAAATTCGCGCTATCGCCAACTTCGTGCAAAATTTGCAGTATATTGCGATTGACATCGGCATCGGACGCGGCAACGGTTATCGCCCGCGACCGGCTAGTCTGGTGCTGCAGCGCGGATATGGCGATTGTAAGGACAAAGCTAATCTGATGCGGACGATGCTGAGCGCCGTCAAAATAGAATCTTATCCGGTTTTTATTTATTCCGGCGACCCGACGTTCGTCCGCGCCGAATGGGCTTCACCCTACCAATTTAATCATTGCATCATTGCCGTCAAAGTCAGTCCGGAGACAAACGTTCCGACCATTATTACTGACGAAAAACTCGGACGTCTGTTGATTTTTGATGCAACCGACGAAAGCACTCTGGTCGGCGATTTCCCAGACCACGAGCAGGGGAGTTTTGCCCTTGTGGTGGCAGGCAACGACGGCAAATTGATGCAGATGCCGATTTTGTCGCCGGATAACAGTCGTCTCGAACGATTTGCAGAAGCCAATTTGATGCCTGACGGCTCGCTTAACGGCTCAATTCATGAGCATGCATTCGGGCAGACCGCCGCCGGTTTTCGTCGCGAATCCCGTGCTCTTTCGGCGGCTCAATACAAAACTGTGATGGAAGGCTGGCTAACGCATCGCGTGTCCGGGGCAAAGCTTTCCAAACTCACCCCGAAAGATCTAAGAGGTGATGGCAGATTCGATTTGGATTTGGATTTTGCCGCTGATAGTTACGCTCAGCTAATGCAGGGACGCCTAATGATCTTTAAACCGGCGTTTGTCGGTAGACTAGATTCATTGACCGTTAGCGATGGCAAGCGAGTTCATTCAGTTTTGCTTAACGCCAGTGCTTATTCAGAATCAATTAAAGTCAAACTGCCGGATGGTTTTGTGGTTGATGAATTGCCTGAAGCGAGCAAGATTGAAACGTCTTTTGGGAAATATAACGTAACCTACGAAGTCAAAGACGGTTTTCTGCTTTTCAACCGTGCTCTTACCATTAACAAAACCGAAGTTGCCGCCGATAAATACGATACTATCAAAAGCTTTTTTGCCAAGATTCGTACCGTCGAAGGTGACCCGGTTGTGTTATTGAAAAAATAGGTCAAGCTGATGCAAGATGTTTCTGGAAAGTACTGGAAATTTAGCGTTTATTTTACTCGCAACAGCTTGACAGTTTCGCATCATTTGCGTAGCATCATCGCTCGTCAGAGTGTTTTATCCCAACCTAAAGCTGGTTTATGACACTAACCCGGCAAATTTACAAACAAAAAAAGATTTGCCGTTCTCCCATAGCCTGTGTTGTGTAGGGCGTTCCCCGCGCTTTGCTCAATGTGGACTTTTGCTTGTTTCAGCCTGCGCTCTTTCACCTCAGAAAGCGTGCTTCGACTAAACACCTTAAAACCAACTTTGCGTATCGCTTGATGCGCAAAAAAATCGTCTTAAATTTAAAGAATTTTTCAAGAGGAGTTACACACGAAATGAATAGAACTACAGGTAAAGTAAAATGGTTTAACAATTCTAAGGGTTATGGATTTATCGAACAACCCGGCGAGTCAGATGTTTTTGTTCACTACAGCTCAATCAAAGAGGAAGGCTACAAAACCCTCACGCAAGGCGACGCCGTCGAATACGACGTGATGCAGGGGCCGAGAGGCCTGCAGGCGGAAAACGTCACTAAAGTTTACGTTAACTGAGTTAACGTCTGGCTTCGCCAGACGAATAAAAGCAGCCCTTCCAAACAGGCTGCTTTTATTCGTTGATATTTTGATTTTCGAATTATCTCTCGGCTTTAGCCTTAAAAACGACTCGCCCGTCGCGGGCGCCGACCTCAAACGAAACTTTTTCGCACCCAGACGATTGCTTAAAACGCTCGGTCTGCGCGGTTAGCTGCGCCTGAAAGTTTGAGAAAGAGAGCTCTCCGGCGGTCTCTCCGCAAGCGGTTTTGGCGGTGATAAGAGCGTCGTAGATTGCTCGCACTGTCGGAATCTCATCTCTGACACTGGCGCAAGTAAAGTTGGCGGTTGATGGCTGTTCCGGCCTTTCGGGTTCGACTGCCTGCGCCGCTCTCGCAATCGAGGCGCTGTCGCGTCCTTCTTCGCGCCCCCTCACCGTTCGCCGCCACAATTCTCGGTATGAATTGTACCGCGTCGTCAGAGCATTGTACTGATAACGCTGCGCAAAGGTCAGCGCGCGTTCATCGCCGAGCCTTTTAAGCATTGTCTCGACGCGGTTTTTCGTATCAAATGGCGCGCGTTTCGAACCTCCGTTAAAAAAGACGTCGTACTCTATTTTGAGGCGGCGAATGTCTTCTTCAAGACGAGTCAGCTGCTGGTCGAGATTTACTTTCTCTTCGCCTGTAATATCGCGTTTATTAGAGTTTAATTCGGCTTGACGGGCGAATCTATTATTATTAATTGCCATGTTTTTCTGATTTCGATTGAGGCGTTGGGCAGAGTCAAAAATGCAAGTGCCGTTTTGCAGTTTAAGCCCTGACAAATTTATCTGTCAATGTTTTCTCTGTTTGCCGCGTTGCCTTTCACACTCCGGTTCTTTATCTTTGGCGATGAGCAAGATGAAACAGAAAACCACTCACCAAAGCGAAAAAATTTCCCCCATGCGCTTTCTGCCATCGGTTGACGCGTTGATTAATTCCGCCACGGCCAAACTATTAAGCGCTCAAATTGGCTCAAAAGAGCTGACGGAGATGGCGCGGCAGACAGTTGAAAACTTGCGCAGCAAATTGCGCGCAGGCCAAGCCGAAGAGTTTTCAAAGGAAACTTTGATGCTTCAAGCCGAATCCATTTTGCAACAGCATTTTGAGAAGACAAAACGCCAAGAACTCAGGCGCGTGATCAATGCGACGGGAGTCGTCATTCACACCAATTTAGGACGCGCGCCGCTGGCGCTACAGGCTCGCCAAGCAGTTGCAGAAACGGCATCAGGTTACTGCACGCTTGAATACGATGTCGAAACCGGAAAACGAGGATTACGCGGACGACAAACAGAAGAGTTACTATGCGACATAACCGGGGCGGAATCAGCTTTAGTCGTTAATAATTGCGCGGCAGCCGCGTTTTTAGTGCTGTCAGCTTTAAGCTCCGGTGGCGAAGCGATTGTCTCGCGCGGCGAGCTGGTCGAAATCGGCGGCGATTTCCGCGTTCCTGACGTGATGGCGCAATCCGGCACAACGCTTGTCGAGGTTGGAACCACCAACCGAACGAAAGTTTCAGATTTTGCCGGCGCGATTACTGAAAAAACCAAGCTCATTGTTCGCGTTCACCCGTCAAATTTTCGGATTGTCGGATTTACGGCGATGCCGGAAATTGAAGAATTGGCTAATCTTGCCCGCGCTTATAACCTGCTGCTTTACGAAGATGCCGGCAGCGGTGCACTGGTTGATTTGAGCGAATTTGGTCTGGCGGACGAACCCGTGGTCGCCGATTCGATCAAAGCCGGTGCTGACATCGTCACTTTCAGCGGCGACAAACTGCTCGGCGGAGTTCAGTCCGGGTTGATTGTCGGCAAATTGGAAGCGATTGAAAAACTGCGCCAGCATCCGCTTTATCGCGCGCTCCGGGTTGATAAAACCGTTTACGCGGCTCTCGCGGCGACACTTAAAATTTACCGCCGGGAAACACACTTTATTGAAATTCCGGTTTTAAACATGATTTCAATGTCGGCAAAAGTTATCGAAGCGAGGGCCAGGGATTTCGTCGAAAAAGCGCGGCAACTTAAACTCTGTCATTTAACATTTGAAACAATCGAGGGAATTTCAGCCGTGGGCGGCGGGAGCGCTCCGCTCACCCGGCTGCCGACCGTTTTAATTGCTCTCAAATCCGATAGACTCTCCGCGGCTGAACTGGAAAGTCATTTGCGTTTTGCCGCTCCGCCGATTATTACGCGAACAGCGAAAGACCGAGTGCTGCTGGACTTGCGAACTGTTTTTGAGTCGGAAGAAGATGAAATTTTGGCGGCTTTGCAAGCGCTCGAAGCCGTTGTGGCATCGCAGAACTGATAAATTTATTTTCAGAGAATAATTTTTTGCAGTCAAAGTTTCTTCTTAACATTTTGGCAAACTCTGTTAAAATCTACTTGCCTCGCGCTCCTTCTTGATTGAAACAGGCGCACGATTGTTGTTCAAGCGTTTCTCCTTGGCGCCACAAGGTTTTTTTTGCCGGGCGAAACATTAAAACAAAAAAGTGCATCAAACTTGATTGCCAGCGTCGGCTTAAATATTTTTTAATTATTTTCTCAGTTCTTTGGCAAATTTAAGGTTTTTAAATGGGTTACCGATAAAAAGGGAGCGTGCCGTCACCCCACACGCCCGATCCGCACGAAACGAGGTTTAAAACGTTATGCAAGAGCAGGATAGCAACAACAAATTCAGCATCACGCAGCGTTTGAAAGCTTTGCGCGAGGAGCGCGAGGCTTTACGTTGGGAAGGAACTTTTCAAGATTATTTTGAATTAGTTACGCAAAATACGCGTTTGGCGCAGCTTTCTCACGCTCGTGTCAACGAAATGATTCATCACGCCGGAACAGAGAAACTTAACGAAGGCGGCCGCGACGAACTGATCCGTTATAACTTTTTTGCCGACGAATTGTACGGCATCGAAGAATCCATTGCCAAAATCGTCGAATACTTTAAATCTGCGGCCCAGCGTCTCGAAGTTCGCAAACGAATTTTACTCCTGATGGGTCCGGTCGGCGGCGGTAAATCCACGATTGTAACGCTCATCAAGCGCGGTTTGGAACAATGGACCGGCACCGAGGCCGGCGCGGTTTACGGCATCAAGGGTTGCCCGATGCATGAAGACCCTCTGCACCTGATTCCGCACGAATTACGCCCCGAAATTTTACGTCTCTACGGCATCTATATCGAAGGCGATTTGTGTCCCCACTGCACTTACGAATTACTTCACAACACGGGCGGCAGGCACGAAGACGTGATGGTTGAGCGAATTACTTTTTCAGAAAAAGATCGCATCGGCATCGGCACCTTTGCCCCGTCGGATCCAAAATCGCAGGATATCACCGAATTGACCGGCTCGATTGACCTCTCGACAATCGGCGATGTCGGGGTTGAATCAGACCCGCGCGCTTATCGTTTTGACGGCGAATTAAATATCTCAAATCGCGGTGTGATGGAATTTATTGAGATGTTAAAGTGCGACGAGAAGTTTCTCTACTCCCTGCTGACTTTATCGCAGGAGCAGAACATCAAAACCGGCCGCTTTGCCATGATTTACGCCGATGAAGTAATTCTCTCGCACACCAACGAAAATGAATATGCGGCATTTGTCGGCAACCGCAAATCGGAAGCACTCCAAGACCGCATCATTCTCGTCAAAGTTCCCTACAATCTGCGCGTTTCGCAGGAAGAACGCATTTACGAAAAACTGCTGGGACAATCCGAAGCGCTGCGTAATGTTCATATTGCTCCGTTTACCCTCAAGGTCGCCGCGATGTTTGCCGTCCTGACCAGACTTGAAGATCCGAAAAAAGCTAACGTTGACCTCGTTAAAAAGATGAAGCTCTACGACGGCGAAGAAGTTGAAGGATTTAAATCCAAAGACGTTCGTGAGCTTCAGGACGACACTGTTCGCGAAGGCATGGATGGTATCTCTCCGCGCTACATTATCAATCGGCTTTCGACGGCGCTGGTCAAGGACGGAGTGAGATTTATCACTCCGATTGACGCTCTGCGCGCAATCAAAGACGGTTTCGATCAGCATACCGGGATTTCCGCCGAACAAAGAGAGCGTTATCTGAATTTGATTTCGGCAGCCAGAAAAGAATATGACGAAATAGCTAAAGCCGAGGTTCAGCGCGCTTTTGTTTATTCTTATGAAGAGATGGCCCGGACAATGTGCAACAACTATCTTGATAATGTCGAGGCGTATTGCAACAAAGACCGTCTCCGCGACCCGATTACCGAAGAGGAAATCGAGCCGGATGAAGCCCTGATGCGTTCAATCGAACAACAAATAGGAATTTCGGAAAATGCCAAAAATACGTTCCGGCAGGAAATTTTGATTCGCATTTCGTCTTTTGCCAGAAAAGGAATGCAGTTTGATTATAAATCGCACGAACGACTCAAAGAAGCGATTGAAAAGAAAATCTTTGCCGATTTAAAAGATGTCGTCAAGATTACGACTTCGACCAAAACCCCGGACCCGGATCAACTGCGGCGCGCCAACGAAGTTATTGACCGCCTGGTGCGCGACCACAATTACACGCCGGAGAGTGCAAACGAGCTGTTATCTTACGTTGGAACACTGCTTTCTCGCTAAAAATTGATGAATCATAGAAGATACGGAGCGTGCCGAGAATATTTATTTTTTGATTTCACTCGGCACGCTCTGTGTTTTCTTTGCTTTAGCCTTTATGAAAAAACGTTATTTGCTGGCCGGAATCGGCGGAATTGCCGGAGCGGCTGTTGCCTACAAACTTGCGACTCGCGAAAAGGAAACAAGCTGGGAACGTCACGCCGCCGTTCTGCCTTTTGCCGACCGCTCGGAGTTTGCCGAGGTTGACGGGGTGCGAATTCATTATCAGGAATTCGGCGAAAAAAACGCCGCGCCGGTTCTGATGATTCATGGCTATAGTTCTTCAACAGCGACCTGGAACAATGCCGCGCCGCGTCTGGCAGAAGCAGGTTTTCGCGTTTTCGTCGTTGATCTAATCGGTTTCGGTTTTTCCGGAAAACCCGCCTGGTCGGATTACACTTTTGACACGCAGGCGCGAATGATTGTGCGTTTGATGAACCGTCTCGGCATCGGACGCGCAACGCTCATCGGCAGCAGTTACGGCGGCGGAGTAGCGGCGGCAGTCGCGCTTGATAATCCTGAGCGAGTCGAAAAACTCGTGCTTGTGAGTGCCGCCTGTAATGACGAAGTCAGGAATTTTGCCATTACCAAACTGATTACGCTGCCGCTTTTGGGCGATGTTTTTACCCCTTTTTTGACGGGCTCAAAAACGTATATCAAAGCTAGATTGCGAAGTTCGCTCAACTCGACCAATTATCATTTGATTGACGAAGACCGCATTGCCGGAATTATGCGCCCGCTGCAATCAGCCGACGCGCATCGCGCTCTGCTTGTCTCGCTCAAAAATTGGCACGCCGAACGTATCGAGCGCAATGCGCCGAATATTAAACAGCCCACCCTGCTCGTCTGGGGCGAAAACGATAAAGTAATTCCGATTCACAACGGCCGCACGCTGCATCGCTTAATTCCGAATTCGCAGATGGTGGTTTTTAAAAACTGCGGGCATTTACCGCATGACGAATACACCGACGATTTTATTAAACTGGTGGTTGACTTTTGCAAAGACCAAGATTCAAATTCAGGCGAGTGAAAGCTGACTTTGAACTTTGAACTTTGAACTTTTGAACTTATGAGCGTTCAACGAAACGACTGGTCGCTGCAGCGCAAAGGAATTGTTGATCAGGAACGCCACAAAGAGCGGGTTAAAGACGCAATTCGAAAAAATTTAGGTTCGATTGTTTCAAACGAAGGCATCATCATGTCGGACGGGCAAAAAACCGTTAAAGTTCCGATTCGCGAACTTGACGAGTTTAAATTTCGCTTTGACCGCAACAAGAAAAAACACGTCGGACAGGGCGACGGCAAATCAAAAATCGGCGATGTGATCGCTCGCGAAAATCAGCCCGGTCAGGGGCGCGGCTCAGGTTCGGGCGAGGCCGGAAATACTGGCGGCGGTGAATATTACGAAGCCGAAGTGAATATTGATGATCTGGCGGCGCTTATTTTTGAAGATTTAAGTTTACCGTTTCTCGAAGAGCGCAATAAAAAAGCCGTTCCCACCACAACGACCCGCTTTACTGAAATCCGTAAAACCGGCGTGATGGCCAATCTGGACAAACGCCGGATGATCATGGAGAACATCAAACGCAACGCCCGCGAAGAAGGAAAAGCGCGCTTTGGCGACGTCAAAAAAGACGATTTGCGTTTTAAAACATGGGAAGAAGAAACCAAATTTGAATCGAGCGCCGTCGTTCTGGCGCTGATGGACGTTTCGGGTTCAATGACCGAGTTTAAAAAATACATTGCCAGGTCATTTTACTTCTGGATGGTGCGCTTTCTTCGATCAAAATACGATAACGTCGAGCTGGTTTTTATCTCGCACCACACAGAAGCCAAAGAAGTAACCGAAGAACAGTTTTTTACGCAGGGCGAATCGGGCGGTACGGTCGTTTCGTCGGCTTACGCGCTGGCGCTGGAAATCATCAAAAAACGCTACAATGCGGCCGACTGGAACATTTACCCGTTTCATTTTTCCGATGGTGATAACTATTATTCAGACAATGATGAAGCCGTTAAGCTCGCCGACGAGTTGATTAAAACGTGTAATCTTTTCGGTTACGGCGAAATCGGTGAAGAAGGTTTCCCCGGTTTCAGGCGTCCGGCCGGCGCGCTGCTCTCGGTTTTTAAGGAACGTCTCAAAAACAAAGAACGTTTTGTCGGCGTCAGAATCGAAGATAAAGAAGACGTCTATCCCGCGCTCAAAGAATTCTTTGGAAAAAAGCACGAAACCGTTTGAAATCACAATCAAAACATCGCAAAAAAGACTGAAGTCAAGTCGTCACCAGAAAACATGACGCAGAACTCGCCCCGAGAAACTAAAATTCCTTCAAAAACTAAGATTCCTTCAAAAACTAAAGCCATCCTTTTTCGAGGAAAAGCCGCGCTGCTTCAAACGCGGCGCGGCTGGCAGAATTCTCGCGACCGTCAAATCAAATTCTTTCCGGTTGATAACAAATTAAAATCTCAAGCAATCGTCGCCGAATCGAAAACCGATTTGTGGACGGAAAACAGTAAAGCTGAGCAATTTTTACTCGCCGGGAAAATTCAAAATCTGCGTATCGCCGCGCGGAAACTAAACGGCGTCGAAATTCCGGCAAACGGAATTTTTAGTTTTTGGGCGCAAATTGGTCGAACAACCCGCCGCAAAGGTTATGTCTCAGGACGCGAACTTCGCGAAGGCTGCATCATTCCAAACATCGGCGGCGGGCTGTGCCAAATCTCAAACGCGCTTTATGACGCGGCGCTCCAGGCCGGCTGCGAAATTGTTGAACGTCATCCGCACTCTCAAGTTATTCCCGGTTCTCTGGCTGAAAAGGGGCGCGACGCGACGGTTTTTTGGAATTATGTTGACCTCCGTTTTAAATCAAAACAAGCTTTGCGAATCGAAGCAGATTTGAGCGCAAATCATTTAACCATTCGTTTCAAAGCCGAAAAATCTAAGGTTATTCAATTAACGCAAATCTCTTCAATCCAAAATCCGAAATTTAAAATCCAAAATCCGCACTCCTGCGTCTCTTGCGGCGTGGAAAGTTGTTTTCGGAGCATCAAGCAGGATGAAAATATCAAATTCGGACGCACCGCTTTTCTGGTTGATGAATTCGCTCCGGAATTTGATTTATATGTGCAGGAAAAACGGCGCTCAAACGATTTGTTGTTCGTTCCGCTCGACGGCAAAAAGTTCAAAAAATCAAACTACGCCTGGAACGCGGCAGGATTTGACAGGTTAAAACAAAGCTGGTTGACAACGATTATTCGCGCATACAAATCTCGCAAGCTTGCCGCACAAGGAGCCAAACGTCAGCGCAATCTGCTCGAAATGTCCGAAAAATTGGCGGCGAGTTATGCGAAAAACTTGCCGTTTGATGCGATTCACCTTGTCGTGCAGCAAAACTTGCTGCCGTTTTTATGGCGCGACGGACATCTCGGCGGCAGAACTTTTGATGTTTTGATGACGAGTCTGCCAATCAAGAATTTGCAGGAGCGGCTTGATTTAGCAGCAGAGATGAATCCCGCAAGCCCAACGCTCGGAGATTTTCGCGCCGACGAGTGGCTGGTCAGCGCTGAAACAGCAGCGTTAAAGAACGCTCGTCAAATCATCACGCCGCACACCGAAATTGCCAATCTGTTTTCGCAACAAGCAATTTTGCTCGATTGGAAAATGCCCCTCCCGCAGGTTTCCAAGAAGAAACGGACAGACAAATTCACGGTGGTTTTTCCGGCTTCAACTGTGGGACGGAAAGGAGCTTACGAACTGCGCGAGGCATTATCGGGTTTAGAAAATAGTCTTAAACTGATTATTCTCGGCGCGGAACTCGAAGGCGAATATTTTTGGCGCGGTTTTGAGGTCGAACACCGTCCAGAAAACTGGCTGGCAGCTGCCGATTTGGTTGTGCTGCCGGCTTTTATCGAACATAAACCGCGCCGCTTGCTGCTTGCCGCTGCTTCCGGCATTCCCGTTGTTGCATCCAAAGCCTGCGGTTTGGAAAACGTTAGCGGCATTACAGCCGTCGAGTCTGGGGATCCTGCCGCGCTCCGCCGCGAAATCTGCGATGCGCTAAATCCACAAAAATCTTTGATTATTCCAACTCCCATCGTTTTCGCATAAGTGCCTGCAACTCTCTCAAAACATTTGTCATCTGCGCCAAGCAACAAAATCAATTGTTCACCGCACAAAGCAGTTGTTTGATATTTCAACTTTCTTTGACGGAGGCACCTTTGAAAATCTTCTTTTGTTTATTGCTCGGCGCATTAGCGTGCGTTAACGTTTTTGGGCAAGCGGAGCAGTCTCCGGCAAACGGCGTTGAAAATATTTCTCTCGCCCGTGACGACGGGACCGGAAATCCGGGCGAAATCGTGACCGGATTTGTTTCGACGGATATTCCTATTCATTGCCTGATTGATCTGAGTTCCACGGAAGCCGTCACGATCAAAATGAATTTTGTGGCCGTTAAAGCCGCCGGTCTAAAGGCCGAAACTAAAGTTGTAACGGCCAACTATACGACTACCGAATCGCAGAACAAAGTTCGTTTTAATGCGTCTCCAGACGCCTTGTGGCCTGTCGGTAGGTATCGAATTGATATTTTCTTGAACGGTAGGCCGGCTAAAAGTCTGGAGTTTGAAATTGAAAAGTCGGCCACTGAAAGCAGTAGAGCAAACGCTCCTCTTCCCAAATCAAGTTTGCATCACGTTAGAAGTGCGCGTCTTGCCCGCAAAAATTAGTGTTCTCCTAATTCTTTGACTTCGAATCGTGAAGTTTGCCGGTTGCACAAAAAAATCAACAAAGGTAGTTTTGATTTATGAGTATTGCAACCAAAACTGGCGATAAAGGTAAAACCGCTTTGATCGGCGGCGAGCGCGTTTCAAAAGCCGATTTGCGCGTCGAGGCTTACGGGACAATTGATGAATTGGGCGCGGCGATGGGTTTTGCGCGTTCGATTTGCGACGATAAAGAAGTAAACGAATTAACTAAATCAATTCAGCGCGAGCTTTTTATGGTTGCAGGTTCGGCGGCAAACCCGCATTTTACTGAATCTCCGCAGCCTTATGTAACTCCTGAAATGATCGAGCGTCTGACGACCGAAGTTCATTTAATCGAACAAATCGAAGGTATTTTGGCCGATTGGAGTTTGCCCGGCGACGTCTCAGCGGCGGCTGCTTTTGATGTTGCCCGCACCGTTTGTCGCCGCGCCGAACGCTGTGTGGTGCGCCTGTCGGAAGCCGGCGAAGCGGTTGACGAGCAAATTATTACTTATCTTAATCGCTTGTCGGATTTGCTATGGCTTTTCGGCAGATTGATTGAAGCCAGAGCCGGAGTTGATTCGCGTCTGCGGGACGAAGAACATACTGGAAATAAATGGTCTCGCGCCTGGTAAAACGGTACGATTGTGTACTGCGTTGAATCGCGGTTAATTTTTATTATTAATGAAAAGAAACAAAGGGAAATATTGGCAATGATTGATACAACCGTTACTAAAGTGGATTCAAGCAATTCGCCGATAGGCGAAATGGGACAGAAATATCTGGCGTCGGGAAAAAGTCTGGCGCTGCGTTTGTGGGAAAATGAAAAACCGAATGAAGCGAAAGAACACGCCCGACGTGATTACGAAACCGTCGGTTATGTGATTTCGGGACGCGCCGAACTGCATCTCGAAGGTCAGATGGTTTTATTGGAAAAGGGCGATTCGTGGGTTGTTCCAAAAGGCTCTTCGCACACTTACAAGATTCTCGAATCTTTTACTGCCGTCGAAGCGACTCATCCGCCCGCCCACGTTCACGGCCGCGACGAAGAATAAGTAAAACTTTTGGGTTACTTCTCGCACGTCAAATAATCCAACCGCTAACAAAAGGGCTCTGCCAACCGATCTGGCAGAGCCTTTTGTTTTCATATTTTGCCGAAAAAGTTGATTAGTTTTGATAATCCGACTTCGGACAAAAACTGTCGGTATTTTCAAGAGGAGCAAATTATCTTTGTTCCAAACGCGGCTGCAAATGCGCTAAGATGTCTGCTGAAAGTTTTCGCTTTTGCGAAAACAAACTTCAAGATAAAACCTACCTAAATAATTTCGATGAAATCTAAAATATTCAATTCAATTTTACTTGCGGCTTTACTATTTCTGATTGCAAATTATCAGGAGACGGCAGCGGCCGCATCCGCACCAAAAGCCGCACCAAATGCTGCCGATTCCCTCTTGCAGCAAACTACGCCGGATGCCGTGGTTCGCGGTTTATACCAAGTGCATACGCCCGATAAAAGCATTTTAGGCAGCAAAACTCGCCAGCCGCTGGACAGATTTTTTGACAAAAATCTCGCCGATTTAATTTGGCATGATTTGACCTCGCACACGGGCGAAGTCGGCGTGCTGGATTTTGATCCGTTTTACAACGCGCAGGATTTTGAGATTAAAAATCTGGTGGTGGGCGGCGCCAAGATGAGCGGCGCGAAGGCTACCGTGCCGGTTACTTTTAATAATTTTAAGCGAAAAAATTCCTTAACCTATTCGCTCATCAAGCAAAACGGCAAATGGAAAATTTCAGACGTTCGATACAGCGCGACTGATACTTTGCTCGGATATTTTAAGGACGACGCTAAAAATTAAACGTCGGATGCCGCCGCGGGCGAAGATAATTTTGAAGGCCTTTACCAGGTAAGAGAGACAACCTGCACGATCATCTCAATCAAAATGGCGTTTGAAGTCAGATGGGCAAAAGGCGCGGGTTTGGAAATATTCTTTTTCCAAACCCGCGCCAACTATAAGTAAAACTTTTGTCTCAGATCCACCCAAAGGCAAAGCAAACGTTTTCTCGTTTGACGACGCCAGTTATAAGACCGGGACTTTTTACCGCCCCGACGGCAAAGAATTGCTGATCAAGAAAATTTAATCACTGACATAAGCGAACGCTTAGTTCAAGACTTTCTATTTTGGCCAAAACCTTAAAAGGTTTTGGCTCTTTCTTTTTAAAATTTTCAGACTTCTCTCAAATCGGTGTCACAAAACAAGTCTTGCCGGTGTTTACCTAACAGAGACCAAAACATTTCAAACTTAAAAACTATTTTGGAGATTTAGTAAAGATGAATTTAAGTGCCAACCAATTATTCCGCTTAGCCTTTTTATTGACTACGCTTTGCTTATCCGGCTCCGCCGTCTTTGCTCAGGACAATGCTGACAAACAGGCAAGATACAACGATTTTTGCCAGAACAACTATTCCTCCGGTAGAAACAACGCCGCCTTTAATGAAGTTCGTGAAACGACTTTACGCCCAGCTGATCTCCTGAACGTGGACGGAAAACGTAACGGAGGAATCCGTGTTATCGGAAGTGACCGCGCCGATATTCTCGTTCGCGCCTGCGTTCAGACGAGGGCAGATTCAAATCAGGCGGCACGAGCGTTGGCTCAGAACATTCGCATTGAAACAAGTCCGGTTGTGCAGGCTGTAAATGCCGGCGACGAATCAAATTGGGGTGTTTCCTATGAGATTCTTGTTCCGCGCCAGACCAATCTTAACTTAACGACCTTAAACGGCGGCATCGGAATTACCGGCATTAACTCGACTGTACAATTCACGGCAACCAACGGAGGCGTTCATTTAAGTAACGTCGCGGGCGATATCAAAGGCAAAACCTCAAACGGCGGTCTTCATGTTGAATTGTCCGGCAATAACTGGCAAGGCGCGGGGCTTAACGTTGAAACAACCAACGGCGGAGTTCATCTATCACTACCCAAAACATACGCCGCGCACATCGAAACCGGAACTGTTAACGGCGGCTATAGAAGTGAAATTAACGGCCTTAGTGTTGAGAGAAAGGATTGGAGCCACGCAGTCCGTCTCAGCACTGATTTTAACGGCGGCGGAGCGCCCGTGAGAGTTATTACAACAAACGGAGGAGTTCACATTGAGGCTCTCGAAACATCTCGATAGACCTTAGTAATTTGAAGCTTTTATCAATTACTGTTAATAAAAAATAACCGTTTTAACTAAAAAGCCGTCGGCAATGGATAATTGCCGACGGCTTTTTAGTCTTTGAATTGAAATAATCAGAAAGTTTGGAAACTCTTAATCCTATGCTAAAGCTACTGGACTTTTACCGGATCGGGAATACCGGGAGCGGCGCTTCCGCCCATATGATTCAAGATTGCGGCGAGCGGGTTGAGAGTAGAATATTTTCCCTGAACCGCGATTTTATTGCCCGGACGGACATCAAGCGGGTTTGCCGCGTCAATATCAGTCAAGACTTCGCCCGTAACATAGTACTGCGTGATTTTAGGATTATTGCGGACGGCTGAACTGAACGGATTGCCGCCGAGATGATTTAATGCCAGTGGCGCGGCATTTAACGCCGTCGCGTGAAGTCCGGTTTTAATCGAAGCGTAGGAAGCAAGTCCGCCGCCGAGCGAATGTCCGGTTAAAATAACGTTGTCTCCATCATTCGCTTTCCATTTGTTCGCAAAATCAACCGCTTCTTTATATTGTTTGGTTTGAAAACCGACTCCCTGTTTGATGTCGGTGATCCAATCTTTGCCGCTTTTCGGATCAGTTCCGGCAAAAGCAACGACGGTGCGTTTGTCATTCGGATCGGTCGGTTTCAAAGCAATTGCGCGAAAGCCTGATTTTTTATCTTCGCTCGAATCAACGACTTTCCACTGTTTGCCGTCCGGGAATTGGTAAACCTCGCCTGCTTTAGCGCCGTAGGCGAGACTCGTTGCGCTTTTAGTTTCGGAGAATTTTAGTCCCTGCGCGGCTGGCGGATTAGGGTCGCCGGGGTGCGTTACTTTATCTAAACCTGCGGCGGTCAATCTAACGGCGGTCGTACCAACGTTTTTCGCGGTGTCAAATGATTTTTCTATTCCAAAGCGGACGACGCTGGCCTGAAATTGAAACGATTTGATAGCGGCATGTTCACCCGCCTGCACCCCGCCGGCAACGGTCAAGCCGACTTTTTCGGCATCATTAACAACAGTCGAGCCGAGGTTTTTAGCGTCGTCCACGATCTCGCCGCCGAAATGAGCTACGTTGCTGCCCGCGCTTTTGATTGAATCTAATAATGACATTGGTTAAATCCTTCGGTTAGCTATCTTATTCATAATTATCTGAAGCCGTCGGGAAATGTTTCCTGCAAAATCAAAAAAGTTACAAAATATTTTGCGGAAAAGCGGTTTGGACGTTTAAGCCGGGCAGTTCCAAGATTCAATTATTTTTAGCTGACGAAAATAATTTTGAGCCAAAGCGTATCCTTTTCGGGCTGCCAATCGTTTTGTATCTGAATGACGACTCGGTTTGTGTTGCTGGAATGGCAGTCTTTCAAACAAGAGTCTGCATTCTATCCTAACTTTTGACAGGGAGATTAATTATGAGCGATAAACACGAGAGTATGATTGGAATCATGAAGTTGTATGAACTGCGGCGTGAGGAAACCATGCGCGAGGCGCGCGAGTGGCTGGCGGCTTTTTACGCCGATTCGTTTCAGGACATTGCAGACGTTTTCACCGGCGAGGGCGACCGATTTTTCCGAATGACTTTGACTTACTGGGATATGGCGGCAGCGTTTGTCAATCACGGTGCGATTGACGAACAGATGTTTAATGAAGCGAATGTCGAACACATCGCCACTTTTGCCAAAGTTGAGCCGTTCATTGAGGAATTCCGAGTAATGACGAAGAACCCTCAGCTATTGACGAATCTCGAACAACTGGTAATGCGCGTGCCGAATGTCAAAACGGTGATGGCGGATTTTCGCGAACGCGCCAAAGAAAAACGTTCCGCACGTAGCAAAGCCGCAGTTTCGGGATAACCGAAACCAAACGAAAACAGTTTCTCAAAGCTGGTTATTTTTTAAATTATGACGGCAAACCTCTCACCGGAATTGACGCAAATTCGGAGCGAATTTGAAGATTTGATCAAAACAATTCGCCCCGAACTTCACCGTTATGCCGCCCGCATGATCGGCTCGGCGATAGATGGCGAAGACGTAGTTCAGGAAACCGTCGTCAAGGCTTATTATTCGCTGCCATTAGTCAAAACGGGCGTTAATTTGCGCGGCTGGCTTTTCCGCATCGCTCACAACAAAGCGATTGATTATCTGCGCCGCCGCAATCTGCAAACGATGGAACAACTCGATGAAAACTTTGTTGCCAAACCAAGCGAGCTGCCGCTCGAGAAAAAGGAATTGACCGCCGTTGCTTTAAAAATATTTCTCAAACTTGCGCCCAGACAGCGAAGCTGCGTGATTCTCAAAGACGTTCTCGGCTATTCGCTCGCCGAAATTTCGGAACTGCTCGACGCCAGTGTTCCCGAAATTAAAGCCCTGCTCTATCGCGGACGCGTTCGCCTACGCGAACTCGGCGAGAAAATTGAAACCGCCGCGCCCGCTTTGAACGAACGAGAATACAGCTTGCTGACTCGCTACATTGACCATTTCAACGCCCGCGACTTCGAAGCCGTCCGGCAAATGCTAACCGACGAAGCTCGCCTCGATCTCGTCAACAAAACAAAGCTGCGCGGCGCTGCTGAAATCAGCGATAATTATTTTCACAACTACAAAAACAGGCGCGACTGGCACTTCAAATTCGGCCTCGTCGAAAGCCGTCCGGCGATTCTCGTCTTCAATCCTCAAATTGCATCCACGCGCCCGTCTTATTTTCTGCTGCTCACTCTGGAAAACGAACAAATCTCCGCCATCCGTGATTATCGCTATGCCCGTTACGTCGCTGACGATGCTGAAATCACCGTCATTTGATCGTCCAAACAAAGAGATTATTCAAATTGCAAAACTCAAAACGCAGCGCTTAATCTGTTGAAACAAATGCTGGCAGGCCTTCGCAGATTTTGATTCGTCAAGAATTCAAAATTCTACGTTTTTCAAGTCGGCGAATTTCAAGTCGGCGAAAAATTTCAAGCATCAAATCGCTAATCGGTATTTTTACAATCTCGCGTCCACGTTTGGTTTGGCAATCTTCGCAGCAACTGCGGCACTGCTTATTTTATTTAATTCGGTTCAATCTTAAACCGCAGTCAGTCTGATGAAGTTGGCTTCGTCCGCCCCTTCTCTTTATGCAACGCGAACAGCAGCTTAAGCAAAGCCCGACGGATGTCGGACAATAATCAGCACGTTGCCGGAAAAGCAGCTGTCGCGAGCGGCGTGACGCCGGATAAAATCGTGACACCGACGATTGATGATCTCGTCGCCGGTCGCGATACCGGACTCAAAGAAGCCGAACATTTTTTGCAAAACTTACTTAAATCCGCCAAATAGATTGCTCCCGCCTCGAATTTGTTTTTCCTGTAAATTCAGCATTTTGCAGGAAAATCTGCTCCTCAGTAACTGCTCCAAGCGCTGCGCCGCACTAAGCCATTAAAATTATCTTCACTTTTCAATAATTGGTGTGATAGTATTTATTAAAACTACATAAACAAAGTTTAATGTTGTTTTACTCAATAGAAATTACTCGCTTCCTCAAACACAGCAACCAAAATATACAGCGTAAAAAAGCAAACCTGCATCTTCGATCAGTTTGTCGCCGATTGCCTATAGCTGCCTTCAGAGCAACGTAATTTCACCCCCTCGCAAGTTAGTCAACCAATTTAAAAACTTGAGGATACAAATGACCAGATTAAAACTCTCTCTCCAAATCAAGGCCGTAATCCTTGCCACGCTGTTTGCAATAGCATCTACGGCATCAAGCGTCGCGTTAGCCGACAATACATCACTCTCCGCTGTCGCTGCCGAAACAACCGCGTCAATAAGTGCAAACACATTCTCTCAGAGCGACGTCGCTCAATCAGTAAAACCGCCCCAAGTCGTCGCCACAGTGACGACGGTTCGCGCCGGCGATAATTTACAGCAGGCTGTTGATAATGCGAGTCCCGGCGACACGCTTGTGCTCGAGGCAGGCGCGGTATTTCCAGGCACAATCTATCTAAGAAATAAAAATACGACTTCGACGGCTTATATCACGATTCAATCGTCACGCGCGGCAGAGCTGCCCGCAGGCAAACGGGTCACGCCGGCCGATGTGGCAAAAATGGCAACCATTACCACTTTAGGCAATGGCAGCGCAGCTATCGAAACCGAATTGCAGGCGCATCACTACAAACTGATCGGTATTGAAGTTCGCCCCGCGACCAATACTGCATTTGCCTACGAATTGATTAGATTTGGAACCGCCGAAGCGACGCAGAGCACCTTTGACAGTCAGGCGCATCATTTGATTTTAGACCGTTCCTATGTTCATCCCTTTGCGAATCAGGAACTCAAGCGCGGGCTGGCGTTAAACTCGCGTGACACCGATATTACAAATTCATGGTTTGACCAATTTAAGGTTCGCGGACAGGACTCTCAGGCTATCGCCGGATGGAACGGATCGGGAAATTACCGCATTATCAACAACCGTCTTGAAGCAGCCAGCTATCCGTTTATTTTGGGCGGCGCTTATGCTTACATTCCAAACATGGTTCCGACAAATATAGAGTTTAGACACAATTATTGCACACGCCCCGCAGCGTGGAGAGGACAAGGCTACATGGTCAAAAATCTCTTCGAGCTTAAAAATGCGAGAAGCGTCCTGGTGGACGGCAATGTCTTCGAGAATAATTGGGCGGATGCTCAAGCCGGGGTCGCTATTTTGTTTACCATTCGCTCAGAGAACGGGACGATGCCGCAGGCAATAGTAGAAGATGTCACATTCAGCAACAATATCGTCAGAAACAGTGAAGGCGGTGTTAATATTTTGGGTTTGGACGATTCCGGCCCGTCCCAAACCGCCAAACGCATCGCCATCAAGAACAACCTCTTTACTAATATCAACGGATTGTTCGTTAAAATAACGGATGGTGAAGACATCTCGTTTGAGCACAATACCATCACGCAAACGGGAAATATCGTTTCATTTTATGGTAATCCGACTAGAAGGCTGATTTTTAAAGATAACATTGCAGAACACAATGATTACGGGTTTATCGGGGATTCACACGGAGTCGGGCTGGATTCAATCAACTTTTACGCGCCTGCTTCCGTGATTACCGGAAACGTAATCATCGGCGGTTCTGCTTCTCGCCTTCCGGTCAATAACTACTTTCCGGCGACAGATGCGGAAGTTGGCTTTAGAAGCCTGGCAACAATGAATTACAGGCTTTCCGCCAGCAGCGCGTATCTTAACAGAGGAAGCAATGGTGCAGATATTGGAGTAGATTTTGTAGCCTGGAAATTGGCTTTAGCAACCAGACAATAACAGATTGCATTCTTTCTGCCGCCAGCAGCGCAAATCTCGATAGAGCAATAATCGCTTGGATTTCTGAGTAGATTTTGTAGCTCTGAGCGTTGCTCACTTGTGCCGGCCCAGAAGATTGTTCCAATCCCCAAAACTATAAATAGAGAATGCCCCTCAAACAAATTCAAAGTTGAATTTGTTTGAGGGGCACTTCTCATTACAAATTTTAAGACCAACTTCCCTTCACATCTTTCAAAACTACCTGCGCCGTGTTGTGTCATGATGCGGCAAAGACTCCGCCGCCGGGATGGGTTGATGCTCCTGTCAGACAGAGATTTTTGATTGGCGTTTTGTATTAACTCATCTTAAATCGTTGGGCGGAAATTATTTTTGTAAAAATCTGAAGTTCTGTTAAGCTTTCGTATTATGAGCCAGAATATTCAGGCAATTTACGAAAACGGGATTTTGCGTCCTTTGCAGCCGCTTGATTTGCCGGAAAATAAGGTGGTTGAAATAGATGTTCATGATATTGAAGAAAACAGCGCGGAAAATTTTCAGGAAAAAGCCGGTAGAGTTTTGCGGGAAGCAGGGTTGACAAGTTCGCTTAAATTTCCGGTTTCTGAAAAAGACATTCTTTCCGAAGAAGAAAGACAGAAATTAGGAAAACTTTTTTCCGGCGAAAAACTTCTGGGCGACTATATTGATGAAGACCGCAAGGCTCGCGGATGAATCGGCTTTATTACGCCGACAGCAGTTCGATGCTCAAACGCCACGTTATCGAAATCGGCAGCAACTGGATAAAAAACGAGTTTTTGAGCGCGAGTAACAACACCATTTATACTTCAAAACTCAGTATCGCCGAAGTGTTGAGTGCATTGAATCGCCGCCGCCGTGAATCGAGTATTTCATCGGCAGAATATGCGGCATTTTCAAAAGATTTTTTGGCTGTTTCCAAGTTTCAGTATGAAATGATTGATTTGTCGGATGCGGTTCTGCTCGAATCGCAAAGATTACTTGAAAATTATCCGCTCAGAGCGGGCGACGCGATTCAGCTTGCTTCTGCTCTGCTGGCAAATGCTCAGTTTCAATCTGCCAATCTTCCGGCGTTGATTTTTCTTGCTTCCGATGTCCGTTTACTGTCCGCTGCCAAAGATGAAGGACTGCAAACCGACGACCCGCAAAATCATCTTTAAAACCAACCGCCCTTTATATCTTTCAAAACAACCTGCGCCGTATTATGTCCGCTTGCCGCAAAAACTCCGCCGCCGGGATGCGTGGACGCTCCTGTTAAATAAAGATTTTTGATCGGCGTTTTGTACGCGCTCATTTCGGGTAGGGGGCGGAACATAAACATCTGGTCGAAATCCATTTCGACGTGCATCACGTTTCCTCTTAAGAGTCCGAGCCGCTGTTCCAAATCTAAAGGCGATTGAACGAAGCGTTCGAGAATAGAATTTTTGACGTTCGGTGCGTAAGAATTCACCACATCAATCAGTTTGTCGGCTTCGCGGTCTTCGATGTCTTTCCAGTTTTCGCCGTTCGATAATTCGTAAGGATAATATTGCCCCCAGATGAAAAGCGTGTGTCGTCCTGCGGGCGCGAGCGTCGGGTCAACAGATGAAAAAGTCATTGCCAGGGCGCCGGGATTTTTTGACGGAATTCCGTTTAGATAATCGGCATAACTGCGGTCGAGATATTCCATTGTCGGACACATCAATTGCAAACCGTGATGACAGTCCGACGCTTTGCCGCCGTTTGGCGCGCTCAAATAATCGGGCAGTTCCGAAACGGCGCACCGCACAATCATCCCGAAACCGTTGCCGATGCGAACGTTTTCGATTCTTTCAGCCAAACCTGCTGGAAGGTTTTCCGCGCCGATGAGTTTTAAAAATGTCGTGTGAACGTGAGCGTTGGAAACAATGCGCGTTGCTTCAATGCGTTCGCCGTTTTCTAAAACAATGCCGCCGGTTTCGTTATTGGAAACTTCGATTTGAGCGACTTCCGAGTTTAATAAAATCTTGCCGCCGTGATGTTCGAGGCATCTTGCCATTGCCTGCGTGAGCGCTCCCGAACCGCCTTTGGGACGTTTGACGCCGCTTTTGTGAATCATTGAATGCCAGCCTAGGAAGTCTCCCGAAGCCATCGCCGTCGGCGGCGGCCCCGATTGCGCCGCCAGCCACGCCATTGCTGCGCGCAAGCCTTCGTGCTTAAAAGTTTGTTTGACGAGCGCGCCGTAGCTCGTCATCAGTTTGCGCACCATGTCGGCAGGATTTTTCGACTTTGTCCCGAAAATCATATGCCGACCGAGATTAACCATTGTCGGCGGCTTAAGAAACGCGGCGAAAACACCTTCGTTCAATTTCTCCCATTCGGTCACAAATATTTTGTAACGGTCGGCGTCTTCGGGCGAAATGCGCGCGATTGATTCACACGTTTTATCAACATCTTTCCAAAAATAAATTGCGCCCGCGCCGTCGGGGAGCGGAGCAAACGCAAATGGGTCGCAGTCAATGTAAACGAGCCCGAATTTTTCCAGCTCCAAATCTTTAATCACCGGCGTCAGATGAATCATGATGTGAGCCGATGAGCCGACATCAATCTTGTAGCCTTCGATCAAATCATCCTGCGTGCAAACCGCGCCGCCGATGATGTGCCGCCGTTCCAAAACAACGACTTTCAATCCGGCTTTCGCCAGGTAACAAGCGCACGTCAAACCATTATGTCCGCCGCCAATCACGGCGACATCGTAAGTTTCATTCATAAATTTTGCCGTCAGGAGCTTTTTTCTATCTTAGGCATCTAACCGACTGCCAGGCAATTTGATAAAACCATTCGACAAACTTTATATGAAGAAATTTCTCTTTCTCTTTTTCGCCGTTTTGTTTTTGCTGCAAATCTCAAACGCACAGGAAACTTTCTTTCAAACCGGACACACGCACGACATTTTGGAAGTTCACTTCAGCCCTGACGATTCGCAACTCGTTTCATATTCGGCAGGCGACGGCAATCTTATTCTTTGGGACGTAAAAAGCGGTCGGCAGATTTGGACGAGAAAAACGAGTTTTATCCGCAAAGCCGACGAAAGCACCAATCTCAAAGAATTTTATTGGAGCAAGGATGGCAAAACGCTCGTCACCAAAAGCGTCAATGGAACTTATCAAACTTGGGATGCAAACACGGGAAAAGTTCTCGCTTTGACTGAATCAAAACCAAATGTTGATTTAATTCAACCGAGAACAAAGATTGCTGCTGCAACTAAGGACGTTGATTCATTTACCATCACAAATTCTAAAAGCGGCGTTACGTCGAAACTTGATTCAATTTCAATCGGAGGGCGAGCTTTTGATCTGAGTTATGACGGAACTCTGTTTGCCGAAGGAAAAGGTTGGAGCGATGCTTCGATCAAAATTACAAATCTGGAAAGCGGCAGATTTTATTATCTCGACGGACATCCGAGTATGATTAAAACAATGGATTTTTCTCCTGACGGAAAAGTTTTAGCTGTTGCGGGAAGTGATAAAAATATTTACGTGTTTGATACTCAAAAACAAATGTTGCTTAAAAAACTCGTCGGTCATCAAAGACCAATAGACAAAATTAAGTTTAGTCCTGACGGTAAAAAATTGGTTTCTTCCGCCGAAATGGAAAATCTAAAAATCTGGGATTGGCAAAATGGAAAAATTCTTTCTGAAACGAAACAAAATTTATGGCACAAATCTAAAATTACTGACTTTAGTCCTGACGGAAAATATTTATTAACAAACGGCAACTTAACTTCGTTTGAGATTTGGAATGCTCAAACTTTGGAGGTTATAAAAAACTTTAAAACCGCCGAAAAATATGAAGAAACGAGCGGAAATAGAGGAATCGGTTATGATGCAGTTCCTATATATTCCGCCGAGTTCAGTAAGGACGGCAAAGAAATTATTGCAAATTACGCTGATGGAAAAATCAGAGTATGGAATGTAAACCAAGACAAACCGATTCGTGTTTTAAAATATGCTGAAAAAGGTTGTTCGATAGAATTTGTCGCGGATATGAAAAGTTTTCTCACAGTTTGCGACGGCAGAGACAAGCTGAAAATACGATTGCGTGATGCGGAAAGCGGTAAAGAAATAAAACAGTTTAACGATAAAGAAACTGCCTATATTCAAAGCGTTAAAATCAATCCGAACGGCAAAAACTTTGTTTCTTACGACATTAGCAGCTATGTATTCTTATGGAAGTTAAATGAACCAAAACCGTTGAAGAAGTTTGATATTGGCTTTTCGGGCAACGATGAAATTACTTTTAGTCCTGACGGGAAGATTTTTGCAATCGGCGGCAGAAATCAGAATTTGTTTTTGTTCAATGTTGAAACGGGTGAAAAACTCTGGCAGTTGATTCCGTCATATCAGCCAAGTGAATTAGAGATTAGGTTGGAAGAACGCGGCAAAAAAGGACGCGCCGAAGTTGAAGCTCGAAAAGCCGCAAGAGATAAACAGGCAACGGCGGAAGTGCCGATGCTGGCGAAAAAAATCACCGCCAAATTTTCGCATTACGGCGATACGGAAAGTTTTTGGGATCAGAAAATTGCCGAACCTGGCGCGGCGAATAAAAGCAAATTGAAACTGCCAAAAGATAAAGCAAAGGTCGCGTGGTTTACCTTGACAAATGCATCCGATTTGCCCGTTTCGATTGATACGAACAGCATGATTTTTAATCCGAAATGCAAGGGCGCGTGCGACGGCGCGGAAATTTCTTCGCGTTATGTGATGGAGCTCGAAAAGGGCGAAACGCGCATCAACGGTTTTGATATGTATTCAAAAACAGTTCTGCCGCCGCGCACGACTGTTTATTTTAGTGTTGCGCTCGCTCATTTCGCCGCGAGCCAGGGGATTTACCTCGGTTTTACCTTCCAAAAGGATAACGCGGACGACAGGGAGCCCAACGATTACGGCTCAGTGCAAAAACTCTATCTTCGAAAAGCGGATTTGCCGGTTGATTAGCTGTGTTTACGATTCCATATCGCTGACGTCCGACAACAAATAATCAGTTTTTTCTCATGCTCCGCTACGCCCGACAGTTCCAAACTTTTAAGTTAGAGGGTAAATGTGATGTAATTCTGAAGTAACTGTTATAAAAAGATTACTGTCCTCATGCCTAGAGAGTTTTTTGTTCATAAACAAACTGTTACGGCCGATCTCGCGGCGGGCGACGAATCATGTCCGGTTTGTTCGCGTGAATTACGCGGCGGAGTGTTTATTCCGCTTGTGACACTGGCTCCGGATCTGCAGCGGCTCATTCGCGCCAACGCGCCAGGCGCAGCGACGATTGAGGCAGTTTGTTCGCGCTGCGCCCGGCTTTTTGAAAACGCCAAAGATCAGATTGTCAGCGAAGCCGCTGTCCAAAAGGATGGCTCGCACGTTCTTTCAACGCCGCTTCGTCTTGATTCGGATGAACGTTTTACCGGCAAAGGCGTCACGATTGCGTTTCTCGATTCCGGTTTTTACCCGCATTTGGATTTGACCTCGCCGTATAACCGGATTCTCGCTTACCACAGTTTGCTCGCGCCAAACGGCGATATTTCCTCGCTTTTTCAGCCTGATGTCGCCAGCTGGCATGGGATGATGACATCGGTTGTAGCGGCGGGCAACGGCACTCTGTCAAACGGGTTTTATCGCGGGATTGCGCCGGAAGCGGGCGTCGTTTTGGTCAAGCTCGCCAAAACCGGACGCATTACTTCCGAAAATATTCAGGAAGGTTTGGAATGGGTGCTCTTAAATCGCGAAAAATTTAACATTCGCGTCGTGAATATTTCGGCGGGCGGCGATTTTGAAACACCGTATTTGCAGGATTCTTTATCTCAAACGGTCGAAAAAGCCGTTCATGCCGGTCTAACGGTTGTCTGCGCCTGCGGCAATTCGGGGCACACGCCGAATCATCCGGTTTTTCCGCCTGCCAGCGCGCCATCGGCGATTGCTGTCGGCGGACTTGACGATCATAATTCGATTGACCGGACAAAACGCGGAATGTATCGTTCGTCCTACGGCCCCACCGTTGACGGTTTGCAAAAGCCCGAAATTATTGCCCCTTCAATCTGGATTCCCGCTCCGATTTTACCCAATACACCAACCGCTAAAGAAGCCGAATTGCTCGAAATTTTAGATAAATCACGGGACGAAGATTTGCACGACATCATCAGAAAAAATCCAAGCGTTGATGCTGCGCTCGATAACGCTCTTGACCGCCCGGCGTATATGTTGCGGCAGATTATTGCGCTCAAACTCGGCCAGGAAAATTTGATTACCAGACATTACAAATATGTGGACGGCACCAGTTTCAGCGCGCCGATTGTCTCATCGCTCGCCGCGCAAATGCTCGAAGCTAACCCGCAATTAACGCCGCAGCAAATCAAACGTATTTTAATCAACACTGCGGAACGTTTGCCGCATTATGAAGTTGATCGTCAGGGCTGGGGCGTCATCAATCCGCGCCTGGCGGTTGAGGAGTCCCTGGCAACATCAGGATTAGGATATAGATAGACCGCAGATAATGCAGATTTAATTATTATTCGGAATCAGCGAAAATCTTTACTAATCCGCATCATCTGCGGTCTATTAGACTTTTATGATTAATAAAATACGCATTGGAATTATCGGAACCGGTTTTGCCAGAAAAACGCAAATCCCTTCGTTTTTAGCTCTCGACGACGTAGAAATCGTCTCGGTCGCCAGCGCCAGTCGGGCAAACGCCGAAAGCACGGCGCGGGAATTTAATATTTCTCACTTTACTGACGATTGGCGCGAAACCGTTGCGCGAGACGACGTTGATTTGATCAGCATCGTCACGCCGCCTAAATTTCACCACGAGATGACGCTGCGCGCGCTCGAACTCGGCAAGCACGTTTTGTGCGAAAAACCGATGGCAATGAACGTTGCCGAAGCGCGTGAAATGACGGACAAGGCGCGCGAAAAAAATGTTCTGGCTTTAATCAATCACGAACTGCGTTTTTTGAACGGCAGACGCCGCGCTTTTGAAATGATTCGGGCGGGCGACATCGGCAAAATCATGCACTGCAAAATCCTGTTTCGCAACGCCTCGCGCGGAACGCAGGATGTCGGCTGGAATTGGTGGTCTGACGCCGAACAGGGCGGCGGCGCGCTCGGAGCCATCGGCTCACACGCTATTGACGCTTTTCGTTGGCTGACGGGTGCGGAAATCGCTGAGGTTTTCTGTTTGCTCAAAACCAATATTAAAGAGCGAACCGACCAAAATTCGAACCAAACACGCCGCGTGACGAGCGATGACGAAGCGAATTTAATTGTTCGGCTGAACGATTCGGAATTTGCGCTTAACGGAAGCGCCACCGTTTCACTATCGGTCGTCGAAGCCGGTAAATTTGAACACCGGGTCGAGATTTTCGGAACAATGGGCGCTCTGGCAATCGAAGAAGGCGGGGCGCTCTGGCATTCCAAAATGACTGATCACGAATGGCATCCGGTTGAGATTGAGTTGGGCGCAGCCGCGCCGAATGTTCAACCCGGCGGCTGGTCGCGCGGGTTTATGAATTTTTCGAGGGAAATCGCGGCAGCTTTACATGCAGGCAGAAACACGGTTGAAACGGCCGCGACTTTCGAAGACGGATTAAAAACACAAGTTGTTCTGGACGCGGCGCGAAAATCAAATCAAGACGGCTCTGCGGTTAAAATTCCGCAAATTTAGAACAACGGCGTTTCAATAATTGACTTCAATGCTTGACAGTTTACCGTTTGAGTGTAAAATTCAAAAACCCTTACAAACCCCTTAAACTTTACAACTTAAAATTTTAGGAGAACTCAAATGAAAGCAACCGTCAGCATTTTACTTTTTGTTTTTGCGCTCAGCTTTCCAATTATGGCGCAAATGACACCGGCGGCATCGTCGTCAACAGACGCGAGTGCTTCCACCAAACACGCGCCTGTGTTCAAGGCTAGTAAAGAGCAGGTCATGCAAGCCCAAAAGATGTTAAAGGACAAGGGAGATTACGCGGGCGAGGAAACCGGGAAACTCGATGACGCGACACGCGCGGCGCTCAGGAAATATCAAACTGCGGAAGCAATGCCTGCGACCGGAACTTTAAATCGCGCGACGCTTGAAAAAATGAATATTTCTCTGACCGATAAACAAAAAATGATCCCGGTTTCCGAGAAGAAAAGCATGACCACCGAAAAAGTGGCTTCTGAGAAAATGGCTTCTGAGAACAAAGGCAAGCCGAAGAGCGCGGGCGTCTTTCGCGCCAATAAGGATCAAATTACTCAGGCACAGAAAATGTTAAAAGACAAAGCAATGTACAGCGGCGACGCCAGCGGCAAATTAGATGATCCTACGCGCGATGGATTGAAAAAATTTCAAGAAGCAAACGGCCTTAAAGTTACCGGAACTCTCAATCATGAAACGCTTGAAAAAATGAACATTACTTTGACGGATAAGCAAAAATCAATGGTCGCGGCAATGACGATGCCCTCCAAATAAAACGCAAAGTTGATTGTAAGAGAAAGCGGAGTGGATGATAACTCGATCATCCTCTCCGCTTTTTCATTTGCCGTTTTTATTTTGCGACGTTTGATAAATAAGAGAATAAATTCTGTTGACAAAAGACTCTTCAGAAGATTATTCTTTTTTTTGGGAATTATCAGAATGATAAACGAAATTGACACAAAAATACTAAACATTATTCAGCAGGACGCACGTATTTCAAATGTAGAAATCGCGCGTCAAGTCGGACTCGCGCCGTCGGCGGTTTTGGAGCGCGTCAGAAAGCTCGAAGAGCGCGGCGTGATTCGCGGTTATGCGGCGGAAATTGACGCTAATCAGGTTGGTTTCGGGCTGACGGCGTTTGTTTTTGTGCGAACGAGTTTTTGCGGCAGCATCGGCGGAGTTTTGGCGCAAATTCCTGAAGTTCTGGAAGTTCACGACATTGCCGGCGAAGATTGTTATTTGCTTAAGGTGCGCGCCAAAAATACCGATGAACTTGGCAAATTCTTTCGTGAAAAATTAAAAAATCTGCCTGAAATTGTCTCGACGCGAACGACGATAGTTTTGCAGACGATCAAAGAAACGACGGCTCTGCCGCTCGAAAATCTGGGTGTTGATCTGGAAGAAATTTCAAATCCAAAGCCGCGCAAAAAGAAATTAAAAGAATAGGGAGCAGTTATGCGGGAAGCAACGCAAACAAATCAAAACGTCAAACAGGTGTCGCTTTTGCTGATAGCGGCATTTGCGGCAGTCTATATTTTCTGGGGTTCGACGTATCTGGCCATTAAATATGCGATTGAAACTCTGCCGACATTTTTACTGGCAGGTTCGCGATTTTTTATTGCCGGTTCGATTCTCTACACTTGGGCGAGACTTTCGCCGGATTATGAGAAGCCGACTTTTAAGCAGTGGCGGACGAGCTTTATTGTCGGAACGCTCTTGCTGCTGGGCGGCAACGGGGGCGTGGTTTTAGCCGAACATTATATTTCATCGAGTCTGGCGGCGCTGCTGGTGGCAACCGAACCGTTTTGGATTGTTTTGCTCGGCTGGTTATGGCTCAAGGGAAAGCGTCCAAGCTGGAAAGTCGCGCTCGGACTGCTGCTCGGTTTTCTCGGAGTTTACCTTTTAATCAGCGGTCAGAGCGGAGGCGACAATGCTCAAACTGACAACTCAAAACAGCTTTTCGGCACGCTTTTGGTAATTGCGGCGGCTCTGTCATGGGCTATCGGTTCGATTTACGGTTTGCGGGCGACGACTCCGAAATCATCTCTTTTGACTTCTGGAATGCAGATGCTCGCGGGCGGAACGGTTTTACTTCTGGTCAGTCTGGTGACGGGCGAAATGTCGCATTTTCGCCTTGCAGATGTTTCTACAAACTCCTGGCTGGGTTTTGCCTATCTCATCATTTTCGGCTCAATCATCAGTTTTACGGCGTACAGCTGGCTTTTGAAAAACGCGCAGCCCGCCATGGTGGCAACTTATGCCTATGTTAATCCCGTAATTGCGGTTTTGCTCGGCTGGTTAATTGCAGGCGAATCGTTTACCGCGCAAATGCTGATTGGCGCAGGAGTGATTGTCGGTTCGGTGGTGTTGATTACTTCGCACAACAAGCATGAGAAAGATTCTTCGCAGGAGAGCGATATTCATCAAACTGAAAACACGATGACAAATCGCCATGCATTCTCAACTTCAAGTTAAAAAGCAAATAATTTGTAGGGGCGAGCGGCTTGTCCCCACCCAATGAGCGTAGGCTTTGCAACGCGAAAATGCTTTGGATAATAACGCATTGTTCGCCTGTCGGCTCATTGGGTGGGGACAAGCCCGCACCCCTACATTTGATTAAGCATTTTCTCGATCACGCCGTAGCTTGCTTCCAGAGCTTCTTCTAAT
>JBBQUS010000036.1:0-55306 GCA_038212235.1 Pyrinomonadales bacterium
ACCGTTGACGTTAAAAGTAAAGGTGTCGAGCCGCAAACCGCCTTCGAGATGAACGTGACCGTTATAAAAATCAACCCCGTTTTGGACATAAACCGCATAATTATTGACTTTGGCCAGAGCCGAAGTGTAGAGCACGTCATCAAGCCCGTCGCCGTTATCATCGCGATAAACGAGATTTTCCGGCTGCGCTCGGCGGTTTGGATTGCGAGCGATGGTTGGATAAAGTCCAACGTTGATTTGATTGAAATGCAGATTGCCGCCGATTGTTAAGAGCGATTGATTGCGTCCCAGTTTGTACGGTTGAAGATATTGAACATTTGCGCCTTCCTGCAATCTCGAATCGTGCTGCTCAATCTCATCGCCGTAAACCGGATCAAGCAGAAAAAATGTAAAGTTTGAATACAAATCAAACAGCGAGCGCGAAACAAAACCGTCGGCTTTGAAACTGCTCCCGGAAGCAAACTCCCGGCGGTAGTAAGCGCTGCCGCCGTCGGAATAAACTTTGCCGCCGTCGTTTGGATCAACAAAACTGAATCTATCGAGCCGTCCGGCGTTAACTTCGTCAAGCGGAATTTGCCCCGAAGAGAAAAACGTGTTGCGCGCGGCGTTGAACTTGAATCCGTAAGCTTCATGATCGCTCCGGTTATAAGTAAAATTGCCGGTTAAGTTGTCGCGTTTATACCTGAGCGGATTGAGAAAAGGGCCGTCCGAACGCGAGCCTTCGTAAGAAACGAATGAGGCGACGTTTTTGATTTTCGGGCTGTACGCCAGAAAGGTGCGGAAAGTATTAAAGTTGCCGCCGGAAAGACGCAGAGTCAGCTGGTTTGGCAATTGTTCCTTAAGACGAATCTGAACCACGCCCAAGCCAGAGAAATCACCGTACTGAGCTGAAAACGGGCCGTTAATAATCGAAACATCGTCCACCAATTCCGGCGACAAAGATTTTAACATTCCGAGATAGCCTTGACCGTGCGCCTGCGTGCCCTGATTTTGCTGCACGTCATCAACCAGAATCTTCAAACCGCCGTTGACGCCGCCGTGGTCGAGATTAAATCCGAAACGACGAACTTCCAGTGATTTGCCGCCGCCTTCGTGCTGACCGGCATTGATGCCGGCATTGAGAGTTTGAAAAATCTGGTCGTCGCGCGAAAAAAGAGTTTTATTATAAATATTTTTGTTGCGAAATTCGATTTGCGGAGTCAAGGTGTTGTCTTCAATAACGACAGTTTCGTTAACCGGCGCGACGGTAAAAACGATTTTGATTTGCAGATTTTCGAGCTTGTCGGTCGCCGCGAAGAGACGCGTTTGCGGCGCAATATTATTTCCGGAAAAAGCGACCGACAAATTGTCGCGCGGAACTGTTAAGTTAAAGTTTCCTTCGGCGTCGCTGACTGCGTTCAGTTTTCCATTTTCCGTTTTGACTTCGATATTAACATTCGGGACGGCTTCAAACTGCTGCGTTAGAATCACGCCTGAAAACGTCCGCGACAATTTATCTTGAGCAGTGGCGACAAAAAAAGAAGATATCAGGAGAGCAAGACACCAAATCGCTTTAGACATAAATTTCTCCGATCAAACTCGACACGTAAATATTTTGCGAGGGCATCAATCGAGGCTGGATTAACGCTTTTTCAAAAAGGAAAAACCAGTTTACAACATTGATGTGATATTTGGCACGATTTATTATTTCGTGCTACTTGGTGATTTACGTAACTAATCAACTAATCGGATTCGCTAAAAATCGCCAAATGAAAAATTTTCATTTGGCGATTTTATTAGTCGGTAAAGTGAGGAAAAGTTCTCCATGTTTGACCCCTTTCAAGCTCAATAATCCATCGGATAAAGTTCGAACCTGACGAAGTTTGCCGCGCAAAACAATTACCTCCAGGCAATCATCATGATTAACGTGAACGTGCAATACCGAAACAACTAGATCGAAATGATTGTGCTGCAAATCAGCCATTTTGTCAGCCAAATCTTTGGCATGATGGTCATAGACAAGAGTTAAACTCCCTAAAACTTCGTCAGTTTCTACTGTCAAAGTTTCAAGCTTAGACTTAACCAGGGCTTCGCGCATTAGGTCGCGCAACGCTTCCGAGCGATTTGCGTAACCCTGGCTTGTAATCAGAGCGTCAAAACCTTGTAACAGAGCGTCGTCGGCGCTGACGCCAAATCTGGACAAATCACTCATAAAGATTTACGCCGCGTTGTATCCGTGAGGATTTGCCAGATGCCACTTCCAGGCGCTTTCAATGATAGTTTCGATTTCGGCAAATTGCGGATCCCACCCGAGCAATTGTTTAGCTTTGCTCGCATCGGCAATCAGGCGCGACGGATCGCCGGGGCGACGCGGAGCGATTTCGGTTTTGATTTCTTTGCCGGTGACTTTTCGCGCGGCGTCAATAACTTCTAAAACCGAAAACCCCTGTCCGTTGCCGAGGTTGATAAATTCCGACTCGCCGCCGGTTTGCAGATGTTTGACAGCCAGAATGTGCGCCTGACTCAAATCCAAAACGTGGATGTAATCTCTGACAGCGGTTCCGTCTGGCGTCGGATAGTCGTCGCCAAAAACTGAAATGTGCGGGCGCAGCCCGAGCGCAGCTTGTAAAATGAGCGGAATCAGATGAGTTTCGGGTTCGTGATGCTCGCCTCTCAGAGCGGTGGCGCCGCACGCGTTAAAATACCGCAGGGCTACAAACTTTAAGCCGTACGCGCGGTCATAATCCTTTAAAATCTGTTCGACAAACAATTTTGACCAGCCGTAAGGGCTTTCGGGTTTTTGCGGATGCTTTTCGTCCAGCGGCATGTATTGCGGTTCGCCGTAAGTGGCGCAGGTCGAAGAAAAAACAAACTTTTTGACTCCCGCTTCAATCAGCGCGTCAAGAAGGCGCGCGGTGTGCTCGGTGTTATTTTCGTAATACATCTGCGGCTTTTCGACTGATTCGCCGACATATGCAAAGGCCGAAAAGTGCATCACGGCTTCAATTTGATTTTCGCGGCAAATTTTTTTGATTAAATCTTTATCGCCGATATCGCCTTCGTAAAATCGAACCGCAGGCGCAACTGCGGTTCGGTGGCCGCGTGATAAATTGTCTAAAACTACGACCTCGGTTCCGTGCGCCTGTAAATCTTCGACCGCGACACTACCGATGTATCCGGCTCCGCCCGTCACTAAAATTGCCATCTTTTCGATTTTCTCCCAAACTTTTAATATTAAAAAAAAGGCGCGGCGATTTTCTTTGCTCAACGCTCAGAGCCATTTTAATTCAGCCGGTTTTTTCATCCGAGTCGTACGATTTTTTACGAAGCGATTGCCGCTGCCTCATCGTTACCTTCGCGCAAAGCATTTTTTCTGAGATTGAGCGCAAATTGTTTTTGCGTTTCTGTAGGAACTTCAATACTGGCTTCAGGTAAAAATTCATTGAGCAAAGAGCGAATTTCACCTGCATCTGCGCGTGTCACGGCTTCGGCAAAACGAAGCAGCATTTGTTTGACTTCGGCAGGCGCGGCGGCGGCGATTTTCCCGATAAAAATTTTGGCGTGCTGCGTTCGCACCAATCCTTCGCCCGAAATCTCAAGCTCCTCAAACATCTTTTCACCCGGACGGATTCCGGTAAAAACAATATCTATATCTTCGTAGGGCTGGAAACCCGACAGCCGGATTAAATCTTCGGCCAGCTGGACGATCCGAACCGGCTCGCCCATGTCAAGAATAAAAATCTCTCCGCCCATACCGATTGCGCCAGCCTGTAAAACGAGCTGCGAGGCTTCGGGAATCGTCATAAAATACCGTGTCATATCGCGGTGCGTGACCGTAATCGGCTCACCTTTGCGAATCTGTTCGCGAAAGAGCGGGACGACCGAACCGGTCGAGCCCAAAACGTTGCCAAACCTGACGGCCATGTAGCGCGTGCTAAGTTGTTGATTAAGGCTTTGGACGGCCAACTCTGCGAGCCGTTTTGACGCTCCCATAACGCTCGTCGGATTAACGGCTTTATCGGTTGACACCAAAACGAAAGCCTCCGCTTTGAATTGACCGGCCAGACGGGCAACTGTTTCGGTGGCGAAAACGTTGTTTTTAATTGCTTCGCATGGATTCTGTTCCATCAGCGGAACGTGCTTATGAGCGGCGGCGTGAAAAACAACTGCGGGACGAAACTCGTCAAAAATCTCCGTCATTCTGGTTTTATCGCAGGTATCGGCGATTAGCGGGACGCGGTTAATGTCGGGAAAAATTTGTTTTAATTCGCGATCAATTTCAAACAAATTAAACTCTGCGCGTTCGACCAGCAAAAGCTTTTTAGGTTTAAATTCGCAAATCTGACGTACTAATTCCGATCCGATTGAACCGCCCGCTCCGGTCACCATGACAGTTTTTTCGGTTAAAAATTCGCTCAACCCTTCTTTGTCCAGAGCGACTGGTTCGCGGCCCAACAAATCTTCGATTTGCACGTCGCGAATTCGTTCGAGCTGCACCTGACCGTCAACAATTTCGTGCAGGCTCGGAACAATTCTGGTTTTAATATTGATTTCCTGACAAATTTCCGTAATCCGGCGGACATCTTTGCCCGAAGTGCGGTCGAGAGCGAGAATAACCTGGTTAATCTGCATTTCTTCGACCAACCGCGGCAGGTCGTGTGTTGTGCCTAAAACTTTGACGCCGTTGACACTCCCGCCGCGCTTGTTGCGGTCGTCATCAACAAAACCTTTGATCTCAAGACCCGAATCGCCTCGTTTCAAAATCTCTTTGACAGCTATCGCGCCGGTGCGCCCCGCGCCGACAAACAGAGCCGTCTGTCGTTTGGCCTGTTTGCGCCCCGTCGAATGACCTCGTTTTTCGTAAACTTCGTAAACCGAGCGTCTGAGCATTCTAAGACCGAAAACTCCGCCAAAGCCTAAAATGGTAGTTATTAAAGTGACCGAAACCGGCACCTGCCAGCGCTCAAACGAAGGCGGCAAGAGCAGTCTTCCGACCAGCAGAAAAACTGCCGAGGCGACGGCCGCCCAGAGAAAGAACTTGGCATCTTCGAGCGACACATAACGCCAGATCAGAGCGTAACCGCCGACCAGAAAAAGCGCGATGAACTGTACTAGGACGACAAATGGCAACTGGTCAAGAGCATTGTTGAGAAAGTATTCGGGCAGATGAAAGTCAAATCTCAAAACATATGAGAGCAAAAACGCCGTGCTTAAAACCAGCAAATCCAAAATCAACTGAACCGGGCGACGCATAAACCAGAAACGTTCTTCGGTCGTCGCGACAGTTATATTATTGTTAGAAAAGCGATCCATCTGATTCTTTGGGAGGCGCGTTGATTATTCTATTCGCTTCAAAATTACTGTTCCAAGCCTGAGCGTGTCAACACGACACCTGTCAAAGTTTGCGGCAAACAGCCAACCATGCCGAAACAAATTGAGTCTAAACGATTTCTGCGCTAAGCTAGCAATCCTTGATGCAGCGCGGAATCTCTTCCCATTCTCGTGCATTTAGAAACATTCGTTAAATTTATTAGGCTGTTATCCGACAGCAATTTTGACAAAGAAAAAATGAAAAAACAACTTAGCGCAACAATGCTTTTCTGCGCTTTTGGTTTAACCGGAACAATAGCCGCGGCGCAGGATAAGCCCGCGATGAGCGGAACGACGGATTCAAACGCCAATGCAGTTGTCCAGCAGGAGTCGCGCGGTTATCTGCTCGGAATAGGCGATGAAATCGAACTAAAAGTCTTGGGTGAACCGGATTTCAGCGGCAGTTTTACGGTTGACGAAGACGGAAAAATCCAGTTGCCTTTTGTTAACACGCCGGTTTCGGCGACTTGTCAAACCGACCGCGCGCTTCGCGCCGACATTACTACCCTGCTCAAAAAATACTTGCGCGACCCGCAGGTCAATGTCCGCGTGACAGAAAAACGCAGTCGTCCGCCCGCAATGATTTACGGCGAAGTCAAAGCTCCGCAGCAATTCGATATGCGCCGCAGCGTAAAGCTGCTGGAACTGCTTTCATACACGGGCGGAACAACCGATCAGGCCAGCGGACTGGTCGAAATTATTCATACCAAACAGCTTCAATGCGCCGAACCGGGCGAAGTCGCCAGCAATCCCTCAACCGTCGGCGCTGATCCGCTTAAAATTCCTTCGCAAATCTATCGTCTGAGCGACATTCGCGACGGCAAAACCGACGCTAACCCGATTGTTCGCCCCGGTGACGTCATCACAGTTTTGAGCGCGGCGCCGGTTTACGTGATCGGCGAAGTGCGCGCGCCGAACAAATATATGATTCCCGAACGCGGGCTGACTCTAACCGATGCGGTGGCGATGGCCTATGGGTTAAATGACCGCGCCAAAAAAAAAGATATCCATGTGTACCGTTTGAAAAAAGGCTCGAGCGAACGCGAGATGCTTTCTTATAATCTGGATTTAATTAAGAAAGGACAGCAAACGAACGTCGCTTTGCAGCCTTTTGATATTGTCGAGGTGGATAAAGCCCCGAAGAGCATTGCGCAAACAGTTGTAGAATACGCTACCGGAGCGGCTCGAACGGCCACTACAACTTTGCCATTGCGAATAATCCCTTAAAGCAATTTTATTGGATGTAAATGTAGGGGCACCGCCCAATGAGCCGAAGGCGAACAATTCGTGCCAATTTAAGATATTTTCGCGTTTAAAGCAACGCTTATTGGACAAGGATAAATCGCTCGCCCCTACATCTTATTTTTGTCTGTCACGCCGTTAAAGAAGATATCCAAAACCGAATCCGCCATTGTTTCAAGCTCGTAAGTGCGGTCTGAAAGAATCCAGTTAGTTGCCATTTCATCAAGCGCGCCGTAAAGAATCTTGGCGCAAACCTTGGCGTGAAGCTCTTTTCTAAACGTTCCCTCGCGTTGCCCGGCTTCGATAATTTCCCGAATCAAATTTAAGTATTCAGCGAATCCGGCGGCGGAAAACGCTTCCATAAATTTAGTCGAGCCGCGCAGCTCAACCTGGAAAACGATTGCCAGCTCGCGATCTGCGCCCAATCGCTGCAGATGAAGCCGGGCTAGGGAGCGCAGTTTCTCCTGCGAATTCGGGCATTTGGCAAGCTCTTCTCTGGCTTGCGCGATTCCGGCGTCCATTGTTCGATCAAAAATCGAATGCAAAATTTCTTCTTTGCTTTTGAAATATAGATAAACCGTCCCGTCAGCAATGTTTGCGGCGCGGGCGATGTCCGAAACCTTGGCATTGAAATAACCGTTGCGAGCAAAAACTTCGGTTGCCGCACGCAAAATTGCCTCGCGTTTATCAGGTGGATTTAGACGACTAGGATTCATGAAAACAAAAGGACTGAATGATCATTCATTCAGTCCTTCAATTTACAACGAATAACCCAAAATCCAAAATCCAAAATCCAAAATTTGACTAACGGAGGCTGAGGGACTCGAACCCCCAAGCGATTTCTCGCGGCAGTTTTCAAGACTGCTGACTTACCAATTAGCCTAAGCCTCCTCTCCGCACGCAAAGGCGGAAAGAAGAATATAGCCTAGATTAACAACAGTTGACAAATTATCTCTGACTGATGGTTTGATGAACGTTAAAAATATCCGAGAGTTTTTGGCGGAGTACGGCCACCCCTTCGACGCCAACCTCATTGACCCTGATAACGCCGGTTTGATCAATCAAGATATGAGTGGGAAACGGAATATCAAAAAAACCATTTCCGACCGGAACTCCGTAAGGCACAATCATTTCCTGCAAGCCTGCCGGAATGATTTCGTATTTAAACGGTTTCTTTTTTAAGAACTTTTGCACATTCGGCAGAGCATCGTGAGCAAAGGCCAAAAACACTACGTCTTTGTCTTTGAAAGCATCCACCAGAGAATTTAACTCCGGTGTTTCGTCAACACAGTTAACGCATCTGGTTGACCAGAGATTGATAACGACGATTTTGCCTTTCAAATCCGCCAGATTATAAGTTTTGCCGCTCATTGCCGTGGCCGTAAATGACGGTGCCTGCATTGAAACTTCCGCAGTTGATTTGAGCTGGCTCTGTTGTCCCAAAACGCTGACCGAAAGCGCGAGGAATAAGAAAATTCCAAGACTAATTAAACGCATTGTCTTCTCCAAATAAATTGATGTGAGATGAGGGTAAGGAAGACACGCCGATGAAAGCGACCTTACTTATTTTTTAACATGTTTTGGGATTAAAAACAATGTTGTATGGAATGTTTTAAGAAGATTAAAATTATCCGTAAAATTTTGATTCTGATGAGTTTGGAGCGGTAAAATTCGAGGTTTTGTGGTAAAATTTAGTTATGTTGCTGGAGTCGCTTGAAACGCAAAATTTCCGTAATGCGAACGGTAAAATATTTTGCGAGGGTAACCTCAATATCATTACGGGCGACAACGGACAAGGTAAAACAAACTGGCTCGAAGCAATTTATCTGCTGGCGACAACCAAAAGTTTTCGGACTGCCAAATTACAAGAAGCCGTTGCATTTGACCAAGAACTATCGTTTGTCCGCGGAACGGTTCAGCAGAGCGCGGAGATTCATCGGAGTCTGCAAGTAACTCTGCAGGGAAACTCAAAAACCTTATCTCTAAATGGCAAACGCGAAGTGGTTCACAGATATTTGGGCCAGCTGCACGCGGTAGTTTTTACAGCTTCCGAACTTGAAATTGTCAGAGGAGTTCCGGACGCCAGGCGAAAGTTTCTGGACGGCGGGATTACGGCGATTTATCCGGCCTTTGTCCAAACCCTGCATGATTACAATCGCGTTGTTAAGCAAAAGAATTCACTTTTGCAATCGGCGCAGGAAAACGGTTTCTCAGTCGAAAAGACGCGCGAGCTGCTTGAGCCCTGGAACGAGCAACTGGTGCAGCACAGCGCGCGGATTCACAAAGCGCGAATCCGATATGTCGAATTGCTGCAAAAAGCGCTCGAAAAGCGCCTGTTTGAGCGCGAAACCGTGACGATTCGCTATGTTTCTTCGCTCGAGGGCAAAGGCGACATGCAGGATTACAAAAGCCTGTTGGCTGAGCGGCTTAATCTGCGGGTTCAGGCGGAATTGGTCGCCGGACACACCTTGCTCGGGACTCATCGCGATGACTTGGAGATTTTATTTGACGGGCGCGATTTGCGCGTCTTTGGGAGCAGCGGACAACAGCGCAGCGCACTGTTAATTTTACAGCTGGCCGCGATTCAGCTTTATTTTGAGCGAAACGGCGAGTATCCGCTCTTTTTGCTTGACGATATTGACGCCGAGCTCGACAAAAAGCGAACGGGGAAACTGCTCGAATTTTTAGAAGGTAAAACGCAAACGTTTTTGACTACTTCCAAAGAAACTTTGGTTGAGCAGTTCGCGCATCGAGCGACAGTTTTTCAAGTCGAAAACGGCAAAGTTTTGAAACATATTAATTAGTTTTAATAAAACACAGAGGATAAAAAATTGGCTACAACAGAAAAAGATTTAAAAGAAACTAAGAAAAAAGACGGTTATAGTGCGGAATCAATTACGGTTTTAGAAGGGCGCGATGCCGTCCGCACCCGCCCCGCCATGTATATCGGCTCGACCGGCGATATGGGACTTCACCATCTTGTTTACGAAGTTGTGGATAATTCGGTTGACGAGGCTCTCGCCGGTTACTGCGATACGATTGAGGTGACGATTCACTTGGACGATTCAATCACGGTAATTGATAACGGGCGCGGGATTCCGACCGACATTCACAAACAGGAAGGTCGCTCGGCGGCTGAAGTAGTCATGACCGTGCTTCACGCAGGCGGAAAATTTGACTCAAATTCCTATAAAGTTTCGGGCGGTCTGCACGGCGTCGGCGTTTCCTGCGTTAACTTCTTGAGCGAGTGGCTCAAACTCGAGATTTGGCGCGACGGCAAAACCAATGAACAGGAATACAAACGCGGACTTCCTGTTGCCCCGCTCAAAGAAACCGGGAGAACCAAAAAACGCGGTACGAAGATAACTTTTAAACCGGACGGCGAAATTTTTGACACGACGGTTTTCAGTTTTGAAAAACTATCGGAGCGCCTCAGGGAAAAAGCGTTTTTGAATAAAGGCATCCGTATTTTTATCAAGGACGAACGCGAAGAAACCGAGCGCTCACACGAATTCTTTTATAGCGGCGGAATCGGCGAATTCGTTAAACATCTGAACAAAAACAAAACCGTGCTGCATGACGAACCGGTTTATGTCGAAGTGGTCAACGACAATCTTTCGATTGAAGTAGCGATGCAATACAACGACACCTACGACGAAAAAGTTTACTCATTTGCCAACAACATCAACACGGTTGACGGTGGATCACATCTTTCCGGTTTTCGTTCGGCGATTACCCGAACGATTAACGCTTACGCGCAAAGCTCGGGGCTCGCGAAAGATTTCAAAACCGCGCTTTCCGGCGATGACGTGCGCGAAGGATTGGTCGCCGTAATTAGCGTCAAATTGCCGCAGCCGCAATTTGAAGGTCAAACAAAGGGTAAGCTCAATTCGGATGTTAAGGGTGCGGTCGAATCGTTTTTGAACGAGCATTTGGGAGAGTTTTTTGAGCAGAATCCGGTTGTCGCGAAAAAGATTATCGGGAAAGCGGTTGACGCGGCGAGAGCGCGTGAAGCGGCCCGAAAAGCCCGCGAAATTGTGCGCAAGAGCGCGCTCGGAACTTCGACTCTGCCCGGAAAATTAGCTGATTGTCAGGAAAAAGATCCGGCTTTATCCGAAGTTTACATTGTCGAAGGCGATTCGGCGGGCGGTTCGGCAAAACAAGGGCGCGACCGCAAAAATCAGGCTGTTCTGCCGCTCAAAGGTAAAATCTTAAACGTCGAAAAAGCTCGGTTTGACCGGATGCTCGGACACGGCGAAATCAAGGCGTTGATTACCGCTCTCGGAACCGGAATTGGCAAAGACGATTTTGACGTTAACAAACTGCGGTATCACAAAATCGTTTTAATGACTGACGCCGATGTTGACGGCTCGCACATTAGAACATTGCTCCTTACTTTCTTTTATCGGCAAATGCCGGAACTCGTTGAACGCGGTTATATTTACATCGCGCAGCCGCCGCTTTACAAAGTCAAACGCGGGAAAAGAGAGGAGTACATCAAAAATGAAAGCTTGATGACCAAATACATGATGCGGCAGGCGACCGGCGATTTAGCCGTTAAATCTGCCACAACGGGCAAAACTATCGAGGGTAAGGAATTAGCACGCCTGCTCGAACAGGTCGTTGAACTAAAACGTTACCGGGAAAAGTTTGCGCGCCGGATTGGAAACGACAACGTTTTGATGAAAGCGTTAATATCGGCTTTTTCAGGGCGCGACGGCATTATTGCTAACGGCAACGGGAATAAAATCAAGCCTCGCAACGTTTTTGAAAGCGAAGAAATGATGCAGGCGGTACGCCATAAAATTGTTGCCGCCGGTTACAAAGCGGATTTAAAAGAAGATGTCGAGCACAGTTTGTGGGAAATTGAGATTCATCTACCAAACGCCGGCTCCGTAGTGTTTGATTGGAATTTGGCGAGTCTGGCCGAGTTTCAAAAATCGGTTGATATTTACGGCAAGCTCGAACAGGAGTTGCCTTCGCCATTTATCATTGGTGAAAACGGTAAATCCGAAGAAATTTCGAACCGGGACGAACTGCTCGAACGAATCCTGGCTGAAGCCAAAAAAGATTTGACGATTCAGCGATACAAAGGATTGGGCGAGATGAATCCCGAACAGCTTTGGGAAACCACAATGGATCCGGAAAAGCGGACGCTGCTTCAGGTCAGAATCGAGGATGCGGTCGAAACCGATGAAGTTTTCACGGTTTTGATGGGCGATGCGGTCGAACCGCGTCGTCGCTTTATCGAACAAAACGCGCTCGATGTCAGGAACCTGGACGTTTAAGTTTTAAAACTATTATTTGTCAAAGAGGCGGCCTAACAAAGCCGCCTCTTTTTATTTTTCGAGCGACACACAATTCCACAAATCCGACTTCCCGAAACCGGAACTGCTAAGTTTTTTAAACTTTATATTTTTTCAAAAAGAAGATTTGCCGCCGCCGCGTTGATTTTCGCTGTAAGATGTAATTATATTTTGCTTGCTTTATTTTCAAGACAGTTTTAAAGGAGTTATCAACTGTGTCCCAACTGCACCTGATTTTGTGCCTAATTTGTTTTTCATTAATTGCTAATACAATTTCGTTTGCCCAACAGGATTCGAAGGCGGCCACGCTGCCTTCGCCGACCGCGACGCCGACGCCGACCGCAACGCCGGCTGCTTCGCCGACGCCAAAGCCCGAACCGATGTCAACCAGCACATTCGACGGAATGAAGTTTCGTTCGATTGGCCCGGCAGTGACATCAGGGCGCGTGATTGCGTTTGCCGTTGACCCGAATGACAGAACAAAATATTACGTCGCAGTCGCTTCGGGCGGAGTTTGGAAAACCGTTAATGCCGGGACAACCTGGACACCTGTTTTCGAAAAGGAAAATTCATATTCGATTGGTGCGATTGCGCTTGATCCAAAAAATACGGCGACCATTTGGGTTGGAACCGGTGAACTCAACAGTCAGCGCAGCGCCGGATACGGCGACGGCGTTTATCGTTCGGACGACGGCGGACGCAGCTGGAAAAACATGGGTTTAAAGTCGTCCGAGCACATCGGGCGGATCGTGATTGACCCGCGCGACAGCAACATTGTTTTTGTCGCCGCTCAAGGGCCTCTCTGGTCGCCGGGCGGCGAGCGCGGACTTTATAAAACAACCGACGGCGGCAAAACCTGGAAAGCCGTCATTACTGTCAGCGAAAATACGGGTGTGACCGATGTGGCGGTTGATCCGGCAAATCCAGATACGATGTATGCCGCCTCGTGGCAGCGCCGCCGTCACTTTTACACGCTGATTAACGGCGGGCCGGAAAGCGCCCTTTACAAATCAACCGACGGCGGCAACACCTGGACAAAACTGCGGAGCGGATTGCCGCCGGGAGATTTGGGGCGTATCGGCGTAGCGGTTTCTCCGGTTGACTCGAATGTCGTTTACGCAACGGTGGAAGCCAGCGGCGAATCAAGCGGCATCTTTCGCTCGAAAGATAGGGGCACGACGTGGGAAAAAATGAGTTCGAACATTGCTCAGGCGATGTATTACGCGCAAATCGTCCCAGACCCGAAAGAAGTTGACCGCGTTTATATTCCGAATGTTGTTTTCCAGGTTTCCGATGACGGCGGACGGACACAGCATCCGCTCGGCGAAAAGCTGAAACACGTTGACAATCACGCCATTTGGATTGATCCGAAAAATACGGATTATTATCTGGTCGGCTGCGACGGCGGCATTTACGAAAGTTTTGATCGCGGCGCCAACTGGAATTTCAAAGCGAATTTGCCCGTCGCGCAATTTTACGATGTGGCGGTTGATAATAATGCACCTTTTTATAACGTTTACGGCGGAACGCAGGACAACAATTCGCTCGGCGGTCCGTCGCGCACTCGCAACACGGCCGGAATCATCAATGCCGATTGGTTTGTGACAAACGGCGGCGACGGTTTCCGTTCGCAGGTTGATCAGGAAGACTCAAACACGATTTATGCTGAAAGTCAGAACGGCGGTCTGGTGCGGTTTGACAAACGAACCGGCGAAACCGTTGACATTCAGCCAATCGAAGGCCGTGACGTTGAATCGCAGCGTTATAACTGGGATTCGCCGTTTATAGTCAGCCCGCATTTACACACCCGGCTTTATTTTGCCGGACACAAACTTTACCAAACCGATAATCGGGGTGATGACTGGAAAGTTATCAGCCCGGATTTGACCAAGCATCTCGACCGCAACGCGCTGCCGGTGATGGGCAAAATTTGGGGGCCGGACGCTATTGGGAAAAATCAATCAACCGCACTTTACGGCAACGCCTCGGCTGTTTCCGAATCACCCTTAAAACAAGGTTTGATCTATGTCGGAACTGACGACGGTTTAATCCAGGTGACGGAAAACGACGGCCAAAGCTGGCGCAAAATTGATAAATTTCCGGGCGTTCCCGAAATGAGTTATGTCAGTCGCGTGTTTGCTTCGCAGCATGACGCAAACACCGTCTATGCGCTTTTTAACAATCATCAAAACGGCGATTTCAAACCGTATCTTTTGAAAAGCACGGACACCGGCAAAACCTGGACGTCAATCAAGGGCGATTTGCCCGAACGCGGTTCGCTGTACGCCATTGCAGAAGATTACGTTAATCCCGGCCTGCTTTTTGTCGGCACGGAATTCGGCTGCTTTTTTTCGGTTGACGGCGGAGCAAAATGGGTTCAAATGAAAGGCGGTTTGCCGACCATCGCCGTGCGCGATATTGCGATTCAGAAAACTGCTAACGATCTGGTTCTGGCAACATTCGGGCGCGGGTTTTATGTGCTCGATGATTACTCGCCGCTGCGTCAGACTAAAAAGGAAACGCTCGATCAAAGTTCGACGCTCTTTTCGGTTAAAGACGCTTTGGTGTATGTGCGCTCAAACACTGTTTTTTCAGGTTTTCAAGGCTCGTCATTTTTTACCGCTCCGAACCCGCCGTACGGAGCGACTTTTGTTTATTATTTGAAAGAAGCGCCGAAAACGATCAAACAAAAACGCCAGGAGTCGGAGCGCGACGCGGAAAAGAAAAAACAGCCGTTTCATTACCCGACGATTGAGGAATTACGCACTGAATCCGAAGAAGACGCGCCCGCGCTGCTTTTTACCGTCACTGATGCCGATGGAAAAGTCGTCCGCCGCCTGACCGCGCCGGCGAGCGCCGGAGTTCAGCGCGTCGTCTGGGATATGCGCTACACGCCGCCCGCGATTTCCGCCGTCCCGCCGCGCGCCGGGGCAGATCCAGATGAACCGGAAGGTTTTGGACGACGAGCGCCGCAAGGCGCGCTTGTGATGCCCGGAAAATATTCTGTAACGATGGCGATGCGCGTCAACGGCTTGGTGACGCCGATGCCGGGAACACAAAGCTTTAATGTGGCGGTCGAAGGCAGAGAAAAAATGACGGATGCCGAACGCGAAACGCTCGTCGCTTTTCAAAGGCAGATTTCCGCTTTGCAGCGCGCGGTCGGCGGCGCTATTGAAGTAGCAGCGACGACGAAAACGCGGATCGGTTTCTTGAAGCGCGCAGCCAACGAAGCGCCCGTCGCAAATCAGCAATTTATCAATCAAATAAAGCAGTTTGACGATGAAATTAATTCAATCCTCAACTCCCTGCGCGGCGGACGCGAAAACACGGACACCCCGCCGCCTTCGATTGCATCACGCGTCGAAGTCGTCGCCGACGCAATTCGTTTATCATCAATTGCGCCGACGCAAACGCAGATTGACCAGTACAATCTGTCCAATGAAGAATTTAAACCTCTTTTGGCAAGATTGAAGGGCTTGGTTGAAAACGATTTGCCCGCGTTTGAAAAATCACTTGAAACTGCAGGCGCGCCATTAACGCCGGGACGTTTGCCGCAGTAGAAAACAATTGAGAGTAAAGACAGTTTGTACCTTTTTTCTCAAAGTGAGAAAATTTGGGCAAAATTAGCTCTTTCTTTGAGCGTCTAAGTTTAATCAAGGTTATTTTGCCGGAGGAATTTGGATGGCAACAATTTTAGAAAAAGAAGCTTTAAAAACAACGCCCGCGATTGAAGATTACATGGGTTTGCCCGACGCGGAGCTGAGCGAGCGAATCGAACGCGCCCGACAGATTTTGGGCGACCGGTTGGTGATTCTGGGGCATCATTACCAGCGCGACGACGTGATTGCGCACGCCGATTTGACCGGCGATTCTTATCAACTTTCAGTGATGGCAGCCGAGCGCAAAACGGCAGATTACATCGTCTTTTGCGGGGTTCATTTTATGGCCGAGTCGGCGGATATTTTGGCGCAGCCGCACCAGCGCGTAATTTTGCCGGATTTGGGCGCGGGCTGTTCAATGGCGGACATGGCGACGGTTGACCAAGTTGAAGACGCCTGGGCGCAGCTTGAAGAAATCGGCGTCATTGGTGGCTCTCAGCGCGTTGCTCCGATTACTTACATGAACTCCTCTGCGGCAATCAAAGCGTTTTGCGGCAAGCACGACGGCGCGGTTTGCACTTCGTCAAACGCGATTCCGCTTTTTGAAAAGTACCTCAAAGAATTCGACAAGCTGATGTTTTTCCCGGATCAGCATTTGGGCAGAAACACGGGAGCGAAATTTGGAATTCCGCGTGAGCAAATGGTTTTGTGGAATCCGTTTCTGGAACTCGGCGGCAATACCGAAGAACAACTGCACAACGCAAAAGTGATTTTGTGGCGCGGACACTGCTCGGTGCACGGGCGGTTCAAGCCCTGGCACAACGATTTGGTGCGAAAAGAACATCCTGACATCAAAATTGTTGTTCACCCGGAATGCCCGATTGAGGTGGTTGAAAAAAGCGATTTAAATGGTTCGACTTCGTTTATCATCAAAACGCTTGAGAATGCTCCGTCCGGTTCGAAATGGGCGGTTGGAACTGAAGTGAATTTGGTTAACCGATTGGTCAAGCGTTTCCCCGACAAGCATATTCAACTGCTTGCTCCAGACCTTTGCATGTGCGCGACGATGTACCGCATCGCGCCGCAAAATCTTTGCTGGGCGCTGGAAAACCTGTTACAGGGCAACGTCGTCAACGAAATCATTGTGGACGACGAAACCAAGCACTTCGCAACCGTCGCGCTCGAAAGAATGTTGGCAATAAATTAAAAGCAGATTTCGCGCAAAGACGCAAAAGGCGCAAAGAAAACACTGAGAAATGTTTTGGGATGAGCTTAAAACTTTCGCTTTTCTCTTTGTGTACTTTGCGTCTTTGCGCGAGATATTCAAACGTGTCCTCTCGAAAATTCACCGCTTTGGGAACCGCCAGTCAGGTTCCGACCAGAGAACGCAACCACAACGGTTACTTTATGCGTTGGGACGAGCACGGTTTTCTGTTTGATCCGGGCGAGGGGACACAGCGGCAAATGATTTTAGCCGGGGTTTCGGCTTCGGAAATCACTAAAATTTTTATCACTCATTTTCACGGCGACCACTGTTTGGGCTTGCCGGGAGTTTTGCAAAGGTTATCGCTTGACCGTGTTTCTCACAAGGTTGAAATTTACTATCCGGCGAGCGGGCAAAATTTTTTTGAGAATCTAAAAAATTCTTCGATTTACCAAAACGTTGCGCACATTGCGGAATGCTCGATTGCCAAAAACGGGGTGATTTTTCAGGACAAAAATTTGCTCGTCGAAACGCGAAAACTGGATCATACGGCAGAATCCTGGGGTTACCGTTTTGAAGAACCCGATTCGGTTTCGATGCTGCCCGAGAAGCTCAAAGAATACGGAGTGCATGGTCGAGATGTCGGACGATTGAAAGAAAGCGGCGAAATAGAAATAAACGGTCTAAAGGTTTTTCGCGCCGATGTCAGCTCTTTTAAGAAAGGGCAGTCGTTTGCTTTTGTGATGGACACCGGAATCTGCGCCGCAGCTTACGAATTAGCAAAAGATGTCGATTTTTTTGTTTGCGAATCAACCTATTTAGAAGCGGAAACTACAGAAGCGATAACACGCAAACATTTGACCGCCCGGCAAGCCGCTGAAATTGCGCTTCAAGCGAATGTCAGGCAGCTCGTTTTAACACATTTCTCTCAGCGCTATGCAAATGTCCGGGATTTTGCAGCAGAAGCAAAGACGGTTTTTCCAAACTCGCGGGCGGCTGTTGACGGTCAGCAAATCGAGCTGAAAAGACGCGAAAAAATTTAGCAAAATGGCCTTTATTATAGACAAATTACCAAAAAATGCGTCCGGCAAATTTTACGTTGATTCGCAATGTATTGACTGCGACGTTTGCCGCGATACTGCGCCCGCAAATTTTACGCGCCATGAGGAAAATGATTATTCGTATGTCTATAAACAGCCCGAAACCCCTGAAGAAATAGAGCTTTGCGATGAAGCAACGGCTGCCTGTCCGGTTGAGGCGATTGGAACCGATGGCTAAGAACTTAAAATCAGGAACTGCATTTTAAAGTTTTTAGAGCTTCGGATGTTTCTCAACGAAATCCAACAAGTTTTTGACATAACTCTCAAACGGCGGACACGAAACGTTATGTGCCGTCAGCATTTTTTGCGCGATGCTCGTATCATATATTTGTTCAAGAAAAAAGTATGGCACTCCGACGTGCGGCAGACCGGAAAGAGCAGGCGTAATCGGGAGCATCAGGGATTTTTCAACCAATGCGGTCGGGAAACTAAACGCCGATTTGCGGTTTGCCAGGTATTTTGAAACCGTGTCAAAAAGCTGTCTCGTCGTGAGCGGGTCGGAATCAGCAATCTGCAGAGTTTGACCAAGGGCCGTTTTATCCACTGAAATTGCGGCTATCGCATTCACGACAAAATCAACCGGAACAAGATTAAGCCTAACCGTGTCATTACCGATGTTAAATAACGTTAGGAGTGAAGGTAGTTTTCGCAAATATAAAATTAAAGTGTAAATGCCGTCGTATTTAACGGTTTCGCCGGTTTGAGAATCTCCGACGACGACTGACGGACGAAAAATTGTCAGAGGCAGCTCCCGCTTCAGCTCTTCAACCGAAAGCTCCGCGAAATATTTGGTTTCTTCATAAAAATTGCGGAATCCGGCGTTATGCAGCAGTTCTGTCTCCAAAATCTCGCCCGTTCGTTTTCCTGCCACGTAACAGGTTGAAATATAGTTATAGCAATTAAGATTTGAAACGGTTTTAACTAATTCATTGACATTTTTTGTGCCTTCGACATTGACGCGAAAAGCCAAATCTTTGCCGACTGCCAAATCATAAACGGCGGCCAGATGAAAAACATCTGTGGTACTATTTTTGACTACTGCCAAATCTTCCCCAGATAAACCGAGATTTTTGCTGGTGATATCACCTTTAAAAATTTGGAAATTGTTGAGCGGGCTGTTTGTTCTTTCAGCAATCTTTTCAACAGCCTGCATGGCGCTCGCGAGAAACGCGGGCTGAACGAGCAGAATGAATTGTGTATCGCGAGTCGCCAGCTTTTCGACCAGCCGTCCGGCAATAAAACCGGGAAATCCAGTAAGAAAAATAGTCATCTATCTTTGGATTCTAGATTTTGGACGATGGTTTTACAAGACGCGCACTTGAGTTTTTAGATGGTCAAATAACTAAACCTTTTTTCGGATTTTCCCGCGCTGCAAAAATCCAACGAGCAAGCCGTTGTGATCAAGTACGGCGAGAGCGCCAACACCGTTTTCGCGCATCAGTTCACGCGCGTCCTGAAGTCTGGTCGCGGAATCCACAAAAAAATCGTCATTGACCGGCCGCATTACCTGCTGCACTTTGGTTTTGTGCCAGGATTCGCGCGGCAGCTTTTGTAGATCATCAAGCGTTAGAACTCCGTGCAGCTGGTTGCTTTGAGCCACCAGAAAAGCCGTTTGACGGTGAAGCGGCAAAATTGTGTCAATCAATTGACTGACTGAAATATCCGGTTTGAGCGCAAATGGCGAAGACATCACTTCGCCGACTGTCAGCTTATCGGTTTTAAGAGTGTAACCGACAATGCCGCTGGCGGAATCCAGCAGGAAAACTCCGACCAGAACTGTCCACACACCGGTAAACAAATCGCCGCGCATGAGAGTGATAAATGAGCCGAAAATAATTAAGGCAATGGCAATAATTTGCCCGCAGCGCCCGGTTAGTTTTGTCGCTTCGTTCAATTCATAACCGCGATGCCACAAAAAAGCTCGCAGCACGCGTCCGCCGTCAAGCGGATAACCTGGAAACAAATTGAAAACAGCCAGCAAAACATTGCCAAAAAACAACAAGAAAAATAGAGCCGCCGCAATTTTGGAACCTGCGGCATAAACAACTAGCATTGCTGCCAAAAAAAGAATCCCGAACAAAAAACTGGCCGCCGGGCCGGCAATGGCAATTCTAAATTCGGCTCTCGGATTATCAGGTTCGCGCTCCATTCGCGCCAGACCGCCAAACGGATGCAAGACTATTTCTTGAGTTTGAATATTTTCCAGGCGGGCTGCCAAAGCATGAGCCAGCTCATGTCCGAAAATCGAGATAAAAAAAGCCAGTGTTGTCGCGGCGCCGAGCAGCAAAGCGACAAACTGGTCTGAAACATATTCTCTAATGTTAGTCGCCGTGAGCCACATCATGAGAGCAAAAACGACAAACCAGCGATAATCCGCTTTAACCGGAATACCGAGGACACGCGCGATTTGGACTTGACGGCGGGAAAATTCAAGAACGTTCATAGCGTTAACGAAACGACTGGCGACCACTCAGCGCATCAAAAGAGCGTCTTTCTGTTACAACCGTTTCGCTAACTTTAGAACGCCCAAAACGAGAGAGCATTATGCCTCAAAAGGAACTTCGGCGTTTTGTAGTAAGTGCGGCTCATTGCGTGCGACACGGCGCAGCAGCAACGGCTCATTAAACATTTGCAGCAGCCCGCGAACCGTTGCGTAACGCGGTTCTTCGGCGACCATCACCGGCAGTTTGGTTTTTTCACGCATATAATTATCCAAGCCATTAAATAACGCTCCGCCGCCCGTCAGAATCAAACCGCGCTCGTGAATGTCAGCCGCGACCTCAGCCGGAAGCTCGGTCAGAGCCTGATCGACCGTGTTATAAATTCGTCGAACAATAGCTTCGGCCACCGGATAAAGCTCTCCGGTTGTGACTGCTATTGAGCCGGGACTGCCCGTTTGGACATCGCGTCCGCGAATAGTAATCTCTTGCGCTAAATCGTCCGGCAGAGTCGGCGTTAGAAAATCAGTTTTCAAATGTTCCGCAGTTTCATCGCCAATGGTCAAACCGCGATGTTTTTTTACGTGATTGGCGAGCGCTTGATTAATACTCGCGCTTCCGATTCGTTCGGAACGTGAATGAACCACTGCGCCGTTAGCGACAATCGCAACATTGGTCGTGCTGGCGCCGATGTCAACGACGGCTGACGCGCGGCGATCATGCGGGCTGATTCCGGCTCCGAAAGCCGCTGCCAATCCTTCCTCCATCATGTAAACTTTGCCGACCCGAGCGCTCTCGACAGCGTTTAGCAGAGCGCGTTGTTCGACGTGCGTAACTTCTGAAATAACGCTCATAATGGCGCGCCGGCTAAACTGGGAGACTCCGCTCCGGGCCTGCGCGACAAAGTGTTCGAGCATTTTCTGCGTGCGTTCGAAATCCGCAACCACGCCGCCCATTAATGGAGCAATTACTTTGACGTCGCGTCCCTCGCGCCCGCGCATGTTGGCGGCTTCGCGTCCGTAAGCGATAATCTCGCCTTTGATTTCATCAACTGCAACTAGAGACGGCTCGTCGGCTATGATGCCGCGTCCGGCCACAGCAATAATCGTGCTGTCGGTACCCATATCAATCGCAATCGAGTCGCTGACAAGATTTCGCAAGGCAGTCAAACCTAGAAATGCCGATGTTTTAGTAAAAAATGACATATCCGAATAGTTACTTTTTGGTGACGGAAGAGGATTCATCAAAGTTCTTGATTGCTGATTCATATATTTAGCTTTACTTCCAGTTTACTTCAAAAAGCGGTACTGGCTGCACCCGGTTTCGAACCGTAATTGAATCTCGCGGAACAAGTGAAAAAGATTCGCGGAGCGCCGCCGCAGTAACGCCGCTCATTAAAATTTGCCCGGCGAGCGCGTTGGCTTCAAGCCGCGCCGCTAAATTTACCGTATCTCCGATTGCCGTATATTCTGAACGTCTTTCGCTGCCGACATAACCGACAATAGCCTCGCCTGTATGCAGCCCTATGCCGACACCGAGCGGCTCAAAACCGTCAATTATTAAATCCGTATTCAACTGCTGCAGACGCTGCTGCATGGCAATCGCCGTTCTTACTGAGTTAGTTGCATCTTCAGCCGAAGCGGTTGGCGCGCCGAACAGTGCCATTAAGCCGTCACCAATATATTTGTCGAGAGTTCCGCCATGCATAAAAATCAGCTCGGTCATTTCGCTAAAATATCGGTTAAGCAACTGCAAAATCTTTTCCGGTTTCTCGCGTTCGGATATTCTGGTAAATCCTCTAATATCCGCAAATAAAACTGTAACGGTTTGATTCGTGCCGCCGAGTGCAACCGATTCTGGTTTCTCCAGCAATTGCTGCACCACATACGGCGGCAAGAAACGACTATAATTTGCTCGCGCAACCTGCTCGCGAGCAAGTCGCTCATGCGCTCTGATTGTTTCAACCACAACCGCCGTATTTGCGGCAACCGCGCTGATTAAAGCTAAATCGTCTGCCGTAAATGCCGCAAACGGGTCGAGACGGTCAGCATAAAGAGCACCGTGGACGCCGGATTCGGTCACAAGCGGAGCGCAGATAGTAGAACGAACTCCCTGCATGACAATCGAATCTACCCCGGAAAACTCTGCATCCGCGCGGGCGTCCTGCGAAAGCAGTGCCAAGCCCTCGCTCATTACCTTGTGCGTAATCGTCCGGCTAATTGTCAATTTGTCTGTCAAGGAACTCAATTCGGAAGTTCTGGCCCTGGCAGCAATCGGATGCAGTTGCTCATCCTGTTCGCTGCCTGAAACATTATTTCTTTTAAGCAACGCGACAACGCGGTCAGCCGGCGTTACCTCAAAAATAACATCAGTTGCTCTGGCAAATATAGTTTGCAGGTCAAAAGCGCCGGTCAGCGTTTTGCTCATTTCGTAGAGCAACTCCAGAATTTTTGCTTTGCGGCGCAAATCTTCGATTTCGCTCGTCTCGTTTTTTACGGAAATCGCTGCTTCTTTGCCTTTGACGCTTTGCATCAGATTATCCGCTGACAACAATAACTGTGTTCGGCCAAGCGGGCGGTCGTCAAAGTCCGGGTGACTTAAACGAGAATCACCTTGCAAATCGTTTTCAAAAATCAGTTTGCTGGCGCCAACCAAAATTTCGTCACCGTGGACAAGCTGTTTTTCCGCAACGGGTTCGCCGTTGACAAATACTCGGTTGACGCTGCGTCGCAGCTCACCGTCGGTCTCATAACCGTCAAAAAGAGTGAAACCGCCGTTCTTAAAACGAATTTGCGCATGATGCCTGGAAGTGCGCGGATCACGCAAAACAATTTGATTGGACGGCGAACGGCCAATGGCATAGCTCAGCTCCGGCAGCAATTCCTGCTCCCATTCATGCCCACTAGCGTCTGTTACTTTTAGCCTATCCACAAAAATTGTATGTTTTTGAAAACTGACTTTGAAATCAACTCTCTAATTCGCTATTTTACTCGCAAGACCTTATTTTCCGCCAATAAATTTTTATCATGATTTATCTCGATAATAACTCTACAACGCCGATTGCTCCGCCTGTCTTGGCGGCGATGCAGCCCTTTTTAACTGAATTCTTCAGCAACCCGTCATCTTCACACAGTTTTGGAAAAAAGGCGCGCCGGGCAATTGAGATTGCTCGTGAACAAGTCGCCAATGTCCTCGGCGCAAATAATGCCGACGAAATCATTTTTACTTCTGGCGGAACCGAAAGCACAAACTGGGCTTTTCAGATCGTACTAAAATCTCAAAGCAACGAAAGTTCTCGCAAAAATCGAATTGTCACAACCAAGGTCGAACACGAAGTAGTCTGGCGAAACTGCGAAAACCTCGGCATCTTAGGCTATGAGATTGTCAGTCTCGACGTTGACGAACAGGGTTTGCTTAGTCTGCAAGACGTTCGTCAGGCAGTAAATAGCGATACGGCACTGGTTTCAATAATGCAGGCCAACAACGAAACGGGAGTTTTATTTCCTGTTGAAGAAATAGCCGAAATTGTCAAAGAACAATCAGATGCCCTTTTTCACGTTGACGGAGTGCAAGCCGTCGGTAAGGTTCCGCTTAGCCTCGCAGCTACAAAGATTGATTTGTATTCTATTTCGGGTCATAAATTCCACGCCCCAAAAGGCATCGGCGCGTTATTCGCGCGAAATAATCTGGAGATTTTGCCGCTTTTTCTCGGCGGCGGTCAAGAACGCAACCGACGTGCCGGAACGGAAAACACAGCTTCGATAATTGGTTTAGGAGCGGCGTGTGAATTGGTTGATAATTTAGATTTCACGGCTCAAACGAGAGTGCTACGCAACCATTTGGAAACCGAAATTTTGCAAATTATTCCAAATGTTCGAATCAATGGAACTGCGGACGATAAATTACGCTTGCCAAACACCAGCAATATCTCGTTTGTCGGAATTGAAGGCGAAAGCCTCATGGCTCAGCTTGACGCACACCAGATTTATATTTCGACCGGTTCGGCGTGTAATTCGGAAACACACACGCCTTCGTCCGTTTTACGTCAGATGAACATTCCTTATCAGCAAGCCATGGGCGCTGTTCGCTTTTCCCTGTCTCACTACACAACAGCGGAAGAAATTGATTTTGTTCTGCAGATCTTGCCGGGAATAGTTGAAAAACTGCGTGAACTCTCACCGCTCGTTAAATAATTGCCAATCAAAGGAAAGTTTTCCACATGCGGAAAACTTTCTCTACTAATTCAAGATTTCAGCAAAGGCGGTTTGTTTTAGAAGTTCATCCGAATGGTTAAAGACTGCGTCGAGTTCATCTTCAACGCTGCCGTGCAGCGGTTTCGCTTCTTTGAGAACGGCTTGGAAATTCCTGAAATCAAAGAGTTCGGTGTCAAGCAAATGCGACGGCGTGACTCTGCCTAGGGCCGATAAAATTGAAGCCCGAACATGCGGAATTTCGGTTTCGAGCTGCTCGACGAATTTCTTGACTCGCGCGCGTTTCAAATTCGGCTGCGAACCGCACAAATTGCACGGAATAATCGGAAATTGTTTTTCCGCCGCAAAAGCTGCAATATCCTTTTCGCGACAGTATGCGAGCGGACGAATCACTGTGTTTTTGCCGTTATCCGAACGCAAAATCGGCGGCATCGCTTTTAGTTGTCCGACAAAGAAAATATTGAGTAGAAATGTCGCGATAATGTCGTCGGAGTGATGCCCGAGCGCAATCTTATTGCAGCCTTCTTTTTGCGCCGCCGTATACAAGATGCCGCGCCGCAGACGAGAGCAAACCGAACAAAAAGTTTTACCTTCCGGGACAAGGCGAGTCACGATTGAATAAGTGTCTTCTTCGATAATGCGAAACGGAACGCCGAGTTGAGTGAGATAGTCTGGCAGAATTTCTTTGGGGAAGGCTGGTTGTTTCTGGTCGAGATTAACCGCTAAAATTTCAAATTTGACCGGCGCCCGGCGCTGCACATCAAGCAGTAGATCGAGCATTGTATAACTGTCTTTGCCGCCCGATAAACAGACCATTATCCGATCACCTTCTTCAATCATTGAAAAATCCCTGATCGCTTCGCCCATTTGCCGGAGAAGTTTTGTTTTAACTTTACTTTCAGTGAACAATTACTAAATTATCTCCTTAAAAATATTTAATCACTGTAGAATGACACGGCTGCCCGTTCGCTGACAAACTAGACAGTAATTAAGCTAGACAGAGCGAGACAAAGTCTTTATGATGAGACTCAAAGGCGGAAATTTGCCACAAACCCCAATTCAGGCATTTTAATTTCCGAGCAATCAAAAACTCAACAAACCGGACGATTTGCCAACCGCTTCCAAAATCCTTTCAGAGAGCGCGGTGAGATTGTCTTTTAATTTCTTCGGAGGGCAACTAAAATGATTAGAATGGGTAGAAATAATACTAATATGAAACCAGAAAACTCGCAGCAAACGGAATCTACTATGTCTGATGTAAATAAAAGCGGGCCGCAATTTGGATTTTCTCCTCAAACCACTGACTCCCCGCCCTTTAAAAATATCAACAGCGATGCCTCGCCGTTGAATCGAGCTTTTACGGATAGTGAAGGCATGACGCGAGACATTAAAGAGGGACGATTAAGCGGTTTTATTGGCAGCGGAACCTCTCTGACAGGCGAAACTGAATTCAAATCCATGCTTCGGGTTGACGGGCATCTGGTTGGCAAGGTCACTTCTGAATCAGGAACTCTGCATGTTGGTTCAGGCGGGATCGTAGACGCTAATATTTCAGTCGCTGCGGCTGTTATTCACGGCACAGTCAACGGTGATATTACAGCCTCAGAAAAAATTGAATTGGGACGCACCGCAAAAGTCGTCGGCAACATTCAAACGCCTTCTTTGGTCGTCGAACAAGGGGCGATCTTTGAGGGCAACTGCAGCATGTCGCAGGCTAAATCAAATTTTGAAAAACTTATCGCGGTTCAAAATGCTGCTGAAAATGCAAAGGATGAACGTACTGTGACGCCTTTTAAAACCGAGGCTGTTGTCGCCAAAATCGAAAACGGAGCAACCGTACCGGCAAATTAAAATTCAGGGTTAATCAAAAACGGTTATTCCCGCACCTGCATGAAGGGATGATGCTCATGAGAATCGTCCTTTTTTATCTCAAGTTGAAACAAATAATTCACGATGAATTTTGTTTTTGGTTGATGTTGAAAATTCATTGACAACTCAGGTTCTAAAGCTAAATTTCAAGCGATTTTAGCATCTTGAGCAGACAAATTTTGAGCTTGAAAAAGCATCTAAATTGGCATGAAAAAAGCTGTTGACACCGAATTGGAAAATGCCAAGACACGCAAACCGCGAGTTACCAAAAAAGAACAAATAGTTGAACTTTTTACCTCTGGCGTTACTAATGTTTCGCAAGTGGCTAAAATAACCGACGCCAGCTTGAGCTACGTCAGCACGGTCTTGCAGGACGCCGGCCTTTTAACCGGATACTTTGATTTATATACAACAACCGCGAATCCGATGAATGTTTATTCACGAAGATTTGTTAATAAGTTGGGGTTTCGTAACGAAGAAACCGCCCAGCGCAGCGTGCGTGAACTTGATGCCGCTTATCAACAGTTTGAGCAGGAACGCGACCGTGCGGGACAGCATCACGCTTTGGAAATGGCGCTTATTATGTTTGATCGCGCACGATGGACCGGGAAACCGCATGAGGCCCAGGTTTTTCGCAATTGGCTGGTCAGACATCTCGATCTACCGGACGCAACTGGAAGTGCCGCATAAAATAAACTCCTGATTCTGTTTTTCAATCATTTCAGTAACTTCTAACCGCCTCAATTTGTACACAAGCGTACAGATTAAGGCGGTTTTCACTGCTAACTTTAAATTCACGAACGTCGGAAATTATCAAATTGTTAGTTTTAGTTATTAAATAAATATTTAATTTTTAGAGGTTCGGTAAAATCAAAAGAACAGAGGGGATTTTAAAATTATGGCGCAAGCAACAATGGCAACTACGGGTAACAGAGTCAACGAGCAAGATTCGCCCCGTCATGGTAATCACGATATCGCCGAATCTGCTCTTCGCAGCATTGACAGATCAGTTAAAAACTCAACCGGTGTGAGTCTGTTTCATATTCTTACGATTGGCTCTATTGCTGCTTCAATCGCTCTCTATGCTTCCGGCAAAAAGAGTTTAGGGATTTTTGTTGGTCTGTGGCCTCCCACCTTTGAAGCCCTAAAAGCCGCCGCCGACAGAAGAGACAGAGCTGACGATTAGTCTTTAGCGGAAATAGGCAATAAGGTTTTACCATGACTTCATTATTTTTAAAGCAAGCAAAATTTGTAGTGATACAGGCGAAGAACACGCTTTGCATAAAAATTTTTGAAACAAAAGTGGACTGAATATAAAAGGCTGATATAAATTTATCAGCCTTTTATATTTATGCTTTGAGGCAAATTAACACTGAAATTATTTAGAGAGAACGATTAAAATGAAAAGAATTGAAAAAGCATCTGCCGCATTTATTTTAGCGGCTACTCTTGGGATGACCGGCATTATCAATGTTACTTCAGCCCAACAAAACAACTCCAACAGTATTCAAAACACGAATGGGAATACGAATGGCAGTCATAAGAACCATAAGGGTGAGATGAATTCAAACATGAGCGGAGGCATGATGTTAAATGCTTCTGACACTGATTTCGCAAATACGGCGGCGATGGGTGGTGAGGCAGAAATTCAAATGGCTCAGATTGCTATGCAGCGCTCAAAAAACAAGGATGTCATGAAATATGCTCAAAAAATGGTGAAAGATCATACCAAGGCGGGCAAAGAACTTGATAAAATCGCCATGCAAAAAGGAATGACGTTAACTAAAACCCCAAATGCGGATCAAATGGAGATGATGAATCAGCTTCGTCAGGCTTCTGATGCGGATTTTGATATGACATATATCAAAATTTCCGGCGTTCAAGCACACCAAACGATGGAAACTCTTTTTCAAGGGGAAGCCGGCAGCGGTTCTGATGCAAAATTGAAAGATTACGCCGCGAAAACTTTGCCAACCGTTCAAATGCATCTCAAGATGGCACAAGACATGCCCAGCGGGGGAGGTATGATGAACTCGAATATGAGCATGAACTCAAATTCGAGCAAAAAATCGAAAAGCAAAAGCGACAATATGAATTCAAATATGAACAGCAATCGTTAATTAAGATTACAGGCAAAGCCAAAAGGGGAAGGTACTTGCGAACAGCTGTTTGTAAGTACCTTCCCCTTTTGGCTGCAAAACTATGTTAGAGATTGTTAAAACTTGTGTCTATAAAACAGCAATAGCCCATATGTAGGGTGTGGTTTGATTTGAATTTCTGCCGAAAGTTTGATTACAGATAACTGCAACTAGCATATTTTGCTCCTTTGCTCATGCTTGATTGGCATAGTATCTGAAAACTCCATCAGTTCTATATTATTTGAAAGAGGAAAAGCCGTTGTCATACAAGTTTATATGACAACGGCTCGAATTTACCGGAAATAACTTTCCAGAATAAAATCAATTGTTAATGCCTCAGTTATTTCTTGGCCGGCATTTTATTTGTGGTTGTGTTTGTCGTTGTCGTGGTAGTTGTCGAAGTGCCGCCGCCGCCGACGGTTAATTTATTGACGACGCTTTTTTGTCCGGTAATTCCTTTGGCAATTTTATTAGCTTCAACAACATCAGCTTGGGTTGGAACCGTTCCTCTTAACGTGATAATTGAATTAACCACGTCAACATTCATCCCGCCTGTGCTGTGCAAATTAGCGTCGGTGGTTAAAGCCGCATTAGTTTTGCTCCACAACCACCAATCCTCTGCACCTTGTCCGATAGTGCTTCCGGCTGCTTTGGCCTGCGCTTCAACGCTGGTGCGCGAAGACTCATTTTCCTTAGCCGTACCATTGTAATTGATAGTAGAATGATTGGCATTGACTACGGTATTTGAATTAGTTGTTGTAATAGGACTCATCGAATTCGCATTTGCGCCCGTGCTGTTTGAATTAACTACAGTCGCAACATTACTGCTGTTTGACGCGCGGTTAGCATTAGTTGTCGGCGTTGTTTCACAGGCCGCAAAAGCCATTGCAGATACTATTCCAATTGCTGCTAATTGAATTTTCATAATTAAACTCCAAGTTTTGTAATAGGTTAATGCACAAAAACGCATTTAGGTTAAAGTGTGCAACTTTTGTGCCGACCTATATTTATTATTCTGTTTCTATTTCAAGATAATTTTTTTTGGGACTTTGATAAATTAAACAATATCAAGCAGTAGGTCAATGGTGCGCTCCCGTACAGAATTAAGTCTTATAAGTTTTATTATATTTATTTAACTACAATTATGTATTGGATTCGTTCATTGTTTTGCGAACCAGCCAACGGTCCCGTTTATTAATATTCATTATCTGCTCTGCCTGAAAGTCGCACCTCCAACCCATAACTTTATTAAAACCATTATCCCGTAACAGTTGCTCTTAAACAGGTTCATTGATTAATGAACTTATAGATTGCTTGGCATATTCATTGCTTGTAAGGAATTTATAACATCAAGTTAATAAGCAAGGAAGGGTTTATAATGGCGACTAATACAGCTCTCAAATTTGAGGTAAGAGGTAGTTTGAACTGGCAAACGCCGCCTATTCCGTCGGCTCGAGTTCCGCTTGTCAAACCGAGTTTTAAGTCTGCGGTTCTGCCGCAACTTGATCAGGTCAACAACGAATTGCTGCTTTCATTGTCAAGAGAAGCTTTTTTCAATTTGCAGCCAGAGATGAGAACCGTTTATTTCGAGCGCGGTCAAACAATCTACGACATCGGGGATTCATTTGATTTTGTTTACTTTCCCAATAACATGGTGGCTTCACGACTGGCCTTGATGGAAGATGGCGCGATGATCGAGGTCGGCGTCGTTGGACGCGAAGGATTGCTTGGTATCGCGGCTCTCATCGGCGCAAATTGTGCGAACAATATGACTATTGCCGAAACTGGCGGCAGCGCAATCAGAATTAGAACAAAAGTTTTGCGCGACATCTTTCGGCATGATTTTAAATTGCAGAGCTTGCTTCTAGGTTATTACCATGATTTTCTTACCCAAATATCACAACGTGCGGCCTGTCGCTGTCGTCACTCTGTCGCGCAGCAGCTTTGCACTTGGCTCTTGCAGGTTCACGACCGGGCTGGAATCAATGATTTGGCGTTAACGCAGGAAACAATCGCCAATCGGTTGGGGGCTCGGCGCGCCAGCATCACCGTTGCTATTAACGAGCTGGAAAAGGCTGGTCTGCTCCGCTGCAAACGTGGGCACATAGTTATTTGCAATCGTGCCGGATTGGAAGATCATGCGTGCGAATGTTACAGTTTACTCAATTACAGCATCGAAAACGCATTTAACTCAAGCTTTATTCAGTAATGGTTGGAAACAATACTCTTGTTTTTCGCGGCAATTTAATTTTGGATTTACTTCCCGAAGCTGAACGCCGCGAAATTTTTTCTTTTGGCAAGATAGTTACATTGACCAATGAGGAAACAATCTATCACTTCGGCGACGTCATCACGCACCTCTACTTCCCCCTTAATTCGACTTTTTCGACAACGAGTTTAATGGAAGATGGTTCGAGTGCGGAGATTAGTCTAACCGGAAGTGAGGGTTTAATCGGCGTTTTCGCCTCATTTGACAACCAGCCGTCGCGTTATTGGACAAACACTCTTATTGGCGGGAAAGCAGTTAAAGTTGAGATTACCGCGCTCCAAAGATTGCTCTCTGAAAGCGTAGAATTACAAACCGCTCTGCTTGAATATTCTCGAAATCTAATGTCTCAAATTTCACAAAGAGCTGTTTGTAACGGAAGACACAGCCTAGCCGAACGATTTTGTTTCTGGCTTTTGCTGGTTCATGACAGCGCAAAAAACGATGAGATTGCTCTGACTCATGAGACAATCGCGCGCAAACTCGGGGCGCGGCGGGCCGGCATTACCAATGTCGCCGGTGCATTACAAACATCTGAAACAATAGCTTATAACCGCGGAACGATTAAAATAATCAACCGCCGCCGTCTTGAGAAGGAATCATGCGAATGCTACTCCGCCGTTCGAAATGCACTTGCTCCTGAAGAGCTGAAGCTTTGATGAATCAGCTCAGCATTCGGCAATCCGGAGTTCAAGCCCTCCCGTTCAAAAGTTTCTATTTGCAATTTAAGTTCGGCCGCCAGAGGTTCGTATATTTCTCTATATCCTTTTGAATCGTGATAATCCCACAGTCCATTATGACAATGACGATTATCGTCCCATCCCGGATGATTCAAAATCGGATACCAGCAGATTCCGGCAATCGGAATTCCAAGTTTGACAGCTGTTCGTACCTCGCTGCAAACATACCGCAGCCAAGAAACCCGGTCTTCGTTTTCCGCACCTGTTTCGGCGAGAAAAAGCGGTCGCTGATAACGAGCATAAATTTCTTCTAAGATCGTGTGGAACGGACGATAGTATTCGTTATCCGGATAAATAGTAATCCCCGGTGCGGTCGGATCATCGGCCAAAAACCATTGATTATAGTTATAGTAATTAACGCCGATAATATCCAAAAAACTTTCTTTTCCGCCGAGTTCAGGCTGTAAATGCCCGGCAATCATGTCGTAGGCTTCAAATTGAGCGGTGCGATAGCTTTCTGCTCTCTCCGCATCTTCCGGGCGCTCAGGCCGGGCTCTGATGTCAATGGAAGGTTCTATCTGAGCAAAACGCGTTTCAGGCAAGACTTGCTTAAAAGCTTCTCTTGCCGCAATCGCGGCGCGAACGCAGTTTTGTTTTAATTCACTGCCTCGACCGGTTGAATGCGGGCCAAAAAAACCTCTCTCGCCGGCTGCGTAAGAGAAAAACGATATTTCATTGAATGGGCAAATAATAGAAACCTCGTCGGATTCGGCTTTTAGGAATTTGGCAAAAGCTTGAGAAAATCTCGCAAGGCGGTCAATAAAATTCTGTTCGAATGGATTTAGATCCGTTGGAAAACCATAATGAAACAAATCCCAAACAACCTGAATCCCTTCAGCGCGCGCAGCGCGAATAATCGGTAACGCGGTTGAAAAATCATAATAATTCGGTGCTGTTTCGATTAAATGCCAGCGCAAGCCTTCGCGGGCTGTCGTAATCCCTACATCGCGCAGGCGTCGGTAATCGGCTTGGGCAAGAATGTCATGCCCGGTGGCCGATACCAAGTCATGACGATTCGCATGTACTCCAATATGAGTCGAGCATTCAAAACCAGCTATAAAAAAACTTTGAAACATTATTTCTTAAAAATTAAATATTTATATTTACTGCTTATTCTAATGCTTAATTATAAATCATAAGCTATAATTTGCTGTGTTCGGTTGCGTACGTTTTATAATAAGGGTTGGTGTTAATACTGTTTTATTTTGGTACGTCAATAATCAAGGCTTTTCGGGAATTTATCTCTAGTCTTGACTTTAAACAGTAATCACCAAGCGGCATGTATTTTGCCGTAAATCCTAACGACTAAACTTTTCAAACTTACAGGTATAAATTATGGCAACTCTAATAACCGCGCTTTTTAACAATAATGTTCAGGCAGAAGCGGCAGTGGACGCATTAATTAAGCGTAATTATTCACGCGACGAAATCAGCATTATCATGTCAGATGCCACCCGCAACAAACATTTCGCTATCGAAGCCGGCAACAAAGCCGCCGATGGCACAAGCATCGGCGGCGCGCTGGGCGGCGTGATCGGAGCTACAATTGCGGCAATTGCGGCAGTTGGAACCTCACTAGCTCTGCCTGGGCTGGGGCTTGTTATCGCGGGGCCGATTGTCGCAGCATTGGCTGGAGCCGGAGCTGGAGGAGCCACAGGCGGAATCATCGGCGCTCTGGTGGGAGCCGGAATTCCCGAGCACCGGGCCAATGTTTACGATGCTGGTGTCCGGCAGGGCGGCGTCCTAATCGGAGTTGAAGCCAAGTCACGCGAAGACATTAAAGGTCTTGAAGAATTGTTGATAAATTTAGGTGGCACTGGCGTCCGGCAGGAATAGTTTTGAGTAAAAGATTAGAAAATCAGTTTGGTCATTATCTGCCGGGATTAATTGTCAGATAGTTATCAAACTGAAAATTGTTAACGCAGATTGAAATTAGACACATCCTTAAAATCAAAATAAAATTTAAGATTATTAGAGGAGCAAAAGATGACTGTGACAAATTTATCTCCAACTATAGTTTTAGTGGACGAGCTTGGAAACAACGATAAGACAGCAAAACTGTGGCTTGAAACTAAAGGTTATAATGTCCGTGAAGTAGATGAAATTTACGATGTTTTGGAAGAAGTAACCGACATTACTCTCGAACAGCGGCCGCAGATGATTTTGCTGCATTCTCGTTTATCTGATCAGGATTGCTCGTGGGTTGTAAATTCTTTATCAGAGGTCCTTGGAGAGCAAAATATTTCAATCGTTTCTTTCTCGAATATCAAGAACGGTGAATTTTTGACGAAATCCAATGTAAATTTAGTTGAAGTCGAAAGTTTCGATTCACTGAAACCCTTGATGCAGACCATTCTGCCGTTTCAACGGCAGACGAGTGCGGCGGCATAAGATTCTCGAACAGTTTAGGCTGCTGGATTTGCGGCGATGTGGCAGTGCTTAGTTAGAGTAATATATTCTACTGAATTCTGACCGTGCCGCCGCATTTTTGCGTGAGGAATCATAAATTTGAACGAACAAATTTATCTTAATCCGGTTGTTAAAAAAGATTTTCCAGATCCTTTTGTGTGGAAATTTTGCGGTGAGTATTGGGCCATTTGTACCGGCTTTTGGCACGATGGCGGTGTCTTCGGAATTTTACGTTCACGCGATTTGATTAACTGGACTGATTGCGGCAGCGCTTTTAATCCGCCCCCTTTTAAGGTTTCCTGTTATTGGGCACCGGAAGTTTTTTACGAAAACGGCAAGTTTTATCTTTATTACAGCGTCGGTAACGAAGAAGTAATGGAAATCCGCGTTGCCGTTGCAGAAAGCCCGGACGGAAAATACTTAGATTCCGGCCACAAATTAACGCATGAACAGTTTGCGATTGACGCGCATGTTTTTGTTGATTCAAACAGCTCCAAATATCTTTTCTACGCAACGGATTTTTTTGGGCACTCGCACGTCGGAACCGGAACGGTTAGAGACAAAATGACTTCTGCATTTTCGCTCGAAGGGCATCCGCAACCTGTCACCCGGGCAAAATTTGATTGGCAGATTTACGATCCCAATCGAGCTTCGAAAGGCGGTGTGCGCTGGCATACGATTGAAGGCTCCACCGTTCTTAAGCGCAAAGGGGTGTATTACCAGATGTTTAGCGGCGGCAACTGGCAGGATATTTCTTACGGCGTTTCGTATGCGACAACACGCGACATTGAGCTTGATGAGGAATGGCAGCAGATAGCTGATGGGAAAGCTGTTTTCCCTATTCTGCGCACGATTCCTGATAAGGTAGTTGGCCCGGGACACAATTCGGTTGTTCGCGGACCAGATAACTTTCAACTTTACTGCGTTTATCATCGTTGGTCGGAAGATTTAAGCGAGCGCCAAATGGCGATTGATAAACTTGATTTCGCAGGCGAGCGAATGTTTGTTTTGGGTGCAAGCCATGAGCCTCAAATTGTTCCAAACAAACCGGCTGTGCAGGATTGCTTTGAAACGCAAAATTATGCTGACCTGGGACAGAACTGGGAAAACACAGTTGAGCACAAGTGGAGAGTTGATGCAGATACTGCAATTTCCGATTCTGATATCGAAAAGGCCCAAATGGTTTGCCGCGTCGCCGCCAGCAGTTTTCTCGTCGAAGTCAGCACCAAGTCAATCGAAAATCCGACTGGCCAAGGCGGCTATGGGTTTTGCCTTAAAAAGAGCGATGAAATCGTTCTGCGCTGCCTGATTTTACCCGGCTCCAAACAAATTGAGATTTTCGCGCAAGACAATAAAGAAGAACGGCAGATGTATATGTTGCCGAACAATTTTGAGCCAACCGCATTTCATCTCTGGCGCGTCGCCGTTGATAACTTTATTGTTCGAATTCAGCTTGATGAAGCCGCTTTTCAAATCGAGAAAATTTTAAGAATTGCGCCCGAAAAATTTGCCCTTGCCGCGCAAAAAATGAATGCCGGATTTGCCGGATTCAGTTTATCCGTTGGTTTTGAAGAATTGTTTGAATGGGAAAAGACGAAACTTAACAATTCATTTCCGGCTGATTCAATTGATGATTTGACGGCGCGTGGCTGGCAGGTAGAAAATGTTTTTTCAAAAACATCTGGAAAAGGTGAACTTGCGGCTTGGAAAATACAAAATAATTTTTTACTATTTAATAGCCTCGAAGGAGCAACATTTATCCTCAAAAATTTGTTGCTCACTGATTTTGAATTTGTCATTAGCGTTTCTCTCTCAAACCTAAAAAACGCTGAAAGCTCTCACGGATTTGTTTTAAAAGGTGAATTCGAAGAAACAATTTTAGCAATCAAAAGCGACAACGAAAATCATTTTTTGCACGTCTCAAATTCGAGCGCGGAAGCAAAACGCTTTGCGTTACCATCTGGGTTCGATCCTCATGAGTTCCAACAATTTCGTTTTCGGCTGCAAGGTCAGCGCTTACAAATGCAGTTTGAAAACTTTAGATTAGGTGAAGTACCAGTAACTGCAATGGAACGACAGGTTGGGCTTTACCTGAATCACGCCGAAGCTGCTTTCGACATGATTCGGTTAACAGCAATTTAGTAGTTTCGCGCTAAGAGCTTAGTAAGCGCAGAAATTCGTAGGGAATTCCTGGTAGCAAAATTCCTAATGTTTCGATACTCTCCCTTTTTTCAAGACATTTCCTGTAATGAATAATCTAATTAAACCTGAACCTGAAAATTTCTTGTTTGCCGGCGGCATTGAAGATACTTTTGTGCCGCAAGTTAAAGATGGACACCGCGCTTTAGATGAATACCAACTGATGGGACATTACCGGCACTGGCGGGAAGATCTGCAATTAGCGCGCGAGCTCGGACTGCAAGCTTTGCGGTGGGGCATCCCGTGGTACAAAGTGGAACCAGCGCCGGGCAAATTTGACTGGAGCTGGACTGACAAAGTTCTCCCGTATATGGCTGAAGAGCTTCGCATTACGCCAATTATTGACCTCATGCACTATGGCTGTCCGCACTGGCTCGAGCGCGAGTTTGTCCATAGAGATTACCCACAACTGGTTGCCGATTATTCTGCCGAATTTGCCAATCGTTACAAAGATTTGGTCAAGTTTTACACGCCGCTCAATGAGCCAATCATTAATTCATTGATGTGCGGTTTGCGAGGGCTGTGGCCTCCTTACTTAAGAGGAGAAAAGGGATATCTCAAAATTATGCTGCAAATCGCCAGGGGAATCCAGCAATCTGTCCGCGCGATTAAAATGGTTGATAGCGAAGCGGTAATGGTTTATGTTGAAGCAACCGGCTTGACCAGGGCAATTCGTGAGGATTTACATTCTCTTGCCGTCGAAGAGACGCGGCGCGGCTACCTCTGTTTTGATTTAATTACCGGTAATTTCAAAGCCGATCATCCGCTTTACGCTTGGATTTTGCGAAACGGATTTATTCCTGAAAATTTAGCAGAATTATATGAAAATCCCGTTAATCTCGATGTTGTCGGAATGAATTTTTACCCGCAGTGGTCAACCAAACAGATTTACCAGGATCGGCGCGGACGAATTAAATTTAGGGATGTCGAACCGGAAGGGAACGGTTTTATCGAGTTGATAGAATCCTATTACAACCGTTACAAGTCGCCCATTATGATTACTGAGACGAGCGCCGTCGGGGCAGACGAAATTCGCTCACAATGGCTCGATAAATCACTTGAGATGGTCAAACAACTGCGCGCCAGGGGCGTTCCGGTCATTGGCTACACTTGGTTTCCCCTTTTTACGATGATTGATTGGCGTTATCGTTTCTCGCGCGCACCGCTCAAACAATTTTACCTAGAACTGGGTATCTACAAATTGAACCAGGAAACGAGCGGAAAACGCTGGCTGGAAACGCCGCTCGTCGAAAAAATGAAAAAAGCTGTTAGTAACCCTGCTGAATCAATTGGTTCCTTTAATATAAATTTGCTGCGAGATTCGTTTGAAATGTCATAGATGACGTGATTTAAACGTCAAGACAACTCGCCGATTAGGCAAAATTAAGAAGGCCGTTGTTTTGTAACAACGGCCTTCTTTTATTGAGCGATAAATTTACTGAGTAGAAACGCCGTTTGAGCCGTTGGCAGCTTTGGCAACGACCAGAGAAGCCGGAGCAATATGTTTTTTGTCAGCTGTCGCAAAGGTAGCTTCCGAGCGTTTTTTGCCGATAATCTTGCCATATTCGGTTAAGCTTTGAGCCACAATTTGATCCATGTTGTAATAACGATAAGTTGCCAGTCGTCCAACGAAGTAAACACCCGGCGTGGCATCCGCCAGAGTTTTGTATTTTACGTAAAGATCCTGGTTTTCCTTGCGCGGAACCGGGTAATACGGGTCGCCTTCCGCTTTCGGGTATTCGTAAACAACACTGGTCTTTTTGTGTTCCTGTCCGGTCAAATATTTAAATTCGGTGACGCGAGTATATAAATGATCATTCGGGAAATTAACCACCGGCGCATCTTGGAATTTTTCAGTATCGTGCGTTTCATGCTTAAACTGCAGTGAACGGTAGGGGAGTTTTCCATAACGATAATCAAAGTATGAATCAACCGGCCCCGTGTAAATCATTTCCTTAAAGGGGATATCTTTAACGATTTCCCGGTAATCGGTATTGAGCATGATTTTAATATTCGGATGATCCAGCATTTTCTCAAACATCCGCGTGTAACCATGCAGCGGCATCGCTTGGTAGGTATCGGTAAAATAACGGTCATCCCGATTGGTACGGGTCGGCACACGGCTAGTTACCGAGGCATCCAGTTCCGAAGGATCTAAACCCCATTGTTTACGTGTGTAGTTGCGAAAAAACTTTTCGTAGAGCTCGCGCCCGACCTTCGACACAACCACGTCTTCAGAAGTTTTAATGTTATCTACCTTTTCAGCAACCGATTCGAAAAACTTTTCGAGTTCAAAGGATGTCAGGTTTAGTCCGTATAATTTATTGATTGTATTGAGGTTGATTGGAATTGGAACTTGCTGCCCGTCAACATTTGCCCAGACGCGATGTTGATACGAACGCCACTCGGTAAAGTTTGAAAGATATTCAAAAACTTCACGTGAATTGGTGTGAAAGATGTGTGGGCCGTATTTGTGAACTAAAATTCCATCATCGTTGTAATGATCAAAGGCATTACCGGCAATGTGAGGGCGTTTGTCGCAAATCAGAACCTTTTTTCCGGAACCATTTGTCAATCTTTCCGCCAGCACACTACCGGCGAAACCCGCTCCTACAATTAAATAATCAAACATATTACGCTCTCCCTTTTGCTCTACAAATTTATAAATTTATTATCTTATTCTGTTTTAAATAAGTCTGTACGATATCTAACTTACTTCCTCCATCTCACGAGTGTTCAATAGTTTAGCTGCTAAATTGAATTCGAATCCTAGCTTGCGGTATTGTCCGCCCCACCCGACGCACCTCGTGCTGACTCATTGTCTGACCGCCGCGATTCGAGCACTTCATTAATCAAATCATCCATTTGCTTCTGCATTTTATCCCAAGAGTTTTGAGATAAAAACTCATCAACCTTTTTGAGTCGTTCATTTTTGTTCTCGTCGAGAGCCGATTCACACGATTGAATGAACCCGGCCGGAGTATCGGCAATATGCACCATGCCCATTTCACCGTAAGGCCTGACAACATCTCGAATCGGTGTCGAAACAACCGGCAGACCAGCGGCCAGATATTCGGGTGTTTTTGTCGGACTTATATATTTTGTTGAATCGTTAAGCGCAAACGGCAACAGAGCCGCATCCCAACCAGCCAGGTAATCGGGTAATTGCTCATAATTCTTGCCGCCGAGATAATGTATATTAGCAGCTTTCGGCAGCTCGTCCATGCTGATTTTAACCACTGGGCCAACCATAACAAATTGCCAGTCGGGTTTGAGAGCCGCAATTTTACCGACCAACTCGATATCAAGCCGTTCGTCTATAACACCGATAAATCCTAAACGCGGATGCGGGATTGGTTGCTGATCTGCCGGCTCCTCAGTTACCGCTCTGGCTTTGGCAAAATGCTCTACTTCAATCGAAGATGGAAATGCAAAAACTTTTTTGTGCTTGTCGCGTTTTGCCTCAAAGATGCTTTGACCGCCGGTAAAAATGAGATCAGCAACTTTGAAAATTTCTTTTTCGCGCTCAATCAACTGCGGCGGAGCATTTTTGAAGGCCGACAGCTCGTCCATGCAGTCATAAATTATTGCTTGCGGCTTTTTGTGATTCGTCCATTCAAACGCCATCGGTGTGTAATACCAAAAAAAATAATTCTGGATATTTTGATCAATAAATAATTGATCAAAAAGACGGCGTAAGGCCGATTCGCCTTCGCCTGCTTCCCAAACCGAAACCGGAACATAAGGAACGACTACATTGACACCCGATTTGTGAGTATTTACCTCGAGCCGAAATTCTTTCTCCTCAACAATTGGTTCCTCGACAAAGAAAACCCGCCTTTCTTTAGCAAAACGGCTGAGCAAATGCTGCGGTCTTTGCCAAACAAAATTCCAGCGTAAATGTGAGAGACAGATTAAATCAGATGATGCTTGCTGATTAGCTAAATCCATATTTCAAATTATCAATAAACTAAAATTTAAACGAACTGATAAAAATTCACGAAAAAGTGCTGAGATTCTTCAAGAATAAACATAAAAATATTTATTCTAATGACAGCAACACTCGTAAAATGCAAACTAAAAATTTAGTTTACCTTTGTTTTGCAGCAATGTTTAATAGCTTTGGCAAAATATCAGTTCAATTTTCGTGCCATTCTAGGAAATAAGGGAAACAAAACGTTTATCTTATTTTAACTATTATAAATAATTATAAATGCAAGATTTTCATACATCAAACGCCAGAAAATTTGTATAAAAAATCGAAAGTGACATAAATTCTAGGGTTAACTCAGAAAAAGTAAGGCCTAAATGGTTTGGGCTGGAAAATCCTGCAGTTATCCGAGCAAAGTAATTTGTGTAATTTCAATTTAGATTAATCAGGCAAAGAGTGATTTGCCTGAACTGCTCTCACAAAATTGTAGCCATGCACCGTTGAGTCAGAGGGAGCGTTTTAGATTTTTAGCGCTGCTTGCTTTTGATAATTTGCTCGAACGACGGTTTTGATGTTCCCGCGAACGTGGAAATCTCCTTCGATTTTGACGCTGAGAGGATCACAGGCTCGCACAAAATCCTCTAAAATAATGTTAATTACATGTTCATGAAAAACTTTTATTTCGCGAAACGAATTGATATAAAGCTTCAAACTTTTAAGCTCGATGCAGCGCTCGTTGGGAACATAGTCAAGTTTGATGACGGCAAAATCGGGAAAATCCGAAAATGGACAAATTGCCGTAAATTCCGGCATTTCAAAGCTGATTGTGATTTCCCGTCCGACATATTCATACGGAAAAGTATCAAGCTGGTAGAGCTTCATTTCCTCGCGCGGAGTCGAGCGAATGTCCAATCCTTGTTGATTAACCGGTCTTAAATCAATATCCATAATTATTCCAATAGTAATAAAATATTAGCTGTTTGATTTTACTATTTTATCAGAGTTTGCTTTAGGTTTGACTGTCAAAAGCAAAAATGCCGCAATCATTGCAACTACCGCGCAGAATAAAAACGCTGTTTCGGCTCCGTAAAACTGCCAGATTCCGCCGGTCAGAAGAGACGCGGGGAAAACCGCGATGCCGAACGCCAGATGATACCAGCCGAAAGCCGCTCCGCGTTTGCTGGCGGGAACCAGGTCGGCGACCAAGGCTTTTTCCGCCCCTTCAGTTAATCCGAAATATAATCCATAAATACCAAACAAAATCCACGCGGTGAGAGGTGTTGTCACAAACGCAAATCCGGCGTAAACCAGCGCGTACAGAACCCAGCCGGTAAAAATTAGTTTTTTACGCCCGATTCGGTCGGATAAATCACCACCGATAAGCGAGCTTAAAACTTTAACAATGTGTAGAAAAGCCCATAACAAGGGAATATAAACCGGCGCGATTCCCGCCTGCTGCGCTCGCAGTAATAAAAAGGCGTCGGAAGAATTTGCCAGCGTAAATAAAACCAGAATAATGAGAAACCTTCTGAAATTGCCGTCAAATTTGTCAATACTCTCCGTTAAATGCGGACTCTGTGCGATAGACTTCGGACTTTGGACTGTGGGCTTTGGAGTCTTCTCCTTAACCAAAAATACAATCACCAGCAGAGCGAGCAGCGCCGGAAGCGAAGCGACCAGAAAAACTTTGGAATATTCGTCGGCGGTCGGATTTTGCCGGTCTGCGGCCAGCGCGTAAATTAAAACAAAGGCGATTAGCGGGCCGATGACCGCTCCAGTATGATCCATCGCGCGATGAAACCCGAAAGCCAGCCCGCGTTTTTCCGGCGCGACCGAATCCGCAACGAGAGCGTCGCGGGGGGCGCTGCGGATTCCCTTGCCCAATCTATCGGCCAGACGCAGACCCAAAACCTGAGTCCAGCCGGTCGCAAATCCGAGAAACGGGCGCATCACGCTCGATAATCCGTAACCGGCAAAAATCGCGAGTTTTCGTCTTTCAAATTTATCGCTAAAATATCCGGCGGCGAGTTTAAATAAACTTGAAGCTGATTCCGCCGCGCCTTCGATAATGCCGAGAGCGAAAGGCGACGCTCCTAAAGTCAGCAGCAAGAAAAACGGCAAGAGCGGATAAATTATCTCGCTTGAAGCATCGTTGAGAAGACTGACCAGACTGAGCGCGAGAACATTGCGGGGCAAGCGCGCGTATCGCCGCCAGAGCGAAGGAGGCGGCGATGCGAGATTCTCAAGAGGATTTTCTATTTCGGCCAAAAGTATTGTTAACGCGCCGGACGAATTGTTGCCGGTCTGTTTGTGTTAGGCGCGGGCGAACCCGCAAACCACCAGAGAGATGTCGCGCCGACCACGGCAATCATCAGCAAAACGCCGACAATAACCAGCCGCAACGCCAGCTTAAAAGTACGTTTGATAAGAGAAAAAACGACCATCGCCGCCCCGACAAAGACGATGAAAAAAATTACGGCTGCGACTATTCCTATACTTCCCATTATTTTTACCTAAGATTTCCCGGACATAAATTCATCCATTCGGATGATGACAAAGACAATCTTTTCCACATTAGATGACAGCGAGCAAATAATACAATTAAATATTTCGCAGCTTTTTTAATTCGTCTGCTATTTCGTCATCTATTTGTAGATGGATCAACTTTTCCTGCTCGGATAATTCGCCGTCCTGAATTTCTTCGGGAACGACGTAGTCTTCGTCTATCCACGCTCCAAAATCCAGCATCTTGCAGCGTTCGGAGCAAAACGGGCGAAACTCATTATTCTCCCAAGTAGTTTCTTTTCCGCAATGAGCGCATTTTATATTCATGAATAATTTGATGACTTCAGAAAGCGCAATAGTAACTTTGAATGGGAACCGAGTTCAAGTGCCAAGCGTATATTTCAATTGACCGAAAACTCGCTCAAGTGCAATCATTATAAAAAGTTTGGAGACAGATCGCGAAATGGCTAACTACAAAGAAAAAATCGAAGAATTAAGACGCAACGCCGAAGATAAAGTGCGTGAGCTGGACGAAAAATTTGGAATTCGGGAGAAGCTCGGCGACAGCGCTAAGATTGCTACTGATGCTGCTAGAGCAGGAAGTGAAGTTCTCAAAGACGGAGCTGAAAAACTGTTTTCCGAAGCCGAAAAACTTCGTACTGAAGCTGAGAAAATGGCTGAAAATTCGGAATTTTCCGAGACGACCCGCAAAGTTGCGGCGGACGCCGCCAAAAGCGCCCGCGATATCGCGGAAAATCTGTCAGGGAATTTACGCAACACGGCTGAAACAGTCGGGGCGAGAGCCGGAGAATTTATCGGCGTTTCTCCGGAAAGAGCCGGAGAAATGTTTAATGACGCGCGCGGAAAAGCCGGAGATTTTTTTGGTTCGGCGCGCGACACTTTTGAAAATGCCGCTCGAAAAACCGCCAGTGCTTTTAACTTTGGACTCGGGTGGACGCGCATCTTTAACAACACAATCTCCGGTCTTTCAAAAGCGGCGACTTGGACGCAGGAAAACCCTTTGCAAGCGGTCGGAACCGGCTTCTCGATTTTGCTCGGACTTCGCCTGGGTTCGGCCATGCCTTTTTTGAGCACGAATTGGCTGCCAAATTCGGCTTTGCCGGTTTGGGGATTGAAAAAGGCCAGCGAACAGTTCGAAAAATATCTAACCGGTCAGGAAGAAAAAATTAAAAATGGCGATTTATCTGCAGCCGAAGCCGAGCGCGTTAAATTCGAACGCGACATTGTGAAATATGTCGGAGCGCCGCTTTTGGGAGCGTTTTCATGCGCGGCGGGAGCGGCGATGTGGGCAAATATTTTCCAACCTGGCAGAATCACCGGCGCGCCGATTAGCTGGCTGCTCGGCGGCAATCCGATTCTTGACGGCATCTGGCTTTTTGGCAACGGTGTGGTTTGCTTTAAAATCGGTTATGACTTTTTTATGGTCGCGCTCGAAGATCAAGCGGAAGTGCAGAGAATCGTCCATGAAATCAAAGGCTTGCTCCCGACTGCTGATGAGATTTAAATATGATTGTATTAGAGCTGGTTGTTCAATTTATTGCGGAAGCGATGTACGGAATTTTGACCAATTCGAAGTGTTCAAATTGTGGCGGCGAACTAAAATGGGTAAAAGAGAGCGGTAAAAGAAAAGGCATAAAATGCCCTTATTGCAAAAGAGAGTGGGTTAAAGATTCTCAGTCTAATTGGCAAGAATTAAATTTCAAACAACAATAGAATAAATCTGAAAAGTTAAAATAGCACTTTACTTTTATGAGTATTAATGGCAACGGCAACGGGCATAAACCCGAACCAAAAAATGTTTTAGGCGGTAAATTAGCAACTTGTTCAATGAGTCCTAAAACCGGATTTTTTCGCGACGGATGCTGTAAAACGGGTGTTACTGATTCGGGAACTCATACGGTCTGCACGCAGGTCACAGACGAATTTTTGGAGTTTTCACGCAGTCGCGGTAATGATCTAATCACTCCGCGACTGGAGTATGATTTTCCGGGTTTAAAAGCCGGTGATAAATGGTGTTTATGCGCTTCGCGCTGGCGCGAGGCGCTGGACGCCGGAGTCGCGCCGTTCGTGAATCTCGCAGCTACCCATGAGAAAACCCTTGAATTTGTGTCGCTCGAAGACTTACAGCGCTATTCGATTTAATTCTGTACATTTATTGCGTGTTGGAAAACTACAGATTTAGCATTTCTTACTTCAAAATTACCAACTATAAAGAAAAGGCTGTCACTAACGACAGCCTTTTTATTCGCTTTCTTGAAATAGACTTAATTTAATGAATCGGAAACGGCATAAACGAAAGCACTAAAACTATAAAAGTTAAAACCGCGATGAGTTTTCGTTTTGTGTCCAGGGGCTCATCTATCAAAGGTTCAGGATGAGGAATCCGCAAAAGAACCGCCAGCAAAATCGTAAAAATCAACGTTCCCGGAGTTTGATAAAGTTCCCAACCGACAAAAGTTAAAATCACCATCGCGACAAAAGCCGCGCGTCCGGTCCAATAGTGAATCCGTTCGCCAAAAATAGAATAAACCGCGTGCCCGCCGTCAAGCTGGCTGACCGGCAACAAATTCAAACTCGTCACTAACGTCCCAACCCATGCAGCCGAATAGAAAGGGTTAACTACTCCGTGCGCCGGATCAACTCCGAGCAGTGCGCCGAGCAATTTGGTTAGCAACGGATCGGCAAAGGTTAATCCGGGAGTTTCTTCCGGAGGAGCGTACTGCATGGTTGCCAAACCTAAAAGAGCTACCGGAATCACTACCGCGAAACCGGCCAGCGGTCCGGCAACGCCAATATCAAAAATCGCTTTGCGCGTCGGCATCGGCGACTGCATTTTGATGACCGCGCCGAGCGTTCCAGCGGGGCTCAAAAATGGCAGCGGAATAAAATAGGGAAGCGTCGCTTTAACGCCGTAGAGGCGGCAAGCGATGTAATGCCCGAATTCGTGAAAAGTCAAAATCGTCAGGAGCGGAACTGAAAACGCCAGACCATTAAACAAAATCGCGGGATTCGCCCAAACTTGTGTAATAACAGCAATAAAGATTGCCTCAAAATAAATAGGAATAATAAATAGCCACCCGAGGATACTGGTTGGGTCGGGAATGTCGGGTACGACGACGCCGGAACCAAGCGGCGGTAGCAAGCCAGCTGTTGTTGCCGTCAGCAAAGTAAGAAAGAACAGTAAACCGTGTTTGAGCCATTGTCCGGTGGTTGGGCGCAACTCTTCGAGCGGAATATAGTAGAGCGGACGAAACGAATCATCTGTAATTCTTGCCATGAAATCTATCTAAAACAAAAACGACCGAACTTGTTTAGCGTTCAGCCGTTTTCTGAAAGAATCTGAAAAATCGGCATTATTCGGATGCTCTTTTTGCTTTCTTGGTGGCCTTACCGTTGGCTTCAGCGCTTTTAAGTTGCGGCTGCAAATCTTTGCCGGGTTTAAAGCGAATCGTTTTACCAAGCGGAATCGCAACTTCTTCGCCGGTGCGCGGGTTGCGTCCGATGCCTCGTTTTCGGGGCTTGACGGTGAAAACACCGAACCCTCGAAGCTCGATTCTCTGCCCATTTGCCAAAGCGTCTTTCATCGCATTGAATAACGATTCAACTACTTGCTCTGCTTTTTGTTTAGGAACTCCCGTCTCGTTTGACAGGCGATTAACAATATCGAGTTTTATCACTTTATGCTCATCTCCAGTAAAATATTACGCCGCAGATTTGTATCATGAAGAATTGCAACGTTTTATAGCGATGATAGAGAGCAGCCCCAGGAGTGTCAAGAATGAAACGTTTATTTTACAAATCCTGACTGCTTTTCCGCCTAGGTTTTGTAAGAAGGATCAAGGCGATCTAGTTTTCTGAGCAAGCCCGGAAAAACCAAATCTGCGCCCATTCCTCTGGTTACGGTTTCGGCTTGAGCGGCGATGCCCTGCAAAACGGGCGCGGCAATCGAGGCCGTTTCCTGCCCACCGGATTGCGCCAGAATTTGAATTCGGCAGGCTGATTCTAAAACATACATTCGCAAAAACGCATCGGCGATAGTCGCTCCGCAAACCAGCAATCCGTGATTTCGCAGAATCATAAACATTTTTTCGCCCAAATCGGCCACGAGGCGCGGCTGTTCGTCTTCGTTTAGAACAATACCTTCGTAACCGTGATACCCAAGCGAACTTAAGGGCAATAAAGATTGCTGAGAAAGCGGCAGCAGCCCATGTTTCTGCGCCGAAACAGCCGTTCCGTAAAGCGAATGCGTATGAAGCACGCAGCTGACGTCCGTTCGGGCGCTGTGAATCGCGCTGTGAATGGTAAAACCGGCCGGATTAATAAAATAAGATGTTTCCGAAACGATATTGCCGTCAGGATCAACTTTGACGAGACTTGACGCCGTGATTTCGTCAAACAGCATGCCGTACGGATTAATTAGAAAATGATGCTCCGCGCCCGGCACTCTCGCCGAGATGTGCGTAAAAACAAGATCATCCCATCCGAAATGAGCGACCAGACGGTAGGCTGCGGCAAGTTCGACGCGGACTTTCCATTCCTCTGCGGAAATTTCGCGGTTGTTAAGGGCAATTTGCTGCGACATAAAAAATTTCTCCCGCTTTAAAACTCTGATTAAATCGAACTTTAACTCTTTTTGGCGAAACCCGACAACCCGTGCGGAACGATTTTTGCGCTTGGCCACTAATTGTTTATGATAACGGCTGGAAATAATACAGGAGAATAAAAATTATGTTGTGGAAAGGTCGCCGCGAAAGCGGAAATGTCGAACTTGGAGGCGGCGGAGGCGGCATCGGCGGAACGGGCTTGGCGCTCGGCGGCGGCGGCTGCGGAACTTTGATTATTATTATTCTCGCCTTGCTCTTCGGCGTTGACCCAAGTCGTATTCTCAACAGCAATCCACAGCCGGACCCAAATCCAAGACAAACACAAAATCAGCCGTCCACGCAAAATCCTTCGCAGCAGCAACGCGCCGGCGGACGAAATGAAAGCGAAATGGAGCAGTTTGTTCGTGTCGTCCTGGCCGACACTGAAGATATCTGGCGCGATGAATTCCGCAAAATGGGCAGAAATTATCAAGACCCTAAACTCGTCCTCTTTAACGGACAGGTGCGTTCTGCCTGCGGTTTTGCGAGCGCGGCGACCGGACCTTTTTATTGTCCGGCGGATGCTAAGGTTTATCTTGATACGTCATTTTTTCGCCAGCTACAGACAGAGTTTCATGCGTCCGGAGATTTTGCACAGGCTTATGTCATCGCGCACGAAGTCGGACATCATGTGCAAAATCTGCTCGGCATCAGCGATAAAGTTGACCGGGCGCAGAGTCAGGCTCGCAGCAAATCTGAAAGCAATCAGTATTCGGTCGGACTTGAACTCCAAGCCGATTGTTACGCCGGAGTTTACGCCCATGACGCCGCGCAAAAAGGAATTTTAGAGGTCGGCGACGTTGAAGAAGCATTGCGCGCGGCGAGCGCCGTCGGCGACGATAATATCCAAAAACAAACGCAAGGCTATGTCGTTCCCGATTCGTTTACACACGGCTCGTCACAGCAGCGCTCGGCATGGTTTAATCGCGGCTATCAATCCGGTGATATCAAACAGTGCAACACTTTTGCAACAAAGTAACAAAGGGATCTAAAATTCATTCAACGGCGAGCCTTGCAAGGCTCGCCGTTTTCCTTGCTTTTAATTTGCCTTAACACGCAGAAATTTGCGTTTACCGACTTGGATCAAAATATTTTTTTCACCGGTAATTTCAACATCTGCGGCAACATTTGATATTTTTTCGCCATCAATTTTGACGCCGCCTTGTTCAATTAAACGTTTTGCTTCGGCCATTGATGCGGCGCGATTGGTCTCGACCAGCAGCCTCGGCAATTTCCAAACTTCGGCTGCCACGGTCATTTCCTCTATTTCGTCGGGAATTTCTTTGCTGACAAAGCGACGGTTAAATTCGTTTTCGGCTTCCGTAGCGGCAGATTGCGAATGAAAATCTTTGATGACTAACTTGGCCAAATTAACTTTAAACTCGCGCGGATTTTCGCCGCCAGTTTTCATTCGTTCGATTTCAGCCGTCGGAACATCGGTCAACAATTCGTAGTAACGCCACATCAGCGCGTCGGAAACGGACATGATTTTACCAAACATCTCGTTTGGCGCGTCGTTGATTCCGATGTAATTGCCCAGAGATTTTGACATTTTCTGCACGCCGTCTAAGCCTTCGAGAAGGGGCGTCGTGATTATCACTTGCGGCTCTTGCCCGTATTCGCGCTGCAGATTTCGCCCGACCAGCAAATTGAATTTTTGGTCTGTTCCGCCAAGCTCGACGTCGGCTTCGAGAGCGACCGAATCGTAGCCCTGCACGAGCGGATAGAGCAATTCGTGAAGCGCAATCGGCTTTTCTTCCTGAAGGCGCTTGGTGAAATCGTCGCGTTCCAAGATTTGTTTGACCGTCGTGTGCGAAGCAAGTTTGACGAAACCGGCTGAGCCGAGCGCACTCAGCCATTTTGAATTAAATTCGATAACCGTTTTTTCCGGGTCGAGCAGTTTAAAAATCTGCGCTTTGTATGTTTCGGCGTTGAGCGCGATTTCTTCGGCTGAAAGTGGCGGACGCGTGACGGTTTTCCCGGTCGGATCACCGATCAGGCCGGTAAAATCTCCGATTAAAAAAATAACCGTGTGGCCTAATTCCTGAAAGGCTTTGAGTTTACGGATGACAACGGTGTGGCCGAGATGAATGTCCGGCGCGGTCGGATCGGCGCCGAGCTTAACGCGGAGAGGCACGCCTGTTTTCGCCGATTTTTCGAGTTTGGCGCGCAAATCTTCTTCGCGGATAACATCAACCGCGCCTTTTTTTAAGTGTGAAAGCTGATCTTCAATCGTCATAAATTAGTGAACTGCAAATCGTGAATCGTAAATAGTTTGCCGAAAAATGAAAAGACTCGCAAATACAGTGATGATTTCAATTCACAGTTCACCGTTTCAATCCACGCTTGACGATTTACGATTCACCAAAATAAATTGCCAAATCATCCGGTCGCGCGTTTCGTCAAAAACGTATTCACTCGATTCAACCCGCCAGAAACCTTCGAATCTCCATTCTCCGACTGCTAGTTTATTAAAAAGCGGGACGGCCTGTTTAGTTTTTATAGCGGCAAGCAGAGCGCGATTGGCCGGACTGAGCGGTTGGTCGCCGCGTCTGCCGTTACCGGTGTATAAAATCCGCTCACCAGTCGCGTCGAGCGCATCCGGATAACACGGATTGATTCGTCCGAAATCTGTCAAAAGCGAAATCAGATGTTCGTTTTTTTGATAAATACCCATCCGAACACGATGAACTTTTGACACTTCAGCCCACGAATAAAGATTGCCGCGCTTGAAGTGCGCGGCAATCTGGGCTTCAGTCAAATTTTGATGACCCGGCATTTTAAGGAAGAGACGACTGTAACGCTCCCGGAACTACGATGTCTCCGCTGGCTCCGAATTGAACTGCGGTAAATAGATTGCTGCCGCTGTTCAGACGATACCAAATTCCGGTCAAAGGACGATAGATAGCGACATCGGCTTTCCCGTCTCCGTCATAATCAGCAACGACGGGCATGTCTCCGGTCATTCCAAAACTGGCAGCTTTGAGCGAACTGGTAGCGCTTTGCCAGACATACCAGGTTCCCGTTGACGGGCGGAAAACTGCGACATCTATCTTTCCGTCGCCGTCATAATCAGCCGGAGCTGCGCTGTCACCGCTCGCTCCAAATTGAGTGGCGAAAAAGCCTTGCGACGAACGCATTTCGTACCAAGTTCCTGATGACGGTCGGAACACGGCCACATCGGCTCTGCCATCGCCGTCATAATCCGCTGCAACCGGCGTATCGCCGGTTATTCCAAACTGCGCGGCGTTAAATTGGCCGTTTGTTAAATTGTAAATATACCAAACACCGTTTGACGGACGAAAAACAGCCAGCTCTGACTTGCCGTCGCCGGAGAAATCCGCCGGATCGGGAAGATCGCCGCCGGCACCAAATTGAACTGCCGTAAATGAATTATTTGAACTGTTTAGGACGTACCAAATACCTGTTGAGGGACGAAAAACCGCATAGTCAGTGATTCCATCGCCGTCAAAATCCTCCGGAACCGGACGGTCGCCGAGCGTTCCAAATTGAGATGCGGCGAGCGCTCCCGTGCCGCTGCGGGAAACGTACCAGGTTCCGCTTGACGGGCGAAAGACAGATAAATCGGATTTACCGTCGCCATCGTAATCGTATTTTGTGGCCGCTGCCGAACGGATGGTCAGACAGCTGCCGTTATTGTTGGCAAATGTCCCCATCTGATCGCGCGAATACTGGCAGAAAGTAAAAGGCGTGTTATAAGACAACTGCGCGTTCATAATCGTACTCGCGCAGTTTTGCGCCGCGTCAACATGCGCCGCGTTAAAATTATGACCGATTTCATGAGCCGTTATCAGAAATTGCGCCGGTTCGGAGTTGAGGTAACTCGATATTCCGTAGGCAAATGCCGGATTTGAGCAAATGACGCCGACGTATGATAAACCTTGACCGAAAGCTGCTACTTTGCCCGTAAAAAAGTGCGCCGTGTCGCGCTGATACTGCGCAACCGGAAAATTGGCGTTCCAGTAATCTCTAAATGCGGGGAGAGCGCTGCTCAAACTGGCCGGATATGGGTCCGGCGTTGTCCAAACGTGTTGAAAAGTCACTGAAAAGGTTAGTCCGGTTTCCTGCTCATAGACGCCTTCGACCATGTTGAGAATATGAACGGCTTCCTGATTCGAGCTATCTGCTGAACTGCCGTGCTGGGTAAAAAAATCAAAATCGGCTTCGGTCGCGATTTCAGCCACTTTGAAAGTTGAAACCGCTGAAGGTGAAATATCCGGTGAAAGATAGGTATTGGCGGCCTTTTCAATTTTTTCTTCTAAACCGCACGAAAGCGCGATGGGATTGACAATATCCTGGGCCTCGTAAACGACCAAATCTCCGGAAGCCGCATATTTTGAAAAATGTCGCGCCGGTTCAATATAAAACTGTTTGTCGGCCAGAAAGATAAAACCCTCGATAACCGAATCGTTGATTGTCAGGCGCACTCTAGAATCCGCGGCGCCGTCAACAGTTCCTTTGAAATCCTGAACTACGGGGCGCGCGGCTATTTCCTTCAACCCGTTTGCTCCGGTTTCGGCTGCGTGATATTTGGGGGAGAGCAAATCACGCGGCTGAAGATGTAATGCAAAGGTTTGATTGTTGGCGTCAAGCGTCAAGCGCCCGTTTTGCGCCAGTTGTTTAAGAGATTCGCGTGACGGCATTTGGAGTAAACTATATTGCCGAAAGGCCGCGCTTAATTCCTGAGCGGATTTATTGGGTTCTTGTCCATTAGAGTCAAGTGAGAGTAAACAAACGGACAAAATGGTGAGAAGGAGTGAAATTCTTTTTGACATGAGGGATTATCCTGTTCTGCTCGATTTTCGCTTGAGCTGAGTTGTGAGTTATACGGCAGAAATTAGTTTTATAATTCAGAGCGAAGAACAAATTCTGCCAGGAGAATATTCCGCTGCAGCGGCTAAATTCTCTTATCAAATTTATAACTTACAAACAAATTTTGTCAAGGTTTAACATTTATAAATAAACATCTCTTGAGTCAAAGAGGTCGGCTGTGATGTTAGTTTTAAAAAGGTTATTTTCAGATTATTTTGGACGCAATGGTTGCTAATTTTCAAAGATGTGGCAAAAGCTGATAGGAAAATTGTGGCGCGTGATGCCGGTTTGGGGACGTCGCACTATTATCAAAGTGACGCAGCCGAGCTTTACCCTCTCAGCCGCAACCGTTGTGATAGACGACAGCGGGCGGATTTTGCTGCTCAACCATATTTTGCGTCCGGCTTCAGGCTGGGATGTTCCCGGCGGTTTTTTGAATCGCGGCGAGCAGCCTTATGAAGCGGCCGAGCGAGAAATCTTTGAAGAAACCGGTTTGAAAGTCAGCAATCTAAAAATGTTTTGCGTCAAAACCAATAATTCTCACGTTGAGTTTTGGTTTACCGGAACGGCTAACGGCGAAGCGCAAGCTAAAAGTCGCGAAATTCTTGAGGCGCGCTGGTTTCCATTGTCGGAAATACCGCCTGAGATGAGCGGTGGAGAGCGCCACCTCATCAAACAGGCTTTGCAGATTGGAGAAAATCCGGGAAAATGAGTTATTCTTTTACAGGTATTAGAATTTATTATTGACGACGGGAGCTTTTGAGAAAAAATGGTCACTTTAATCCCTACGCCTGACTCGGTTATGGATATTTTGCAGGAGACAGGAGCCTACCTCAAAGGGCATTTTGTTTATCCTTCAGGCAAACACGCCGCGCATTATTTTCAGATGCCGCTGGCTTTTCGACATTATGATACCGCGCGGGTGCTGGCGGTTGGATTGAGCAGATTGTTTCGCATCGAGCGCGAGATTTCCAGTCATTTGCCGAAAATTTCGGTGATTAGCCCGAGTCCGGGCGGAATTCCGGTTGCTTTCGGCGTTCGCGAAGCATTAAGCGCGACGCAGATTTACTGGGCAGAAGTCGAGAATGGCGAGCGTAAATTTCGTCAGTATGTAAAATCCGGCGAAATTTATCCGTGTATTTTGGTTGATGATATCGTGCGCACCGGCAAAGCGCTTGCCGAAACCGTCAAATTGGTGCAGGAATTGGGCGCGGATGTCATCGGTTGCGGCGCAATCGTGCGTTTTCAGGACTCGCCAAAAGAAATCGCGGGCGTTCCCATTAAATCACTGGTCGAGTTTGACTGTAATTTTTACGACACATTCGATGAACTGCAAAAAGCCGAAGGCGTCAGCGCAGAACAAAGCGAAGAAAAGGTACGTTTCTAAACAATTTTTACGAATCTCTGTCATTTGGTCGCAGCAAATATCACTTTATTCGCATAAATTATCTTATACAGCTGTCCAGCCAGCGCTGCGTTTGAATTTTTCAAAAAAGCATATTGTGCGAGCGCGGCGGGTTTATCTTTACCGGCAAATTGCGCCAGCGCCAAATTATATCGCGCCGTTTCATCTCGCGGAGCAATTTTAAGCGCTTGATTCAAAACTGAAATCGCCTCCTGATAACGACCGAGCTGAGTCAGCGCCGTTCCAAGATTGTTAATCATTTCGACGTGATTCGGAAAGAGCCGAACGGTTTCTTCTAGGACGGCGACGGCTTCTTTTAAGCGCCTCGTCCGCGTCAATGCCATGCCGTAATTTGAACGCGATTGATAGTCTGGCGCCGCTCGCGGGAGTAGTTCACGATAGCAGCCGACGGCTTCTTCCATTTGCTCTGAAGCCATAAAAACCTCACATAATTGAGTGCGGGCTTTAACATATTGTGGATTGAGAACAATGACTTTTTGCAGGACTGTGATTGCTTCGGCGGTGCGATTGGTCAATGAATATACTACGCCGAGGTTGTAATATGACTTTTCGTATTTGGCATTAATTGCAATTGATTTCTGCAATGCGCTGATGGCTTCGTCATATTGCTTCAATTGAACATAATCAGCACCAAGATTGTTATAAATCGAAGCTTGATTTGGAGCACTTTCCAGTGCCCGAAGATAAAAGGAAACGGCTTCGGCGTAATTTCCGGCATTTTCCTGCTGCAAAGCTTGAAGAACAAATTTTTTCGCGTCACCGTCTTGAGCCTCAACCGACAAAACGGCACATAGTAAAATTGCGGCAACGAACAACCACATTGTCGTAAATTTTATTTGTTTCATTAATGTCTCCTTTTTCTTTTCTAATTGCTAGGTCGGTTGCTATAATGCGGGTGCTAATTCTGACTTTTTAGCAAACGCCTCTCAAGCAACCGACGTTTTGCGTTTTTCGCAAATTCACAATGAATGTCGGAGGCAAACTATGTCTTTGGAAAACTCTCCAGATTTTTTCCTTAATTTCTCGGTGTGCGAAATGAGAGACAACGAACAACCTTTTTATCAATTTAAATCGTTTCAGCTCGATGTCGCGGAACGGCAGTTATTAAATAATGGAGTCGCCGTCCCGCTTGCGCCAAAGGCTTTCGATGTGCTGGTCGCATTGGTCGAGCGCAACGGGCATCTGGTCGAAAAAGATGAATTGTTGCGACTTGTTTGGTCAGATTCGTTTGTTGAAGAGGCGAATGTTTCGCGAATCGTTCACACGCTCCGCAAAGTTTTGGGTGAGGATGAGAACGGCAATAAATTTATCGAAACCCTGCCGAAAAAGGGTTATCGTTTTGTCGCCGAAGTAAAAAAGGTCAGCCAATCACCCTCGCAGAACGATCATCAAAACCTGGAAATCGGAGCTGAAATTCCGCCCGAAAATCCCTTCATTCCTTACGAAATCCAGATTGATAAAAACGATGTTTCGTTGACGCACGAGCCAAAGAGAAGGGGACGGACTAATCTCATCATCGCCGGTTTTCTAAGCGCGATTTTGCTCGCGTCATTACTGGCTTTTAATCGTCAACCGAAAGCTTTAATTAACTCAAACGAAGTTAAATCAATAGCCGTGCTGCCCTTGAAACCCATCAATACGGAAACCCGCGATTTGATTTACGAACTTGGCATCGCTGAATCGCTGATTTTTAAACTCAGTTCGGCAAAAGGCTTGAAGGTCAGACCGTTGAGCGCGAGAGCAGAAAAAAGCGGGGGAGATTTTGAGCAAAAAAGTTATCAGTAATAATTTCGCCTAATACTTAAAGAGCGAAATCTTTTCGGCTTTCCGGCTTTCATTTATTTCCTTTTTTAACTAAAATCAAGATTGATTTCGGA
>JBBQUS010000037.1:0-54485 GCA_038212235.1 Pyrinomonadales bacterium
CAGATGAAATGGTGCAAGAATATTTGGAACATCATCGGCCTTCATCAAACAAGGACTCAAACCCGTTTATCTTAGAATAGTGTAATCGGACTTTCAGTCCATTTGAAATCTCTGCATTTCCAATGCAGAGTTGTTTAGTTATCATCTCAAAAATTGATTAATCCGTTGACTGAGTTAAGGTGAGTTATTGGCTGAACGTCGGAGACAGGTATTTCTTTTTTGTTACCAATTCTTTACAAAAACGCAACAAATCGTTAGACTTAACGCTTTTGGGAGAAGAAAATTTATTTCGTCTGTTTTGCAGCTCTGATATGCAAACCAAGCAAGGAAATTAAGATAGTCGAACGAAGGATTTGAATTGTGGCGGCAACATTAGACAAAAATATTTTAAACAATCGCCAGGCGTTTCACGAGTATCACATCCTTGACCGCTATGAGACGGGGGCGGCTTTGCTCGGAACTGAAGTTAAAAGCATTATGGCCGGTCGAATCCAGCTCAAGGATTCATACGTAACAGTTCGCGAGGGCGAAGTTTGGCTGATGAACGCTCATATTTCCCAATATTCACACGGCAATATTAACAACCATGATCCTTTGAGAACCCGCAAACTGCTGCTTCATAAACGCGAAATTGCAAAGCTCGCCGATGAGACTACCGTTAAAGGCATGACGCTCGTCGTAACGCAGATTTATTGGAAAAACGGGCGAATCAAGTTTGAGATTGGTGTTGCCAAGGGGAAAAAACTTTACGATAAGCGCGAAACCGAAATGCGCCGGACGGTTGACCGTGAAACTCAGGCGGAAATCAAAGAACGAGGTCGTTAATTATTTTTTGTCTAGATTTAAGCCCGTTTGGAAACGGGCTTGTTTTTCATTTACACTCTATCTTCAAATTGCAGTAATTTACAGATCTGGAAAGTTGGTCAAAAAATCAATGATTATACAAATAAGCACTCGCAAATATAGTGATGTTAACGCGCCGGTAATAGCTGTGGCTGTTTTCAAAGACGAAAAGGCTGAGAGCGGCATTCTCCAGGAACTGGACAATCTGACAGGGGGGATTTTGCGCTCAGTGTTTGACGGCGAAGAATTAAAAGGTAAAGACGGCGAAACTGCTTTTCTGCATCTCGCGCCAAATGAAAAAATAAAGGCTAATCGGCTTTTGCTGGTCGGAGTCGGCGATAAGGTGGAATATAATTCGACCAAAATCGCCCAGTTCGCCGGAACCGTCGCCCGTTTTTGTCGTTCAAAAAACATTAAATCATTCGCGCTTGTACCGCGTGCGGAAAATAATGATGCTTCAAAAGCCGATGAAACCGCACAGGCGGCGGTTATGGGAGCTATTACCAGCTTGTTTGAACTGGATAAATACCGCACCAAAGATAAAGAGGAGCGAACAATTGAAGGCTTTACGCTCGTTATTGAAAACGGGGATGACGAAAAGATGAAAAAAGGCGTCGAACGCGGTCAAATCATTGGCGATTCGATGAATTTTACCCGTGAGCTGGCAAATGAACCGGGAAACTATCTGCCGCCCGCCGAAATGGCCAAACGCGCCGAGAAAATGGCAGCCGAAGTCGGTCTGGAATGCAAAGTCCTAGATGAAGCCGATTGTGAAAAACTCGGCATGGGTTCGTTTTTAAGCGTTGGCGCTGGTTCGGAACAACCTTCAAAATTTATAGTTTTGCGTTATAACCCTGCCGGCAGCAATTCAGGCAGCAAAGATTTAGTCGCGCTCGTCGGCAAAGGCATCACGTTTGACACCGGCGGAATTTCTCTCAAACCGGGCGAGAACATGGACGCGATGAAATACGATATGACCGGCGGCGGAACAGTGATGGGCGCAATGCGGGCAATTGCCATGCTCAAACCGAGCATTCCGGTAATGGGAATCATTGCTGCGGCAGAAAATATGCCGGACGGCAAGGCCACCAAACCCGGCGACATCGTCACGGCTATGAACGGCAAAACGATTGAAGTTTTAAATACCGACGCTGAAGGCCGCCTTGTTCTGGCCGATGCTGTTGCTTACGCCGCCAAAGAGGGCGCAACTCACATTGTTGATATGGCGACGCTGACGGGAGCCGTGATTGTCGCGCTCGGCGATATTCACACCGCGATTTTAGGCAACGATCAGACCTGGACAGACGAAATAATTAATTCCGGGAAGGAAGTCGGCGAGCGTTTCTGGCAGCTCCCGATGGATAAAGAATATTTTGAACTGATTAAATCTCCGATTGCCGATATCAAAAATATCGGTGCCGGTCGCAAGGCCGGGACAATTGTTGGTGCGGCGTTTATTGCCGAATTTGCGGAGGGAACTAAATGGGCGCATCTGGACATCGCCGGAACTGCCTGGCATGACGACGCCAAACCGTTTCGTTCAAAAGGCCCGAGCGGAGTCGCTATTCGAACGTTGATTAATATTATTGAGAATCGTTCAAAATAATTTGTTCATTCAATGATTTGAAAGAGAAAAGCACAGCCGTCACGGCTGTGCTTTTTTATTAAAAATTTAAATTAACGAATTCTGGTTCGGCTGATTAACTGGCGAACTACTCTGCCGTTACGGTAGCGGCTGATTCGGTAAGTTTCGCGAAACACCCGTCGGCCGCGCTGGACGGTGCGGGTTTGAATCCGAACTCGAATTTGACCGGCGGCGGCGGTTGAATATTCAGAACTGACCGTTTTAGCCGCAGTCGTCGCTTTTGCTTTTGCCGCCGAACCGAATGTCACTACCGCTGCCAGCGCAAGCGGTAAAACTAAGAATTTTTTAAGCATTACTTTTGAATCTCCCATAAAATTTGGCACGAAATCTGAGGAGAAGAATTTCGAACCTTATTTTATTAGACAATTAAGCAAAGAGTATGGTTACTATTTTCTCAGCAAAATTAAAATTAATGCTTAGATATGGCTTCCGCATTTGCCGCAAAATTTTGTTCCCGGGGCGTAAATCGCCCCGCAATTATGACATTGGACTTGTGCTGGCGGCCGATTGCTCGACTGCACAAAATTACTTTGTGGTTGAGTCAATTGGTTTGGCTGTAAATTACTCGTTATTTGTAAACCGCAGCCGCCGCAAAATTTCGAGTTCGGCGGTAATAAGCGATTACAACGCGGGCAGTTAAAGCTGACGTTTAAAGGCGGTTGCGAGGCATTGACCGTAAAACGATGCGGCGCTGTCGGTTGCGGTTGATTCGACTGATTCTGCTGATTTTGCTGGTTCAAACTGGTTGTAGTTGGTGAAGCTTGAGAGGGAACGCTTCCGCCGTCCAGAGTCTGAAACTTTCCATTACCGCATCGTCCGCAAAATTTGACTCCGGCTGCATAACGCGAATTGCAGTTGGTGCAGACAACCACGTCCGGAACCGATTCGCCAGGTCGCGAACTTGCCCCGCCGCTTTGTTGTGAACCGGCGTTTTGACGTTCAAGCTCTGATTTGAGCGCGGCTTGAATTACCTGTTCGGCAGCATCTTCGCGAATTTCAATAACCCGCTCATCGTCGCGCAAACCGCGCTGTGAAACCCGCAAAATATGGCGACCGGGCGGAACTGAACTTAAGATGACTTTGCCCGAACTGCCGATGCTCCCGCGTCGTTCGTCGTCAACGTAAACCTCCGCGCCGACAGGCGCGAGTACCACCAAACGTCCGATGTTGCTTGAGTTTTCAGGGATTTTAGCCGACTTTTCGACTGCCGCTGACAACTCATCAATCCAATCCGATGCCGTCGCCGGGCGATTTTCCGGAGCGGTTGCCAGAGCGTGCATAATGGCTCGTTCGATTTCGGGCGCAATATCGGAGCGAAGTTTCGAAAGTGGCGGCGGCTGCTGCGTCATTTTTGAGGAAATGATCTGCATTAGATCGCCGGTGAAGGGAACTCGTCCGCCGAGCATCATATATGCGATTGTTCCAAGCGCGTAAACATCGGCGCGAACATCAATCGGACGTTCCGAATGCATCTGTTCGGGAGCCATAAATTCCGGCGTGCCGATGATGCCGCGCGAGGCCGGACCTTGTTTCGCGCTGATTTCGGTGGCCGCGTCGCCAACCATTTTGGCCAAACCGAAATCGCCGACTTTGATAAAACCGTCATCCATTTTTCGTCCTGTCTTGAGCAAAAATATGTTGGCTGGTTTTAGATCGCGATGAAGGATTCCGGCTTCGTGAGCGGCTTCGACTCCGGCAGCCATTTGTTTGAGTAAATCAAGCGCGCGCTGTACGGCCAAAGTTCCTTCACGCCTCAGCAAATCGTGCAAAGTTTCACCCTTAACATATTCCATCACTAGAAAGAAAACTCCCTCGGCGCTTTGACCGAAATCGGTGACATCAACCACATTCGGGTGGCGAATTGAGGCGGCAGACCGGGCCTCGCGTTCAAATCTCGCAATCGCTTCGCCTTCCTGTAAATCTTCGTTTGACAATAAATCCGGGCGAACGGTTTTGACAGCCACTTGGCGCGTTCCGAGATTTTCGTCGCGAGCCAGATAAACCTGACCCATGGCTCCGCGCCCCAAGCGTTTTTCAATGAGGTAGCGTCCGGCTAATCGCTGCGATCCGGGAAGAACTTGCTTGGTTTCTGTATCGTGAAACTGACAGACGGACACATCGTCGCCGTAACACATTCCACATTTCGGACATTCACGCATAAATTAACTGAAAAAATATTGACTTGAAAAGTTTAGCTTTGCAAGTTGAACGCAAAAACAAAGTCAGATTGCGAGAGTTTCATGTTTGTTCGATAAAATATTCTAATAACAATAGGCGTCTTTCATTACCCGACTCAGCAACAGTTACTAAATTAACGAGAAACTTTTACAAAAATCTTCCGACAATAGTTATATTGTTTCGAATTATTCTATTCGGACTGTTGTCGCCGTAAAAATCCGATTTGTTTTGGTTTCAAACATTTGCCTTCCACCATTTTTCTATCTAGGCAAAGTACAAGGAGCGAACATGGGAAGAGTTTCAAATTTTAGTAATAACTTTCTGCGCGGTTCTCTGGCGTTAGGTAATGAAAATAACGGCAAAGTTGGTCGAGCCAGCGACCAACAGGTGCGTGAAATGGCTGCCGCCCTCAAAACGGACGAGTCCGGCATCCGACGGATGGTTGACTCGTTAGCCGCCGGGCAAGCCGGAAAAGGTTTATCACAGAGAGCCGCAATTCGCTATTCGCCGGAAGCGCGGACTTTAATAGACGGTTTCCCCGACGGTGACGCAAGCCATCAGCGAGGCAGATTCGGAAGTCGCCTTGGTAGTGGGCGCGGCGGCGTCAACAAGACATTCGCATAGTTACGCCGGAGCAGCGCGCGCGCTTTGCCGATGCCGAGATTAAATTGCAGAAAAGAGTTGACGCTTCCGTCACCGAAAAAACCGCCGATTTAGAGGAACTGCAAAAGCAGATTTATCGGGCGACCGGAGAAATTCGTGAAATTGAGCGCACCATCCAGGTTGATAACGAATACAGGCTGGTCAAACTTAATGCCGACGGAAAAGTAGAAATCAAACGATTTGATGATCCGCTTAAAGGAAAAGCCGCAATAGTTGCCGAAGAACTGAAAGCACAGCAGGCGCAAGCGGCTTTGTCCGGACAACAGCCGCGCGCGCTGTCAAAGATTGTTGAATCTAATGGGCGATATTTGCGGGTCACGGTGGATGCCGAAGGTCAGGTCAAAACTCAAAACGTCAAAAAAGTCGAAGCAAAAATCGAACAAGCGGTCGAAAGATTAGCGCAAAAACAACTTGAGCATTTTCAGCGTACCGGCGAGATGAAATCTTTTAAAGAGAAAATCAAAGTCGGGAAGAATCGTTTTGAAGTCACATTAACGGCGGACGGTCAGGTTAAAGTCAAACAGAAAAAAACGTTTTTTCAAAAGCTGACGAGTTTTGTCGGTAAGTTTCTCTTGCCGGTTTTAACTGTCGCGACAATGCTTGTTCCGGGGTTGCAGGTGCTGGCGCTGCCGTTAAAAATCCTAGGAGCAGTCAAAGGCGGAATCGAATCCATTGTTCACAAAAGCTGGTTGGGATTGGCGGGCAGCGCTTTGGGCGCGTTTAGCGGTAATTTGGCAAACGCCCTGCAGCGCGGCTTCTCCGCGGTGCAAACCGGATACGGCGTTATCAAAAATGGAATCAAAAACTTTTGGGACGGCATCGGAGGGGTGACCGGAGCGGTGTCGAATATCGCCGGCGGCGCAGTCGGCAAGATTGCCAACTATCTCAGCCAAGGTGTCGGAATTATCGGCGGTTTTATGCGCGGCGACATCGGAAGCGGGTTATTAGGCTTAGGCAGCTTAGTCAGCGGCGAAGTCAAAAATAATCGGCTTGAAGATAGCTGGAAGCGCTTTAATAACGGTGAACAACTGTCGTCGGCACGGTCAAACGAGTTACAATCAGTGGGCGGATTAAGCGATGAACAAATTGCCGGTTATCGCCAGCGGACGCAACAGGTCGCACAACAAACGGAGAATTTGTCGCTGGCTCAAATTACCCAATTTGCCAAAGATTTGGAATTAAACAGCACCGCGCAGCTCGCGGCAAACGGAACGGCAGTGCAATCAAACGGAAACAGCGGGGTAATTGAACTGATGCGGCAAAATGCGGCGCGGCGCGGACTAACGCCGGAGCAAACCGAGATTTACCTTGCACAAGGAGTGAAATTAGCGCAGGAGACGGGCGAGAAAAGTTCAACCCAACTAGCTCTGGATGCTGCCGCGCGACGCAATTTAACACCCGAACAAACACTCGATTACTTAAAACAAGGCGAACGGCTGTCGCAAGAGACAGCAACGAAATCGCCAACGCGGCTGGCATTTGAAGCGGCAGAGCGGCGCGGGATGAACGCCGAGCAAACAATTGCTTACATCAAGCAAGGTGAACAGTTTGCGCTGGAAACAAGAAATATTATAGCCAATCCAGTGTTCGGCGGTGCATCAATAACGGATGTTGAAGGTAGTGGCGTTAAACCGTTACCCGGTCAGGCAAGTCGCGACGCGGCTTTTAATGAAATTCAATCAACTCTCAAGGGCGGAGTTGATTTTGATCCGGCAAAAATCCTATCAATAACTCAAAGGGAGAAAGGTGTCGAGGTCGCTGACAGAATTCTTCCACAAGGTAGTGAAACAAAAGAACAGGCGCTGGAGCGATATTTCAATATCAAACTGGTCAAAGATGGTCAACAGGGAACCCATACAATTATCTTTGGTAAGGATTTTGGTGCGGCTGGTTTTGACGCGTGGATTGTTCCGAACGGAGTTAACGCCGCCCGCCCGAAAAATCTAAGCCCAGAGCTAAGAACCACAGTGTCGGAAGTTGAAAACGCGCTTTATCAAAGCGAACAGGCTCTCAGAAGCGGTAAACCGGTATCAACATTCAGCCGCGAGGGTTTACGCGCCGAACTACGGAAAAGAGGTTTGCCGGAAGAATACGTCAATCAAGTCGTTGAATGGAATGGACGAATTGCCGAACTAGACGTTAAAAGAAATTTCAGTGTTCGTCAGCAAGCTATCTCCAAACCACAAGCAGAATCTTTGTCAGGTTTGCGCGCGTACGTCGGCAGTCTCAAACAAAAAGACAATAATCTCAATGACAATCTTGCCTTCAATGATAGAGGTCTTAATGACGGGCAATATCAGAGCTTAGATCAAACACGCAAAGATTTAAAAGCAAACACGGCAAAAGTAGAGGAAATTGCGGGAAAACTTGAAAAGCTGGAAAAAGCTACTAAATCCGGCGCTCTGCCTTCGTCAGATAATCTCAAGGATTTTAACAACGCCTTAGCTGAAGCCAAAGGACTGGGTTTAATTTCGGAGACGTTTTACACTCAACTAAACGAGCAGCGAAAACAGTTGCAGCAGCAATTTCAAAACCGGACGGCGTCGGCTAATTATCGCCAGAATGATTCTCCGCAAATCCAAGGCAATTTCGACGTAGCAAGCATCCCGTCTTCACAAGCGGGAAATACTTGGCAGAGCAATTCGGATTTACGAGAATTAGCTAATATGTCTCGGTTGAAGCAAATTTCACCGGAAACATTAGACAATCTTTACCGAAGCGGAAAAATCCCCAGTGACTTATACAGCCAGCTATCCGGTAAACCGGTTGAAGCCGGCAACTCTCAAAAACCAATTGATTATAGTAAATATAGTGTTTCTGTCTGGGATTTGGCGACAAACACACCGTCAAACAGCGGAGAAGTTCTCAAAGAAGCGGTAACCAAACCGTTTACCGACACCAGCAAAGTTCTCGCCGCTCTCGCCGGAGCATCAACCGAGCAAATTCAATCTTTTGCCAGAAATAACATAAATTCTCCAAATTCAGTACTGCGATCTTTGGCTAAAGGGATTAATGTCGGCTCGAATGTAACTGACACTCTCGGATACGGCTTTAAAGGCACGATTGAGGAATACGAAAAATTAAAGCTCGGTAACCCGGAATTAGGATTGCCTCTCAAAGCAGGAGAAGCATTTACTCAAATCGGGCAGGGAGTGGCATCACCGTTTTTGTTATTCTCACCTAGTGCAACGGATAAGGAGCGTTTGGGATATGCCCAAAATGTAGTTTTGGACATTGCCACCGGCAAGGTGCTGAAGCCGATTGGCGAGGTTTTGAAGGACACGCGTCTGGGGACGCTTTTTACAAAAACTGACATCAACCCTCTCAATCGTCCGGTTCCCATTGCTGACGCGGCGGCTCGAATCATCAATACCACGCCAATCAATCCCGATCTTTTGAAATTAAAGACGCCGCCGGTAGAGACGGTTGATTCGGCGGCTTACATAGAATTAGCGGCATTTCGCAAACAAAATGTTGAATTGACCGGCGCCTTCGGCAATTTTATCGTTGGCGGAACTTTGCCGACGGATATAACGATTCGCGTCAAAGGCGGCTTTGGCGGATTGGTGGGTCAAAAACCGGTTAATGCGACGGGATGGTCATATCCCGAAATTTTAGTACAGACGGAGAAAGAAGTAATGAGTCTGTGGTATTTCGCCAGTCGGTTTAGCAAAGAATCTCCTATTTTAGGTCGCACGCCGCAGGTTGATGAGATTATGAAAAACAACCCCGGCAAATATCAAAAGCTATGGGCGAATGACTGGACTCCGGGAGTTAATGACGTCTATGTCCAAGGCGCAATTGATAGATCCGTGGCTTCCAATCAACCAATCAGGTTTGCCTCCGACCCAACCAATCCGGCAACTTTGACGGCCAAAGGACCGAACGGCGAAACGGTTGCTTCTGTCACAGCTCTCGAAATTGAAATGCTGCGGAGAAACGGATTTACTTTTCAGCAAAATGGTGTGGGTGATTGGTATGCCGTGCCGCCACACTACTCCGGAAAGTAGATCATCAAAAAGCATCTCAACGAAACTATGAAGTACCCTGTAGTTTTAAGCTTAACAACGTTTGAGTGACCCGGATTTCATAGAATTACGGCAAATGTTGGGCAGGTTTCTCTGAAATTGAAATAATCAGATTTCTAGAAGAGAAACAAGTAATGAAAAGGCACAGTTGGTGTAATGAGTAATTTGTCGGATTTATTCGCGAAGCGGAAAAAGGCGGAACCGCGATTGCCGAATTTTGCAGTAAGCAAAGCATTAACGACAGCACTCTGCATAACTGTAGGGAGCGCTTCTGGCAAATGCGGATTTGAACAGACAACCGCCTGAGAAAATCAGAAGCAGAAAACAATAACCTCAAATACCTATCGGCGCAGCCGGTTGGTTTGGGTTTGACACCATGCGGGAACTGCTGACAAAAAAAGTGATAACGGCAAACCGGAAACTTAAAGCCGTAACTTTACTTTCAAAAACTCTTATCCCAAACTCCAGTTATTTTGAAGATTTAATTGTTAAAGAGGCTTAACCCTGTGCGAAACTGCCCATCTGACTAAATGTATAGTCCTGCAAATTGAGCATTTCGTCCAGCAAATCGAGCATTCGCGCCATTGTGACCAGTTCTTCGGTGGCGCGGCCGACCTGTTCCTCCGAAAGCTCAACGCTCCCTTCGGTCAACATTGCTACAAAGCTGTCTTCGCGCTCCTGCTGTTCGGAATCGTTTTCGTCTTCGCCGTTCTGCTGATCGCGCTGACGGCGAACGATTTGAGCTAGTCGGCGGGTTCTTTCGCGTTGTTTGGAAAGCAAACCGCGCATGGTCGCGCGGCGCATTGCCGGCGTCAGATGCCTAAGCGCTTCGCTATTACCCGGCGGGGCGGTCAAAGCTCCAGCGATTGTCGGCTGCAGATGCAGTCCAAGCAGTTTGTCGGTGGCGGAAATGCCCGCAGCCGAACGTAGTTGGTCAGCAGCATCAAGCTGCGAGCGTTCACGGCCGGTGACTGCATCGGAAAAGATTTTATCGCTCGGGGGTTGCGGGAGAACGTTTGGCTGTCCGGTTTCACCCGGTTGGCCGACCGGCAGATTAATCAGGCTGTCTGTGTTGGCCGCGTTCTTCATTGTCGAATTGGGCATTTCGACAGGCTTTGATGGATTAAGATTAGGGGTTGATGGTAAACCGCCGTTTCCGATGCTTTTAATATCAGCCATGCAGACTAAACCTCAGTTTTTTCAGACATTTCAAATACCCAGCGCAGCACAACTGCCACTGCTTCATAAAGTTCTTCGGGGATTTCCTCTTCAATTTCAAGCTGGTACAAAGTTCTGGCGAGCGGAACATTGCGAGTAATCGGGATGCCGGCTTCGTCGGCAATTTGGCGAATTTGCGCAGCCATAAAATCAGCCCCCTTCGCGACGACGATGGGCGCCCCAGTCGAACCGTTTTCATATTTGAGCGCGACCGCCAGATGGGTCGGATTGGCCACCACCACGTTTGCGCTTTTGACCGCCGAAGCGACGCTCTGCGACATAATTTCGCGGTGCATTTGGCGACGGCGCGATTTGATGTACGGGTCGCCTTCCATTTCCTTCCATTCTTCTTTGACTTCCTGCTTGGTCATTTTTAATTCTTTGCGGTGCATGAAATACTGCAGAAAATAGTCTGCTCCGCCGATGATTAAAAATGCCAATCCGACCGTGAAAAAGATTTGCAGAATCAAGCCGATGATAAAGGTTATGGCGACGGGAAGCGGCTGCTGCGTTAATTTGATTAAATCTTTGATTGAACCTGACAAAACATAACCGACCACGCTGGCCGTAATAATCATTTTCAAGATTGTTTTGCCAAACTCCATATAAGATTTCATTTTGAAAAACTTATTTTTGAAACCTTCGACCGGATTAAGCTTTTTGAGATTAGGCTTGATGGATTCCGGCGCGAAAAGCGCGCCGACTTGAACAAAATTAGCGGTAAAGGCCACCAACAGCATAACGCCGAGAAGCGGGGCCAGAGCCAGAACAAACAGTTTCAGACCGGCTCCTAAAGCCGCCAAAGCAGTATATTCGGTGAAATCGCCGCGAAACGTGACAGCGTAGGTGATTTGATCCTGGAACGAATTACGGAATAATTCGCCCCAATAGCCGCTCAAAATGTACATTACTCCAACCGCCGCAATCAGCATTATCGCCGAAGACAAATCCTGGCTTTTGGCGACCTGACCTTTCTTGCGGGCATCACGCAGCTTTTTACTGGTTGGTTGTTCGGTTTTTTCGCCGGTGCTTTGTGACATTTGATTAAAAGTTAAGAGTTATTTCTGCAATCCGTTGGCTGCGTTGCCCCGCAACTGCTTATTTTTGTTTTAAACGTTCCAAAATTTTCTTTAGTTTGGTTCCGAGAAAAGGGTCTTCCGCAACAAACTCGCTTAACTCGTCAACCATGTCGGAAACTTTTTCCTGCTCACGAAATTTTTCGTTGATCCGCGAATTGATTAAAAACTGCGCCGATTCGCGAATCGCAGCGAGGGCCTGACCGGGAGTTGACAGATCAGCATTTTCGGCAATTTGCCGCAAACCCTGCATTGCACTGCTCTCCGGCCCTCCGGCTTCGCCGCCGCCGCTGACAGCAGCCGTTTCAAGTGCGTCAAGCTGAGAAGCAAACTGCCCGGTTCGGACGGATTTTTGTAAATCTTTGGAATCAAGCGTTTCGAGCGATTCTGCGCCGCTGCTCAAGGGCGAACTGGGTCTTTTTACTGACATTAAAAGTTTGCTCCCAAATTAAATTGACTCTTAATTATCATTTTCAGCCATAAATATTGCTTTTGACAAGACGTTAAAAGATTTATTAATCAACAGTTTCAATCTCCTCAAAATCCTCAGCTTGAACTGCCAAAGAAGTCGAAGCGTTGCGCCGCCTCTGCAAAAAATAAACCAAAAAAACCGAACCTAAAATAATTAATAAGCCCGCCCCGCCGATGACCACAAACCGTCCGACGTTGCTCCGATTTGATCTTTGAATCGGACGTACCGGATTATAGACCGAAATGACGCTGACGGCTTCAGGTTTTAGCTTGGGAACAGCCGCAGCGACTAAAGCCTTAAGCTGTTGATCATTAAAACTCGGCGGTTCAACTTTGTAACTAACATAAGCAGTGGCTGTGGAAGAGTATGGATCAATTGTAATCTCAGATTGCGGTGGTACGAAAATCACGTCGGCGCATGTAACGCCTGGTATTAACCGCAACTGACGAATAATATTCATTTTTAGCTGTCGCTGAATCTTGGATCGCTCGACCTCGACCGAAGCCATATAACCGCCCGATTCAACCGGCGGCGGATCCCGCAGCGGCAAACAATTATCGTGCAGAATTTGAATGGCTGCCGGGTAATCATTGTTATCGCCGAAAATATCGCTGTGAACCGATATCTGATACACCTTGGTATTACTACCCTCAATAATAGGCTCTTTGACCGCATCAATATCGTTTTCGCGCAGGACGTTGACGATCTCGTTGGCTTCTGAATCGTTCGGTACTGTCGCTAACTGCTTATTGCTGCAGCCTGCAAGCAGCAAAGCAAAGCTAAGAATCACTATGAGCCAAAGCGTTCGGCGAAAATTCCAGATTCTGTCAAACCTTTTCATACATTTCATCACAAAGCCGCGAAAAATAAAACGGTCTGTTTTATGGTGATGTTTATTCTAACTTTAGCCGTAGGTTTTGTCAGCCAAAAATTAGCTGAGTGAGGATTTAAGTAAATTCCAATCAACATCTCGCTCGCGTTTAAAAACGCTGGAAGCAGCGAGCATTGTCCGGTTGGGAGCGACTAATTTTAATAAAGCTTTGTAACATGCTTCCTGCGCGCCGAACTGCGTCTCGCGTTTTAACTGTTTTGATAAACCATCAAGAACGTTCTGCCTGCTCATTCCGGTTTCCGCCACAAACTCCGCTAGAGCGTAGGCTGCACCGCTGCGAACGGTTTCATCAGTGTCTCCGACGAGCATCTGCAGCGCCGTCTCAACAAAGTCGGTTTTTTTCCAGAACCCAACCAGTGTGACAATTGCGTCTCGCCTCAGTAAAAAGGATTGATGGCGCAAAAGTTTAACGAGCAGGGGAGCAAGTTCTTCGCAATCGTCAAAACGAAGCCTTGCAATTGCGCTTGAGCGTTCAACCGCATCAGTTTTTTCGCTCATCGCCAGACCAAAATCGTTCGGCTTGGATTTAAAAATTTTCATTTTTAAACTCCCAGAATGCTTTCAATTCGCTCGGTAATTCCAAACAGATTTTCCGCTTCGAGCGCAAGTCTGTGCTGCGCGTCGGTTCCGCCCGCATCAGGTTTTAAAGACATTGTTTCGCTTAAAATGCGGCTGCGGGCTTCGCGCAAAGAATTGAGAGCTTCATTGACTTCCGGCAGAAAATTATAGCGCACACCCTCAATTTCAATGTGCGTGTTTTTTAAGTTTCCGACTGCGCCGATGACATCGTTCGGCGTTAAATGATCGCGCAGGCTGTTATGGGCTTTTTGCAGCGCTGCCAGAGCATTATCGGATAATCCGAGCGAAGAATTGACGGTGACATGATTGAGCTGTTCGACGACTTCTCGCGACATCACGCTCATGGTAACGACACCGACAACCAAAGTTGAAGTTTTATCAGCTCCTAATTTTTCCTTAATCTGTTCGACACTTTTGAGTTCCGTCGAAGAAAAATACGAATCCACAGATTTGAGCAAAGCCGGATAACCGGCTTGCGTGCCGTGCTGCAAAAGCTTTGCGAGCGCCAGCTGATTGGCTTCTTTGCCAGCTGCCGGCGCTTTGTCACCGTAATTGGCGAATTCGAGCAAGACTCCGTCACCGTGCCGCTCTCTCGATTTGCCGGAAGCCTCGGTCGCCACGCCAAAAGCGGTTGCAAAAAGGGCCTTGTCCTTCGCTTCACGGGGTTTTTGAGCTCCTAGAAACTCCGATACGAGATGCAAATCTTTAGCTGATTTAGCCGCGCCCAAAATGTTTCCTTCTTTCTCCTCTGAACCCAAGCCCAATTTTTGCAAAACCTCCTCGATTTTCTTTTGAATCGCCGCTGTCAAGGTTTCAAATTCGCGAGGCGTTTGGATCGGCGCGGGAAAACGCGCCTCGATGGTTGCTCTCTGCGAAACAGAATTATTAAAACCGGCAACGGCGGAGTAATCGTCAGAGACCAAACCGGCTTGGTTTAAATTTAAAGTCTGGCTTGAATTTGAAGCGGGCCTCGAATTTGGCGCCTGCTCCAAATTCCTCGGTTGATCGTTATTTGTTAAGAGTTCAAAATTCGTCGCTTGATTTAAACTCTCCTCGGGTCGAAAGCTCGCAACGGCGTTGTCGGCTGGACTAAAATCGGAATAACTTTCGTCAGATATATTTGGCAGCGATTGAGCTTGTGAACTATCAGCTTCGATTTCAGTTGAAAGTAATTGGATTTCTGAATTCAGCTTTTGTGATGATGGACTGTCAGGCTTTAATAAAGAAAAATCACCGGTTTTTTCCAGGAGACTTCCAAACCCTTCATTTTCAGCTTGAGTTACAAACTTTTGAGCATGTTCTTCAACAAAATCGTCCTGCGCTCCGGGCGGCAACCCTGCTTCGGCAGCATATTTTCGTAATCCCACCTTTATTGATTGCAAGGCAGTCGTTGATTCTGAAAGGTTTAATGAAATCCTTTTACTATGCCGCGACGACGAATTATTTTTTCTCTCAGGTCTCTCATCGTCTGACTGATCACCGGTTTTGTTTGCCCGGTTATTCCCATCAAGTTTTCTGGACAAATCATTTCTTAGTTGAATGGTTGAGTTGATCAGGCTTGAAGCCGCCATTAACACGTCAGGTTCGGTATTCAAACTTTCTAATTCATCGGTTTGAAGATTTCCCTGATTTTCCGCAAGAGCGCTTTTAGCGGCGTTTTGCGACGTCGCTAGATTAGCATTAGATAATTGTCCCGCCGGGTTGTTTGACGATAGATCGCTTATTTTTGACATGGAACGAAAACTCTCCCTTCGAAACGGCTCAACGAAAAATTTTCCTTGTTTGTATTATCGTCAGATTTTCGCAAAAGTTTCCGGTTTGCAAAAGTTTTTTTAGAAAATTTGTTTGAGCTGTTCGATTGAAATGTCGGCGGGAGATTTATCGTGTGTAGGTTGTTTTAAGAAATCGTTAACCGAGTCGAGTTTTGCGAGCGCGTAATCAACCCGTTTATCGCTTCCTTTTTTATACGCTCCGATCAAGATTAAATCTTTCTGAGCTTCGTAGGTTGCTAAAACCTCGCGCAGTTTTCGAGCAGCTTCGATGTGCGAAGCGTCCGTCACGGCGCTCATCACGCGAGAGATAGAGTTGCCGATATCAATTGCCGGATAATGCCCGGCGGAGGCTAGACTGCGCGACAAAACAATATGACCGTCAAGAATCGAGCGAGTTTCATCGGCAATCGGTTCGGTCATATCATCGCCTTCGACCAGCACCGTGTAGAAAGCCGTAATCGAGCCTTTGTCCGAGTTGCCGGTGCGTTCTAAAAGTCGCGGCAGCTCGCTAAAAACCGAAGGCGGAAAACCGGCGCGCGCCGGCGGTTCGCCCGCCGCCAAGCCGACTTCGCGAAGAGCGCGGGCAAAACGCGTGACCGAATCCATCATCAGCAAAACTTTTTTACCAGAATCGCGGAAATACTCGGCAACCGCGGTCGCAACATACGCGGCTTTCTGCCGGACGAGTGACGGCTCGTTTGACGTCGCCACAATCACGACCGAGCGTTTGAGTCCTTCTTCGCCCAAATCCTGTTCGAGAAAGTCCCGGACTTCGCGTCCGCGTTCGCCGATGAGAGCGATCACATTAATTTCTGCCTCAGTGTTTCGCGCCAGCATTCCGAGCAGGGTTGATTTACCGACGCCCGCCGCCGCGAAAATACCGACGCGCTGACCTTCGCCAACGGTCAGTAAACCGTCAAGAGCGCGAATGTCTGTTTTCAGCTTTTTGGTGACGCGTCGCCGTTTCATCGCATCAGGCGGGCGCGCCATGACAGAACGCTCAACCACATTTTCTACGGGGCCTTTCCCGTCTGCCGGATCGCCTAAACCGTCCAGCACTCGTCCGAGCAAACCTTCACCGACTTTGACGGTTAAATGCATTCCGGTCGGAACTACTTCCGCGCCCATCGCGACATCGGCAATTTCGCCGAGAGGCATTAAAATCGCTTCTGAGCCGCGAAATCCGACGACTTCAGCCCGCAGAGGTTTGGTGCGCTGCGGAGAGTAAATTAAACAAACCTCACCGACTCTCGCGCCCGGAACGGCGGCGCGAATCAACAGGCCGATGATCTCAGTCACGCGCCCACGCACTTCGACCGTTGTAAGCCAGTCAATCGCTTCAATATATGGCTGCAAGCTGATCATTTTAAATATTTATTTTTGTCACAATCGTTTTGATGATTTCGTAAATCTAAAGATTAGACTTTTGTCACCTGTCCCTGAATGCGTTTCATTTCGTCCAGCATTTTTTTGCCGGTTTCGATTGACATGTATAAATCCCAACCGCCAAGATTTAATTCGTCTAAAGTCGCGCGTCGGTTATTGGTTAAATGAAAACTGATAACCGGAGCCGACGCGGTCTGTGGAAATGTCGTCGTAATTCCGATTATTAAATTGTCCAATCCCTGTCTGATGGTAGAGTCGTCAACTTGCCGCTCTATGAGTTTGCCGGCAAAGATGTCTTCCATAGTTGCCAAAACATCGCGGTAGTTGTCTCTCTCGAAAAAAACTTTGGCTCTTTCGTTTCCCTCTAAATCTCGCACTCTCGTCATGAATTTGTTATCGAGAATTCCAAGATAATAATGCTCAATTCTATTGATTGGTTCATCAGCGTATCTAAAATCTGATAGAACCTGCATCCGGCTCGAATCAATCGTTTCTATTTGCTGCGTCTGCATCGAATATATTTAAACTCCCTTTTCCGGACAACCGACCATAAATCACCAATTCAAAAGACAAAAATTAAAATGGCGGCGTGAATAAAACTTTACGCCGCCGTGTTGCTGTTTTCAAATAGTATTTAAACAAAATTTGTAGCCGACTCAATAAACTTGATTGCTAACAATATTTAAAAAATATTGGCGCGGCCAATGTAAAGCCGCCGAAGACATCGGTAAATTTTTGGTTTAGAAGCTGCAATAACCGCAACTGTTTTTAGAATCAATAATTTTCTCGCAACCAGATAACGTTGGATTGCGTCTCAAAAATTGTTAATCTTTCCCTAGTTGTTTCTGCAAAATGAAAATACTGAATTACAAATTACAAACCGTCGCAATTTTGTTGCTGTTAAGCGGAGCGACTTGGGCGCAGAATTATAATGATTCGACGCTCGCCAGTGTTCGGCAAAAAGACGCGGTGAGCCGCGATGCGAGCGGCAGTTTGCAAACTTTGCCTGCCGCCGAACATGCGTATCGCGGCGATGTTTACATGTCAAACAGAGTTTTCCCAAACGCCCGCGAGCACTATCAGAAAATTATTGAAATTTATCCGAACGAAACTGCGCTGATGCCAAAAGCGCTGTTCGGAGTGGCGCGCTCATTCATGTGGGAAAAACAATATGCGCTGGCAGTTAAAAATTTTCAAATCCTGACCAAAGATTATTTAAATACCAAAGAAGGCCGGGAAGGGCTGGCTTTTACCGGAGCCTGTCTGCTTCGTTTAAATAAACCGGCGGAGGCCGCCAAAATCTATGAGCAATACACGGTGATGTTTCCCGCCGGAGAACGCATCGAATCCTCATACTTAAACGTCACGGATGCACTGCGCGAAGCCGGAAAGTATGATGAGGCGACTCTCTGGGTTGATAAAATTCGCCAGCGTTTTCCAAATACCGCCACCGAAACAAACGCGGTTTTTGCCCGCCTTAGAATGGAATTGGGACGCAAAAAATGGAGTGAAGCTTTAAAATCCTCAGACGAATTGCGTCTTCTGCGTTATCCGAAAGGCGTCATGACGGGTATTGATGAGGTTGGCTTTTTACGCGGATTTGCGCTCGAAAAACTGGGACGCAAGGATGAAGCCATCGCCGCTTATTTGGCTGTACCGGACAATTTAAGTTCTTACTACGGTGCGGCCGGAACGGAACGATTGCAAAATTTGGTTAAAAATTCTGATGTGAGGGGCGCGAGTCTGCAGCAGAGACAAGCAAATGTGACTGCCGCCGCTCTCCGTGCCGCCGCCGATTATCCCGCGTTGTTTCGTGATTATTTAATCAAAGAATCTACTTCGCGAAACATTGATCCGAGATTTGTTTTAGCGATCATGAAACAGGAAAGCAGTTTCCGCGCCAACGCTAAATCTGCGGCGGCAGCCCGCGGGCTTTTGCAAATGACTGTTGATACAGCCGTGAAATACACGGTTCAAGCCAACATTAACCGTCTGCAACCCGAAGATTTGTACCAACCAAGCGTAAATATAGCTCTCGGAAGTGTTTACATCGCAGAATTACAAAAAGAATTTCCAAATCTACCGGAAGCAGTTGCCGCTTCCTATAACGGGGGCGAGGATAACGCCGCGCGCTGGCAGAAACGAGCCGATTCAAAAGAACCTTTTATCTTTGCCGCCGAAGTCGGTTTCGCCGAAACCAAAGATTATGTTTTTAAAGTAATGGCCAACTACCGTGCGTATTGCGAGCTTTACACCGAAGATTTAAGAAGAAAATAATTTTAGGGATTGAACTGCAACATCAGTCGGCTCATTGCACGGGGATAACCCCGCGCAGTGAGCCGAAGGCGAAAATTACATCCATTTAATGACAAGGTTCGCGTTCAAAGCTGAACTTAAACCAACAAAAGCAATCGGGGGCAAACTAAATTTAATTTGCTCCCGATTGCTTTTGAAATATCCAAAACTTCCCAAATTTAATTGGTCTGAATCCGGATTTCGCGTCCGGCGGAAAGCGGCGTACTTGGCAGGACTCCGTTTAATCGTGCGATTTCAACTGCATTAAAGCCATAACGCGAAGCAATTTTCTCGACTGTATCGCCTTCTTTAGCCGTGACTTTGGTAACAGCACTGCGGACAACCGGTGAAATGCTCCCGCTTGGGCGTTGATAGCTGGTCTTGGCTATTTTATTCGGAATAACGACCTTGCTGGTTTTGCTTAAGTCAACTCCGCTATTCATGGCTTGAATTTGTTCGACCGTTGCTCCAGTCCGGTTAGCAACAGATTGAATATCCTCGCCTTTGCCAATGGTTGCGACTGCTGCCGAACTGCGTGAATTGGCGGGAACGCGCCGTAAAACTGCCACCAGCTGGCTTGATCTTCCGGCCGGAACATTTAAAATATACGGCTCGGGCGGAGTCATATTTTGTCTCAAATCCGGATTTAAATAACGCAGCACATCTACGCTGGTATCGGTTGCCTGGGCGATTAACCCAAGATTGGTCGCCGTCGGAACTCGAACCCGGTCATAAATAAGCGGCGGCATCGGGCGTACTTGACCAAAACCGTAGCGATCCGGGCTGTTGGCAATCAGAATGGTGGCCAAAATATTCGGCACATAATTGCGAGTTTCCTGTGGCAAGTACGGGTAAGCCGCCCAAAAATTAGCAACTCCGGCGCGAGCGATAGCGCGGTCAACGTTGCCTTCGCCGGAATTATAACCGGCCATGGCCAGTTCCCAGTTGCCATTGTAACGATTGGCTAAAAACTTCAGATATTGCGCTGAGGCGCGGGTGGCTTTTTCGTAATTATGTCGTTCGTCCAGATATGCTGTTTGGCGCAAACCATAACGCGAGCCGGTGCCGGGAATAAATTGCCACAAACCGGAAGCGGCAGCCCATGAACGCGCCCAAGGTTTCCAAGCGCTTTCAACCTGACCAAGCCAGACAATGTTTTCGGGAACGCCTTCTTCTCTAAAAATGCGCCGCGCCATTCTAGTAAACTGACCGGAACGGTTAAGCCCGATTTCCATCGTCGAGCGTCCGCGTCCCTGATAATAATTAATAAACTCCTGAACCTTGGTCGTCATTTGAAAACCAAAACCCAGAGACCCGCGCGCGACAGCATTTTCAGCATATTTATACTGCTCTCTGGCAATCGGCGTGTTGACGTTTTGCTCTTCCGGTGTCAGCTCAAGTTTAGCGAGTTCATCGAGCGGCGACGCTTCAAATTTCTGTTCGGAAAAACCGATTTGCGGAGGAACGTCAGGCTGCGTGGTTGTCGAAGCAACCACATCGGTAGCTTTAACCGATGGCTGAACAATCGGTGTGTTGGGGACTTCGAGTTTATAAACTTTATCAATCAGTTCGGCATAATAAGCGTTTAATTTCGGAAAAGCGCGCACCGAAACACCCGACATCAAAATTACTTCGACCGCTTTATCAAATTTTTCGCGAGCCTGAGCATATTGCTTATTGTGCAATTGTGCTTCGCCTTCGTGAAAAAGCTGCTCTGACTGACCGATGATTTTGTTGACGCGTTCGTCTTGTTCGGGAATTTGGGTTGGAGTATTGCGATAACCTGAATTGTTAATTTGCGCCTGAGCGTTTCCCGAAACTCCGGACGTTAAAATCGTAGCTGTTAAAATTACAGAATAAAATAAGCTGGAAACAATAGTTTTCATTAGTTCTATTTTTATAACTCCTCGAAATAAACTAGGCAGATGAACCTTTGAGAAACCGAAGACTTTTTAGTAAACCTTGAATAAAATTAGTTTGATGAATTTAGAAACGCTCAACGACGACAAAAGTTTCAAAAAATTACCATTAGCACGTTCAAGCAAATAGTATTGCAAAAGCGTAACTATAACTAAAATATCATAAAAACTGTTTTATTGAAAGAAAATCCGAAACTCACCGAATTGACAATAAACAAACTCAAAAGATCAGGTACTATTAAATGATGTCCCAAAGCACCTTCTTGTTGCTTAGCAAATACCTTTCATTCAGAAACAATTCAACTCAAAAGAGAAGAGAAATCACAATAAATTCTCCTAAACATTATTTTTGCGTTCAAAAATCAAACAGATAACTGCCGACATTTTAAGTAAACTCCTAATTCGCGGTATTTGCAGTATTGCGGGTAGCCCGAGAATTAGTTGTCGCAACAGCGGCTGGTTCGCTTTTTTCACGGAGAGCTTCGCGAAACACCTGCCTAACGTTATCAACAAAGACAAATTTAAGATCTTCCAGAACTTCTTTCGGCAAATCATCCAAATCACGTTTGTTGAGCGACGGCAAAATAACCGTTTTGACTCTCGCTCGCCGCGCCGCCAAAACTTTTTCTTTAACACCGCCAACCGGCAAAACATTTCCCCTCAGCGTTATTTCGCCAGTCATTGCCACATCTTTACGAATTTCGCGTCTGGCTAAAACCGAAACCAGTGTGGTTGCCATCGTCACTCCCGCCGAAGGGCCGTCTTTCGGAATTGCACCCTCTGGAATATGAATGTGCAGATCGTATTTTTCAAAGTCTTCTTCGGCAATTCCCAATTCACCGGCGCGGGATTTGGCATAAGAAAGCGCTGCCTGAGCCGATTCCTTCATGACGTCTCCGAGCTGTCCGGTTAAAGATAAACCGCCTTTGCCGCGCATTCTGAGCGCTTCGATAAATAACACATCGCCGCCGACAGCCGTCCACGCTAAACCGGTTGCCACGCCGATTGAGTCTTGTTTTAAAACTTCGTCAGGAAAAATCTTGGGCGCGCGTAAGAATTCATGCAGATTTTTAGTCGTAACTTTAACCTGCGTAAATTTATCTTCAAGCTCGGCTTTGCGTCGGGCGACTTTGCGGCAGATTGAACCGATTTCTCGCTCGAGCTGCCTTAAACCAGCTTCCTGAGTGTATTGGCTGATAATTGCCTGCAAAGCGGTTTTGGCAATCATCATATCCTCAGCCGAGACACCGTTTTCATCCATCTGCTTAGGAATTAAATGGCGGCGCGCAATTTCTAGTTTTTCTTCTTCAGTGTATCCTGCCAGGCTGATAATTTCCATCCGGTCGCGCAATGCGGGCTGAATCGTGTCGAGCATATTTGCCGTCGTCATAAACATTACATTCGAAAGATCAAAAGTTACGCCCAAATAGTTGTCGCGAAAAGAGTTGTTTTGTTCCGGGTCAAGCACTTCGAGCATTGCCGAAGACGGGTCGCCGCGATAATCCGAGCTTAGTTTGTCAACTTCATCAAAAAGCAACAGCGGATTGCTGGTTCCGGCCTGCTGAATTGCCTGCAGAATGCGGCCCGGCATCGCGCCGACATAGGTTCGGCGATGGCCGCGAATTTCGGCCTCATCGTGAACGCCGCCAAGCGAAAGACGGACAAATTTTCGGTCGAGAGCACGAGCAATCGAGCGGCCAAGCGAAGTTTTCCCGACTCCCGGCGGGCCGACCAGACAGAGAATCGAGCCCTTCGGTTTTTCTTTTAATTTGCGAACGGCGAGAGCTTCGATAATCCGTTCTTTAACTCGTTCGAGACCAAAATGATCTTCATCCAAAATCTTCTGGGCGTGTTTTAAGTTGAGATTATCGGCCGAAGTTTTTGACCATGGCAGTTCGGTCATAATATCCAGCCAATTTCTCAATGTCGCCGTTTCGGCCGCGTCCGGGTGCATTCTTTCAAGCTTTTTGAGCTGTCTGAGCGCTTCGGTTTCGGCATGTTCGGGCATCAGTGATTGCTCGATTTTCTCCCGATACATTTGAATTTCTTCCGCCAGCTCGTTGCCTTCGCCAAGTTCTCCCTGAATCGTTTTCAACTGCTGCCGCAGATAAAATTCTCGCTGTGTGCGATCCATATCCGAACGGGCTTGCGAATTGATCTCATTCTGAACGGTTAAGATTTCCACTTCTTTGGCGAGCAAATCGTTGACGCGGCGCAACCTTTCGGTCGGATCGGAAATGTTGAGAACGCTCTGGGCGTCTTCGACCTTTAAATCCAAATTTGAAGCCGATAAATCCGCCAGACGTCCGGCTTCTTCGAGATTTGAGATAATTGCCAGGACTTCAGGCGAGACGTTTTTCCCAAGCTCGGTCGCTTTTTCCATGTTAGCGCGAACATTGCGAATCAGGGCTTCCAGCTCAAGCGTATTGTTAATCTCTTCGGGCTCGGCGATAACATTAATGTTCGCTTTGAGATAATCGCCCGCGCTCACCGCCGAATTGATTTCAGCGCGGGTCAAGCCTTGGACTAAAATACGAACTCTCCCGTCAGGCAGTTTGAGCATTCGCATGATGACGGCGACGGTTCCGATTTTATATAAATCTTCGTAGCGCGGCTCTTCCTTGTCCAAATCTTTCTGTGAGACTAATAAAATTAAACGATTTTCCGTGAGGGATTCGTCAACCGCGCGAATTGAACGATCACGCGAAACGAAGAGTGGGACAATCATAAACGGATAAATGACAATGTCGCGCAAAGGCAAAACTGGCAGTTCGCTCGGGATGCTGATTTGTGGTTCACCTAAGTCGGCCGCGTCAAACTTATCGGAGAAGTCCTCATTAATTTCTTCCATACAACTTATGTTACATGGAAAAGCGGAAAAGTCGAAACAGTGAAATTTACAGAAATAAATGCGGAGCAGGCAAAATCTGATGCGCCGGCAGAACCAAATCAATTCGACTTGATTTAATCAACCGAGCTGATTGATGACCAAATCTGACGTACCAAGAAACCGTCTTCGTGGAAAGTATTTGGATTTTAAAGAAAACTGCTACTCAAACTGGTTGATTTTCATCTTCGGAAACGCGGACTTTTTTCTTGTAGGGGCGTCGCGGCGTAGTTTTGGGAACTGGTTTGACTGATTCGCGCGTCCGAACCAGATGTTTTAATTCGCTCATAAACTCGGTAACATCCTCGAATTCAAGATAAACCGAGGCAAAGCGAACGTATGCAACTTTATCCAACTCTTTGAGACGCCTCATGATAATTTCGCCAACTTTTTCGGTTGGCCGTTCGCGTTCCGGCGATTCCTGGACATACTTTTCAACCGCATTCACCACGCCTTCGAGTTTTGCCGCCGGAATAGGTCGCTTTTCACAGGCTCGCATGATACCAGCCATCACTTTATTACGGTCGAAAGGCTCTCGTCGCCCGTCCTTTTTGACAACCATGTAAGGTATTTCATCAATTCGCTCGTAAGAAGTAAAACGCCTCGTGCAGTGCATACATTCACGGCGCCGGCGAATCGAATTACCATCGCGCGCTTCGCGCGAATCAACTACGCGATCTTCAATGTATCCGCAAAAAGGGCATTTCATATCAGTTAAAACTGTCCGGTCGAAAATTAGTTTGCTGTGAACTGGCTAAATTTTTGCTCTTCAATCTTTAGTCTCTCATTCTGAGTTTTCAATTGCGCTTCCGGCACATTCTCATCGGAAACCACCAGTGAACGTAATTTTTCCCAAGTAATATCACCGTGTAAAAAGTAATAAAAACCGAAAATCAGAGCCGGAGCAAAATACACAAGGTGCACGACGATGGCAACCGCCGCCGCGTCCTCACGATTAACGCTTAAAGAAACAAGCGCGCCGGCCGTCACCGCATGAAAAGCTCCGGCCGCACCGCCGGGCGTTGGGACAAGTGAACCCAGTGAGGCTGCGCCCATCACAAAAAGCGCGTCGCTGAAAGTCAGCGGTAATCCAAATGCATTGATAACCAGCCAGGTCGGCAGCGCAATGGCAAACCACAAAGCAATCGTCCACATCACGGTCAGCGATAATTCTCTCGGATTTCGCAATATCTGAAGCGAGGCCGCCAGATGATTGAGCAAACTTATAAAAGCCCCGGATAATCTTTTGGGCAACGACAGTTTTCCCAAAAGCGCTTCAGCTTTGTTAATAATTGGAGCCGCAAAATGCTGGAAAATAACCAGCGCAACAATTCCGAGAGCCGTTCCGGCTAAAATCAAGAAACCGGCGCGATTAACTGCGACAAACTCCGCTTCGCGGCCAACAGGCGCGCGAAACCATAAGAGATTTAAGGCAAAGACCAGCGCAATTGCCACCAGATCAAAAATTCGCTCGACTCCAATAGTGACCAGCGCGGCCGAAGGACGCACTCTTTTGTCGCGTAGCGGCAGCCACAGCGGTCTGACAACTTCAGCGGCGCGTCCGAAAAGAAAAACCGCCGCAAATCCGACGGTCGTAGTGGCAAAGAGTTCGCGCAGGCTTGATTTGGTAATTGGCGCAAGCAGCGTTTTCCAGCGAAACGCTCGCAGCAAATAACCTAAACAGATAATCGAAGTAGCCAGCAGAAGCTGAAGCGTATTGGCTTTGCGCAAACTTCCCCAAACTTCCGTCCAATTTAGACTGCGACCAAAAAACCAAAGAATTAATATTGCCAAAAAAGCCAGGGCAAAAAACTTGATGTATTTATGCAAAATAAAACTCCGCAAATTAAAACTATAAAAAATAATCGCTCTGAGAGCGTTGACTGAAATTATGAAAAGTGTAAATTTTTAAGCTATAAAACACTTACACACAATATTTTGTGGTTAGAGAGAAGCCTACAACTTTTTTATTTGACAATCAAGATAAGCCGGTATGTTTTTGGCAGTTTCAAATCTATCGGAACAATTTTAATAATTGTTTCGTAAATTCAAATTGACAAGGCTTTTACACCTTGATTGTTTCAAAAATAAAAAAGTTGTGGAGCAGCCAAAAAGGGTGATTGCAACAAAAGTGGCAGCAGTGGAAACGAGCGCGGAACTAATCCGCAAATGTCGTGCGGGCGATGGCACCGCTTGGGAAGAAATTGTGTCGTTATACTCGCGCCGTGTTTACAATCTGGCATATCGTTTTACAACCAGCCGCGAGGCTGCAGAAGATTTGACTCAGGAAGTTTTCGTGAGAATTTATCGCACTCTCGATCAATTTGATGCCAGGCAGGGAGATTTGCAGAATTGGCTGATGCGGCTGGCTCGAAATCTGGTGATTGATGATTATCGGAAACGACAGCGCAATCCTCAGGATTCTCATGCCGAAGACGTTGACGAACACGTTTTCCATTTGCATTCGGCAAACGTCTCGGCTCAAAAAGATTTGGAGCGCCGAGAACTTTCCGCACAGGTGCAGGAGGGAATTGACAAACTTCCGGCAGATTTACGAACATGCGTAATTTTGCGCGACATAGAAGAGTTGAGTTATCAGGAAATTGTTGAGTTGTTACGGATTCCAGAAGGAACGGTTAAATCGCGGATTAATCGCGGACGCATCGAGCTGGCGAAAATTTTGCGAAGAATGCGCGTCGTTGCAATGGGATAATTTACAAGGGGATTAACATGTAATGTCAGAAAATATGCTTTGTCATCAATTTGAAAGTTTTATCACGGAATATTTGGACGGCACGCTCGAGCGCGCTACGCACCGCGCGGCTGCCGAACATCTGTTGCGCTGTCCGATTTGTCACGAGCTTTTGAACGAAGTTAAAACTTCAATTCACGCTTGTCGCTTAGCCGCTGTGCCGGACCCATCATCAGCTATGGAAGCGTGCATTTTGCAAATGACGATGCCGGAAACTGGGATTTCCTGTGGAGAATTTGAAGAATTACTAACTGATTATCTGGACGGATTTCTACCGGCTCCTTTATTTCATCGTTGGGAGCGCCACGCTTGTCTCTGCCATCATTGCACAAATCTGCCGGGCGAAGTCGTTCGCAGCATCGGGGCTTGCTACACATACAAAGCCGATGAATTAATGTTGCCAAATGGTTTACACGAACGCATTTTGCAGGCAACCCTCGGAACAACAAATTCGGCAAAAGTCAAAATGTCTGTTGCCGAACAGCTTAAACAAACACTAGAAAACATTTTAAAACCATTTTTCTCCCCGGTTTTGACTCCGCAATTTGCCAGCGTCGCAATGATGCTTTTGATGGCATTTGTTGTCTTCTCAAACACCGGAACGGCGGACGGGTCAATCGGCGGAGTTTATCGAACAGGTTTACAGCTTGCCGCGCAGACGTATCAACAAAGTTCGAGCGCAGTTGAAAATGGGTTGAGCGAGGGGTTGAATTTAAACTCAATTGATGTTCCAACTCCGGCAGATAAAACAGGACAGAAGGAGTAACCATTGATGAATTGTTCGTATCACTCACAAAATCTCGCGGTCGTTCAATGCAATAATTGCGCCCGCGCACTCTGTCCGGCCTGCGATCATCGCATCAAGGGGTTTCCTTACTGCCAGGACTGCATTGTGGCCGGCATTGATCTCATCCAGCGTCAACGCACAACCTCTCTTGCGAAAGCTGTTGCCGAACGTCGAAGCTCACCTTTTTTGGCTACTTTTCTTTCGTTAATATGCCCCGGTTTGGGAGCCGCCTACAACGGACAAAATTCTAAAGCCCTGGTTCATTTCGGCGTTTTCGTCGGATTATTTCAAATGGGAATTTTGACAAATGGGATTCCGCTCTTTGTGCTTGGCTTTTTGGGAATGTGGCTGTTTGCCGCCGTTGACGCATTTCGCACCGCGCGAGCCATAAAATTAGGATTCGCACCGCAGACTGATGATGTTTTAACGAGGCAGCTTTCCGGGAATCCACTTGTGTGGGCGGTTTCACTGATTGCTTTGGGAGCCTTATTTTTTATTCATACAACCTTTGGAATTCAGCTTCCGATTCGCGAATTACTGCCGATTTTGTTGGTGGGGTTAGGTGTTTACTGGCTGATTAATTATGTTCAGCGCAGACGCAGTCAAACTGTTGTTCCAACTGCGTATCCGGCCAATCTAGCGGTTGGGGATGAAAATACTTATACTTCGGTTAACGTCGCTCAATTTCGTTCTAACAAATACTAAAAGTGATATAATTTGATCAAACACTTTTGAGATTTAGCTTTATTTTGTTGCTAAAATGTGCAAAAAATGAGAAAAAAGAGTTGGGTTATTTTGGGTCAGCTTAAGGAGAAAAAATTATGCCCGTTTGGTTAAGTATTGCTGGAAAATGGGGCGGCATCATTACGATTATCGCTTTAGTCATTACCTTGCTCAAGCAAATTATCGAGCTCATTGGATTTCTGATGTTTGCCGTTAAGATTGTTTTAGTTTTGGGATTTGTCGGGTTAATTGTCACAATCGGTTTTTTAGCATTCCGTACCTGGCAACAACGTCGCCGAGAAGTCTAATCTCCTCAGTAATTTAATTAAAAATCGGCTTTTAGCGGTTGCTAAAAGCCGATTTCTTCGCTACTCTCCAAGTGAACTGGCAATTTATCCGATTCAGCGTTTTCCAATAACCGCCGGAGAAAATCGTCAGGCAATTTCATCTTTTAAAAAATAATAATTGCCTCAAACTTTGATGGATTCGCGTTCAGTCGCCTCTTCTGGCTTGGCTGTCCCTTATACGTGATTCCGCGTGCTTTTTTTCGGAAAAGAGAACACGCAAAAATCTACGCCAAAGGAGCTAATTTTGATGAAGCACAAGGAAGACCGCAATTACGCTTTTGTCGTCAGCCATTCTAACCGTTACTCAATTCGCATCCGCCGGATTGAAATTTCCAAGCGTTTGACGCATGTTTGCGTTGGATTGACAATTTTTACAACCGGAGTTTTTTCTTACAATCTGATTCAAAAAAATATCAAAGCACAGGTTGCGCAGGCATTTGAGAAAACCGCAATCTCCAAAAACTTTAATGCGATTGAGACGAAGAATGCCATTTCTGCCGAAGGTCGGGCTGAGGTAATCGGACTTCCAACTGCGAAAAGTGAATTTGAGACAAAAATTAGCAACCTTGAACAATCTTTCCGCGATAGTGAACACACGCCTTCAATTTATCCGCTCGTCGGTAAAATAAATGACGAATTTGGTTTGAGACGCAACCCATTTGGCGGCTCGACCAGCGAATTTCATCCCGGCCTGGATATTTCGGGAGAAAAAGGCGATACCGTGATCGCCCCGGCTGACGGAGTTGTGATGAAATCTGGCTGGACCGGCGGATACGGCAATATGGTTGAGATTGATCACAACAACGGATTGACGACCCGCTACGGACACCTTTCCCAAGTAGAGGCGGTTGTCGGAGAAGAAATCAGGCGCGGTCAGCCAATCGGTAAAGTTGGTTCCACCGGACGTTCCACTGGCCCGCACCTGCATTACGAAGTGCGAGTCGAAGGCGAGGCGGTTGATCCGCATTCGTACCTGCCGCAGGCCGATTCGCCGGTTGTACAACCGGAATAATCCTCGTTTAATTTTCAAGTAAAAACGCGCCTCAAAGGGGCGCGTTTTTTTGTGCTCTCTTTAAATCAAAAATGTACAAAATTTTTAATCAAATGTAACATCTAACAATTCGTGCATAAATCAATTTTAAAAAAATAAAAAGAAAAGGATAAACCTAAACCGATGAGTTTAAGGAATACGAAGTTTTTAACTTTAAAGATGTTGGCCGGAACTTTGGCCGCGCTGATTATTGCAATGACGATGCCCGTTTCCCTCGTCAAAGCTGACGAAGGAATGTTTATGATGGACAAACTGGCCGGTTTGCCGCTCGCACAAAAAGGGCTGCAAATTAGTCCGACCGAAATTTATAATCCGGCTGGAGGCGGCCTTTCCGAAGCCGTGCCGCGTCTTTCAATCGGTTGTTCATCAGAATTCGTTTCAGCCGACGGCCTGATTTTAACCAATCATCATTGTGGATTCGACGGGTTAGTGGCCGCTTCGACACCCGAGAAGAACTACGGTGTGGACGGATATAGGGCAAATAATCGGAGCGAAGAATTACCGGCCAAAGATTACAGCATCAATATTACACTCAAAGAAGAAGATGTCACGGCGCAGGTTTTAAATGGTTTGAACCCGTCCGATGCCACAGCAATTCAGGGGCGAATCGGTGAACTTCAAAAAGCTGACCAGGCAAAAATTGCCGACGGTCAGACCGTGCAAATTCAAGCGCTCAATAACGGTTTGTTTTATTACAAATTCACCTATCAAACAATCAATGATATTCGCATTGTTTACGCTCCGCCTTATAGTATCGGACAGTTCGGCGGCGATCCCGATAATTTTGAATGGACGCGGCATGGCGGAGATTTTACGTTTTTGCGAGCCTATGTTGGCAAGGACGGCAAGCCCGCTCCTTATTCAAAAGATAATGTGCCCTACAAACCAAAAAAATATTTGACGGTTTCGACCAGCGGGTTGAAGGAAAATGATTTTACGATGATTATCGGTTATCCGGGCGGAACCAGCCGCTATCGCGAGAGTTTTTCAGTTGCTTATAATCAGGATGTTCAACTGCCTTTTACGGTTGATTTCCTGCGGGCGCGTGCCGAATCATTAGAATTGGTTGGCCGCACTAACGCTTCAAAAAAAATTGCATTACAAAGCGATATTTTTAGTTTATATAATTCGATCAAAGCTTATGAAGGCGGCGTTCTGGCAATGAAACGGGCAAATATTGTCCGCAGCAAGCAGGAGCAGGAAGCGAAATTTCAGACCTGGATTGCTCAGGATGCTTCGCGTGCAAAATATGGCGAGGCTGTTAATGCGCTCAAAACCGCCTACGCCGATTACAGCAAAACGGCGCAGCAGGATTTAATTTTGCGCGGAATGGTTCAAATTGATCCAGTCGGATTATTGTTTGGCGCTCTGAGCGGACAGGGCGACAAAAACGTTTTGAAAGGAGCGATTCCGGAGGTTTTGAAAAGCGAACCGGTTGCCAACCGCGAAAATTTCAAATTTCTGCTGCGCAAAGCCGCCTTGCTTCCTGCCGATCAGAAAATCGCCCCGCTTGAAAAACGGTTTGGTAATTTGCAGGGAGAAGCTCGTCTCAAAGCGGAAGACGATTTTGCGCGCTCCGTTTTTGAAGGACAGAGTTTGACTACGGAAACCGGCCTCAATAATTTGCTTAATTTATCAACCGAGCAATTACGTAGTTCAACAGATCCGATTGTGCAGCTGATACTCGAACTCGGGCCCGGTATCGCAGCAGCTTTTCAGCGGCAACAGCAGCTTGGCGCAACGCTCAATCAGAATCGTCTCATTTACACTCAGGGAATGATTGCGATGAACGGCACGACTCCGTATCCGGACGCTAATTTTACACAGCGTTTTACTTACGGCGCGGTCAGCGGCTATGCTCCGCGCGAAGCGGTCAACTATACTCCTTTCACCACGCTTGACGGAGTATTTGAAAAAGATACCGGTCGCGATCCGTTTGATTCTCCATCAAAACTGCGCGATCTCTGGCAGCGCAAAGATTTCGGCTCGTACAATGTTAACGGAACGGTTCCGGTAGATTTTCTGACAACCAATGACATTATCGGCGGCAATTCCGGCAGTCCGGTGATGAATGGTCGCGGCGAATTGGTCGGCATCGCTTTTGACGGTAATTATGAAGGTTTGGGAAATGACTTTTTCTTTAATCCGAGTCTGGGTCGAACGATTTCGGTTGATATCCGTTACGTTTTGTTTGTGACCGAAAAATACGGCGATGCCGGCTGGATTCTCAAGGAAATGACTATCAAAGGCGGAAAGGCAAACGCCGCCACAGCAAAAAGCTGATCTGAATTTTAAAATTAATCGAACGGGTGCGATGCAAATTGTCGCGCCCGTTTTATTTCGGCGGTTTGCCGTCCGGATAAATAAAAGTGTGAAAACAGGCGTTGGCGTGATATTCGATCAGCGCGTCAAGAATTCCCCGATTCTCCATTTCAGCAAGTTTCGCCATCACAAAATTTTGTTCTTCAGCGCTCATGTGTTTGCGCCCCAAATCAAAAGCGCAGCCCGAAGTATGAGGCGGCAGACTGCCGGCGCCGCGAACTTTGAATGAATTCGGATTGACTTTGTTGAGCGCGATTTGATAATCCATCGAACGCGTCAAACTGGTCACGCGCAGCGGGCGATTGAATTTTTTTAAATAAGCGTCGCCCAATTCTTTTAAAATCGGCAGCGCTCTCGGATTAAACATTCTGAGCAGGCGAATCCGCATCTGTTTGCGGTCGCTCCCTTTACTCAGGTCGTAAACCTGGCCGGAAAAATTAGCGGCGAGTTTTTGCAAGGCTTGAAGTTTGGCCGAGCCGGACGGAATCGGCGTGTTGCCGTTGTCAAAATCAAAGGCGGTGAATTCATCTTCGCTGGCGCTGCTGCCGACTTCGAGATAAAAACTGGTCGTCGCCATCGGCAATTCAATCAACTCTTTGTTCAGACGTTTTTGCGCCAAATCGCCGAAATCCATTGGTTGCTGATAGTGAAGCACACTGATTAACTCGCCGAGTTTTTTGACTTGTTTGGCGGCGCGGTCGGTGTTGACAATTTCCGTCGGCACACTTAGGCCGGGCGGAGTTTCACCGGTCGGGCCGGAGCGCGGAGCCAGAGCTTTCGCCTTTTCCTCTTCCCAAAAGCTGCGGGTTACGTTCAAACTGATTGAACCGCCCGGATCGTTCGGAGTATTCGGATCAGCAGCTTCTTTTTCAGTGGATTTAACGTCGTCAATATTTTCGGCTTTCATATCCTCCTGAACTTCAAAAGCTTCGAAAATATCGTCCAAATCATCAGGGTCGCCTTTGAGCGGGTCAACAATCGCAATTGGAATATCGGATGATTGCGGTTGCGGAGTTTTGGTATTTTGGGGGCTGCCTCTGTTATCGAGCGAGCGAGCGACTAGAATTCCGATTATTGATAGCAGTAAAATCCCCAGCGTCAATCCTCCTGCCGCAATCAAAGCTGTGGGGAGCTGTTGAGATTTTGGCTTTCGACTTTTGGGTTTTGGAGCGGTTGTTTTTGGCGCATGACTTGAAACTTTGGAGTCTGAACTTTGGACTTGAGACTTTGGACTTCTAACTTCAACCAGAATGCGCGTATTGCTGCCGAGAAAAACTTCGTCGCCGTTATTTAATCTGACGCCGTTTGCTGAAATCTGCTCGCCGTTGACAAAAGTTCCGTTCATCGAATTTTCGTCATAAACCCAGATTTCGTCGCTTCCATGCCGCTCAAAAGTTGCGTGAAGGCGGGACAGCGAACCATCCGGCAAAGCTAAGTCCGACTGATTGGTACGCCCGACACTCAGCTTTTCAGACAAAGCTGCATATTGTTTTCCCTGCGGTGTTTCGATTGAGAGATTGACTTCAAGCATTTGAGAAATTAAAAAAAGGCTCAAAACCGTTACGCTTTGAGCCTTTTATTTTTGCCCGTTTCGAGCCGAACTTGCAACTCTTTACTGTGTCGCCGCCGGTTTGGCTTTGGCAAAATCACCGGCTTTGATAATCGTGATTTTATCCGGCGTCAGATATTTTCGCATCGCCGCATTGATTTGTTCGGGAGTCAGAGCGTTGATTCTGTTTTCAAAATCAGCGTCCCATGCCATCGTGCGATTGAAAAATAAATAATTGTTGATGCGACCCGAAAGCTCTCGATCATTGGCGCGCGCTAATTGCTGCGATTGCAGCCAGCCTTTTTTGGCCGCCGCGATTTCATCCGCAGTAAAACCGTCTTTGATAAGTTTCGCGAGTTCGTCTTTAAAAGCCGCTTCGAGCTTGACGCCGTTTTCCGGGGCATAAATCGCCTGAGCAAAAAATGTCGCAATTGGATCGAGGGGATTGGCGTTAAAACGCGAGCCGACGCCGTAGCTTAAACCTTCCTTCTGCCGAATGCGAGTGGCCAGACGTGAGTTTAAAAATCCGCCGCCAAGCATGTAATTTCCAAGCAAGAGGGCGGGATAGTCGGGGTTATCATCGCGCAAAGGAACGTCGTAACGCGCGATGAAAACCGCGTTTGCTTTATCCGGAGTTTCAAAATTTTGATTGAGCGGAGTAATGTCGCGATATTCATTTTTAATTCGGGCAAAAGGTTTGGTGTTTTTCCAACTGCCAAAAATCTGATTTGACGCAGCTGCTATTTCCTTTTCATCAAAATCGCCGACGACAGTCATTTGACCGGCCGAAGCCCCGTAAAAATCTTTGTAAAATGATTTGACATCATCCACAGTAACCGCTTTGATGTCGGCGGTTTGCTCGTCAATAGTGCCGACGTAGAACGGATGGCCTTTGGGGCGGTAATTAAAATGCTGGCCAAGAGCAGTTCCGGCAATAAATCCAGGCTCACTTTTCTGACTTTCGAGAGCGGTCAGCGTTTCCTGTTTGAGCTGGTCAAACTCGTTGACGGGAAATACTGAGTCATGCAGCATTTCACCGACAAGCTGTAAAACTGCCGGTAAATTTTGGCGGGTAGTTTCGATTGAAACGTTGGCGCTCGTCGGTCCTCCAAAGACATTGACTTGAGCTTTCAAACGGTCAAACTCATCCTTCAGCTGCTGGCGTGTATGTTTGGTTGTGCCGCGCTGCAGCATTTGAGCGGCGAAACTGCCGGCCTCTCCGCGATTCATGAGCGATTTTTCGTCGCCGAACCGGAGAGTAATATTTGCTACAACCGATTCACCGCGATTCTTTTTCGGCAGCAAAGCAACATCCAAACCGCCGATTTTGCTGCGTTTGAGGCGCGATTCGATGTTGGCGGGACTTGGATCAAAAGCTTCGCCAGCCGCTACCGCCGCATCGCCTTTGTAATCTTTGACTAAAGCGGCAATTTCTGAATCCTTAATATTTGGAATTTCAGAGCGGTTTGGTTTTTCGGTCGGGACAAATATTCCGAGCGTGCGGTTTTCCTGTTTTAAATAACTTTGGGCGACACGCTGAACATCTGCCGGAGCGACTTTTCTAATCCGGTCGCGCGTAATATAAAACAAACGCCAATCACCCTGAGCAATCCACTCGGATAACTCAAGGCCGACTCGATTCGGATCGTTGAGCGAAAGATCAATGTTTTTTAACTGTCCGGCTCTGGCGCGTTCAACTTCTTCGGCAGTCGGAGGTGTTTTGACAAAGTTTTCGATTGTGTCGAGCATCGTCGTCCGAGCGTCTTCAATTGAATTTTCTTTTTTAACCTGCGCGCCAAAGAAAATCAGGCCAGGCTCCTTGGTCGGAAAATTCAAATTAAAAACCGCAGTTGCTTTTTTAGATTCAACCAGAGATTTGTACAAACGACCTGACGGCTGGTCGGCCATTATATCGCCGAGGATTGCGACCGCTGCCGCGTCAGGGTGCGCTCCGGCCGGAACATGGTAGCCGGCCATTAAAAACTGCGTGTCGCCGACGCGCCGGATGGTTACCTGGCGCTCGCCGTCCTGAACCGGTTCAATCGTATAATTCGGCGGTAAAACGCGTTCCGGTCGAGGAACCGCGCCAAAATATTTGCCGACTAAATCGAGCGTTTTGGCTTCGTCAAACTTTCCGGCGACGAGCAGCACCGCGTTGTCCGGCTGGTAATATTTGTGATAAAAAGCCTGGAGACGGTCAATCGGCACGTTTTCGACGTCGGAGCGTGCGCCAATCGTATCTTTGCCGTAATTATGCCATTGATAAGCGGTCGCCTGAGTTTTTTCAAGCAAGATTCCAAACGGGTCGTTTTCCCCCGATTCCATTTCGTTGCGCACGACGCTAAATTCAGAATCCAAATCTTTGCGGGCGACATAAGAATTGACCATTCGGTCGGCTTCCAAATCCAAAGCCCAATTCAGGTTTTCGTCCGAGGCCGCAAAAGTCTCAAAATAATTGGTGCGGTCAAGCCAAGTCGAACCGTTCGGACGCGCTCCGTGTGAAGTTAGTTCGGCGGGAACATTAGTGTGTTTCGGCGTCCCCTTAAACAACATATGTTCAAGCAAGTGAGCCATGCCCGTTTCCCCGTAATTCTCGTGACGCGAGCCGACAAGGTACGTCATATTGACGGTAATAGTTTGTTTGGTCGAGTCAGGGAAAAGCAGGACGCGCAAACCATTTGGCATCCGGTATTCCGTGATGCCTTCGACCGAAGTTACTTTGACTGCTCCATTGACCGTTTGCGCGCGGACGACAAACGCCAGCGAAAAAGTAAATAAAAACATAGCCGCCATCAAAAAAGCGGCTCTCATTCGGCGTTGAGATTTCATAATCTGCTCCAGTACACTTTTTTAAATTATTATCTTGGGAATCGAAAGATTTCAGAGTGTAAAAGACTCAAAATGAAAATCAATGGCGTTGATTACATTTACTCATGTTTATCTAAACTTTTATTGATCGAAGTGGTCTGCTTATCTGCAAAAAACACATTGCCTTAATTTCAAAAAGCAGTGTGTCTCTTTAGATTCGGCCGCCAAACCTTGTTGTTGCAGCCATCTTCCGCGAAAAGCGAACCAGACTCCTAAAATAATTAACAGCAAGGCAGCTACATCCCACGCACAAAATAGACCGAATCTATAATAAGGCAGGTATTGCCACAAACCGAAACGGTCAACAATTGTTTCTTCAAACAGCACCCAGGAATTAAAAAAAGTCGCCACGATAGCTATTTTGGCAATCAAAGGCAACTGTAAGTCAGGCTTTCGGCTCATAAACCTTCTCCATATTCGATTCAAAATGTTTTAAAGAGAGCAAATTTAGCATTTAAAAGTTGCCTCTAACGAGTGATTTGCCCGTCTCCCGATTCAGTTTGTTGCCGCGCATGATATGACGAACGAGTTAAGGGTGAAGATTCGACGTGTTTAAAACCCATTTCGAGGCCGATGCGTTTCCATTCGGCAAATTCGGCGGGCGTCACGTATCTCTCGACCGGCAGACGTTTTTCATACGGCTGTAAATATTGTCCAATCGTCATAATGTCGCACGAGACGGAGCGCAAATCTTTCATTAATTCGACGACTTCTTCAAACTTTTCGCCGAGACCTGCCATGATTCCGCTTTTGGTTCGCATGTTTGGAAACTGAGTGTCGCGATAATGCGCGGCGCGTTCGAGCAGTTCCAGAGTTTGCGTGTATTTGGCGTCGGGGCGAACGCGTCGGTAAAGACGGGCGATGGTTTCCGTATTGTGATTTAAAACTTCGGGACGCGCCCGCAAAACCGTGTTGAGAGCGGCTTCGTTGCCTTGAAAATCGGGAATTAAAACTTCGACTTTACAGGCCGGATTTATTTCGTGAACTTTGCGAATCGTTTCCGCCCAATGCGCCGCACCGCCGTCCGGTAAATCATCGCGGTTGACCGAGGTGATGACGGCATGAGCCAAACCCAAATGCCCGACGGCTTCGGCGACGTGCGTCGGTTCAAGCAAGTCCAAATCCATCGGTTTGCCTTTGTTGACCGCGCAAAATCCGCAGTGACGGGTGCAGGTGTCGCCGCCGAGCATAAAGGTCGCGGTTTTATCCGTCCAGCATTCAAAAATGTTCGGGCAGCGCGCTTCCTGACAAACAGTGTGCAGCTTTAAACCTTCGATGAGTTTAAAAACTTCGTTCTGATTGGTCGGATCGCCGATTTTAATTTTGAGCCAATCGGGTTTGGGAAGGCGCGGTTTCTTTGCTTTGGCAACAAACTTTTGGATTAAAACATTTTCGTCAATCATATCTTTACGAATAATTTTATCACTTCAAAGCCAAAATGCTAAAACAAAAGCAAAAGGCTCACAAATAAAGTGAGCCTTTTGCTTTTGATTAATCTTTTAAAAACTGCTGCCAATTTGAAATTCTTACTTTGCGGTTTGAAAACCGTTGATGCGCTCACCCACGGCATCCCAATTAACCACGTCCCACCAGGCTTTGAGATAATCAGGGCGTTTGTTTTGATATTTCAAATAATAGGCGTGCTCCCAGACGTCGTTACCGAAAACAACTTGCTGTTTGTTCATCAGGGGCGAATCCTGATTCGGCATCGGCTGTATTTTGAGTTTTCCGCCGTCCATTACGACGAAAACCCAGCCTGAACCGAATAATTTAGCGCCGGCATCATTAAACTGTGTTTTAAAATCGTCGAACGAGCCGAACGAATCTTCGATTGTTTTGAGCGTCGCGCCGGTCGGAGCCTTGCCTTCATTGCGCTTCATAATATTCCAAAACATCGAATGGTTGTAATGCCCGCCGCCGTGATTACGAACGGCTGTCCGAATCGCTTCGGGAACGTCATTGATGCCTTGCAGCAGCTGTTCGAGCGTTTTGCTTTGCAGATCGGCATGATCTTTGAGCGCTTCGTTAAGTTTGTCAACGTAGGTTTGGTGATGTTTGTCGTGATGTAGCTGCATGGTTTGCGCATCAATCGCCGGTTCGAGAGCGTCAAAGGCGTACGGCAGAGCCGGCAGTTGAAACGGATAGGTATTGGTTGGGGAAGTCGCGGCGGAAGCCGTAGTAGCATTTTGATTTTGCATTTTTTGTTCTCCTTGTTCAATTTGTTTGGTGTTGCAGCCGAGTGTGGTCAATGCGATTCCCGCACCGGCCAAAGATGCCAGTCGGATTATGTCGCGCCTGGAAACCTTTTTTAGTTCTGTTTCTTTTTCAAAACTTTCGTTACTTTGCATTTTTCGCTCTAAACTCTTTTTAAATTAAAGACGTATCAATTAATTGAATTATTCGACCGGGCGCGTGCCGGGGTCAATTCCCTCGACGCTGGCCTGACGAATAACTTTGACGGTCAGATCGTCCATTACCCTAATTTGGCAGGACAATCTCGTGCGCTCACCCAAATCCGTTTTGGTGGCGAGAACGAGTTTTTCCGGTTCGCCGATTTCACCCGGATCGCCCTCGATAATTTCAACCCGGCAGGTCGTGCATTTGGCGTTGCCGCCGCAGCGATGCAGAATGTCAATTCCGTTATCTTCGAGCGCGAGAACCAGTTTTCTTCCGACTTCGGCGTCAAAACTCGCTTGCTCACCGGTCGCGGTCTGCGCGTTAATTCTGGGCATAATATTCAATTCCTCCAAAATTTTAGAAAACTCTTTTGGTAAAGAATTTGTCACAATTGAAAAATAAGGGCAAGCATTCTTAAAATATTATTGTAAGTTTGAAACTGTGACAAATTGACGGCGGCGGCATTGAGTACACAAGATATCGAACGTTTTTTGATTAATTAGCCGAAACACTCGAATATTTGGGATTAATCTGAGAAAAATCTTGACATTCTAGCGATTCAAATGTTACTTATTTCTCAATATAGATGCGTTTTTTCGCATCTAACTTCACAGTAGGCATCCTGAATAAAATCGTCTTTTACTCCGATTGACTTTGAACAACGAAAACTTTTCAGTAAAACGTGAACAATATGTTTTGTCCGCCATTATCGAAGAGCATTTGGCGACGGGAGAACCCGTCGGTTCTAAATCGGTTTCCGAGCACTTTACCAATGCCGTCGGACACGGCGGCGGCCAAAGTATCGGACAAGGGATCGGGCAAAATAGCGGGATGAGTTCAGCGACGATTCGCAACGTCATGAGCGAACTCGAAGATGCCGGATTTTTAAAACATCCGCATACTTCTGCCGGACGAGTGCCAACCGATGCGGGTTATCGTTTTTATGTTGATAATCTGCTCGGCATCCTGCAAATTTCCACCGAAGATCTCAATTTCATCAACGAGCATCTCGGCATTTCGACGAATGACGTCACGCGGGCCACGCCCGAACGTCTTTTTGAGCGCACTTCACAGCTGCTCTCAAACCTCTCGAAAAACGTCGGTATAGTAGTTTCGCCGTCGCTTGCGGAAAACCGTCTGCAGCATATTAAATTTCTCAATCTGGCTGACAAACGGATTTTGGTGATCATGGTTTCCGAGCCGAATCTGGTGCATCATAGAGTTATTCAGCTCGAACAAAGCCTTTCGCCGGAAGAACTCGAGAAAACGGCTAACTATCTCAACGCCGAGTTTACCGGTAAGAGCCTGACAAAAATTCGCAGCCAAATCTTGAGTTTAATGCACGACGAAAAAATGCTGTTTGACAAAATGCTGCAAACGGCGATGATTTTGTGCAGCGAGAGTTTGGACGGCGAAGGCGAAGCCAGCGGCTCGGTTTACGTTGACGGGGCTTCAAACATCATTTCGCAGCCGGATTTTTCAAACTTCACAAAATTGCGCGAATTGCTCCGCACATTTGAAGAAAAATCCCGACTTGTGCAAATATTAAATGAGTGCATCCGCCGCGACCGGAATTTTCGCGACGGAGCCGCAGTCATTATCGGCAGCGAGAATCTCGCTCCAAGTTTGCAAAACTGTGCTCTCATCACCGCTCCTTACCGGTTGGGAAAGCACACCAATGCAGTCGGCACGTTGACGGTTCTAGGACCGACACGAATCGAATATGCTCGAATGATTGCCGTCGTCAGTTACCTGGCGCAGCTGTTAGAAAATGTCCTCGCGGCAGAAAAGAGCAACTAATGACTATGATACTTTTTAAAGATACTTTTTAAATTGTTTAACACTACCGCCCACCCTGAATTTCAATATGTCTATAAAACCTCACCACGACCTCGGAGAAGTTACTTTTGTGAATGACTACCAGGAAAATTTGGATATCCTCGATACGGACATCGAATACTTCGACACGGATGAATTGCCGTCGCTTGAAGATTTGATGCAGGAGCTCGAAAGAGAGGATGAACCGGATTATGAAACAGTTTCAAACCCAAAATCTGCAAAAATTGTTGATTTAAGCTCCGCTCCGACTCAATCTCATACAGCGCTCGAAGCGGAATTGCAGCAGGTTTATCAGCGGCTTTATGAGAACGAGCAGGAAAAGCAGGAACTGATGGAATCGGTCGAACGAGTCAACGGTAATTTTAAAAAATATCGTTGGCGTGCCGAACGCGAGCGAACCGAACATTACGCGTTTGCCGTCGTTTCCATCGTTCGCGAATTTTTGCCGATTTTGGATAATCTGAATCGGGCTCTCCAAACCGCCAATAATTTGCCGGAAGTGAAAAAAAATAACGAAGACAGCAATCTAGAATCGCAGAATTTCTTTCACTTTGTCGGCGGTATCGAGCTGATTTATCAGCAAACGATGAAATTTTTGAACGACTTAGGCGTCGAGGAAATCAAAAGCGTCGGTGAAACATTTGATCCGAATGTTCACGATGCTGTCGCCGCAGTACAAAATCCTGATTTACCGCCCAATACCATTACTGAGGAAATTCTTCGCGGTTACAAATTAGGAGACAAAATGATCCGGGCCGCGTTGGTCAAAGTTACTGTTAACCACTAGACAGAAGCGTTAACCGCTGAACAAAACTGGAATTTTTAGTTTCAGCCCTCTTGACTTCAGCATCGAACGTTTTAAATTCACCCTAATAAAGTTATGAGCAGAGTAATTGGAATTGATTTAGGCACGACTAACTGTTGCATGGCTGTTCTCGAAGCAGGCGCAATTCAGATTATCCCAAACAAAGAAGGCGGACGAACGACGCCTTCGGTCGTCGGATTTACCGAGAAAGGAGAGCGGCTCGTCGGGCAAATCGCTAAACGTCAAGCCGTCACCAACGCTCAAAACACGCTCTACGCCGCTAAAAGATTGATCGGTCGCAAGTTTAACGCCCCGGAAGTCGAAAAAATGCGTGAAACCGCCCCGTTTCAAATTGTTGAATCATCCAATGGCGACGCGCATGTGCAGGTGATGGAGCGAATGTACAGCCCGCCGGAAATTTCGGCAATTCTTTTGCAAAGGCTGAAAGCCGCCGCCGAAGAATTTTTAAACGAACCAGTCACCGAAGCCATCGTAACGGTTCCCGCTTATTTTGACGATTCGCAGCGCCAGGCCACGCGCGACGCGGCCAAAATCGCCGGTTTAAAAGTTGATCGTATTATTAATGAGCCGACCGCCGCCGCTCTCGCCTACGGTTTTGGAATGAACAAATCCGAGCGCATTGCGGTTTACGATTTGGGCGGAGGAACTTTTGATATCTCGATTCTCGAAATGAACGACGGCGTTTTCGAGGTTCTCTCGACATCCGGCAATACGTTCTTGGGCGGAGAAGATTTCGACGAACGTATTATCAACTGGCTGGTTCAGCTTTTCTATGAACAAACCGAAATTGATTTACGCGGCGACCGACTGGCTTTGCAGCGTTTAAAGGAAGCTGCCGAACGCGCCAAATGCGAGCTTTCGTCGGTTACGGAAACCACCATTAATCTGCCGTTTATTGCCGCCGACACGGCTGGACCGAAGCATATCAACACGGTTTTGACACGAGAAAAATTCCAGGAACTGATTATGGAACTCGTCGAAATGACGGTCGAGCCATGTCAGAAAGCGCTCTGGGACGCAAAACTGCAGCCCGAAGATATTGACATCGTGATTCTGGTCGGCGGACAAACCCGCACTCCAATTATCGCCCAGACCGTCGAAGCGATTTTCGGCAAAGCGCCCTCATCTGAAATTAACCCGGATGAAGTGGTAGCGATGGGAGCATCCATTCAGGGCGGAGTTCTCAACGGCGATGTGAAAGATATTGTTTTGCTCGACGTTTTGCCGCTATCCCTGGGGCTCGAAACTCGCGGCGGCTTGTTTATCAAATTAATTGATAAAAATTCAACGATTCCGCTAAAAAACGCCATGACGTTTACCACCGTCGTTGACAATCAATCAACGGTGGGAATTCACATTTTGCAGGGAGAGCGCGAAATTGCCTCGGCTAACCGCTCGCTCGGACAGTTTGATCTGGTCGGAATCCCGCCTTCGCCGCGCGGAGTGCCGCAAATCGAAGTCACTTTCGAGGTTGACGCCAACGGCATCGTTTCAGTTTATGCCAAAGATAAAATGACCGGACGCGAGCAAAACATGCAGATTACGCCGTCGTCAGGACTCGCGCCGGACGAAATCGAACGATTGATTTTAGAAGCGGAAGCATCGGTTGATAAAGATAAAAAAGAGCGAGATTTAATTGTTCTGCGCAATAAACTTGACAGTTTGCTTCGCAGTACGCAAAAAGCCTTTAACGAATTTGGGAAATCTCTGCCCGAAGCGCAGCAGGCAGAAATGAAAGTCGCTCTAACCTCGTCCGGCGATGTGCTAAATTCAAGCGATATCAACGCGATCAAGCTTTCAACTCTGGAACTCGAACGAGTCGCCAATACTCTGACGGACGCGATGATGGCGGCGTACAGTTAACAGTCAACAATTAACAGTTAACAGTTAACAGTCAGTAATCAAGAACTCTGCCTTAGTTTTTGATTACTGACTTTTCATTATCACTTGACGACTGTTAAAATAAAACGAATGTTAACTGTTGACTGTCAACTGTTGACTGACAATTTTTATGGCAAAACGTGATTATTACGAAATTTTGGGTCTCGAGCGCAGCGCTTCCGAACAGGAAATCAAAAGCGCTTATCGTAAATTAGCGATTCAACATCATCCTGATAAAAATCCGAATGATGCCGCCGCTGAGGACAAGTTTAAAGAGGCTGCCGAGGCCTATTCGATTCTCTCCGATGCCGGACAGCGCGCCAGCTACGACCGCTTCGGTCACGCCGGAGTTTCAAGCGGCGCGGGAGCCGGAGCCGGTTTTGGCGGAGGCGCGGGTTTTACCAATCTTGAAGATTTATTTAGCGATCTTTTCGGGTTTGGCGACGTTTTTGGCGGCGGAGCGACAGCGCGGGGCGGCAGAGGTAACGGGCGCAGCGCGGCGCAGCGCGGAGCGGATTTACGTTACGATTTAGAGATTACTCTCGAAGAAGCCGCCGCCGGAAAGGCCGCCGCGCTCAAAATTCCCCGCCTTGAAACCTGCGAGGTTTGCACGGGGAGCGGAGCGGAACCGGGAACGTCGCCTGAAACCTGCCCGACCTGTCAGGGCAGCGGTCAAGTTCGTTATCAGCAGGGCTTTTTTTCAGTTGCGAGAACCTGCGGAAACTGTCGCGGCCGCGGACAGGTGATCAAAAATCCCTGCAAAAAATGTCGCGGGGCCGGGCGCATCGAACGCGAAAAACAACTTGAAATCAAAATTCCGGCGGGCGTTGAAACCGGTTCCCGGCTACGCGTCACCGGCGAAGGCGAAGCCGGCGTGCAGGGCGGCGGTTCCGGCGATTTATACGTCGTTATAATTGTTTCCGAACACGAAAATTTTGAGCGCCAGGGCGAGAATTTATATTCAAGTCAGCCGCTCTCGTTCGCTCAGGCCGCGCTCGGGGCTGAAGTTACCGTTAAAACACTTGAAGCCGAAGATCAGTTAAAAATTCCGGCGGGAACTCAAACCGGAACAATTTTCCGCATCAAAAATCATGGAATGCCGATTTTAGGCGGGCGCGGAAAAGGCGATTTGTTTGTCGCGGTTAATGTAGTCACGCCGCGGACTTTAACCAAAGAACAAAAGAAATTGCTCGAACAGCTTTCGCAGATCGAAGACCGCAATTTTGAACGCGACCCCAGCTTTATCGAAAAGGTTCGCAACATTTTTGGATAAATCTGAAGTTTGGATGTTAAATTCTGCGACCTCAGTAAAAAGCCTGAACTGACAAATCCACTTAACGATTTAGCCTCAGATTAAAATCAAACAGTAAATCTGGAATTCGTAACTTTACTCGGAGCAGCCTCAAACTGCTCCGAGTCTCACAAACAGAAATTTAATGTGACTTTGCGGAAGAGGGTTTTTCTGCTATGTTTTTGGCAGCACCCCGCAAATTTTCACAAATTTGGAGAAACATCAATCATGAGTGATTCTTGGAACGAACGCGAGAAGGCGTTGGAAGACGGTTATTTTATTCAAAAAGATAGGGAACTGCTCGCCAAAATGCGAGCGAACACGAGCGTTGTCGAACATCCGGAAGGATTCGACTGCCCGAAATGCGAGGGTAAACTTCAGACCGGCAATTTCGAAAATGTGCAGGTTGACATCTGCGACCAATGCGGCGGGGTTTGGCTCGATGCCGGAGAAATGCACCAGGTTTTGCACAAAGAACATGAAAGCTGGTTTAAAAGACTCTTCAAATAATCGGCGCAGCAGCCAAAAAGCGATTTCCATGAAAAGAACATTTTTTATATTTTTGTTAACCGTTTTAGCCCTCTCATACCAGGCGAAAGCTCAAACGGTCGCCGCGCAAAATTCCACGGTCGCTGGAAAAATTGCTGATACTATTTCTGCTGACCCGCATCAGCTTGACAGCAAATTGATGGCGCGCAAAATGCCCTATTACGTTCTCTTGCCGCCAAATTATGAAGCTGATAAAACCTCTCGCTTTCCGGTTATTTACCTCCTTCACGGCTACAGCGGAGATTACAAAAATTGGGTTGAAAAAACTAAATTGACCGAATACACGGCGCAGCATAAGTTTGTTGTCGTAACAGTCGAAGGCGGCAATGGCTGGTACACCGACAGCGTTGGCAAGCCCGAAGACAAATACGAATCATACATTGTTCAGGAACTAATTCCCGAGATAGATAAAAACTATCGAACAATCACCGAACGCCGCGGCCGTGCCGTCGCCGGACTTTCAATGGGCGGCTACGGAGCCCTTAAATTCGGTTTGAAATATCCCGATAAATTTATTTTTGCCGCTTCAATGAGCGGAGCGGTTCAGATCGCATCCTGGAAATCCGGTGATCAGATTCCACAAATGTTTCGGCAAATGATTCTCTCGACTTTTGGAGACGAAAACAATCCGGTCAAAAAATCCAACGATTTGTTTGTCAACTTTAGCCAGCTGCCCGCCGCAAAAATTGCCGCTCTCCCGTTTTTCTATCTGGATTGCGGAACCGAGGATGAACTAGGATTATTGCCGGTTAATCGGCAGCTTGCCGAAATTTTACAAAATCAGAAAATTCCGCACGAATTTCGCGAGTTACCCGGAAAACACAATTGGGATTTATGGGGACAGCAAATCGCGGATGTTTTACGAATCAGCGAACGCATCTTTAATGCACATACATCGGTTAGCACCGCTGCAGCTAAATAAAGAGTTAAGACTTTTGCTGCGTTCCGGTTGTCAAACAAGACAAATTCCTCATCAACAAATAAAGGATATGAGACATGCGAAAGTCAACAGCATCTAAAAAAATCAAAATAGCAATCATGGCTTTGGCGGCAGCCTTCGGTTTAACGGGATATTTCATCGGATCGTCAACCGCTTTTCGGGCAACAGCATATTCTACCGGGCCGCCGGCCTCGCATACGGGCGGGCCGGGCGAAACCAGTTGTGTCGAATGTCATTCATCATTTCAAGTCAACAGCGGCGGCGGGCTGGTCAGCGTCAGCGGACTTCCGGCAAATTATACGCCGGGCGCAAGCTATCCGGTGACGATTACCGTCAATCAGCTCAATGCTGTTGAGTTCGGTTTTCAAACTGTCGCGCTTGACAACCAAAATTTACAAGCCGGAAATTATACGATTCCGGGCGGAGCATCGCCGCAGATGCAGCTCCTTAACGGCGTCATCGGCAATCCGCCAAATCAAACGACTCGGCGTTATGTCGAACATACACTCAATGGCATTACGCCAACCGAGTTTGACACAAAATCATGGACATTTACCTGGCAAGCGCCCGCCACCCGCAAAGGCAAAGTGACGTTTTATGCTGCTGGAAACGGCGCTAACGGCGACGGCAGCACTCTTGGCGATTATATTTACACCGGCAGCAAGAGCGTCTGTTCCGGTTCAGTGCAAAGTAATTTTGACGGTGATTCCAAAGCCGATATCACCGTGTTTCGCCCCTCGACCGGATTTTGGTATCGCCAAAACAGTTCGAACGGACAATTTAATGCGCTGGCGTTCGGTTCAAACGGCGATAAAATTGTTCCAGGCGATTTTGACGGCGACGGCAAAAACGACATTGCAGTTTACCGCCCTTCGACCGGAGTTTGGTACATTTTGCGCTCATCGGACAACGGTGTTGTCGCCACACAGTTTGGGACGAGCGAGGATATTCCCCTGGTCGGCGATTTTACCGGCGACGGGAAAACCGATCTGGCAGTTTTCCGGCCTTCGAACGGCGTTTGGTACACGCTTAATTTAGTTAATAATGCTTTCACAGCCCTGCAGTTCGGCGCGAACGGAGATAAGCCGGTGACAGGCGATTTTGACGGCGACGGCAAATCAGACATTGCAGTTTACCGCCCTTCAACCGGCATTTGGTACATTTTGCGTTCATCAACCGGCAGCGCCACGGCTGTTCAATTCGGCATCGCCGAAGACCGCGCGGTTCCAGGCGATTACGACGGCGACGGGAAAACTGATCTGGCGGTGTTTCGGCCTTCAACCGGCGTTTGGTATCTTTTGCAAAGCACCGCCGGATTTACCGCCATCCAGTTTGGCGCATCCACCGATCAGCCCGCGCCGACCGATTATGATGGAGACTGCAAAACAGACATCGCGGTTTTCCGCTCCGGACTCTGGTATATCTTAAACAGCAGTAACAGCTCGCTCAGCACTTATCAATTTGGCAGCGCGAACGATATTCCCGCCGCTTCGGTTTATGCGACTCAATAAAAAATTTGGGTGGTATTCCAAGCTATGAAAAATAATCAAAAAGGCAAAGCTGCAGCTTTGCCTTTTTGATTATTTGTGTTTGGTCTCACAAAGTCTGAGATCTGCGTCTTGATGCTCACAAATTTTTACGATGGGCTGACGATTGAAAACAAAAATCGAATTAGGGATAATCAAATAAAAAGATTATTAATAGTATCAGCCAATAACATCGAATAATTATGCCGATTTACGAATATAAATGCCTCAACTGCGGAAATCAGCTTGAGGTTATGCAAAAGATTTCAGATGCTCCCCTGAGCGAGTGTCCGCGTTGTCAGGGCAAGCTCGAAAAACAATGGTCTCTCTCAGGTTTTCAGTTTAAAGGAACTGGCTGGTATGTTTCCGATTACGGCAAGCAGGGAGCCGACGCCGAGCGCAAAGCCGACGGCAAAACACAAAATGCCGCTGAGAACGGCTCTGAAAGCAAAGCTGAGAATAAAGCTGAAAAAAGCACTGATAGCAAAAATAATGCAAATGACGCGGCGAAAACTTCTTCAGACAGCGAATCAACCTCAGGAAAGGCAAGCGCATCAAAATCGGAAAGTAAACCGGCTGAAAGCAAGCCGACCGCCAAAACAGATTAATCTCAATAATTTATGGAACGATCGCCTATACGTCATTTCTACTCCGCCGCGAAATTGTTAGTAATTGCCGTGCTGATGGCAAACTTTGCCAACGGGCAGGCCGGAAGGCGTCCATCTGCCGGCGGAAGCGATGACAGCGGCAGCATCGTGCCGGTAGTCGCCCAGCGCGATAACGGTTCGACCGATAGAATCAAGATTGAAAACATCGCGCTCTATGAGAACAGCATTGAGCAGCGAATTAAAGGGCTTTCGTTCGATCCGTCGCCGGCGAGAATCGTTTTGCTGGTTGATAATTCTCAAACACTCCGCACCGATGTCGCCAAAATGAAGGATGCGGCGCAGCAGTTTGCCTACGAAATTTATGAAGGCGATCAGCTTTTTGTCGCGGCTTACGATGAAAAAGCCGAAATCATTCAAGAATGGACTGACGATCCCAAGAAAATCCAATCATCGCTCGAAACCTTTCGCAAAAAGGGCAACCCGTTTTTATTTGACGCGCTCGGCGATGTGCTCGAACAAATAGTGCGTCCGCTGATGCCGGGAACCAGGAAAACCGTCGTCATCATCATCAGCGACGGGCTGGACAGGGGCAGCAGGAGCAAAAATTTTGATCAGATTTTAGGCGAACTGCAGCAGGCTAATGTTGCTGTTTACGCCCTTCAAATTCCTGACCGGACGGGCGGAGCGTATCGCCGCGATTCGCCTAAACCTGAACAGGTAGTTCAAAAGCTGGCGGAAGGAACTGGCGGCAAGGTTTTTGATTTTGACGAATCGCAAACTGCTGCCAAAGCAATTTGCGACGAACTGCGAAAAAACCGTTATCTGCTCACCTATCTTTCAACCAGCGGCTCGGCGCTCGAAGCCAGACGATTATTTCTGACGGGCGACGAAGGCATCACACTGCGGATGAAAAACGCCGAACCCCCGCGGGTCAAGTAATTATCGAGCAGCTGTTCTTATCAGATTTGTAGGGGCGCGCGGGCTTATCCCCGCCCAATGAGCCGACAGGCGAAAAATTGAGTGTTAAATAAGCCGTTTCAACATTGCAAGGTTAACACTCGTAGGGCTGAGGACTTGCTACACTCCTGCATTTCTAATTTAATTATTTGGAATTTGCTTCAGTGCTTGCCAAATCCCGTAAAATATCAGCAGGTTTCCACAAACCACCGGCATAAACTTTGGCAATTTTGCCATCAGGCGCGACAATTACGGTGCGAAGGTTGTGCGCCAATCTGCCGTCATCGGCTTTGAAAGAAGTTGCTCCGAAAAATCCCTCGACATCTTTGACTTCCTGCGAGCTTCCGGTTGCCAGACTCCAAATGTCAAAATTTGGCTTCGCGGCGTTGCCCTGATAAGCGGCGGCGTATTTTCGCAAAACTTCGGGCGTATCGTATTCGGGATCAAAAGTTACGCTGAGGAGACGAGTGTTGGCCGTCATTTCCGGTGAATTGCGGAGCTCTTTCTCCAAATCTGAGAAATTGATGCTCATCAGCGGGCACATATTCGGATCGGGACAGCGGGTAAAAATAAAGGTGAGAACCAAAGTCTTGCCCTGAAAATCGTGCATGCCAAAGCGTTTGCCGTTTTGATTAGTCAATTTAAAATCAGGAACTTCGACGCCGACTAGGTTGGCTCCCGCTTCAATCTCCGGCGCAACTTTGCCGCTCGCGTCGCGCGGAGCTTTGACGATTCTGACGTTTTCCAAATAAAAGCTTTTATCGCTATTCTCGACCAGATCGGCGGACACTTTGTCATTCGGCTCTAATTCGCGCACCACCCACTCATCCTTAATCGGAAAATTCATGGTCATCGCGTGCATTCGACCTTTGATTTCGTCATGTTCAAATAAGGCTTGATGCGCTCCCTTATCAACCGAAATTACTTTGCCGCTAAATTCATAGCGTTTAGCGCCCGCATCAGCCGTTTTGCTGGCAACGCGCTGGCACGCGGAAGATAATATGAGAGCGGCAACGGCGGACGAGAAAATAAATACCTGGGTAAATCTGTAAATAAACATACAAGTATTTTGCCGCCGACCTTACCTTCTTTGCAAACGGTCGTCGTAAAGCGTTTGATAAGTTCGATAATTGGCTAGTACTTTGTAAACGTAATCTTTTGACTGGGTAAACTGAATTTCGGGAACATAGCGGTCAGGGTCGGTGGATTTGCTTCTCAAGAGCCATCGCATCATATTCGCTTCGCCACCGTTATAGGAGGCGGCCACGGCCTGCGGCTGATCGGGAAACTGTTTGAAAATATTGTTTAGATAATGCGCGCCGAACAAAATCGCCGTTTGCGGATCATATAAGTCATTTGGAGCAAAATTCTTTTGATTAAGCTCAGCGGCGATCTGCGCGGCGGTCGAAGGAATAAACTGCATCAGCCCGCGCGCCGCCGCAATTGATTTGACATCGGCGCGATAACGCGATTCCTGACGCATGATTGAAAGCGCAAAACGCGGATCAAGATTATTGCGCGCGCCAGAATCGAGCAGAAATTGAGCGTAAGGAGCCGGATAAAGCAATTCAATTGATTCGCGCGGAGCAAGTTCGACCAGATAATCAGCCGGAACATTGCGCCACAACGGTTCGGCATAAGCTACCGCGTGATTCGCCCAATCTCCGCGTTTATTAATCACGGCCAGAGTAAACGCGAGCTGATCGGATTTTGGATTTTGGGCTTTGGGCTTTGAATTTTGAACCGCTTCAAGCTCCGACGCGGCTTCGTCATCCAAATCTAAAAACAACAGCTCGTCAGCCAGTGTTTGATGCTGGCTGGAACCCAAATTTGACGCCGGTTTTTCAAGCAGCTTTTGCCTCCCGAGTGAGAGCAGTTCGCCATTCGGCACATTTTTATAAGCCGGCAAGACAGCGTAGGCTCGCCGGACAATATCGAGCATCTCAGCGCGCAGATTCGGATTATTGGTCAAACGCAGGGCGTTTTGCCCACTTTGGCGAGCTTGTTCGGCGTCGCTCGCACTCGTTGCTGCGATTGCCGAAGCGCGAAAGTATGAAAACTTGGCGACGATAAAATCACGAGCTTTATCATTTTCAGCCAAATCTTTGAGCTGCTCGGTTGCTCTTTGCCCGTAATATTCCGCGCGCCCATCGGGAATTGCCAGATAATTATTGATCGCTTCGTCATAGCGAGCCGACTGTTCGAGACAAAATGCTTTGAGAAAAGCGATTTCAGATTTGTTAGTGCCGCCGGAAACTTTTATTCCGCCTAAATCCGGCGCGTTTTCGAGTTCGGTTAAATCGCGCAGGGCCGAAGCCCAATCGCCTTGCGAGAGATGAATTCTGGTTTGCGAAAATAAAGCCTGCGTGTCGGCCAACTGATTTTTGAACCGGGTCCGGGTCAGCGTAACCCACGTCAGAGCGTCGGCGTCGCGGCCTTTGTCACGCAGCGCATCAATAATATTGAGAAACGAGCGTTCGGGGTTTTCCGGCCTTTCGATTCCGACGCCGTCAACATATTTGGCGATGAATTGTTTGTAACGAGCAATCGCTTCATCGGCATTGCCGCTCCGCGCGTAAGCCGAAGCTTCGGCTGTCAGCGCATCGCGCGCTGATGGCGAGTTGGCAAATAGCCCTTGCAGACGCTCAAAGTAGGTTATAGCCGCATCGTAACGATCCTGTAAAGCGGCGATTCGCCCCAATCTGAGCAGCGCATCCGGCGTCAAAGAGCTGTTCGGATAACGTTCGACGATTACCTGGAAATGCAGCGATGCTTCGGTAAAAGCGCGATTGAATTGATAAATTGAGCCGCGCCCGAAATGTTCGGTGTCAGGCAATTGCGGAGCGGTTTTGCCGTAATCTTGCGGGTTGACAGAGTCTAATTCGTCGAGTCCGCGCGCCGCCGCCAGCGCAAAATCATCGGGCGAATCGGGTTTGGGAGTTTCGATGATTAATCTGTTGAAAACTTGGCGGGCTTTTTCCTTATCCTCCAAACGCAACAATGCCTGTCCGTACAAAACCTGCCATTCGCGCTGGTTTATTGTTTGCGCGTCGGTTCTTTGTTTATTTTCCTGATTGTTTGTTTGCGGCTGAGCACCGACTGACCATTGACTATTAATAACAGCCCGGTAATCTTTGCTTTCGTAAAAACTGCGGGCAAGCCGCATCTTTGTGGCTTCCGCCTGCAAACCGTCCGGCGCGATTAACATCATCTGCTGCAAGTACAAGCGTTCGAGCATCAAATTGCCGCTTGAGCGCCATAATTGTGAAAGATGCCAGAGCGCGTAATTCTGCAGCGCGGATTTTCGTTCGACCACAACTTGATAGGCGGTAATAGCCGTTGCCACGTCATTATTTTTTTCAGCCACTCGACCAAGCAAATAATCAAAGTTATTGATTTCAAAAACTTTGGGTTCGACTTTCCGAAAACTCTGCAGCTCTCGAAACGCCAAAACAAAATCCTGGTTATCGAGCGCCTCACGAATTTTTTGATGACGCTCCGGACCGCTTTGGGCAAAAACAAAGGTTGTCAGCCAAACCAGAAAAAACAGCAGGAAGGAAACTTTCTTCATAGATGAGGATAAATCAATTCTTCTGAAGCAGTTTTTGACAAAAAACCGCGTGGTAATATTTGCGATTGGGAAGAACAGCGCAATACTACCGCGATGAATATTATCATGAAGGCAACGCTAACAAACAGCTTATAAATTACGGCAATCTATCAAAAGTTTTTAATCATTCCCGAATTTTGTAAGGCGCCTATCACTGCTAATTTTCATGACTGTAATGATGTTGACCATCTCAGATTAAATAATTCATACAGCGCATAAAATGATTTTGACAATAAACTTAAATAGCCGTATCATTCGCTGCAGTTTGCAGTCTAATAATAGTTCGGCTGTTTCTTCTAAACCATGAGCCACAAATGGGAAACAACAGAATTTCATCTTGCCGCTTACAACTGCGATTTAGATTTGTTGCGCGAACGAATTGCGGCAGGCGATAACATTCACCTAAAAGATTCAAACGGTTATACACCATTGCTTTGGTGCGCTTTTCGCGCTAGAGTCGGCGAAAACCAACACGAAATCGCACAAACTTTGCTTGATGCCGGTGCAAATCCAAATGATTTCATATCTTCAAATAATGAAAGCGCGTTAGAATGGGCGATTCAAGTCGGAAATCCGCTTGTTGTCGAAGTTTTGCTTGATAACGGTGCAGACATAAATTTGGTGGGATTGGTAACGCCTCTGATAGCGGCGGCTCGCAACGGGGATGCGAAAATGGTAAAACTCTTGTTGCGTCGCGGAGCAGATGTCAAAATCAAAGTCGGAAGTTACACAGCAGCCGATTATGCCGAAACCTACGGATACAGGAAACTGTCGCGTTTGCTTGAATCATCTGTTGAAAGCTAAAACCAAATGCAAAAACGTTTTGGCAACACACACCCGAACAAATTATTGGAGCGAAGGCGGAAACACGCCCTTTCATCATGCGAGGCTTATCTTAATCGGCGAAGTCTCCCGCCTCGCCCAATTCAATCGTTCGGCGCTTTCGGTTTGAATCCGAAACAATGCGAGATTTCAGCAAAATTTTTATTGCTTGCTTTTGAATTCGTTGTAGCTGATAATTTCAACCATGGATTATCGAGATTACATTACAATTGAACCGAACAAACGCGGTGGCAAACCTTGTGTGCGCGGTTTACGAATTACAGTTTATGAAGTGCTTGAATATTTAGCTTCTGAGATGACCGAAGAAGAAATACTTAAGGATTTCCCCGATTTGACGCGAGAGGACTTAAAAGCCTGTATCGCTTACGCCGCCGACCGTGAACGTCGGTTGATGACTGCTCCTGTAGCCGCGTGAAATTGCTTTCTGATGAAAATTTGTCGCCCACCTTGCCGCGTCGTATTTCCGACCTTTTTCCAAATTCGGTTCACGTTCGAGATATTGGGATGAAAGCTACGGATGACCCAATAGTTTGGGATTATGCTAAAGTCAACGATTTTATGATTGTTTCGAAAGATGCCGATATGCACGATCTCAGCTTAGTATTTGGAAATCCGCCGAAAGTTGTTTGTTTGCGGGTGGGAAACTGCTCGACGCGACAAGTTGAGGAAGTATTACGCCAAGATTTTGAAGTTATCAAGTTATTTTACGAAGACGAATCTGTATCGTTGCTGGCTTTACCTTAACGCCGCCCCGAAAAATCATTGGAGCAAAGGCGGACTCACGCACTTTCTTGATGCTAGACTTGCCCATATCAACATAATTTACCGCCTCGCTCAGATACTGTGTTGGAAGTCAAGCGTTTTTTGCCCAATTCGGATCAAACGGCTTCCCAGTTTTCAACACTCCATAAACTAAATGTAGCATTTTTCTCATTGCCGCTCCGATTACCGACATTTTGCACTTGC
>JBBQUS010000038.1:0-53762 GCA_038212235.1 Pyrinomonadales bacterium
TGAGACGAGGCAGCCGCGCGTCTTGCTCCGAGGTAATAATTGATCGAAAAGCTCGAATTGAGCTAAGGTTAAATCGGTGGTATAAGCCATCATCGAAGTAAAAACGATTTGTGCTTTTATTGCAAACAGGCTCTATAAGACATTTGGCAAACGTTTTCGCTGGACGGAAAATGGCTGGTGTTCACTAGATTTGCCGAGCACGTCGGGCTTTGGAAAGTGCTGAGCGAAGGTGGCAAACCGAAGCTCATTCTTGATGAAGGTGCGGAACTATCCGCTACCGCAGATGGACTGACATGACTTCGCCCTCTCTTAAGCCATTACTTAATCTTTTAAAGCCTGTAAAATTTTGTCGTGAATTCCGCCGAAACCGCCGTTTGACATAATGGCGACAACATCATTTTCCTTTAATTCGGGAGCGAGGTAGGCGACGATTTCGTCTGCGTTGGCAAACTGATGAGCAGGTTTCCCGGTTAGTTTGATTGACTCCACCAATTCTTCAACGTTCAAAACTTTGCCAAGTTCGCTTGCCTTTGAAGTGTTATAAACCCCGGCGATAATAACGTAATCAGCATAGGAAAACGCTTTTTCGTACATTTCCTGAAAAACTGCGAGGCGCGATGACCACGAGCGCGGTTCAAAAACGGCAATCAGGCGCTTGCCTTTGTATTTTTGCCGCAGGGCTTTGAGAGTTTGTTCGACTGCCGTTGGATGATGCGCAAAATCGTCAATGACGGTGACGCCGCGCTCAACTCCGCGAATTTCGGCTCGGCGCTTAACGCTCTTAAAAGTTTCAAGAGCTTGAGCGATTTTTTCTTTGGAAACGCCCCAGGCGTCGGCGGCAATAATTACCGCCAGGCAGTTTCGGACGTTAAACTCGCCGATTAGCGGCGTCAAAAACTCGCTCCACAGTTTGCCTTCGCGAAACACCGTAAACTTGGTCATCTCGCCGGAGAAATCGAGATACCGCGCTTGCCATTTAGCGCCGTCGTCCGTGCCGTAAGTTTCGACGTTGGTAAAGATTTTGCCGTGCATTTCCGCGTAAACTTCGCGCACTACGGGTGAATCCCAACCCAAAATCAGCCGCCCGTTGCCGGGAACGAGATTCATCAATCTGGAAAATTCAAATTTAATCGCCTGTAAATCCCGATAAATGTCGGCGTGGTCAAACTCGATATTGCCGATCACCGCGATTTCCGGCAGATAATGCATAAATTTCGGCTTTTTATCGAAATAAGCCGTGTCGTATTCGTCGCCTTCGACGATGAAATAATCGCTTTCCCGAACATGAAAGCTCGCATCAAAATTTTGCACCACGCCGCCGACCAGAAAGCTCGGATTTAGACCGCCGACTTCGGCAATCCAGGCGGCAATACTCGTTGTCGTGGTTTTCCCGTGCGTTCCGGCGACGACGAGCGAGCGGCGTCCGCGAATAAATTCTTCTTTGACAACTTCGGCTTGCGAGCGGTAAAGCATCTTGCGGTTTAAAACCGCTTCGACCTCAGCGTTGCCGCGCATCATCGCGTTGCCGATAATTACGCAGTCCGGGTTGACGTCAAGATTCTCGGCTTTGTAACCCTTCTGGACATCAATGCCAAGCGCGGCAAGCTGCGTTGACATCGGCGGATAAACGTTTTGGTCCGAACCCGTCACGCGGTGACCGCGAGCCTGCAGCATTCCGGCCAGCGAAGCCATCGCCGTCCCGCATATTCCGATTAAATGATAATGCATTAATCCCCGATTCCTCTTATATTTAGCTGATGCCATGGAGTGCTGTCCGGCAGCTTAGCCTTTTTACTTTAGCATTCCATAACAATAGGGAAAAGCAGGTAATAGTTACATTTTCGAATACAGACGAACGGCAGTTAAATTTTTAAGAGAAGATTGGCGGCGGGGGCGGCGGTCCGAAATTTTCAACCGGGCGCGCACTTTTAGCAATCAGATAAGCGGCTAAAGCTCCGCAGGCCGCGCCGAGCAAGGCGAGCATGTAAGCCGCTCCGAGTCCCAAACCAGAAATTTGACCGACGGCAGCGCCGACGACTGCGCCGATTATTTCACCGCCAATCCAGAGCGCCACAGCCAATACTTTAAACCAGCCGCTTTTGCGGCCCTTTTCTTCGAGGATGCGACCAATCTTTTTAGTCAGACCAATCAATAAAATGATTTCGAGCATTTGAGAATTTCTCCTAGAGTTGTCGGAATTGAGAGCTTTTTACGAGGCACATCATACTCTCAGATGATTGTTTTCGTCAAAATAAAGAAGCCGCCAAGGAGGCAGGCGGCACGAGTGTTTTGATAATTTAACCGTTAACCTTATCGGCAGCTGTGCGCGCAAACTTAAGAAATAAAAAAAGCCGCTTGTGAGGCGGCGAGAGGAATTGCTATGAGTAATTTATTTATACGGTGAATGAGCATCGCATTTCAGAAAAGAGAAAAAATGCGAATTTTATTTTAATAATTTGGCTGAGAGGTTAGAACTTATTTGAGTGTTCGCTTGAAGTAAAGAGATATTAAAGTTAGAGGCTGGCGGAGGATTATGTTAGCAAATACTAAAGCAATTTCCTGATAATTCAGAAATACGCCACAGGAGGTTTCCGCCCATGACGGACGGAAACTTTTTTAAAGAATTGATTTAACTGATATGACGGCATCAGATTTTACCGCAGAGCAGTTCTGAATTTTTCCATCGCGCCAGCTAAAACCGAGTCTTCGCGGGCGATGCAGATTCGCATGTAGGAATCCCAATCGTCCGAATCGGCAAAGGCGCTGCCCGGAACGCCGGCGACGCCCGCTTTTTCCATCAGCATTTCGTTAAATTTGAGCGCGTCCGAAAACTCCTCGGGAATCCGCGTCCAGAGATAAAAAGCCGAGCCGGAATTATAGATTTGAAATCCGAGTTCGCGCAGCGCGCCGGAAACAAAATGCCGTTTTTGGTCAAAGGTTTGACGAAGGCGTTCATAGTAATTTTCATCCGTCATCAAAACGCGGGCAAGAGCCGCCTGGAGCGGCGTGGCGGGACAGACATAAATGACGTTGGCGGCGTTGTTGACGGGCGCTACAAGAGCGCTTGCTCCGTAAGCGTAGCCGAGCCGCCAGCCGGAAATGTTCCATGATTTTGAAAACGAATTGACCGTGATCGTCCGTTCCCACATTCCGGGCAAAGTGGCAATCGGGATATGCGGATTTTCGCCCGTCACGTAATGTTCGTAAACTTCGTCCGCGATGCAGAGCAAATCGAGTTCCTGCGCGACTTCCGAGATGGCTTCGAGCTCGGTCTGCGTCATCACTTTGCCGGACGGGTTGGAAGGCGTGCAGATAATAATCGCTTTGAGCGGAAATTCGCTGCTGTCTTTTAATTCTTTGCAGCGCCGCATCAGCGCGTCTTTTTCAAAAGTCAGATTTTCGTCGAGCGCAAAAGTTTCCGTGCTACCGCCGAATTCTTCTAAGATGCGGCGGTGGTATGGATAATATGGTTCGAAAACCAGCGCCGAGCGTCCGCGCAGATAGCTTTGCGCAATCCCGATCAGAGCGCCCGTGCCGCCGACCGTAATCATCAATTCGAACGGTTTGGCGTCCGCATCAACCTCGACGCCGTTAAATCTTTTGATTTTGGCGGCAACGGCGCGCCGCAAATTCTGATCGCCTTCCGAACCGCCGTAATGATTCTGGCTGGCGGAGATGATTTCAAAGGCTTCGCGAGCCAGCTGCGGATCAATCGGAAGCTCCGATTGTCCTTGAACGAGATTGCCGGCGGGCGGCACTAGACGCGTAATTGCGCGGATATCAGGTTTAATTTTCATAGCTGTTTGAGGTTTCATAACTTTTATAAAAGTTATAGTTTTTCAAAGTGATATTTAAATGTCGAGTTGCCGTTGAATAATTTCCAAATCTTCTCAAATTATTGACAAATACAATTCCCATCGAAAAGACATAAAAGCAGTATTTACAGGGATAGAGAGGATGAATGGGACACAATTAAATTAACAATCAATGTTTTAAATCCCCTTTATCCTCTCTATCCCTGTTAAATTCTCCGGCTTCAGCGCCCTTATAAGAAATCTAAATCTACCCTGCAAGAAAACTTTGTCAGGCTTAACTTGGTATTTATTCGTAAATACTGCAGAATTTTGATTGTTATCAAGCTCTCGCCCGCTAAAGTGAGAAATAAAGATGCCAGTCAAACCTGTCCAAACCAAGCTGCCGCCGAGTCCGAAAGCCGATTTGTTCGGCGGACACGTATTCTCGTTTCGCCGCCGTCCGGTCGAGTTTTTGAGTAACATCGCCCGACTCGGCGATATTTCTTTCTTTCAGCTTGGCGGTCAGCACGCTTATTTCGTCAATCATCCCGATTTGATACGCGATGTTTTTGTCGTCAATCATCAAAAGTTTCACAAAGGGCTTGGGCTTCAGCGGATGAAACTGCTGCTCGGCGAAGGATTATTGACGAGCGAGGAAGATTTGCATCTGCGCCAGCGACGGATGATGCAGCCCGCATTTCACCGCCAGCGGATTGCGGGTTACGCCGCTTCGATGATTGAATTTGGTGAGCGCACGTCAGAATCCTGGAACTCAGGCGCAGCTTACGACATTTCGGACGAGATGATGCGGCTGACTCTTAATATCGTCAGCAAAACACTTTTTAACGCCAACGTCGAGAGCGAAGCCAAAGAGATTTCCGAGTCGGTCGAATTGATGCTGAACGCATTCAACCTGATGCTGATGCCGTTTTTTCACCTGGTCCAAAAACTGCCGCTCCCGCAGTTATCTCGTTACCGCGCCGCCCGGGAGCGCATCAATTCGATTATTTACCGAATCATCAACGAACGACGAAAAACCGCAGAAGACGCCGGTGATTTGCTCTCAATTCTGCTGCTCGCGCAGGACGAAGAAACCGGTGTGGGAATGAGCAATACTCAAGTGCGCGATGAGGTTTTAACTCTCTTCTTGGCCGGACACGAAACAACGGCCAACGCCCTGACCTGGACCTGGTATCTGCTTTCGCAAAATCCTCAAGCCGAAGCTAAGTTTCACGAAGAACTTGACCGCGTTTTGGAAAACAAGAGACTGCCGAGGTTTGAAGATTACAGCGCTTTCAAATACACCGAAGCCGTTTTAGCCGAATCAATGCGCCTCTTTCCGCCCGCCTGGGTTGTCGGCAGAACGGCAATTGAAGATTACGAACTGGACGATTACAAACTTAAAAAAGGCGATCTGGTCTTTGCCAGCCCGTATGTCTTGCAGCGCGACGAGCGTTTTTGGGAAGACGCCGACAAATTTAAACCCGAACGCTGGCTCCGCAAAGACCGCATTAAGGAAGCGAGCCAGAATTTTACCTATTTTCCTTTCGGCGGCGGCGTCCGGCGCTGTATCGGCGAACAATTCGCCTGGACGGAAGGCGTCTTGCTGCTCGCAACAATCGGGCGAAAATGGCAGTTGAGACTTGTCCCGAATCATAAAATCGAACTCAAACCGCTGGTGACGCTCAGACCAAAATTTGGGATAAAAATGACTGCTAACAAAAGATAAAGCTATTAACAGCCTATGTCACAAAACAACATTTATAACATATTCTTTCTTACAATAATTTGGGGAATGACCTGTTCTGCTAATGCTTTTGGTCAGAAAGCGTTTGAAACTCAAGAAAACCCCAATGTTGTACAGTCGTCCCGAGCTAGCGGCGAACTAAACAGCTTGTATGTTGATTTAGTTGGCAGCGAAGCCGTACAGAGTAAAGAAAGAGTTTTTGTTATTTTTCGTGCTGGTGATGGTGAAGGCCCAAGAACGAATGGAAGAAGATTTAATGTAATTCGCAAATTTCTTCAAAAAGGAAAAGGATATGAATCTTTGAATGTGGTTTACGCATTAGGTGAAAAGGTTAAAGGCGAAGGTCGAATCGAGTTTTATATCGGCAGCAAATTAAGGTTAATCACTCTCGCTAAACGCGGAAAAATGCCAACGATGGATTGCTGCTTCTGAATATCAAAACTATAATCGGAAAATTGGAAAAGGAAAGTTAAGATGGCAATTAGTCCAGAACTATTAGAAATTCTGCGATGTCCGGCCTGCAAAGGCAGAGTCGAGTTAAAGACGGACGCGAGCGGTTTGAAATGCGTTGACTGCATGCGCGTCTATCCGGTGCGCGACGAAATTCCTGTGATGCTCGTTGACGAAGCGACAATCGAAGATGAAACCGGTCAGGTCAGTTGAACGATTTGCTTGAGATTAACGCTCAATCGCCAGCCGCAAAGCCTCTGGATTGGACAAAGGTCAAGCGAGTTCTCGTCGTTCGCCTGCGTTCAATCGGCGATACGGTTTTGGCGACGCCTTCGCTCGATGCTCTGCGGCGTTTTTTGCCCGACGCGCAAATTGACATTTTGCTCGAAGATTGGGTCGCGCCCCTCCTTGACGGATTCGACGCGGTTGATAACGTTCTGACCGTCAAGCGCGGCAGCACGCTCGACCGGCTCCGAGTAATGTCTCTGCTGGCCGGCCGCCGTTATGAGGTTGCTTACAATCTGCACGGCGGGACGACCGCCGGATTCTTTACGGCAGCGACGCTGGCCGCTCACCGAATCGGTTTTCGCAGTTACCAGAATAAATTTCTTTATAATTATCTGGCTCCGCCCGCGTCGGAATTCTGGCACGAAGAAAAAACTCACTCCGCCGAACAGCAGCTTGCCCTGCTCGGTTGGACTGGCGTGCCCGTCGCGGATCGTCCGAAAAGCCGTCTGGTTGTCAAACCCGAACTGGAAGATTTCACGCAGCGCCTTTTTAGAGAATACGAAATTGACGAAAATTATCCATTCGCCCTGATTCATCCCGTCGCCGCTTTTGAAACCAAACAGTGGGCAATTGAAAAGTTTGCCGCCGTGGTTAAATTTCTTTATGAACGGGGAATTATTTCGGTCGCAGTGGGCACAAAATCCGAACTGCCAATTTTGCTCGATTTATTTAATCAATCGCCTCTGGCATTGATGCTCTACGACAAAACTTTGCCGCAAATCACGGCTCTCGCGTCAAAAGCGCGCATTTTTGTCGGCAACGACAGCGGAGTGGCGCATATCGCCGCCGCAGTTAACACACCTTCAGTCGTGATTTTCGGCTCGTCAAACGTCTCGCACTGGCGACCGTGGACAAACGCTCCCAACGAAGTCGTCACGGAAAATCTGCCGTGCGCCCCATGCGCCGGGTTTAAGTGTGAACAATTCGCTGAACCGCAATGTATTCGCCGCACTCCAGTCGAAAGTGTCACCGGCGCGATTGAGAGAATTTTGCCATAAAAAAGGCGCCGGCAAATTTTATTGCTCGCGCCTTTCGTGATTATGCTAAAACTACAAACATCTGATCTGCGGAACTTTACACAAGTGAAACAAATGATTTAGTTGAGTTTTACCAATGCTTTATTAAAAGTCACTTGATAATTTGGCGAAACGGTAACATCAAATTTAAAGACCGGCGTTGTTGTCAAAGTTTTGGTGAAGAAGACCATTTTAGCCCCGTTGTCCTGCGTAAAGCTTAATTGAGGGGCAGCGATTTGACTTAAATATGGCTTTAGTTTGTCTGTCGGATTTTTGATTTGCTCCTCTCCGATTGTAGTCATGTCGCGGAGATTAGTCAGTTTTCGCAGAAGAGTCATAAATTTGGATGCGTCCAAATTTTTCTCGGACAAAAAATTGTAATCGCGCAAAAACCTACCGAAATCCTCAGATATGCCGGAGCAATAAAGGTTGCTGTTGCGGTACAAATAGTTGTAGCGGATGTTGCCGGAAGTATTTTTCTTTTCGACGTAAAACTGTCTGGTTTCAGATGGCAAATCATCCAGTTTGATTTCGCTGACGGCAATTTCGTCGGCTAACATTGAGAAATTCTTTTGCGCGTGTTCCAGAATCTGCTGCTCAACCAATTTATCTAAACTATCAGCATTTGTGCTTGAAACTGCTTCAGCCATTTTACATCCTCCCCAAACTGAAATTAACGACAAACACAGAAATAATAATTTCATTACTTTCACCTCCAGAGAACACATTAGATGAAGTCAGCAGTTTTTTGCGCGTAAAATTAATGATTATCAATATTTCCTGTTTTGTTCAAATAATCCGAGCTAAAACCGGCGTCAAGCATTTTTTGACGCATCGTTTCAGGATCAAGCAGTTCGGGCGGAGCTTTGTCTAACCCGGCTTTTACGCCGTCAATAAACTTTTTAAATTCATCGTTGTTTTTATATTGATCAGCAATATTTGGATAAACATCCGGGTTTATCAAATTATCAATTACGTCTTTTTGCTGTTGCGCGTCCATTGTCGTACCAACGGCTGCAAGACCGGTGTAGAAAGCGCGATATTCGTCCAGAAAACGGTCCGGAGTATCATGTTCGGAGGGACCATTTAATTCGTGATTGACTTCGTGAACCAGCGTGTCAATAAATTTTTCATCGCCCCAATCGGCATCCGGATGTTTATTGACAAAAAAAGTTCCGTCCTGGTCTGCGTAGCCGAATGTTATTGAACCGTCAGAATCTGTCGGTTCAGAGTAGGTGCGGATTTTAATATGTCCGTTCGTGATTTTGTCCAAAGTGTTGCGAAGCGACACAGACCCTGGATTTGCCGCGCTGTAAATCGAAGCATTCCCAAGTTTATCAAGCAAATAGGTTTTATCTTCGTCGCTGACGTGATGCGAGCCGATTCCAAATAAGCCGCCTGCTTTACCTTGGTAGCTTTCGGTATTGGCAAACCGGTCGAGATCGTTGACGACGCTCGACTGATCGGTCGCGTTAAGGGCGGCAAAATCGGCCTTGCCGGAAAGCGATTTTAGCGAGTCAACAAAAATTTTGTCGCCCGAATGATTGTCGTAAGCCTTTAATATCGCTTTTTGCGAATCGGTTGAAAGTTTGGCGAAATTCGGGTCAACCTGAGTTGTGCCTATAAGCGGATCGGAAGGTTTGTTGACGACTAAAGCGATCAGGTTATCAACCGCTTTTTCGTTGGTCGCGTTGTTTTCCAAACGCGATAGAATTTCCTGCTGAACACCTTTGTCAAGCTTTTGAAAGCTCGGATTCTTTTCCAGTTCGGCGGCCTTGATCGCCGTATCAATTTTGCGCGCCGTAGCGCGCTCATCGCCGTGAACCGAACCGGAGAGCAGATGATCTTTCATCTGCCCGAGCGCTTTTTGGCCTTCATCCGTTTTGGCAAACTCACGCAGTTCTTTGGGGGAGAGCGACTCAACAAAACTCTGCGAAACCTCATCTTTGTCGCTGCCTGCGATTTTGTCTAAAACGTTGTCGGACAAGGCGGCCGCCCGGCGCGGATCGGTTTTGGCGATGTCAGCGAGTTCTTTGCCTAAACCATCGGTGTTTAGACTCGAACCAAAGAAACCGTCGGAAGTATGTTTTTTGATCAATTCGTCAGCTTGTTTATCAATCTCGAAATAATCAAGCGGCGGTTCGGGAGCTTTAGTCGGAGCAATGTTCGATCCTTCCGTTTTATCAAACATGCGATTTAAAGCTTCCTTGATAATCGAAGACCCAAAAGCATTTTCGTTTGCTCGCGTTTTGTTTTCAATTAGAGCTGCATACTTTTGCGGTTCAATACAGGGTTTTCCGACTTTTAATAACGGTAGTTCCTGGTGAACCGTAATATCTTGACCGAGACTTTTGATTGACATGAGAATTTCTCGCTTTTTGACGAATTTCTGAACCTTATTATTATTTTCGGTGAAATTGTTTGATAGTTTCCTCATAAAGACAAAAAACTGAATGAATAATTTTTGCGAACACCATATCTTGATTTTGACTCGCTTTCTTGACACTTCCGCTCTCGAAATTTATTATCTAAGTTTCGGCTTTCTGTGGCTGTAGTGCGTATAACATGTTCGAGTCATTATCAGATAAACTCAAGCGAACTTTAAAAAACCTGCGCGGTGAAGGCAAACTGACGCCCGAACACGTTGACGCCGCTTTGCGCGAAATTCGGATGGCTTTGCTCGAAGCCGACGTCAATTACAAAGTCGCCAAAGATTTTATCGCCAATGTTAAAGCCAAGGCCGAAGGTCAGGAGGTCTGGCAGGATTTAAAACCACACGAACAAGTTGTCAAAATCGTTTACGACGAATTAGTTGGAATTCTCGGCGGAACTTCTTCGCGCCTGGTTTTTACCAAAGCGATTCCTAACGTCGTGATGATTGTTGGGCTGCAAGGCTCCGGTAAAACCACTTCAACGGGCAAAATCGCCGCCTGGCTCAAGAAAAACCAAGATCGGAAACCGATGGTCGTTTCGGTTGACGTTTATCGCCCCGCCGCTCGCGAACAGCTCAAAGTTGTCGCTAACGCCACCGGAACCGCCGTTTACGATAATCGGGCGACGACTGACCCGGTAACAATCGTTCAGGAAGCGATTCAGCACGCTCAGCAGACAGGTTACGACACGCTCCTGATTGACACCGCCGGACGGCTCGCGATTGACGAGCCGCTGATGAACGAACTGGTCGAAATCAAAGCGATTGCCAAACCGATTGAAATTTTGTTTGTCGCCGACGCGATGACCGGTCAGGATGCGGTTAAAACGGCGGAAGAATTTTATCGCCGGGTCGGAATTACCGGCATTGTCCTGACCAAGATGGACGGCGACGCGCGCGGCGGCGCGGCTCTCTCGATCAAGGAAGTAACGGGACAGCCCGTCAAATTTGTCGGCGTCGGCGAAAAGTACGATGCTATCGAGCCGTTTTATCCGGACCGAGTCGCGCAGCGCATTTTGGGAATGGGCGACGTGTTGACGTTGATTGAGCAAGTCCAGGACAAAATGGACGAGTCGGAAGCGCAGCAGCAGCTCGAAAAAATGGCGAAAAACGAGTTTACGCTCGAAGATTTTCGCAATCAGCTGGGACAGTTTAAAAAGCTCGGCTCGATGTCCAAAATGATGAAAATGCTGCCCGAAGCATTAACCGGCGGACTCGGCTTGCCGGAATTAAACGACGAGCAGAGCGAGCAAATCGAACGTCAAATGCGGCGCACCGAAGCAATGATTGATTCGATGACGCGGACTGAACGCAACAATTACAAAATTATTGACGCCAGCCGCAAAACCCGCATTGCCAGAGGTTCCGGAACAACCATCGCCGATGTCAACGGCCTTTTAAAACAATACGCCGATATGCGCCAAATGATGACGCAGATGAACAAAGCCGGACTTTTTGGCGGTCTCGGCGGCGCGATGGGCGGCCTCGGCGGCGGAATGATGAAAAAAATGGGCGGCTTGCTTGGCGGCGGAATGCCCGGTTTAGGCGGCATGAGCGGGCTTGGCGGAATGCTCGGCAATGGCGGGATGCCCGAAGAAACCAACGAGCCGAAAAGCAGAATCAAAAAAAAGAAAAGACACAATAAGAAAAGGTAAACGGTGAATAGTGAATGGTGAATTGTCAGGTCTTTTAATTGTCTTTCATTCTCTCTTCACTATTCACCGCTTACCATCAAGCAAAATGTTATCAATTGGTTTAATGAGAATGGGCGCGAAGGGAAAACCTTTCTACCGCATCGTGGTCAAAGAAAAACGCTCCAAACGCGACGGCCGATATTTGGAAAACGTCGGAACTTACAATCCGATGACTAATCCGGCGGCGATTAAGCTTAACCACGAACGAATCCAGTATTGGATGAGTGTGGGTGCGCAGCCGACGGAAACGGTTCACAGTTTGATCAAACATAACCCGGCGACGGCAGCAGCGCCTGAAACAGCTGAAGCCTAATAAATCAAAGTGCGAGAAGCAATCGAAAAATTAGTCAAAGCAATTGTTGACGACCCGGATGCGGTCGAAGTCACCGAACGCGGCGACAATTTGGCAATTGTTTTGCAGGTTCGCGTTGCCGGCAGCGATATGGGCAAAGTTATTGGACGCGAGGGGCGAACTATTAAAGCCCTGCGTTCGATTCTGCACGCCGCCAGCCTCAAGCAGAAGCGGCGGATTGCGCTCGAAATTGTCGAATAGAAGTTTACAGTCTTGACCGATCTCGTTGCCATTGCTAAAACCGTCAAAACTCGCGGCTTGCGGGGCGAACTGGTGGCGGAAATTCTGACTGATTTTCCCGAACGGTTTGAAAAAACCAAAAAAGTTTTTGCGCTCAAACAGAGCGCTGCGCCGTTTGAGCTGAATCTCGCTTCCTTCTGGTTTCAAAAGAATCGGGTCGTTTTAAAGTTTGAAAATTTCGATTCGATTGAAGCGGCTGAAACACTGGTCAACTGCGAAATCTGCGTTCCCGAAGACGAGGTCATTAAACTGGAAGAAGATGAGTTTTTTGATTGGGAGTTGGAAGGCTGCGCGGTTGAAACGGTTGACGGCAAAACGCTCGGCAAAGTCCGTGAGGTGATGCGCACCGGCGGCACCGAGGTTTTAGTGGTTGACGACGCGAGCGATGACAAAAAAGATTTTCTGATTCCTTTTGCCAATGCGATTTGTCTCGAAGTTGATGTTGAAAACAAGCTGATTCGCGTTGATTTGCCCGAAGGACTTTTGGAATTTTAGATTTGCGATTTTGGATTTGGATTAAAAGGCATTTAAACAAAACGTCGAACCTCAAACCTGAAGATCTAAAATGCTTAGAATTGACGTTTTGACAATTTTTCCGGATTTCTTTCGAGAGGTCTTTGATTTTGGAATTATCAGGCGCGCCCGCGCCGCTGGAATTGTTGAAATAACCGCTCATGATTTGCGCTCATGGGCAACTGATAAGCACCGGATGGTTGATGACAGACCGTTTGGCGGCGGCGACGGAATGGTTTTAAAACCCGAACCGATTTTCGCCGCGATTGAAAATTTGGTTGGCGTGAGCGAACGAACCTGTTATCCGAATAATACCAGAGTGGTTTTGCTGACGCCGCAGGGACGACCTTTAAAGCAGGCAGTCGCCCGCGAATTTGCTGCAAACGCTGAACACCTTGTTTTGCTCTGCGGGCGTTACGAGGGTGTTGACGAACGAGTCAACGAATCGCTCGTGACCGACGAGATTTCGGTTGGAGATTACGTTTTATCGGGCGGCGAACCGGCAGCATTGATTTTGGTTGACGCAATTACGAGATTGCTTCCCGGTGCTTTGGGGAGCGAAACTTCAGCCGTCAATGATTCTTTTGAAAATGATTTGCTCGACTTTCCGCATTACACGCGCCCGCCGGAGTTTCGCGGGATGCGCGTCCCGGAAGTTTTGTTAAACGGTAATCACGCCGAGATTGAGAAATGGCGGCAGCAGAAAGCATTAGAGAAAACCAAACAGATTAGACCGGATTTATTAAAATAGTTATTTGTCCTTAGCTTTTAATTTTTTACAAAGGACGAAAGACGAAGGACAAAGGAATTAAAATGAATAAACTTGATTTTGTTGAAAACACTCAGCTGAGAGATAACATTCCCGATTTTAAATCGGGTGACACGGTGCGCGTTCACGTTCGCATCAAAGAAAGCGAAACCAAAGAACGTCTGCAGATTTTTGAAGGGCTTTGCATCGCCCGCAAGCATGGCGGCGTTCGCGAAACCATTACGGTTCGCAAAGTCGGGGCCGGCGGAATCGGTGTCGAACGCATCTTTCCGCTTCACGCGACGATTATTGACCACATTGATGTTGTCCGAAAGGGACGCGTGCGTCGCGCCAAACTTTATTATCTGCGTGATTTAAGAGGCAAAGCCGCCCGCATTAAGGAACTCGATACGCGCAATAAAGGCAAAGCCGCCGACGCCAAATAGAAAACGATATGGCGAAAAATGGACGCGGAGACGCGGGGAATTCAGGCAAACGAATTTTCGCGTCTCCGCGTCTCCGCGTCTCAAAGTCAATTGCCGCGCTTGAATTTGAAAAACAGGCGGTGCTTGATGGATTCCAATTTGCGGCTGGAATTGACGAAGTCGGACGCGGTTGTCTGGCGGGCGCAGTGGTAGCGGCAGCGGTGATTTTGGATTTAAGCAAACCGCTGCCAAAAAGTTTGAACGATTCAAAAAAGCTAACTGCGAATCAGCGAACACGAATCGCCGAAGAAATCCGTCAAAACGCCGTTTGTTTTTCCGTCGGGCAAATCGAAGCCGATGAAATAGACCGCATCAATATTTTACAGGCTACTAAAAAAGCCATGATCGCCGCCGTCGAACAGCTTGTTCCGGCGGCTGATTTTTTGCTGATTGATGCCGTCAACCTGAATAATTGCAGCTTGCCGCAAAAATCAATTATCGGCGGCGACGCGGTTTGCGCTTCGATTGCCGCCGCCAGCGTCTTGGCCAAAGTTTACCGCGACACGTTGATGCGCGAACTCGACCGAGTTTATCCTGAGTACGGTTTTGCGCGTCACGTCGGTTACGGCACTAAGGAACATTACGCAGCAATCCGCAAACACGGCGCGTGCGAGCTTCATCGCAAATCATTCAGGGGCGTTTTACCTTCAACTTAAGATGGATTTTGAATTACAAGCATTTGAATTTGAAACTGTTTGTCTTAATAAACAGGGAAAAATTATCAAACGTAGGAATTCACTCGCAGAAGCATTTGTCTTTAAACTAACACAAGACATTTCTCTCGAAATGGTCAAAATTCCTGCCGGTGATTTCTTAATGGGCGCGGCGTCTGATGAATCCGAACAAAGGGAAAATGAAAATTCCGCTCACTCCGTAAAAATTCAATCTTTTTTCCTCGGAAAATTTAATGTGACGCAGGCACAATGGCTGGTCGTCATGCCGGAATTGCCGCCGATGTCGGTTTGGTTTCGCGGCGCGAATTTGCCGGTTGTTAATGTTTGGCTGGAGAAAGCTTTGGAGTTTTGCGTGAGGCTTTCAAACATGACCGGCTTGAGTTTTCGACTGCCGAGCGAAGCCGAATGGGAATACTCTTGCCGCGCCGGAACAAGTACGCCGTTTCACTTTGGCGAAGCGATAACAACTGAATTTGCTAATTACAACGGTAATCATTCTTACAAAAAATTAGAGTCCGGTGAATTCAGGCAACGCACTACGCCTGCGGGATTTTTCAAGGCCGCAAATAATTTTGGTTTGTCAGATATGCACGGAAACGTTTGGGAATGGTGTTCGGATATTTGGCACGCAGATTATGATGGCGCGCCGTCGGATGGCAGCTCTTGGATAATAAACGGCGACCAAAGCTACTGCGTCCAGCGCGGCGGCTCCTGGCATGACCGCGCAGACGCGTGCCGTTCGGCTTTCCGCGTCGGAGATATTGCGCATAATTCAGACAACATCGTTGGTTTACGTGTTTGTCTGACAAGTGCAGAATGAGTCATAATAAATTATGCCGCCGCTGATTTTATCTCTCAAATTAGATCAAGCTTCTTTTAGAGCACTCGACAATTTGCGTCAGCAATATTTCCCGCCCGCACGAAACTTTCTCTCCGCGCACATCACGCTTTTTCACCATTTGCCTGATGAGCATGAAATATCAATCAAAGAAACTCTGCAAGACGTTTGCGCGGAAACTCCGGAATTTTCGCTCTCGTTTCCAAAACTGCGATTTTTGGGCAAGGGAGTAGCAGCGGAAATTGAATCTGCTGAATTGCTGAAGTTACAGAAAGCGCTGGCAGTAAAGTGGAACGATTGGCTGACGGCGCAGGATAAACAGGGTTTTCGCCCGCATATTACAATTCAAAACAAAGTCGCCCCGGAAACCGCTCGCCGAGTTTTTGACCGCCTCGCTTTCGCCTGGGAAATGGCAGATGGAATGGGCGAAGGGCTGTTGCTCTGGCATTATTTGGAAGGACCTTGGAAGCTTGTCGGTGAGTTTCCTTTTGCCAAATCAGAATAACGACGGCTGAATTTGAGATTTCGTGTATTTAAAAAAACCGGGAGGAAAAAGGAAGATGCCAAAAGTTGAAGTAATAGTTAAAATTGATGATGATTCTCTTTCCAGAATGTCGCAAATTGCCGATCAGTGCAAAGCAGTTGGATTGAGCGTCGAACAGGAAATGAGTGCGGTCGGAATGATTTCGGGTTCGATTGAGCAAGCTGACATCGGCAACATCGAACAAATCAAAGGCGTTTCGTACGTTGAAGAATCAAAGGCAATTTAAATTTGAGCTAACGATTTACATGGTTAATAAAAATCGCTATTTTAAAACAAATTAAAAAATTGAAAATTTTTGTGGGGAGATTATGAGGAATTTTTTACTAAGCCAGTTGATTGCATTCTTTGCTTTAAGCCTGCTCTTTTCCGTTTCTTCGCGCGTATTGGCGCAAGATAATACGCCGGCCGTGCTTGACGAAAAGGAAATGACGCGCGTTGTTCCAACAACCTTTTATTTTCAGGGGCAAAGCGCGCCCGTGCAGATGCGCAATGCCGCCGCCGTGCGGCTTGGCGCGGATAGATTGGTGATTGCCGGATTGGTTGATACCTCCGGCTACTCGACCGAAGTTAGAGGCAAGTACGAAGGCTTTTTAATCACCGATTCGCCGATTATTCTGAGCGGAACAAACCTTGGAACCGGAGCCTACGGATTCGGTTTTTCATCCGACGGGAAAATGAATGTTTTTGATGTCGGCGGAAAGCAAATACTGTCGGTTGATGCGAGCAAGGACAAAGATCTAAAACGCCCCAGACCGTTGACAATGATTAAAACCGCCGATTCGATCCGTTTGTATAGCGGGCGGAATTACGTCACCGTGGCGGCAAAATAAATCTGATTACAAAGAGTCATTTATTAATCGTGTTGGTTATCAATTCATTTCTGAGTCTAAAAAAAAAGTTGAAATGATTGAAAAATGACTCCACACCAAAAACAAAGTGCTGAACAACTGACCAGCCTGTTTGAAAACGGCACGACCGAAATTCAATATGCTTATGCCGAACGGCTGACAGACGGGCGCGGAATCACGGCCGGACGAGCCGGTTTTACCACCGCCACCGGCGATGCTTACGAAACGGTCAAATTCTTTACCGCAAAAGTTCCTGATAATCCGTTAGCAATCTATCTGCCGCGCCTTAAAGAACTTGCTGCCAATGAAAGCGCCAGTATTAATGGTCTCAAAGGCTACATCGCGGCCTGGACGCAAGCCGCGCAAACCGCAGAGTTTTGCCGCGTTCAGGATCAAATCAACGACAAACTTTATTATCGCCCATCCGTTAAATATTCAACCGAACTAGGTTTGAAAACCGCGCTCGCGGAGGCTTTCATTTACGACACGATTATTCAGCACGGCGACGGCGACGACCCGGACGGACTTCTCGCGTTGCTCAAACGCACGCGCACTAAAACAGGCGGAACGCCCGCCGACGGCAACAACGAAAAAACGTGGCTAACCGCATTTATCAAAGTGCGGCGCGCCTGTCTGGCTCACGCTCACAACCCGGCAACCAGAAAAGAGTGGGCTGAATCGGTCGAACGCTGCGACGTTTTTGCGCGAATTGCGGCAGAGGGGAACTACTCTTTACAAACTCCGATTGAGATAAACTGGTACGGAGACAAAATAACTATTACTTAAATTTTGCTTATCTCATGCTTCCCTTTTACATCAGACCATTTCAATCAAAACAGATTTAAAAACGGCGGATACTTTTTCGACCGCTTCAACGTAGCTACCAAAAATAAAACAAAAACATTGCAATTTCTCATCTCTTGTATTATAAACGCTTGATAATAATCAGTTAGCTTCCGTTAGCAATCAGGAACCAATTTCCCTCATCAATCAAGAGAATCACGGTCGAAGATCCTCAGTCACTTCCTCAGCTAATTTGGGTGAATTGGGTAAGTATCAAACTGTACTGAAATAGGCATCATTAAAAGAGCAAAAGGAGTTGATATGTTTCAAACAAAATGGTTTTTCGCGGGAATTACGACATGTTTACTAATTCTCACTTTTTCGGTGATGAACTATCGTGCGATTAGCAACACGTCAGAAATAAATTCGATATCAACGCGAGCAGCAGCAATTACCCAAAACGACAAAAAAATCGAAGATTATTGCGGATACAATCCGAATGACGAAATTTTCAAAAAAGGAGACGAGGTTATCCCTCCTCCAAAGTTAAGTGCGGCTATGGATAAGTGGATTATTTTGCTGCCTAATGTCAAACAGCAAAAGACGGAATACAAACAAATAAGATTCCGGCCAAACGATACGGTCACGGTCAATGCTTGTGGTTGCGTCCAAACGGGCGGCAAAGGACAAACATGGAAATCATATGTTGATCCGGTTGAAACACCGAAATTCCCAGAGTTCGGATACAAACCTACAAGTCTGTATCACGGATTAATGCGCATTTCTGACTTTCAAGGAAGCTCTTCAATTCCAGGTTTTGTAAGAATTAGAGATTTAATGTATCAACAAAATCGAAATAATTTTCAGCTTCATATCTCAGAAAACTCTTATTTAGTTCTAGGCTACGAAGATGACGATTATTCGGACAATGGTTATCACGACCACGATAACGGTAACGAGAATCAGTGCCAGTTTACCGGCGGTGCAGCAGTCGAAATTATTATTAAGCATGACATTAGCAAGATTATTACAAATAAAAACGCTGATTCAAAGGACAAGATTATTAAACAAAAACCTAATAATTCTAATAATTAGAAAGATCAATTTATTCGAGGCATCTGAAAAGTTAAACCAATGTTGTTCTCCGACCATCTCTATAAACATTACCTTTTTGTTTTGCTCAAAATGTTTGTGAGCTTCAAGAAACAAAAAATGCTCGTTTGATTAATTACAGATAGCATTTCCGCGCGCGAGGATTTGTCGCAAATCAAAAAATTCGGCGCGCAGTCCGCCCGATTGATCCGGGTCGCTTTGCGCGACAAATAAACCGTGCGGAAAACCTGGCAGTTTGGTTTGCGTTAAGGCAATGCCATCGGTTCTCTGGGCTGTGGTGATAACCGAACCGAGATGTTTGCCGTCGGACAAATCAAAAACTTCAAACTCGCTTACGTCGCGCTGATCAGTGGCTATTAAAAATTGCTTTCGGCCGCACTGAGCGAGCGCAATTCCTTCAACTTGGGCTTGAAACGCGCCGTCTCCAATGACCTTTAGCAAGTGCCCGTCCGCATCGTAAACCTTAATATTCTGTGCGTTTTCGTCGGCGACATAAACAATTCGCGTTTTCCGGTCAACATAAACGGTTTCTTCGTTCGGAGTGACTTCTCTGCCAAATTCGGTTTCGCGCAGGCCGCTGATTTGGCCGTTTTCCGCGACTATTTTGAAACGAATTACTTTGTCGTTTCCCGTCGCGCGTTTCGCGACGACGTAGGCCACTAAATCTCGCCCGCGCTTGTAAACCGAAATTCCCATCGGCTGCGGGACGTCCGTTGCAAAACGGCCAAGTTTTTCAAAGTTTGGCACGGAATAAACATAAACCGCGTTGTCGTCGCGGTCGGTGATAAAGGCCAAATCCTGCTTCTTCCCGGCGATTTTCGCATTTTGGACGACCACGACGGCGTTGGGACGTTTAAATTCACCGAACCGCCGAACAAAAGTCGCTTCCTTATTGGCTTTAAAAACCATCACCGAACCGCCCTTTTTTTCGGTTAATAAAACCAGACTGTCAGCTTTACGCGGCGCGATCCAAATCGCTAAAGAATCCACATCACGACCGCCGATTGTTTTGGCAACGGGCTGCACGGGAGCGTTTTGCTGAGCAAAAACCGCGCCGCTAAACGCCAGCCAAACTAACAGCAAGGAAATTCGCATTTTGATTTCAGCCGCCTTTCTCCGCTTGCCGTCGGCGCCCCAAGTTTCTTATCTGCCTCCGCCCGATGTCCAGCGAAAACCAAGCGAAAAAGTGCGATTATAAAACTCGCGCTGAATCGGAAATTCCGGGCTGCCTTGATAAAAACCGAAAACTTCGTTGTTCAAATTAAGACCCGACGCGATCAATTGAAATCCGTGAATCAGCCGGATGCTCGCCTGCGCGTCAACCTGTGTGTGACCGTACAGATAAACATCACCGAGCGGCCCTTTTAAGCCGCCGGGAGCGCCGTCTGTGTAATTGTAGGAGTAAATATAAGCGTCATTGTGAGTAATGCCGACGCGGGCGGAAAGCCGCGATTTATCATACGTGAAATCAAGATTATAGTTATTCGGCGCTTGACGGATCAAATGAGGATCTTCCGAACGATTGGTTGAAACGATTTGACCGTCCTCAAGCTGATTCGGGACAACTGCTTTCGAGGTTGTATAGCTGTAATTGGCCGAGACGCCGAAGCCGCTTAGCAAACCGGGCAAAAACGTCAATTGCTCTTGATATGAAGCCTCAATTCCGCCGATCCGCGCCTTAGTTCCGTTGGTCGGCTGAGTTTGCGTAAATCCGGCAAACTGCCCGCTTGTAAGAATGGTCTGCGTGCTGAAAATCGGATCCTTTAAGTCTTTATAAAACGCTCCGAACTGAATTAACCCGTAGGGCTTTAAATAATGCTCGACTAAAACGTCAAAATTGTTTGAGCGTGTCGGCTTTAAATTTGGGTTGCCGGCCCTGACGGATTGCCTGTTATCATTTTCGCTCAGGGTAGGCGGCAAATCATTAAAATTAGGCCGAGCGATGCCGATGCTGTATCCCGCGCGAAAATTGGTATCGGGCGTTATCGCATATTGAAACTGCACACTTGGCAAAACATTTGTATAGGTGTTGTCGCCTTTGACCGGCGTCGTTGAAACATACTGGTTGGCGCTGCTAAAAGTAACTTGAAAGCCGGTAAATTTTGATTGCGTCGTTTCAACTCGGACACCGGTTTGCAGGCGCGCTTTGCCAAAACTAATCGTATTCATCGCGTATTCTGCGTAAACGCGCTCGGTCGTGTCGTAATTATTGGGATCAGAACGTCCGCGAGTAACGCCCTCATTTACACTAAAACCGCTCAGATTGGAATTAAGCCGGTCAAGAATTTTGTTGTAGTCGGAAAACGGGCCAAGTTGATATTGTTTGAAATAATAATTGGGATCCGATTTTGCTCCTAAAACTTGGCTTAAATTAAAGTCGGTTGTTGCCGTCGGTGAATAAGTTGGTTCGTTGACATTATTCTTTTTGTGACCGTTGCGCACTTTTCCGCCGAATTCAAAAGAGCCAAACTTTGAGCCCAAAGAATATCGTCGGTTGAGCGAGATTGCGCCCTCCAAATCAAGTTCGCGCGCGCGGTCATCCGACAGTCTGATTGATGAAAAATTGTAAATGCCCGGATCGTAGATATTGACGCCGGCCGGCGCAATAAATTTTGGAAGCAGAGGGTTTGATCTGTCAATTGTAAAATTAATGTCAGACGGCCCATCAAAATTCGCAGTGGAAGAGCGGCTGATTTGACGCGAACGGGAAACGGCAAATTGATAATTTAAAGCGTATTTATGGAGATTGAGATTTTCACCGGCGGTGACGCTCAAAATTTGCTCGTGCGGGCGGCGCAAATTGTGATTGTATGACACGGTACCATCATTTGCCGGCGAATATAGCCAGCGCTCGCCGTAGTTTCTAAAATCTGAAAACAATCCGCGCAGATATACGCTCGAGCCGTTTTTTAAGCGGTAATCCGCACCTCCGGCAAACCCGTAACGATGCCGGTAGTATTTGTAATCGCGCAAATCAATTGCCGGAACAATTGGAACGCCGTTATCAATATCAATTGAGGGTTCAATATCGTTGATCCCGCGTTGGTTATAATCGTAGCTTCCGCCGAGGATGAGTCCAAGTTTTTTGTCCGCGCCAAAACGCCTGCCCGCCGTGGCAGTGGTTTGCGTCATTCCGGCTCCGCCAAAAATATGCGTGTAGCCGCCCAAGCCCGTCACGCTGTAAAACGGCGTGTTATCGGCGGTTCTCGTCACCAGATTGACCGAGCCGCCAATCGCGTCGCCGTCCTGATTGGCTGAAAGCGTTTTGCTGACCTCGATGGATTCGACCAAATCGGCGGGGATCACATCGAGCTTGACATTGCGCACGTTTCCTTCGGGTGACGAAACATGGATGCCGTTGATAGTTAAATTGGTTAAGCGCGGTTCGGTTCCGCGAATCTGGACGTATTTGCCTTCACCTTCGTCGCGTTCGAGTGAGACGCTCGGAAGTCGCCCGACCGCATCGGCAATATTGGTATTGGGCAAACTTCTGATGACATTCGCCGGCAAGACTTGGACAATATTATCGGCGGTTCGTTCGCGGTTGAGAGCCTCGACTTCGCCGCGTTGCCGCTCGGCTCTGACTTCGACCGTTTCGCTGACGTTACCGACTCTGAGCGAAGCGTCTGCTTGAGTTGCGACTCCGGCGGCAACTGTGACTGAATTTGAGAAAGTCTCAAATCCGACGGACGATACCATCAGGGTGTAAGTCCCGAACGCGACATTAGAAATAGTAAACTGTCCCTGACTGTCCGAGACGGCCGCCTGCTCCTTCGGCTGCAACTCGACGCGAGCGCCCTGCACGGCGCGTCCGTCCGGGTCGCTGACGCGCCCGTTAATCGCTCCCTTGCCTGAAGTCTCAACCTGCGCCGAGACAATAGTCACACAGAAAAACAGATTGATAACCAGAGAAACGAAGAAAAGTGAGCTGCGAAACTCTTTCATTTGTTGAATTATCCTTGTAAATAAAAAATCCGACTGATTGATTACAAAAAAGATGGCAGGCAGCTATGAATTCGCAATTACTAGAATGAAAACTTAGTGTTAAATTTGTTTGCGGACGCGAGCTGAAAAGCAATAAATTTGCGACTTGGAATTGCAGTTATAAGAGAAGCGGCCGGGGCTGCCGCGATGAAATCTAGGCTGACCTTGCACGTTACGAATTTAGTTCGGATTCGCGCAATCAGAAACAGGGTGAGCTAAACCGGGGTTCGGATTGTCCGGGTGGTTTTAAAACGGCGGTTGAGCACCGCTAATTTATCATCCATCCGCCGCAAAAAACTAATTCCGCGCGGCCTGTCATGATGATTTCGTCGTCTGTGGCGCGCCACAAAACTTCGGTTGTCCCGCCGGGCGCATGAACCGAGACTTGTCTTTGGGTTTTACCCGTAAAAGCGCTGACAACAGCCGCCGCGACCGAACAGGTGCCGGACGAAGATGTTTCGCCCGCGCCGCGCTCCCAGATCCGAATTCCAAGATTGTTTTCATCCATGACTTTGATAAAAACAATGTTTGTCCGTTCGGGAAAGGTCGCTCTGGTTTCAATGCCGGCGCCGATTGAGCGCCAATCGAGCGAATCAAAATCATTTGTGAAAACGCAGGCGACCGGATTCCCGACATTGACTGCCGTTGCCAGCACGCTTTCGCCTGCGATTTCAAAAGGGAAATCTACGACATCATTACGCGCGACGGCAAACTGCATCGGAATTGAGGCGGAATCAAATCTGGGATGTCCAATTTCCGCCTCGAAAATATATTGTCCGACCGGCAAAACGTCGGTTTCATTTTTAATCAGACGATATTTTTTGACGCCGCTTGAGAGCCGTAAATTAACCGTCTCGTTTTGCCAGAAATGATTATAAAAGAGATGCGCGGCGGCACAGCGTGTGCCGTTGCCGGAAAATCCGGCCTCGCTCCCGTCCGGGTTAAAAATTCGGACGGCGAAATCCGCTTCCGTGTCGCCTTCGGTTTTCTCAAAAGTCGCTATCCCGTCGGCTCCGACCCCGCGATGCCGGTCGCAAACCGCGCGGACAAAATCTTCGAGAGAATCAAGGTTTGCCAAATCCACCCACTCAAAAACCAGATAATCGTTGCCAAAACCATGAAATTTGCAGAATTTAATCATCAGTTGGTTCGTCCGTTATAATTTGCCAGTTGGATTATGATGTCGTCAATTGTTTGACGGCGCAAAGTCGAATCGGGCAAATTATTGGTCAAAATCGAAAACACCAGCCGTTCGCCGCTGGCCGTCGTCAGATAACCGCTGAGGCTTGAAACCTGATCAATCGTCCCGGTTTTAGCGCGGACGTTATTGGCCGCCGGAGAATTCAAAAATCGGCTCTTGAGCGTTCCGTCAACTCCGCCGATTGGGAGCGCCGCTTGAAACGCGGAGGCAAAACGATGCTTGCTCATAAACGTGTAAAGCTGAATCGTTGCGGCGGGAGTAATTAAATTGTGGCGCGACAAACCCGAACCGTCGAATTGAACAATCGCGTCCGAAGCAATTCCGGCTTCGGCCAAAAACTTTTGAACAACTTCAAGCCCGCGTTCAGCGCTCGTCTTTTTTAAATCGGTTTTGTCGCCGGCTTGTTCGCCAAGCGCCCGCAAAACAAGCTCTGTGTAAAGATTCTGGCTCGGTTTTAAAGTTTTCGCGGCCACATAGCTCAAAGGCTGTGATTCGAGACGGGCGATTTCTACTCCCGGAAACGAACTGGCAACTGCCAAGAACGCTATGTCTCTGGCTCCGATAATCTTGTTTTGTCCGGTGATAGTGACGCCTTTTTGCGCCAGCGCGGTTTTGAGCAGATAGAGAAACATTTCCGCCGGTTTTTCGACCGCGATTGCGCCGGAAAAGCCTTTGGCATCGTTCGCGGGCATTTTCCCGCGAATCTCTAAAATGTTGGTGCTCAAGCGTTTGGTTACTTCCAATTCCCGCTTTGCCCCAGCGTTCGCGGTCGAGCAGGAATTAATCACCGTGAAGAGCGAATTTAACGGCAAAATTTTGACTACGCACGGCGCGCCCGGCTTGCCGCCCGGTAAAACCTGCACATCAACAGCATTGTCATTGATTGTCAGCGCCGAAACGCCCGCGCCGTAATACCACTGCAAATCATCCCATTCCCAGGTTGAACCGAGCGGGTCGCCCGTAAAATAGCTTTCGTCGCCAATCAGATTGCCTTCAATGCGTTTGAGACCGGCGGCGGCAATTTTATCGGCCAGCGCGTTGATCGCTTTATAATAATCGCCGTCATTGAGGCTTGCCGCAAAAGTCGGGTCGCCGCGCCCGTAAATCGAGACATCGCCGTGAATTGTCCCGCTTGAATCAGGTTTATTGGCCGCGAAAACGCTGGTCACAAAACGAAAATCGGGCGTTAAACGGTCGAGCGCCGCCGCCATGGTAAACGCTTTCATGTTTGAAGCGGGCATCAAATATTTTTCATCGTTTTGAGCAAAAACGACCGCGCCGGTTTCGAGCGACGCGATTTTGACGCCGACCTGTCCGCGCTGGAGCAGCGGATTTTGCAAAACACGTCGAATACCGGTTTGCAAATCCGTCAGAGTTTGCAGCGGACGCGGCGAAACGGAAGGCGTCGGAGTCGGCGAGACATTAGGCGCCGGCGAAACCGTCGGTTGCGGCGTCGGCGTTGGGTGCGGCGCGGGAGTTTGCTTGGGTTGCGGCGTCGGGCTGATTTGCGGCGTCGGCTGCTGCGGCGAGACTCGCACGCGCTCGGTTGTTTGGGCGAGAGCTGTTTGACCAAAACACAGGCAAATGAATGTCAGAAAAATTGCGGCGCGGCGCTTTGTTGATAAAAGAAACATCATAACGATTGAGCAAGCGGAGCAGAATTTAGTTTGCCGTAACAAATTGCTTAAGACTATTTTGACAGAAAGATAATATCCGAAATCGAAAAAAAAAGGGCAGCAGGAGATTAACCCATTGCCCTTTTTTGATTGATTTTTAATCGTTGCGCGAGTTATTTGATCGCGCCGACAAGCTGATTTAAATCGCTTTTCGGCAAATCGGCCTGAAGCTGAACTTCGCTCAGGCTGCGGGTGATTTTTAAATTTTCGACCAGCCGCGAAATCGCCTGGCTTTTTTCGTCTGCCTTGCTGCCCAAAAAGCCCTTTCCAAGCATTTGCAAACCGAGCAGAGAATCTTCCAGTTCTTTGGCCTGCGGTTCTTCGGCCGTTCGAGCCGCCAGTAAAAGTGAAGCCGAGCCGTTGTTCATATCAACTGAGCCGAACATTTGACGCAAAGAATTGATGATCTTACCGATTTGATCATTGTCCATGCCTAACATGGCGGATGAGCCGGCCGGAACGTTTCCGGCAAAATTCATAACCGCATTCGGGTTGCGATTAATCAGAGTTGTCAAATCTGCGGAAACGTGATTGCTCGCAGTTTTATTCGTTAAGACTGAACGCACCTTGAGCAGTTTTCCAAAACCGAGCGTGTTGGCGTCAACCGGATAAACCGCAAACTCGCCGCTCATCGTTTTGTCCATCACGTTTTCAACCGCTTCATCTTTCTGACCGGGTTTGGACGTTTGTTTAATTTCTTCGGGAATCGTAAAAATCGTCACGGCCGTGCCGCCGATTTGTTCCTGGCGAAATTTACCTTTGGCGGCGATTTTTCCGACGGCCACTAATCCGGCGGCGTTAAAGCTGCCGCGCATCAGCAAAATCGGTTCCGCATCAATTTTTCCGGCCGGACCTTTGACCAGAGTTACTCCGACGGCGGCTTGTTCAAACTGACGCATGTCAACTCCAGTCTGGGCTTTTATTTCGTCAATCTTGGCGTTGAACTCCGCCAGTTTGGCAGGCTGCGAGGCCAAAACCTGCGGCACTACCTCGTTCAAAAGCCTTTTCAAATTTATCGTCGCTACCGCGTCCGAAGCCGGCAGCTGCGCCAGTAAATCGCTGCCGGTTTGCGCTGAAGCGTTTCTCGTATCGCCGCTGATGAACAAGGCGGCGGTCATCAAAACAACGGCTGCAAACAAACTCAAGATATTTTTCATTCTAATTCCTCGCTTTTAGATTAAATAACGGAAAGGTTAAAGGTCTTTTAAGAGATGCGGCAAGTCTCTTTTAAGTTGACTGTTTGACCACCTCGAATTCAAACTTGAGCTCTTTGCCGCGAAAAATATAGCTCAGATATTGCTCCCAAAATTTGCGCGTAAAACGATAGCGCGGCGATTGGCGGTCGAGATTTACCAAAAATTCGATTCCCAAACTCCGCCACAAATTAGCGAGCGACACGTAAACGCTGACGGGTTTTAAATTAACTGTAGTGTAAAACGGAAAAAGCTGGCGCTCCGGCATAAAAACGTTAAAAGTATAAGAGTTAAAATGATTGCGGTGCGTCGGGTCTGATGCCCAATCCGGATTGGTATAGTGCGGCGTCAGCAGTTTGATGCGCCCGCCGTTTTTAGTAATCCGATAAAGTTCCGAAACTAAAGCCATTACATCCGGGACGTGTTCAACGACGTGATTTGACACGATTTCATCAAACTCATCATCGGCAAACGGATAGGGGAAAACGCCCAGATCGTGAATGACATCGGCAGCCGTTCGCGGATTGTGGTCTAAACCGATTGCCCCCGGATGTTTATTCGCGCCGCAGCCGACATCGAGAATCTTCTTCATCAAGAGTTTTGCGGGTGAGCGAGCGCCGCCCGGTTGCGCGGGTTGAAAACGTCGAAATTGACGGTGTTGCGCGTTTCGGTTTGAGCTGTTTCAATCAATTTCAGCAAACCCGGCAGGTCAAGCACATGAACCGGCTTGGTAAACTGCCGTTCAAATTCGTCAAATTTCATTCCGTCAAGAAAAATTGATTCGTCCGATTTCAAAACGTGCGACGGAATGACGGCGAAATCTCCCGCAATTTCGTCGCTCACGCGCAAAAAATCGCTGCTGGTGAGCAAACCGGAAACCGCGACATCGCCGCCGAAATATTCATTTTTGACCGGCAAAACTCGCAAATTGGAATTGAGCAGACGATTGGTTTTTTCAATCGCGCGCTGCATTTCGGCGGCAAACAATTCGCCGGTTAAAATTGTGCCGTTCAAACAACGGGCTTTTTCAGGCGCTAGGGGAGTGCGTTTGAGCTTGCGCCAGAGATTTTCAAACGAATTTAAAAAGGAACGCACCATTCCGATTCCGTCTTCAATTTGCGGATAGTTTCCGTAATGCTTGCGGCCGGGAATCGGCAAACCGGCTTTGAGATAAATTTCATCGCCGAGAAACGCGAAAGTCTGGCCTAACTTGGTTTGAAACTCGGATTGCAAGACTTCGATTTCGTTGATTGTTCGCCGACAAAATTCAGGCGTCACGGCGGTCAGACGCTCATCGGTATTGTAACGAGTCAGACCGAGCGGAACGATGGCGGCGCTTCTCACTTTGGGAAAATTTGCCGCTAAATCGCGAACGGTTTTCGCTAGAACCGCGCCGTCGTTAATCCCAGGGCAAAGCACGATTTGCGCGTGAATTTCAATTTCATGATCAAGCAAAGTCTGCAGTTTGCCGGAAATATCCGCGCGTTTTTCGTCAACGCCGAGCAAATAGGCTCGCACTTTGTTATCGGTGGCGTGAACCGAGACGTATTGCGGCGAGAGACGCTGTTCAACGATTCGCTTCATCTCGTCCGGCGTGATTGACGAAAGCGTCGTGTAATTGCCGTAGAGAAACGAGAGTCGAATATCTTCGTCGCGGACAAAAAGCGAAGGGCGAGCGTCGGCCGGATTGCCTTTACAAAAACAAAACAGGCATTCATTGGCGCATTGACGCGGAACAATTTGCTCAAATTCCATCCCGAAATTTTCGCCTTCATCGCGCTCGATTTCAATTTCCCAGGTTTCGCCGCCTCGTTTTTTGACTTGGAGGGTAAAGTCGGTTTCCCCAGCCGTTTGAAAGCGAAAATCCAGATAATCCCGCACGGTTCGCCCGTTGACGCGGACAATGCGGTCGCCGCTCTCAAGCTCTAGCTCAGCCGCCAGACTTTCGGCGGCAATTTCGGTGATTAAAACTCCGGGACGACGCAACTGCGTGACGGCCGGGGTGACGGCAAATTCATACATATATCTTAACGAAAAACGGAAAGCGGAAAATGGAAAACCGATTTTTAAGAATAACAGATGAGCCTGAACTATTTAATGTTGCAAGCGTTTTAATTCGCCGTTTACCGTTTTTCGTTTACCGTTTTTCGTTTTTCACCTTTGTTTGACAATGAAATCAGAAGCAATTACGCTTTTTTGTGTTCCCGCCGATTTTTCTCCGGTCGGAGGAACGAAAGGATAGTTTTTTGACCGAAAACACCGATCCTAACAACCCTAAAACCATCCTACTGGCCGAAGATGATCGTTCCATCCGGCGGCTTTTAGAAGTCGTCTTGAGTCACGCCGGTTACATTGTCATTTCCGCTGAAGACGGCGCTCAAGCTTTGCAAAAAGCTTTTGAACAGCCGTTTGACGCTGCGGTTCTCGACGCAATGATGCCCAATTTAAGCGGTTACGAACTATGTCGTATTTTCCGCGGTCACCCAAACTTTCAGCATCTGCCGCTTATTATTTTGAGCGGGATAGAAAACGAAGTTACCTGCGGCGATGCTGACGTTTACCTGCTTAAAACCTCCAGTATGCAGGATAAATTACTGGAGACTTTAGCCGCTCTGCTCAGACGTGAAAAAATGCAAAACTCAAAATAGGCTAAAGATGTTTAAAAAAATAATGTTTGACCTCAGCGCCGACAAAAAGTAAACTGCATTGTGTAAAAACAGAGGCGTGTTCCGGGACGCGCTGACATTTTACTCAAACTCCCTGTCCAGCCTTGTGTAGATTCAAAATCACTTACTTCTACTCCAAGCAGAACAAAAGTTATCAGAACCCAAATGCAATTTAATTTACCCAAACCAGAGCAAGTTCGGCTCGAAACCCTGCGACATTATCAAATCCTCGATACCCTACCCGAACAATCCTACGACGATCTCACTTTTTTGGCAGCTCAAATCTGCCAGACGCCGATTGCGCTGATTAGTCTGGTTGATGAGAACCGGCAATGGTTTAAATCGAAAATCGGTCTTGAGGCCGAAGAAACGGGGCGCGACGTTTCGTTTTGTTCATACGCCATTCTCGACCCTGACAACATTTTTACCGTCACCAACGCCGAACTCGACGAACGTTTTGCTGACAACCTGCTGGTGACCAGCGCGCCTAACATCCGTTTTTATGCCGGAGCGCCGCTTGTTGTCTCTTCAGGCGAAGCGCTCGGCTCGCTCTGCGTAATTGACCGCGAACCGCGCTCTTTAACCGAGGTGCAGCAAAAGGCGCTGGTCGTTTTGGCTCGACAGGTTGTCACGCAGCTTGAATTACGCCGCGAATTGATAGACCGCGAAGCCGAAATTGCCAAACAGCGGCAAATTGAAACACTTTTGCGCGACAGCGAACAGCGGATGTATTCGTTTCTTACGCACACACCGGCTGTCGCTTACATGAAGGATGCGGAAGGCCGCTTTGTTTTTATTAACCAGACAATGGAGCGTCTGTTCGATTTGCGAAGCGACCATCTTATCGGGAAAACCGATTTTGATTGGCTGCCGCTTAGCACTGCGCGGCAGGTCACGGAAAACGACCGAACCGTTTTGGAAAAAAATGAAAAAGTCGAGGTCGTTGAAACCGTTGCCACGCCGAACGGCGAATCAGCCCATTGGCTTTCGCTTAAATTCCCCTTTACCGATTCGGCTGGCAAGCGTTTTGTCGGCGGCGTTTCGATAGATATTACCGAACGCGCCAAAATTGAGCGGCTGCTCCTCGATAATGAGGAACGCACCAGACATTTGTTTGAAAACAGCCAGGGTTATATTTGTATACATGATTTGGCGGGCAACATCTTGAGCGTCAATCCAGCCGCCGCCGAAGCGCTGCGCTACAGCGAGGCTGAATTAATCGGCAAAAATTTTCGGGAAATACTGGATCCGAGTGTTGATGAACTTTTTACCGGTTATCTAAAGCGCGTCAAACAGTACAAAATGGACGAAGGCTCCATCAAGGTCTTGACCAAAACGGGAGAGAAACGTGTCTGGAAATATCGCAACGTCATGCACAAACCGGCCGGCGAAGCAGCTTATATTATCGGGAGTGCGCAGGACGTTACCGAATTACAGCAGGCGCAGGATCATCTGCGCAATCTCTCAATTACCGACTCGCTAACCGGTTTGTATAATCTGCGTGGTTTTCACGCGCTGGCCGAACAAGCCTTGAAACTTGCTCGACGAGACCACGAAAATTGTGTTCTGCTCTACACCGATTTAGATAATCTCAAACAAACCAATGATTTGCTGGGGCATGAAACCGGCTCGCAGCTGATCATCGAAACTGCGAATTTACTAAGAAAAGCTTTTCGCGATTCGGACATCATCGCGCGTGTCGGCGGCGACGAATTTACGGTCTTGATGATTGGCTCATCGCCGCTCAAAGAAAGCGAAATCAAAAGAAGATTGCAGAGACAAATCAGGGAGTTTAATGCCGAACTAAAACACTCGTTTGAATTATCACTAAGCATCGGATTGCTGCGTTTCGAGCCAAGCCTCTCTACATTAGAAGATATTTTGCAGCAAGCAGATAGTAAAATGTACGAAGACAAAAAGGCTAAAAAATTGAAACGTCAAGCTCTGATTCGAACCAGCCTCAACGCATAAATTATTGCCGGGATAAAAAACTGGGGTTGTGAAGCAAAAAAGAGCGGGGAGGTTAAATTCAAACTGAATTTAACCTCCCCGCTGATGTTCACAACCTGTAAAAATGCCATTTTTTAGTTTGCGGCGGCTGCCGCGCTCCCAAGCAGGGAATCAAGATTGGTGTATTCGAGATTTTGCGAAACGGCCACGGCTTCGTAAGTCAGTTTTCCGGCGTAGGTGTTAACGCCTTCTTTTAAACCGGCGTCTTCGGCAATCGCCGCTTCAAAACCTTTGTTCGCAAGATTCAGCGCGTACGGCAGAGTCGCATTGGTCAGCGCAAAGGTCGAAGTGCGCGGAACCGCGCCCGGCATGTTGGCCACGCAGTAATGCAGCACGCCTTCTTCATAATACGTCGGGTTTGAATGCGTCGTCGCTCTGGTCGTTTCAAAACAACCGCCCTGATCAACCGCCACGTCAACCAAAACGGCGCCGTTTGGAATTAGTTTGAGCATTGCCCGCGTGACAAGTTTCGGAGCCGCCGCGCCCGGAATCAAAACGCCGCCAATCAGTAAATCGGCGTGTGAAATCGCTTCTTCAATCGCATAGCGCGACGAGGCGAGCGTTTGAACTTTGGACAAAAAGATGTCGTCGAGTTCGCGCAGACGGTCGAGATTGCGGTCAATAATCGTGACTTTCGCGCCCAATCCAACCGCCATTTTCGCCGCTTCCGTCCCGACCACGCCGCCGCCGATAATCACCACGTTGGCCGCCGGAACGCCCGGCACGCCGCCGAGCAAAATTCCGCGCCCGCCGTTCATTTTTTCAAGATAGGTCGCGCCGACCTGAACCGCCATTCTGCCCGCGACTTCGGACATCGGCGTCAGGAGGGGCAGCCGACCGCGTTTGTCTGTAATCGTTTCATATGCGACACCGGTTACTTTTTTATCGAGCAGCTGCCGAGTTAATTCCAATTCCGGCGCGAGATGCAGATAGGTAAAAAGCATTTGATTTTCGCGCATCCGGGGATATTCCGGCGCAATCGGTTCTTTGACTTTGACAATCATGTCGCCCGTCGCCCAAACTTCGTCCGCCGAGTTTAAGAGCGTTGCTCCGGCGCGTTCATAAAGTGCGTTTTCAAAGCCTGAGCCTTCGCCGGCGCGGTTTTCGACAAAAACATTATGCCCGGCGTCCGTCAACGCTCGTACACCGGCAGGCGTCAGCCCGACGCGATATTCATTATCTTTAATTTCTTTCGGTAATCCGACTTTCATAAATTCTCCAGATTTATACTTTGATAAGAAAAAACTTTATCTCACAATTTTACTTTGTTTTCCCGAATATAAAAAGCCATCAATCTAAATTTCATGTTTCAAACTCAATCAATAATCCCATTAAGCAGCTATCAAACTTACACTTCAAAAATAATTGCTTCAAAATCGGAAACTTCTGCTAATATCTGACGATAATTATAAGCAAAGAATGAAGGTTAGCGTCTCTTTTTAAATTTCAAATTTAGCGAGGTCAATCGCCAATGAACTTCTCTCTCAGTGACTTAAAAGTAAAATTATCCGGTTTCTTGGATAATTTAAGTTCGTCCGCTCCGGGGAATACAAACGGTACGAATCAAACGACAACACCGTCATTCTGGCAGCGTTACGCCTTAAACTTCGGTTCGTCACAATCAAAAACCAACTCAACCAATAATCAAGCGATGCGCCAAGTGGCACAAAAAGTTGATACTTGGCGTTCGGACGGCGATGAGAAAAAGAAAGTTAAAGCCCAAACTTCGACGCCGCTCCGCTCCGCTCAGATTAATCAAGATGATTCTCTCCCATCTCCGAAAGCCGTTATCATTGAGTTAAAAGAAGGCAAGAAGCAAGCCGGTTATGATGATTTAGCGCGCCGCGTGACTCTTGCCGCGCTCGAACGAAACGGGATTCACCCATCCAATATTGAGATGGAGGAATTAATGGCGTTGCCTGCCAGCAAAAATTTGGACATGAACGGCTGGATTGATAAACAATGGCAATTCCACGATTTACCGGGGCTAATGCCGGAAGCTGGGAAACATAGAGACGCCAATGGAAACGAAGTATTCGGCTACAAGCAGACATTCTCGCCCAAATTTCAACAATCGTTGATAGATGATTATCACAAAATAAAAGGCGAACTGGCTCTAACACCCGACAAAAAAGCCGTCATTGATATGAGCATGAACGAACGTTTGTCAGAAACGGTCAAAATCGCCTATGACAAAGGCTACATTTCACAAGAAATCAAAGATAAGCTGGGCAAACTGAAACCGGAAGAATTGGCTGCGGCGTTTGCGCTCGGCGGAGCGATTGGGATTGCCGCGACCAATGCCGAACTAGGCGCAGTGCTTGGTCCGGTTGGCGTAGAATTAGGTTTTGTTTATACGGGTCAACAGTTGACAAAATTCAGCAGCATTGCCGACGGAGCGGCAAAAGCGACCAACCGCGAGCAGTTGGATCAACCGGCACGAGAGTTCGGGCAATGGATGGGCAGTTTGTCCAAAGATGGAGTGTTAGCGCTGGCAGGCATGGCGGGCGGAGCGATTGCGCCGCGCGCCATGCCAAACATTGAAGCAGCACTGGATTCGGTTTACGGCAGCGTCAAGAACACGGCAGCGGGCCAAAGCAATTTAAAATTGCCGGTGTTAGGTTTGCCCGAACCTGTTCCGGTAACACCAGGCGCTCCCGGCAATAAATTACCTGTCCCGGTGCAGGGCGCGCCAAACACAGTTGGCAAGACAATTACAGTCAAGCCGAACGACACAGTTCTAACAGGTCTGCCTGGTACAGTCGCTAAGCCTGATACGCTTGAAATGCGGTCAATGCGCGGTGCTGACATCGGCGGCAGTCGCGCTCCTCTGGAAGGTAGAAGAATTCCAAATCGAGGCAATGGCGCGCCGGAATGGAACGACGCTAGCCGTCCAGCTGTTAACGATGCCAAAGCGACCGGCGCACTCAAGGGCCATGCTGGAAAGCATGGCGGTGACCGAGTATTGCCGCCAGAAGCGCAAGCGTATTACGATCAAGCGGTCAAAAATATGAACTTTGGAGCAAAATTTGAATACACGCATGGCGGACAAATTAAAACCGGTTACATTACGAAGATTAGTGACAAAGAATATTTGTTCACCGGATGTGCACGCAATAGCAAGCGAATTTTCACTCACTACATAATGAGCAAGAATGATTTACGTAACATCGGTATTGCCCTCAAACAAGAATAGAGGTGAAAGATGAGCATTGAAAAAGGTAAAGAATGGTATATCGAATACTGCCAAGAAATGTATGACAAGAATGTTCCCGAAGAAGTAGCAATGACATTATCAACGCTTATGCAAGCCGAAGAGGAAAATTTAATTAAAAGAAGCTGGCGTAGCCAATTAGATGTTGATGCGATGATATCTTTTATCATAAATAATCAAGCAAAAATTAAACAGGAATGGGATTCGGAGTATAAACGATTAAAGCAAATTCTGGATTACGGTGGAGGAATGGAATATGAAGAAATGATGATTATTCTTTCACGCCGTTCAAATATAGAAAGTGAACTTAAATTTACAGATGAAACTCCGATAAAATTATTAGCCAATTTGGACGAGGATTTACGAGATGTTCTGAAAATTAATCGTGATGAAGTGCGTGATTGTCGAAACGCAGCCAGAAATAATGTCGGATGTCTTCCTTCTTATCTTCCTAACCATTGGTGGTGGCGATACGACGAAGAAAACTAAGTTTTGGAGCGATTGATATCTTGTCAAGAACGGAGTGCCATTGTAAGAAATAATTACAGATGTGCAAAGCAGCATTTAAAAAATTAATTACGGCAAAGAGATAAAGCAAATTGAATTAATGTTTTCAAACGGAAAGATGAAATTTTGGGGCTGCTTTATTTTGCTGTTGTTTTGGCAAACCAATACTGCCGTAATATTGGCGCAAAGCCACAAACAACAGCAGAAAGGAGCGGCTGGAACAAAACAAAACTCGCCAACTGCCGTCTGGGAAACTTTGGTTTCCGCCATTGAGCGCAAAGATTTAAATCTTTTGAGAACGACCTTTTCAAGCGGGATGAAAGACGGCGGCTGGAGCAATGATATTTATTTTCCTCTGGCGGTTTTATCAATCAATCCGGCAAAACGTGAATTCCAAATTACCAAAGTTGAAGCCGACGAATATGTCTCCAACCTGTATATTCGACGCATCGGCGGTCTCGACGATTTTAAGATAACTTTGGTTAAAGAACCTGGCGGATGGAAGTTTGCGACTCGAAAAGAATTGTATGCCGCTTTTGATCGTGAAATAAAGGATGAAAGAGAAGGGAAAAATAACGCTCTAGCGCCGGAAACGCTGGAAGCGCCGATTTCGCCCGAATTTGGCCCCGAAAGCAGCGGCGGGGTGACTCGCGAATCACCGGCGGCAATTGCCGTCAAACAGCCGCCTGACGAAAAAAAGGCTGCTTCCAACGCGCCGACTTCGCCTGCTCCAGTCAATAACAAATCAGGCTTGAGACAAACTGAAGATGGCCCGCATTCACTGATTGACAAACTGATTCAGGACAAACCTGAATTAATGCAAAGCAAAGAACCGATTGTCATTGACAAGGTTTTTTCCACACCGACGGCAACTCTCAAAACGATTATCGCTACTATTGCTTTTTTAAATTTGGACGTTGGCAATGAATCTTATTCAGCCAAGGTTCGAGACAGATTTAAAAATTTGCCAAAGGGCAATGCAGGTTCTTTGGCGCTCGTGCTAAGTAGCTATCAAGGACAAATCATCCGAGATATGAGCGAAATCGGCGACGAACAAATTAATGATAAAACCGCACGGGTCGCGGTCAAGAGTTACGTCTCAGGCAAATGGTATTGGTTGAGCTTTGTTAAAGAGGACGGCTGGAAATTAGATTTAGAGGCTTCCGATTTTATCCAAAAGGCACAATCACAGACAACAAAGTTTGATGAATTGTTTTTCGATTTATTGGATTTTGCCAATCGTTTTGAAAAATAGAGTTGTTAATTTCTTTCGATACTAAAAGTCCCCTTTGGTTGCTGCTGGTTACGACTTGGCCAAATATTAGTGCGGGCTAATTCCCATCAAACCAAATGATTTTTAGCAGGTGCAATCGTCATAAATACCGATTTGAGTTAAAATCTTTTGGCTTGAGTGGAAATCTAAAGTGCGTTGAACTGTTCATGAATCTAAAACTTAATACCAGGCTGGCAGATTCGTATCGCAGTAATTCTCAAATTGCTAGAGTTTTGACGGAAAATTGGGTTAAAGAAAACTCATTTTGCCCAAACTGTAAAGAGAATAACGTTAGCCAATATCCAAATAATCAGCCTGTTGCTGATTTTTTTTGTGCGGTTTGTCGGGAAGATTTTGAACTAAAAAGCACAAAGAAAAAATTTAGTAAAAGCATAACCGATGGTGCTTATGACAAAATGATTGAAAGAATAACTTCTGAAAACAATCCGAACTTATTTCTTTTAACATATAGCAAAATGCATTTATCGGTAACTGACTTTCTTGTCGTCCCTAAACATTTTTTTGAGCCAAGTATCATCGAAAAAAGAAACCCTTTAGCTTCAACAGCAAGAAGACCTGGCTGGGTTGGCTGCAATATAAATCTACAAGGAATCCCCGAATTAGGTCACATTTTTCTTGTTAAAAATTCAGTTGTAGCAGACATGAAAGATGTTAGAGAAACTTGGCACAAATCTATTTTCTTGCGCGACAAAACGTTTGAAGCAAAGGGATGGACTTTAGATATTTTGAAATGTTTGGACAGCATATCCTCAACTGATTTTTCACTTGACGATGTTTATAAATTTGAGGATAAGCTTAAATTAAGACACCCTGAAAATAATTTTGTAAAAGATAAAATTCGTCAACAGCTTCAAATCTTACGTGATATGGACATCATCGAGTTTGTTGGCAGAGGTAGATACAGAAAAATAAAATGATGAAAAAGTTTATTTTTATTACCTCTGAAGGCGAAACAATTTCTCCAAACGGTCGGGAAGTTGAAAATATGCAGGTGATTGGAATTGTCGAAAATGTCGCTAACGAAGACGAAGCATTAAAAAGACTGCTGCAGGAAAACCCTTGGATTCTTGACGCTGAATTCAACGTTGCCGAATTTACTGTTTACGAGATTTTATAACTTCAAAAATCTGCCTTCGATTCCGCTGTTTTTCAAGGCCAGAGCGTTTTCATTTCCATAAGCGACAAAAACGCTTGGCGCGCCAGGCGTTCCGCCCTGTTCGCCGGAAACGTGATAAAACCTGATTCTGCCTTTGACAAAAAGCAGCGCGTCGGCAGAATCCCAGACATTTTCAAAAAAACATCTTGTTTCGGTTCTGGCAAAAATCAAGGCGATGCCGTTGCCATGATTTTTGAGTTTTTCGAGCCATAAATTCATTTGTTTGCCGTACGGCGGATTGCAGTAAACTCTGCCAAACCAATCCTTGCCCAAGCCATTATCTTCAATCGTAAAATTGGTTGTCGCGTGCAGAAAAGGCGCGTTAACCGGACTGCACGGATCTAAATCAAATTCGCCTAATTTTTTGACGAGGTTAGGCGGAGTCAGCCACTCGACTTTGGTCAGTTCGGCTCTTTCAAATGAAGTGTTCATATCTTTGATTATGCGATCAAAAATATGATCAATTTCCAGTTTGGTCAAGGCATAAACCGATCAGTTACAGTTATTTAGCAAAAACGACTTGATTGGTCTGAGAAACTATTGTGAGGGTTTGATGACCGAGTGAAATCGCCAATAAAAGGTTAAGTAAATTACAGACGACAATCTCGTTTACATTGCCGTCATCACCGCTCTGATTTCGGCGTAGCTGTAATCTTCGCCTAGAAATTCTTTGACCGGTGAGAGCGCGCCGGTTTCGCTAAATCTGATGACCGCGTTTCTAATCGTCTCGATTTTATCGGCGGAAACAATATCCTCAAGATTTACTTCGCCGCTCTGGATAAAGCGAATCAGATGAGTTTCGATGGTCGTTTGAGTCAGTTCGCGCGCAGCGGCGATTTTGGCAAGCGAAAGCCCGGATTGAAACATTTCGAGCGAAATTTGATAAGTGTCTTTGCCGCTCGCGTCGCGTTTTGTCCGCCCTTTGACGCGCTCGCGTTTCGGCGATTTTAGATTTATTCTGGATTCGAGCTCGTTCCGGGCGCAGTAGCTTTTGATCTCGCGCAGAAAATCGGCGGCGTATTTTTCCAGTTTCAAATCGCCGACGCCAGAAATTTGCCGCATTTCCGTTTCGTTCCTGGGCAAAAAGGTCGCCATTTCAATCAGCGTCGCATCGGAAAAAACGACGTACGGCGGAACGTTTTCGCGTTTGGCAAAAATGGTTCGGATTCGTTTTAAATCGTCCACCAAATCTTTAAAATATTCGTGCGCGCTGGATTTTGAAGCGAGCGCAGCCTTTTTGTCTTCTTTGATTGTGACCTTGATTAGCTCAACCGTGGTTTCTCCGCGCAGAACGCTCTGGCTTTTGTCGGTCAGAACAATCACCGGATACTGCCCTTCGGTTTGCGCCAGAAATCCCTGGCTGATTAAATCTTTGAAATAATCAAACCAGTTGTCTTTGGAAATGTCCGCGCCGACGCCGTAGGTTTTGAGGTTCTTGTGCTCGTCGCGAATAGTTTTGGCTTGCGACCCGCGCAGGAAATCAATCAGATAACTCAGCCCAAAACGCCCGCCCGTCCGGTAAACCGCGCTCAGCGCTTTTTGCGCAATGATTGTTCCGTCAAATTTTTCAAAAGTCGTGTTGCAGTTGTCGCAGTTGCCGCAATCAGCGGTTGTTTCTTCGGAAAAATAGTTGAGCAGAAACTTGCGGCGACAGGTTTTCAGCTCACCGAATTTGCCCATCAAATTTAATTTATTGAGCATAATCTCGGTCTGCTTTTGATTGCCGTCAACGGCGGCAAAACCCTTTAGTTTGATGACATCGCCCCAACTGAAAAAAAGCAGGGCTTCGGATTGCAAGCCGTCGCGCCCCGCGCGTCCCGTTTCCTGATAATAGCTTTCAATGTTTTTGGGCAAATCGAGATGAACGACAAACCGCACATTTGATTTGTCAATGCCCATGCCGAAAGCGATGGTCGCGACGATTATTTTTACTTCGTCTTTTATGAACAATTCCTGATGTTTGTCGCGCGTTTGTTTGTCCAAACCGGCGTGATAGGCGAGCGCGTCAAACCCTTCGGCGCGCAGGTCGGCGGCGAGATTGTCAACCGAATTGCGGCTCAGACAATAAATAATGCCGCTCTCGTCGGAGCGTTTTTCGAGATAGGCGAGCAATTGCGAATAAGAATTTCGCTTCGCTTCGACCGCGTAAAAAATGTTCGGACGATTAAAGCTCGAGAGAAAGAGGCTGGCGTTTTTGACGTTTAACCGCTCGATAATGTCTTTGCGGACGAGTTTGTCGGCGGTCGCCGTCAACGCAATCAGCGGCACGCGTGGAAAGTTGGCTTTTAATTTCGAGAGCTGCATGTATTCCGGGCGAAAATCATGCCCCCAGCTCGAAATACAATGCGCTTCGTCAATCGCGAAAAGCGAAACATTGACGCTTTTGAGGAAATCAATAAACTGGTCGCCGCTCTGGAGCAGCCTTTCGGGAGCCACATAAAGCATTTTCAATGTCCCGCTGCGAATTTGACGGAAAACTTCCGCTTGCTCGGCGGTTGTCTGCGTCGAATTTAAAAAAGCTGCCGCGACGCCGTTGTTTTGGAGCGCGTCAACCTGATCTTTCATCAGCGCAATGAGCGGCGAGATAACCACCGTTAACCCTTCAAACATCAAGGCGGGAATTTGATAACAGAGCGATTTCCCGCCGCCCGTCGGCATCAGCACAACGGCGTCCCGACCGGCCAAAACGGTTTCAATCGCCGCTTCCTGATTCATTCGAAATGAATCGTAGCCGAATTGACGCTTCAAAATTTCTGCGGCGCGTGCGATGTTCATTCAAAAAAAATATAAAATGCGGCGGCAAAGACTGACCGGGATTCGCCCCTCGCTAAAATTCTAAATCGTCTCGCCGGAGCGGGTTTCAACCAGTCGCTCGTCGTCTTTCAGACAAAATAGTTTTGATTTGGTGACAAACCTTAGCCCGAGCGGAATTACGAGCGAAAACGAAGCCCCGCGTCCCGGCACGACATCAATCGTTAATTCCGTATGCTGCCACGTTTCAAACTGATCTTTGGCGATGTAAAAATCGCAGCCGTCAATTTGCCCGAGCCAAACATCGGCGCGGCCCGTAATAAATTCGCCCGCCTGATAACACATCGGCGAAGACCCGTCGCAGCAACCGCCCGACTGATGAAACATCAATGCGCCGTGTTTGGTTCGCAACCGGTCAATCACTTTTTTCGCTTCGTCCGTCACGAGAACTCTGGCAATACTTTTCATAAATACTTTTTCAAATATTTCTCAAGCACTTTTTATAACTTGTAAATCTTATTATAGCCGTTAATCAGACAAATAATCATTGCGCCGGATGTTTTATGAGAGAAAAAAAACTTTGTTTGTAAGTGTCCGAAACCGGCAGCAGTTTGTCGCCGATTTTAATGCGGTCTTTTTCGAATTGATTCGATTTTGTCGAGCGCGACCATATAAGATTTATACACGCGGCAAATAACATTAGGCGAAATCTGTCGTTCAAATTCGGCGAAGGTCTGGAGCGTCATGAGGCGGTTTTTAACTGTGTGAATCCGGCGATAATCGCGCATTCCTTCGATTAACAACACTTCGCGCAGATCGAAAAAACTATTTTTTATCTTCAATTACAAATTTGAGAGCGGGCATTTTTCCCACGCAGTTTGAATTGGGCGAAATTTGCGGATTATCGAAAAATGCTTCCGCTAAATCCTGGGCGCAGGTGCTGCCGAAGGTCGGGACGTGGCTCATTGCGGGTAACTCGAAAAAATAGCTTTTCGGCAAAGTCCGCGCGGTTAATTTTCCCCAATCCGGCGGCGTGTCGGGATCGTATTCGCCTGCTAAAATCAGCGTCGGAATATTTGATTTAACAACTTGATTTTCTATCTCGTCAGCCGGTTTTACATTCCAGATGTCACAGATAGCAGGAAAATTCGGCTGGATGCCGAAGCCTTTCAATCTTGGATAAAGCGTCGTGATCTGATTTTTAACCAAGCGGCGATTTTGAAAAGGCATCTCTTCGCTGCACCAGACCGAATAACGCATTCCCCAAGCAAAACCAGACGTTTCGAGTTTTGTGTTGGCAATAGATTTTAATGCCCGTTCGTCATTTTGCTGAGCTTTGCCGATTAAAAAGGGCACGTATGAAAGGTTGCCGCTGGATTCGAGTGCGCTGTAAATGGAATTGACGACATCGCTGCCATTGAGCAAAACTTTCGTCGTCGCTTTGGTTTGCGAATCGGTTACATCAACAAAAATCGGTTTGGCATCGAGCTTTTCGACGAGCGCGTAGAATTGTTTTTCGACATTCGGAAACGCCGCGCTGCATTCTTTATCGGCTTGGCACGAAGTAAAAATTAAATTGAGCGAACGCATCACGCCGTCAACGCTCGTTTCGTCGTAATTGACCGTCGGCGGCAAAACCGAATCGAGCAAAACGCTCCGAATCCCCTTCGGATAAAAACGCATTTCGGTCAGCATCAGCCGCGTGCTGTAAGAAATGCCGTATAAATTCCATTTTTCATAACCCAGAAGACGGCGCAAATCTTCGATGTCCGCCGCGCTCGCCCGGCTGTTGTATGCCGAGAGATTGATGCCTGCGCGCCGCAATTTTTCACGACAGACGCGCACGGCCTGCAGTTCCGCCTGCGCCGTCTGCGCGTCTGTCAAATTTCGTTGAGCCGAATCAATTTGGGCATTATCAACTTCGGGGCATTCCAAACTCGGCTGCGCGTATTTCGTTCCGCGCTGTTCAAACAGAATATAATCCCGTGTCTTTAGATACGGAATGTAACCTCTGTTTCTGACTTGTCCGAGCGAACTGCTGCCGGGACCGCCGCCCGTGTAAAGTATCGGATCGGGCAGCGGCGTTGCGCTCGCGCTTTTCATCACGATAAACGGCAAACGAATCGTTCTTCCCTTGTTCGTCCGACGATCTTCAAATACCACCAAATAACCACAATCCGGCTTTTCATTCGATGGAATCGCGACCACACAATTCCCGCGCTCGATTCGCGGAATCTGATTCGTCGAAGATTCCGAATTTTGTGAAAACACCAAAAAACTAAAAGCCAAAAATAGAAATGTAATTGCAAAGCATCTGTACAGAAGGGTTGGAATGTAAATCAATGTTTTAGTCATTTTTGCGGATTAATGTTTTCATGAAAGAATGTAAATGTAAAAATCTGCGTTGATTTGTTTTCAAATGTAGTTTGACATTTTTTTTATCAAATAACCTCGCCGCACATCAAAGATTATTCGCGCTTGTGATTTTCGCTTCGCCGGTCATTTTTGCTTTTGGATTTATTTACCTGGTTTCCAAATATATTTTCCGATTTTATCAATGTATCCAATTTTTTCGTCAACAGTAACGCGGGAAAAGCCTTCTTCAAACATTTCTGCCCAGTCAAACTACGGCTTGATCTTTATATTTCCGGTTCTATCAACAAAGCCCCATTTGCCATATATTTTTATTGGTGCTAAACCTTCGGAAAATGAATTTGCTACTTCGTATTTTATGTCAATAACTAATTTTCCGGTTTTGTCTATAAAGCCCCATTTACCACCGGATTTTTGATGGCCATACCAAGCCATTCCAACATTAACAGCTGCCAAACCTTCGGAGAAGCCGCCTACCCAATCAAATTGCGGTTCAATAATTACTTTGCCTGTTTTATCAATAAATCCGAATTTTTGACGGTCGAAAGAAAATCCGGCAAGTCCTCCCGTGAATGAAGAAGCGTATGCAAATTTGGGAGAAAGTTTAGTTTCCCCTAATTCGTTTATGTAACCGTATTTGTCTTTCAAATTTATCACGGCAAGATTTTCATTAAATGAATAGGCGTAATTGTAAACTGGATTTATTAGAAACTTTCCCGTTTTATCAATAAATCCAACTTTGCCATCTAAATAAATATAAGCTAAACCGTCCTTAAAACTTCCGATTGGTTTTCCGGTAAAACTATCGAACTTTGGTTCAATGACAATTTTCCCTTTTTTATCAATAAATCCAATTTTATCTTCTGCATTTTCGCCTTGAACAGCCGCCAAACCTTCTGAAAAGTCATCTGCATAACGATAATGTTCTTTTCCAGTAATAGTTTTTCCGCCTTCATCAATGTAATAAAACCAACTATCATCATCTCTGACTTTTGCCAAACCTTCTGAAAAATTTCCCGCTACGGAAAAGCGCGGTTTGATAACAATTTTGCCTTTTTCATTTATGTATCCCCATTTTCCATTTACGCGCACAGGTAGCAAAACATTATTTTCTTTTTGGCTTTGTGAATATAAATTTATTGGTAAAACAACTAGACAAAAAATGATAATTGAAGTTTTTAACAGTCGTGTTATTGGAATTTGCATAATTGCTTAGACAAGTATTATTTGAAAATGTTCCGCAATATATATGAAAAGATGAACGCAAATCAAAAATAAAATCTGCGTTCATCCGTATCCGTCTGTGGTTAGTTGTTTTTAGAAAAATCCCATCGCTTTTTTGTCGTAAGAGATGAGCATATTTTTGTTGTTGCGGTAATGGTCGAGCATCATTTTGTGGTTTTCGCGTCCGAAGCCGCTCTTTTTGTAGCCGCCGAACGGGGCGTGTGCCGGGTAATTGTGATAGCAGTTGACCCAGACGCGACCGGCTTTGATCGCGCGTGGAACTTGGTAAAGCTGGTGCGCGTCGCGTGTCCAAACGCCTGCGCCCAAGCCGTAGAGCGTGTCATTGGCGATGGCGACGGCGTCGGCTTCGTCTTTGAAAGTCGTGACGGACGCGACGGGCCCGAAGATTTCTTCCTGAAAGACGCGCATTTTGTTGTGACCTTTGATGAGCGTCGGTTTGACGTAAAAGCCGCCTTCGAGCCCGTCGTTTTTCTGTGCTTCGCCGCCGGTTAAAACTTCCGCGCCTTCGTCTTTGCCGATTTGAATGTAGTTCAAAATCTTTTCGTACTGATCCTGGCTCGCCTGCGCGCCGATCATCGTTTCGGGGTCGAGCGGATGTCCCATTTTAATGTTGCGCGTGCGTTCGACGATGCGGGCGATGAATTTGTCGGCGATTGATTCCTGCACCAGAATGCGGGACGGGCAGGTGCAGACTTCGCCCTGATTTAAGGCAAAGAGCGCCGCGCCTTCGAGACATTTATCAAAAAATTCGTCGTCCGCGTCCATCACGCTTTCAAAGAAAATGTTTGGTGATTTGCCGCCGAGTTCGAGCGTCACCGGAATCAGGTTCTGCGACGCATACTGCATAATCAAACGTCCGGTCGTCGTCTCGCCCGTGAAGGCGACTTTGGCCACACGTTCCGAGGTTGCGAGCGGTTTTCCGGCTTCCGGACCAAAACCGTTAACGATATTCAAAACTCCCGGCGGCAGAATATCCTGAACCAGTTCCATCAAAACCATAATTGAGGCCGGAGTCTGTTCGGCGGGTTTGACAATCGTGCAGTTTCCGGCGGCGAGAGCGGGCGCGATTTTCCACGTCGCCATCAGGAGCGGGAAATTCCACGGAATAATCTGCGCGACGACGCCCAGCGGCTCTTTGATATTGAGCGAAACCGTGTTGGCGTCAAGCTCGGTCGCGCCGCCTTCTTCAGCCCGAATCACGCCCGCGAAATAACGAAAATGATCAACCGCGAGGGGCAAATCTGCCGCCATCGTTTCGCGAATCGGCTTGCCGTTATCCCAGGTTTCCGCGCGGGCGAGCAGTTCGAGATTTTCCTCTATCTTATCGGCAATCTTCCACAAAAGATTGCTCCGCACGGTCGCCGAAGCGACGTTCCAAGTCTCCGCCGCCTTGTGCGCCGCGTCGAGCGCGAGTTCAACATCGGCTTCGGTCGAACGCGCAACTTTGGTAAACGGTTTGCCGTCCACCGGCGAGATGTTGTCAATATATTCGCCGTTGTTTGGCGCGACCCATTCGCCGCCGATAAAGTTTTCGTACCTCTCTTTGAACTTCGGAATATCAAAGGTTTTTTGCACTGCGGTCATTCTTTTTTGCTCCTTGCTGAATTATTATGAACCCTTTAAAAAACTAATTTTCGCGCAAAGGCGCAAAGTTCGCAAAGGAAAAACAAAAACATTTTAATAATTGCTTTTCTCCTAACTTTGCGAGCTTTGCGCCTTTGCGCGAAATATTTTAGTTCATCTTACATCTCAAATTCGTCAATCTGCGCTTTTTGCAGTTTGCCCGAATAATCAACATAGATTGATTTCCACTCGGTGAAGATGTCTAAAACCTGTGTGCCGGCTTCGCGATGACCGTTGCCGGTTCCCTTGGTTCCGCCGAACGGAAGATGCACTTCCGCGCCGATGGTCGCCGAATTAATGTAGCAAATTCCGGTATAAAGCTCCTGCATCGCGTAGAACGCCTGATTAACGTTTGCCGTGTAAATCGCCGACGACAGACCGTATTCGACGCCGTTAGCAATGTCAATCGCTTCGTCCAAAGTATCAAACGGGATTACAGTCGTCACCGGCCCAAAGATTTCCTCTTGCGAAATTCGCATCTTTGGCGCGGCATCGGCGAAAATTGTCGGTTCAATAAAAAAGCCCTTGGCGTATTCGCCGCTCGTTAAACGTTCGCCGCCGCAGACCAGCCTGGCCTTGTCCTCGGTTTTGCCGATTTCGATATAGCCCATAATTTTATCAACCGCCTGTTGGTTAATGACCGGCCCAACATCGGTTTGCGAGGCAAGCCCGTTTCCCACTCTGAGCAATTTGGTTCTGGCCGCCAGTTTTTCGACAAACTTGTTATAAACTTTTTTATGCACGACCAGCCGCGATGATGCCGTGCAGCGTTGTCCGGATGTCCCGAACGCGCCCCAGACAGAGCCTTCGACCGCTAAATCAACGTCGGCGTCGTCCATAATGATGATGACGTTTTTGCCACCCATTTCAAGCGAACAAACGGCGTTGCGCTCGGCGCAGGCGGCGGCAACTTTTTTGCCCGTGGCGGTTGAACCGGTAAACGAAATCAGACGTGTCTCTTTATGCGCGGTCAAAGTCGTCCCGACCGGCTCGCCGTAACCGCAAACCAGGTTAACGACGCCTTTCGGAATGCCGGCTTCTTCGCACGCTTTGACGAGATTATAAGTTGAAAGCGGCACGTCTTCGGCGGGTTTGATGACGAGTGTGTTGCCGCAGACGAGAGCCGGAATCATTTTCCAGGACGGAATCGCCATCGGAAAATTCCAGGGCGTAATCAAACCGCAAACGCCAACCGGCTGACGAACGCACATCGCAAACTTTTCGGGCATTTCCGCCGGAGTAGTAAACCCGTGCAGGCGGCGGCCTTCACCGGCAGTGTAATAAGTGCAGTCAATCGCTTCCTGCACGTCGCCGCCGGTTTCCTTGAGAACCTTGCCCATCTCGCGGGTCATTTCCTGCGCGAATTTATCTTTGTCGCGGCGCAAAATCTCGCCCAGCCGAAAGAGAATTTCCGCCCGGCGCGGCGCGGGCGTCCGCCGCCATTTGGTCGCGGCATCGCTGGCGGCAGCCACAGCATTGTTAACATCTTCGGCGGTTGATTTCGGAAAATGCCCGATAACTTCTTTGGTATTAGCAGGATTGAGGTTCTCAAAAAACTCGCCGGAGAGGCTCTCCGTCCATTCTCCGGCGATATAATTCAGATATTTTTGCATTTAGTTTTTGATATTTAGTTTTTGGTCTTTGGTCTTTGCTTTCCCGAATTCAATAAATCAATGAATACGCTGATAAATCTTCTAACAAAAACCAAAGCCGAAAACCAGAGACCAAAGACCAATTTTTATTGAAACGTAAACTGAACGATTCGTGTTTGAATTTTCTTGCTGGCTGCATCATAACGAGCGACATGCAAAACAACCGCATCGCCCGGTTTAAATTTGTTCACGATTGCCGCAAAATCATCTGTGTTTGTAACAGAAACGCGATTAACGCGGGTAATCAAATCATTTTTATTGATTGCCAAATCGCGCCCGGCCGAAGCTCTGACGTCTGCGATAATACCGTTTGGGTCAATTTCCTTAACTAAAACGCCTTTTTGCCCGTTCAATTTGTTTTGCGAGATTAGTTGAGGCGTCAAATCGGTCAGCGACAGACCCAGTTGTTGTTCGTTTTTAACGACTTCGACCGGCTTTTCAGGGCGCGGTTTTAAAACTTTGCCGTCGCGGGTGACGGGGCGTTCGCCAAGCGTAATCCGGACGGTTTTTTGTTCAAGCTTGTTGTTATTCTCCCGCAAAAACACGATTTCAACTTGCTCATTGGGCATTGTCGCGGCAACTTTGGAGATTAAATCCTGCGCGGTTGAGACAGTCTGGCCGTTAAATTTGGTGATAATGTCGTTTTCCTGCAAACCGGCGCTGGCCGCCGCGCCTTTTTCATCGGCAACCGCCGTGACGAGGGCGCCCTTGGCTTCGGGCAAATCATAAACCTTGGCAAATTCGGGTTTGATTGAATCCAGCGAAACGCCCAAAAATCCGCGTTTGACCCGCCCGTTTTGCAAAATCTGATTGTAAACGTAAGAGGCCGCATTTGACGGAAGCGCGAAACCGATGCCGTTGTAATCGCCGGTCGAAGTCGCAATTTGCGAATTGATGCCGACCACTTCACCGTTCATGTTGACTAGGGGACCGCCGGAATTGCCGCGATTAATGGCCGCATCGGTCTGAATAAACTTTTGAAAGTTAGTAGCGAAAGGAGCTTCGCGTTCTACTTTGGAAATAATCCCGGCCGTCACCGTTTGGTCAAGTCCAAAGGGCGAACCGACGGCTAAAACCCAATCACCGACCTGCGCCGCGCCGGAATCGCCTAATTTCACCGCCGGAAGCTCGCGTCCGGCGGTTATTTTTAAAACGGCAACGTCGGTTTGCTCGTCCGTGCCGACTGTTTCGGCAATATATTCTTCGCCCGACTGCAGGCGAACCGTAATCTTGTTGGTGTCTTCGACGACGTGATAATTCGTCAAAATATAGCCTTTGGAGTCAACGATAAAACCGCTTCCAACCGAATACGAAGGGCGAACCGGAAGCTGTTTGCGGAAATATTCCAAAATCGAGCTGTCTTCGTCTTCACCGTCGCTTTTACCGTTTTTCTGGGCCTGCGAAGTTTTTCCGCTCGCATTTAATTCGGCATTGGTTTTGGTATCAATATTGACGACCGCCGGTTCGACTCGTCTGGCAACTTCGGCAAATGACGCCGATAAACTTTCCGGGGCGACGTTTGTGGCCAGAGGTTTTTCGGCCTTGACGTTCCAGGCGGCGATGATCAAACCCGCCGCCACACCCACACCCATCAAAAAAATCGCCGCCGCGCCAACATACCAGAGGCGCAGACGATTAATAGCCTTTGTCTTGAGAATTACGTTTTGCTTTGCCGATTGACTATTTCTCTGTTCGTACATGATGGCGCTGACCCTTCCTAAAAACTGCTTGAAAGTCGGTTTGGGTAAATAGGATGCTTCTCAACCCAGAACGAGATGTGAAAAATTTATCTTGCTGCCAATTATAACCGAATGAATTTGTTGCTGTAAAACTAATGGCTGGAAACCGGACGGGGATGTTTAAACGATTTGCATTTGAGTGAAAACCCAAAAGTCTTAATCGCCGAAAAATCGTTCGGCGGCTAAATCTTCGAGCAGCATTTTAGCGTCTTCGGAGTTGTATTCGACGGCTTGAGTTTCCAGAGTCATCCGGGCGATTTCGCCGTAAACAGGATCATCAAGAAGCGGCAGAAGATTAACGGTTGGAATGAGGGCGAGAGCCTCCATGGCCAGAGCGCGAATTGCAGCATGTTCGCTTTGCCGAACGATTTCGCACATCTCGCCCGCCGAAAAACGTTCGATCAGCGCGTTTGCCAGAGCGTCAACGCGAGCAAAATCCGCGCGTTTAAGGGCGCGCGCGGCTAATTGAATAAAAGCCTCGGCGGATTCCGTCTGAGACTGCAAAACTTCGGCGCAGGCGTTGGCCATCCGGCGGATTTCGCGGAAGTTTTCGGGATTGGCTTGGGCTTCGGTTTCAAAAGCGCGTTCATCGAGCGCGGTCAACAGTCGGCTCAATTCCCAATCCGCATGAGCGTCAAACGAAAAAGTAATATTTGAATTAGCGGGCGGGTAAGTGCCGGGCTGCATGGCTCGGACAATCATCTTTCGGGTTAAAGGACGCAAGCCGGCCCAAACATCGGCGACTCGCACTCCAAAATCTTTAATCGTCATTCTTTTGAGAAACATAAGCATTGCCAGCTATAGACAAACACCATGCACATAAAAGTTTAACATTTTGTACCGAGAGTCTCAAACTTTGAATTTTGGCAAATTCATTTGCAGCTTTTCCACCATTATTGCGCGTCTTTTTATTCGCTCCAAGTCAGGCATGGAAGACTCGAAAGTTTCGAGCAGCGCAAAAGGCGATGCGCTTAACAAACGCAGTTCCCAAGTTTCCCGTTCCTCCGAAGCGCGCGCGAACCAGAGAGCGTTGACCGACCCCTCTTCAATTAAAACATCCGCCGGAATCAAACCACGCACTCCGGCGGATTCGTGCTGAGTCTGACCGTCGAGCAGCACGCCGCACAGTTTCCAACCAAATTTTTGATAGGTTCGGGTAATTTCCCTGAACAAATCACTCTGGTTCATTTATTCGGTGACTTGCCGGGCATACTGGGTTTGACTGCAACATTCGCCGTGTTTGAGTTGGTCGGGATAACTTTGATGTTGCTGTTAGTGTTGGTGCTCGGCGCCGGCATCATTTGCGGCGTTTGAGTATTGGCGTTGGCTTGCGAGGCGGGAACGCCCGGACTTTCGTACGTATTTTTGAACAATTCGCCGACTGCCAGTTTCCAACTTCCATCCTCTTTGACAAAAGGGACATCCTGCCATTTCCCATCAGGATTTTGCACCTCGACTCCGGCGAAGTTTCCTTTAACGCGCTCATCGCGTATCGGCGGCAGGTTCGGCGACAGAGTGGATTCAATCAAACCGTTTTTATACATATCTTCCGGAGTTTTTTTCTGCATCTGCGCCATTGCTTCAGCAAAATCCTGCGTCGTTTTCGACATGTTCTGTTTGATAGCTTCAGTATTTTTGGACTTTACTGCCGCATATAGATTTTTATAAGCTTCGGTCGGCGTGTTAGCAACAGACGTTGCGACCACTGGTGTATTGCTGTTGTTGGACGACGCCGTTTGAGCGCTTTGACAACCGGCTAATGTCGCGACCAGAAATAGCGTAAAAGTTAGTGTTCCGAGTTTGACGTTCATTTATTTAAAAATACAGAAGATTTAAATTTTCTCAAAGTATAATCCGCGTCTGCTTGGCGTGCCAAATTTTACGGCGCAAAACATCATTGCAAAATAAAAAAATCACAACTTGACCAAAAAATCACAGTTTAATTTGATTTCACATGAATTTGGAACAGTTAACGCCTGCGGCGGCATCTTGATCTGAAAGCGTTTTCCGCGCTTCCAACGTTTATCGGGTAGAGAACAAACTGCCATTTGCTACAATCTGCGAATTTTGACTGCGCTCAAGATTGGCTTTCCCTGATAAGCTTTAAATTCAATGATGATGCCGTCCTCTGCCGTTACTCGAAAACGTCTGGTAAATGCGCGCTGAACACCCGTTTCTTTTGCCAAATCTAATTTTTCCAGCAGCGTCTGACCGTTGATGGCGACATCAAAAACACGCTGTCCGGCGTTTTCAAATTCGGTTTCGGCGAAACGAAGCTCGACTTCGTACGTTCCTCTCGGAACATCGAAACGATAAGCCGTCAGCCCCGCCTGCATGGTTTGAAAAAGCGGATCATCCGTCGTTCCAAGCACGTTTTTATCAGCCGTGCCGGAATAAATCGCTTTGGAAGCGTTCCCGATAAAGCCCCAACTGCCCTTAACATAAGGCTGGTCAGCGAGCCAGACGGTTTTGCTCTGATCAATAAACTGAGCGTTTGAACCGACATTGACCGCGATTTCCTCAGACTTTGCGGTTATTAGTTTAAAATCAACCTCAGCGGCATCGGTAATCTTCAAATTATCTTTGAATCCTTGCGCTGTGAGTGAATTTGCTCCATCTCGCCAACTGACCTCCCAAGTCGCTTGATGCAAACTATCCGGTATCTTTTTGCCGAGAGATGCGCCGTTGGCAAAAAGCTCAATTTCCGGCAAATTTGAATAAACTTCGATCTTTTGCGGGGTTAAATCCGTGCCGCCTCGATATTGCCAATCCCTGACGGCAATATGCAACACCGGCTCCGCTGAAAGATTGGCTTTGTAAAAATAATGAACGTCTTTCGGCTGCCGATCAAAAGTGAACATTCCTTTTTGATTGAGGTTCGGAATGGTTTCGCCGCGCGTTTCCGAGCCAAAGTCAAACTCGTTCCAGAGCGCGCTTCCGGCAATAAACGGGCGAGCGTTGATTTGCGCGAGATAATTTTCGTGAAACATCCGCTGATATTCGGTTGTCGAATCAAAACGACGGGGAGCGTCTGAATGAAGCCTCTGATCGCCGTTTGCCCCGTATTCGCTGATGATCAAAGGGCGTTTCGGGAAACGACGATGTTGATCGTCAATGAACTGGCCGAATCCATCAAGCTCTCCGCTGTACCAGCCGCTGTAAACGTTCCAGCCGATGATTTGCGGGATGTCGGCCAGACCGGTCGTATTGTAGGTGTCGCTGGCGTGAAAAGCTATCGTCGTCGGACGAGTCGAATCTTCGAGCCTGGCGGTTTGGTCGAGTTCGCGGGCCAGTTCAACTGTGGCGCGACGAACGTCGTCGGCTTCTTTCGGGACGCGCAGAAAAATCTCGTTCATGTATCCCCACATAATTACCGAGGGATGATTGCGATGCTGGCGAATCATTTCCTTGAGCATTAGAACCGAGTTTTGGTTAAAAACAGGTGAAATCGTGATGTAATTGACAATCGGAATCTCTTCCCAGAGCAGCAGTCCGAGCTGGTCTGCCGCCTGCAAAACGGACGGATCCTGCGGATAATGAGCCAGCCGGACGAAATTAAATCCGCCATCTTTAATCAGTTCCATGTCGCGAATATGAACGGAATCGGGAACCGCATTGCCAAGCCCGGCATAATCCTGATGGCGATTGACGCCGCGCAGTTTGAGCGGTTTTCCATTGAGAAAAAAGCCTTTCTCCCGGTCAAAATTAAACCAGCGAAAACCGAGCGAATTTGTGGTTTCGTCAAGGGTTTTTCCGTTTTCCCTGATGACAGTTTTAACCTGGTAAAGATACGGACTGTGCGGCGACCACAGCTTCGGATTCGACAGCGGATTGGAGATTTGCGCGAAATTTGCTTCGGTTTTCGGTTTTACTTGAAGTTTCGATGATACCGAGAGCGCGTCTTGTCCTTCGGCATCAACGAGGGTGTTGATAACTTCAACCTCTCGCCAATTTTCACCTGAATTAACAATTGTTCCTTTGATGTTTACCGTCGCGCTCGCTTCGGAAACTTGCGGAGTGGTAATTTGCACGCCCGGCGAAGCCAAATCGGTGACGCTCAGATGAACGCTGTCGGTCGCAATCAGCCAGACATCGCGGTAAATTCCGCCGTACATATTAAAATCGGCGGTCAGCGGAGGAATTTCTTTGTCAAAGCTGTTATCAACTCTGACTGCGATTAAATTTGTCTCGTCATATTTGACGAAATCGGTAACTTCGAAAGAGAACGCGGTGTAGCCGCCGATGTGCCGTCCGACAAAATGCTCGTTTAAATAAACATCCGAAACCTGATTTGCGCCTTCAAACTGCAGAAAAATGCGTTTGTTTTTGAGATTTGGAGCCAACTTTAAAGAGCGCCGATACCAACTCGCGCCGCGCCGGTAGCCGGGTTCATCGTCAAAAGCGTCCTGCGCGTTCCAGGTATGAGGAAGATTGACGGATTCCCAGGCGCTGTCTGCTGTTTCCCGCTTAGCAAAATCTTTGCCGTCGTTCGCCGAAAATTTCCAATTGTCATTAATTGTGTAACGGATTCTTGGCGGGTTGACCTCGTTCGTCCGTTGACCGGCGGCGATTAATCCTAAATCAGCGGTTTTAGATTGGCTTTGAAAAGTTGGAAAAAGACTCAAAAAAACACAAAGAAATAAGATTTGCCTGAAGAAGTTACTCATTTTTTTATTTTCCGGCAATACCGGCGCGGATAAAGTTAACAGCTGCTCAATTATAAAACAGATTTGAGTTGGCGCGCGGCAGTGCCGCTAGAGAATTATAAAAAGATTTTGAGTCTTATAGAGCCTGTTTGCAATAAAAGCACAAATCGTTTTTACTTCGATGATGGCTTATACCACCGATTTAACCTTAGCTCAATTCGAGCTTTTCGATCAATTATTACCTCGGAGCAAGACGCGCGGCTGCCTCGTCTCA
>JBBQUS010000039.1:0-53321 GCA_038212235.1 Pyrinomonadales bacterium
ATGCTTTTATATAGGCGTTTATCCGACTTCAAATGTCAGGCTTGGTTTGCAGGTAATTCCCGAATTTCACGTTAGTCAGAATGGCGAAAGACTTTCCGTGTTGCAGTTATTTGCTGAAGTTTTTGGTTGTGGAACAATCAAGAAAAACGCTTCGGCAAATTCGAGAGACAAAACTTATGTTTATGTCCTCAAGCGACACGACGCACTTTACGAAAAAGTCTTACCGTTTTTCAGACAATTTCCTTTACGTTCCGAGAAACAAAGAGAATTTCTCAAATTTGCAAAAGTTGTGGAGATGATGCACTGCAAAGAGCATTTGAACCGAAACGGCTTAAAGCAAATTACAGAAATTGCTTTTTCGATGAATGGAGCGAGATTTAGAAAGCATAAATTAAATGTGCTTTTGCAAAGTTTAGAACCCTCAGAGACTATACGCCGAGCAACTGCAAGAGCAGTTGAAGATATAGTCCGAACTGCATAGCGATATGCAGAGGCAAGCAGAAATGTCTTGCCCGATTTCAAGAAATTGAAATTAGTAACAAAATTGTCGGTCCCTATCTGGTGTGGGCGCAGCAGAATTGAAGGAATCTGACCTTAGTACGAGAGGACCGGGTTGGATTGACCTCTAGTGTACGTGTTATCACGCCAGTGGTATCGCACGGTAGCTATGTCGAGCATGGATAAACGCTGAATGCATCTAAGCGTGAAGCCAGACCTAAGATGATTTCTGCCAGTGAGACTCCTGGAAGACTACCAGGTTGATAGGTTGGAAATGTAAGTATAGTAATGTACTCAGTTGACCAATACTAATAGTCCCAAGGCTTGACCATAAAATTTACTTGTTAGCATTTAAGTTTTACAGTTAGCGTAATTCATATTTCAGTTTTTCAATTTTCCGGTGATTTTGTCGGCAAGGTCACACCCGTTCCCATCTCGAACACGGAAGTTAAGCTTGCTAGAGCCGATGGTACTGCGTCTTTCAGATGTGGGAGAGTAGGAAGTCGCCGGATTACATTTAAAAGAAAAGAGCCTCTTTCAAGAGGCTCTTTTCTTCGTTCGTATCTGAACGAGATACGTACTATTTTGAACCGAGGATTAAAGATTATACCTTTTGCAAACTGAAGACTGGTTCTAAAATTATATCTGAAGAAATCAAAATGTGATCATTCGACCGTTAATTTTTCAAACTTGTTTTAGCAGTAATTGGTATTCATCTAGGAACCTATATCAGTTCGATATTGAATACCTTTCCAATTGATATTTTTGACTGCTGAGTAAGCGTTATCCAAAGCCGCTTTTAAAGCTTCTTTCTTTGCTGCTACTCCTAATACCCTGCCGCCATTAGTCAATAATTCACCTGTATTTATTTTTAAAGTTCCGGAATGAAAAATAGTAATTTTGTCAGAATCAGTTTCTAAGCCCTGTATGGTATCTCCGAGTTCCGGTTTAGCCGGATAATTTTTTGCGGCCAAAATAACGCAGCAGGATTTCTTATTATCAAACTCAATTTGAAAATTTTCTAATTGCTGTTCAATTATTGATTCGCAAATATCAACCAAACTGCTTTCGAGTCTGAGTAAAATTGATTGAGTCTCGGGATCGCCGAAACGCACATTGTACTCAATCAATTTTGCTCCGCCATCAGTCAACATAAGACCTAAGAAAAGAACACCGCGAAACTCTAATCCTTCCTCAGAGGCTCCTTCAAGAGTAGGTTTAATTATTTTATCGATGATTTCCTGCGTTTGAGAATTAGTTAGTAGATCATTATCACAAACAGTTCCCATTCCGCCGGTATTGGCTCCAGTGTCATTATTACCGATACGTTTGTAATCCCGAGCCGGCGGCATTAATGCAAAGTTTTTACCATCAGCAAAAAGCAGTAATGACACTTCGGTTCCATACAACATTTGTTCCAAAACAATATGTTTTGTCGCATTCTTTTCGATATTGTTGCTGTTTACCAGTTGGTTAACCGCCAATATTGCTTCGGAGCGATTTGCCGAAAGGATGACGCCTTTACCGCTAGCAAGTCCGTCGGCCTTAACAACTAACGGCTCGTCTTCAGATCCAAAATCCCCCCTCTCTAGTATTAAAATTGCTTGATCAGGTGAATCTGCCACAATAAAATGAGCCGTAGGGATTTTGTGGCGAATCATAAATTCTTTGGCAAATGCTTTGCTTGATTCCAGACGCGATGCTGCCGAACTCGGCCCGACAATCCTTTGTTTCTCCATTTCAAATTCGTCAACTATTCCGAGCGAGAGCGGAACTTCTCCTCCAACTATGGTCAGATCAATTTTGTTTTCCTTAACAAAATTCAACAAGCCGTTGATATTTGTCTGCTCAATATCAACGCATTGAGCGATTTGAGCAATTCCGGCATTGCCGGGTGCGCAGTAAATTTTGTGTTTTACTTTGTCCCTGTTAATTGACCAACAAATAGCATGTTCTCTGCCGCCGCCGCCAACTACTAAAATCTTTTTCTCCATTTCTGAAACCTTTAATCAATTCTATGTTTAAAAAATATTGGTTGACATCGATAGCTTTTAACTATACTTTTGCCTCTGCAAAAAATAAATTGCTTTGGGCAAAATAATGATAAAAATGCAACCTCTTAAATCTTATTCATCGAACTCGTAAAACCATAAAATTTTGCAAACATTTCAAATTCGTTTATTATTATATTACTTTGGCTTTTAACATTTGTTTGAAATAAAATAGGATAAGCGGTTTGTGCACACCCTTAGTCTTAATTTTATTTTTAAAATGAAAAAGGAGGGTGTTTTTGTGTTACGACCAAATTCAAATGATTTGGATCTCCAGATAGTTTATTCCGAAAGAATTCTCACTGTTCAAAAAGAAGAAATCGCTGATTGCTTAATTAAATGCATTGATTGCAACAATGACTTTGTTTGGACAATCGGTGAACAGGGGTTTTTTCGTGATAAAGGTTTAAGAAATCCACCTAAGCGATGCAAGTGCTGCAAGCAGGCTAAGAATGAACGAATAGCCTCAATTTCGGCTGCACAAGCCGCAGGAATCAAACAAAAAATTGAAGTTGCAGTCAAATGCGCTAATTGTGACAGTCTGACGACCGTTCCATTTTACCCATCGCAAAATCGGCCGGTTTATTGCCGTAGCTGCTTTTTGAGCGCAAGCAGCCAAAATAAAATTGAACTATCATAAAATTAAAAAGATTTACTCCGGAACCAAACAATTAGCCGCCCACATGAACATTAGGACGTCGTTCAGGGTCTGATTCCGCTTGTCTTAAAATTTCTCTGGTGACGGGGGCAGTATCGCCCTCGCCGAACAGAACATATCGTAATAAATACATGATTGGATTACCTTCACTCCAGCCAAAATAGACGTGTGGGATTTTTCCGGTTTTATCTCTTAAATACAGCAGAAATGCTGCGATAGCATTGGGAACTGCCGGACTTTCGGTTCGCAAAACTTTGTAACCTTCAATGTCACATCCTCTGACGCGCAATCTGCCGCTAAATTCAGAAGCATCTCCTAGCTCAACCTCGAAAAAAACAATGGGATCGCTTGAGGGAATATGATTGTCAAGCCTCTTTTCATGTTCCTTAAAACGATATTCGGCGGCATCACCAATCTCTCTGCGATTAGCAACTAATCTCAATTCGCCTTTGCCAGCCTCTAAGAGAATCCCTTTTGCGGTGGAATCCAGATCAAATCCTTCGACGCGCAGTTCAGTTGAACGCATTGCTCTCGAAACAAAGCTCGTTACGACAATCGCGACAATAAAAAACGAAGCGATGCGAATACCGTCCGGACGCTCGAAAATGTTTAGAATCGTTGTATAGGCAAAGACCAGAGCAATAACCAGAAACGCCCATCGCCAATATTCTTTATGTCTCCAGGCGGAAATTGTGACGGCAAAGGCGGCACTGGTCATCAAAAACAAAACACCGGTTGCGTAAGCACCGCCCTGAGCTTCAACGTCGGCTTTGAAAACCCAGGTTACAGCAAAGCAAATTATTGTAAAAATTAAAACGAGCGGACGAGTCGCTCGTGTCCACTCGGGGGCCATCCCGTAGCGAGGCAGATATCGCGGGACAATATTTAAAAGACCGGCCATTGCCGAAGCGCCCGCAAACCAGAGAATGCAAATCGTGCTGACGTCATAAACAGTGCCAAAAATTTCGCCGAGAAACGTATGTGCGAGAAAAGCCAGAGCACGCCCGCTGGCCTTTCCGCCCTCGGCGATAATCGCACCTCCTTCGCCAAGTACCGGAGCGCGAAACTCTTCGGCTGGAATCAGTATCGTGGTTACCAGGCTGCTGGCAATGAGCATAAAACTCATGATTAACGCAGCAGTCATCAGTAACCGTCGAGTGTTTGCAATTCGATTGGGATTTTTAATCAGCGGCATTACCGCAACGCCTGTTTCAAAGCCGGAAAGACCCAGTGCAAGTCTCGGAAAAGCTATTAGAGACAGCCCAATGACCAGCCAAATGCTGCGTGAGCTACCGTCTTTCGGATTTGTAAACAATGCCGTCGTCCAATCAGGAATTCTCCCCGGATTTAAAGCAATTTGGTAAAATCCGACGCCGACGACAATCAAATTAAGCACCAAATAAACACTGACTAAAACTACTGCGATTCCCATCGCTTCTTTGAAGCCCTTGAGAAAAACCGCGCCAAGTAAGCCTATTAAAATCAGAGTCACGATAACGGGATGTGCTAAAAGAGGAACATGTTCTTGAACGAACGGGTTTTGAATAACGTGAGCAGTCGCATCGGCGGCGGAAAGAGTAATTGTAATCACAAAATCGGTCGCCACAAAACCCAGTAATACAAGAACAAATAATTTTGCTCGCCAACGCGAAAGAAGTTGTTCGAGCATCGAGATTGAACCTTGTCCGTGAGGACTTTCAGCAGCAACGCGATTGTAAATAGGCAGAGCACCAAATAATGTCAGCAAAATTAATACTAAAGTTGCAATTGGAGACAAAGCGCCAGCAGCAAGGAAAGCAATTCCCGGTTGATATCCGAGCGTGGAAAAATAATCAACTCCGGTCAAACACATCACCTGCCACCATGAGTGTTGATGGTGTAAGCCGGGTTTTTCATGCGGCGCTTCCATTTCCCTAACGCCCTGAAAGAGCCACCGCTTAAAACGGTTGTCATGTAAAGCTTCTTCTTTGATTTCCTGCATATCAGCTGAAAACGAGAAAAGACCGGCAAACGCAAAAAAATCGCTGACGGTCTTTTAACTTATATTTCATGTCGCTTGTGATTTGATTCACGCACGGACAAAAAAGTTCCTTCCCGTAGATTTGTTTAATAATCCTTATACTAAATCTTAACAAATTTTACGGCCGAAACAATTTAAAGTTGGGGCGAGGTCTCCCACATCCTCGCCATGCCGTCAGGAGTCCTCACCCCTCCTAACAAGCGTGTTCACCGGGGAGGTGAACGCCGATGATTATGCACAAGTTTTATTAAACTTGCAACCTCACAAAGATAATAAAAAATTGAGAAAAGAGACGAACGAAATGGCTGTTTATTAACTTTAAATTGGCTTAATTTTGGTCAAATGAAAAACAGCCCAGGAGATATGTCATATTGCCATTTGAATCTTGAGTTTGCAAATTGTATTCGCCGGAAGGGAGTTCGGGGTCAACTACTAAATTAAAACTAACAACCGGAAAAGCGGCGTCGAAATTTTGTTTGGTCAAACTTTCGGCAGAGACTTGAAGAAACGGTGATGAGGTCGAAATATTACCCGATGAGAGGTTCCCCGGCGTTATATTTTCGCCGCCAAGAAAAACTGTTTGCCAATTTCCAGCGCTAATCGGGACGGCGAGCGTCGAAAGCTGCCCGTTGTAGCCGAGCAGCTGCGGATTCAAAAAACGCTGGCGCGGAGCAAATCCATAATTTAAAACTGCTGTTTTGTCAGATTCGATTATTATTTGCCCCAGGATTTCAGCTCCCGATTTCTCACTTTGAGCAATTATTTGATACTTTCCGTTTGGTAATCCGCTGATGCTCCAGAGACCTTTTTCATTGTTGTTGACAGCTGCAAACATTTTGCCGGTGGCGACTCCTTCAGCCCAAACCTGCCAGCCGCTAAGCGGTCTTCCATCAGAATTCGTGATCGCTCCGCTAACAACTCCGCAACAGTTTCCGTCTTCCGTTTTCGCTCCGTATAACGTGCGAATTCCGGCAAGATCGTCTTCAGCTAAAGTACGGGGCGAAATCGCTGGGAGTGAAAAAGTGCCGTTTTTCCCTTGTTGTGAATACATCGTAGCCGCTAGGACGGCCGAGTGGTCAAGCCCTAAGAGATGACCGATCTCATGCGTCAAAGCGGATTCGAGATCAAAAGTGCCAAAACTTCCGTCGGTAGAGAATTGTTGGTAAGGGTTTAGAACAATATCAGCTTCGACAATTGTCCCCCGATTATCAAAAAACGTCCGGGTCCGGCCGGGCATCTCACTAAATTTACCTTGAAACGGGGCGGCGTTTTCAGGGGTCGCCGCGATTGTAATTAAGCTCGCACCGTCGCCAACTCCATCTGCTCTGCTAATCGAAAGTTTGTCGCTCCAGACAGTCTGAAATTTGATGTTGGTCGCAGATTCCCAAGTTTTCAGGCTTCGTTGCACCGCACCGACTACATCGCTGTTTGGTTTAATATTTGGAGCCGGTTGTCGAAGCGAATTTGAAAGCGTCAAATTAATGATTCCGCTGCGCCAACGAAGGGGCGTTTTCTTTAAATTCCCCCCAAATTGCATCTCGTAAGCGCTGACGGTCGCAAGCGAAATTTGCAGAACTGAAAGCGCAGCGCAAAAGATGAATATCAAACGGCACGAGTTAAAAAGATGCCCGAAGCATCTTATTTTATTTTTCAGCTTGAGTTTTTCATTCGGCACTTTTGGTCCTAGTTTTACCTTCCAAATCTGAAGTCGCGACTACTGCCAGGAGAACAATCAGCGAAATTGTCGCTAAAATATAAAGAATATCAATTCGCTCGTAGGCCAGAAGCGTAATCGTAATGATCGCAATAATTGCGCTCCAAAAAAGTGTCAACATTCGGCGGCTGAAACGCCGGGGTTTTACTGTTGTATCTGCCATTAATTTTGTTCTTTCTCTTCAAAATTTTGTCACTAAGGACACTCTAAAAATAAATAATCTTTAATCAACCGAGCGTATCGGCAGCTTGTTAATGTCGAACTGAGTTGATTCAGAAGCGGTCGCAATCGGTGGACGGAGACTGCGTGGCTTCCCCTGCTGTGCAACCTCGATAATATCATAAGCCTGCAGTTGAACGTCGTCAGCCGCGCGATTAATAATTTTTTCTAGATTAGCTTCGATGACTTCCAGATTAGGGCTGTCCTTTCGCCGTCGGTAAATTGTTATTTTCGTTTGATCAGCATTTCGATTCAAACCTCCGGCGCTCGCAATTACTCGCGAAAGAGTCATGCCGCTGCGAAACAAGATGGGTTGCGGCGCGGCAATACCGCCCGTCACGTAAACGGGCGCGGCTTCCTCAACCGTCACTATATCACCAGCCTTAATCTGCAGATTCGCGCCTGTTTTGCCCGAAAGTAAATCCGATAATCTGACCTTGATAAATCGAGACTCGATCTGATTCTGGTTGTGACCGATGCATGAAACGCGCGCCGGACGGAAAACATTGATTTCACCGCTGGCTTTATCGGTAATGCCGCCGGACATCACTATTAATTCGTTTAATTGAACCGGTCGCTCAATTCGAAAACGCTGCGGAACGCTGACGGCTCCAAATAAAACTGCGGGCTGGCGATCCGAGCGGTCAAGAATGCGAACCACAACTTGAGGATTACGGATAATTTTAGAATAAGCCGCCGATATTTCAGTTCCGATTTCATCTTCTGTTCGACAGAGCGCAAATATCGGAGTGCTCAAATGCGGCAACGCCGATAAAAACCCGTCATCGTCGGCTTTGCCGCGCCAATCGTACTCAAGACTGCCCAAAAAATCTACATCTAAAGTGTCGCCGCTGTGAATCAGATTTTCAACGACTGAAGCAGGTTTCATTTCCGTCAAAACGGTTTCGTTAGTTTCAGGCTTTGTTCCGTCCGGCTGAGGCGTCGCGGCCACCACAGCAAGGTTAGCTGGCGGGGGAACTTCCGCCTTAACAACAGGAATCTGCGAACGGACTGATAAATGAGAAGAAAGTGAAATGCAGATTATCAGAAAACACAGCATTAACCTCGTGGTAAAAAGTGCTTGGTTAAGCTGAATTTTAGGATACGATAATTTCACTTTTTACTTTTAACGCGCTTTCTAATTTTGGGGCGTTGGTTGGCGGCAGTAGTCTTGACTGCCACTTCCGGCGGCGCGTTGTTCGCGGCACTGCCTGGAACATTTTCGACTAAATCTGCCGCTTCGTTAGAATTTGAACTATTATCTGCAGTCGCTCTAATTTTAGGAAGAACGTTCAATTCTCCAATATTTTCTAAATGCGATTCTGAAGACACCGGGGAGCCTATCGGTGATGACTGTAAATCATCTGCCGCTTCTTCTAAACTGCGGTTATTTATTTCTAAACCATTAGTTTCTCTCAATTTCCGTGTTTCTGCAAACTGTTTAGCCTCTTGAGCCGTCAGTGACTGAATTTGCTCCTGCTCAACGGTACGCTTTTTTTTCTTGCGCGAATGTTGATCAGAAACTGTGCCGGGAATCGCTAACCCGACAAATTCCCAATTACAAGAATTGCAGAGTAAATTATAACGACCAAATATTGCGTTCCACCAAGGGGTACGGCGATAACCGCGCCTAATTCGGCTACTTCCGCAACGCGGGCAGCGTTGGATAATCAAAGTTGGCAACCTCTCTAAATTTATTTCTTAGACGAAAGTTTTTTTCGCGTCCCTTTTTTGCTTGATAAAATTAAATTTAATTTTTCGATCTCTTTTTCAAGCTGGCTCTTAATCAAATCACTTTCCTCGAGGAGCAGAGATTCACGTGACAAATAAAACAGCGCATCCTGATAATAATCAATTGCGCGGCGATAATGTTCTTTGAAAGCCTCTCGTTCGGCCGACTCGGTATAATGAGCAATCCGGGCCGAAACAGCAAATTCTTGGACCGCTTTTCTCGAATCAACTAACTGTTGATTTTCAGGATAAAACTTCAACGCAAAATCCAAAGTTTCGAGTGCGCGGTGAGACGTTTTAATTTTCTCATTGGTCAAAACTATGACGCTGGCTTCGCGCATCAAACGGCGCGTTTCTTCTTCTGCCCAACGCAGTAAATGATGTCTGTGCAGTATTTCAACAGTTTTAATTCCCTTGCGAAGCGCAGGAAGGCGCGGCGAACCGGCTTGGATTTTTTGCAGTTCGCTTTTCGCCGTCACGAGATATGCTTGAGATGCCTCAAAAACCTCCAAATGCTTTGCTGCAGTTGCCAAAGCTAAATTTGCTTCATCTGCTTGGCGTTTTATCGAGTTCAAAGCCGCCGCGTTTTGTTCGAGAGTAAATTTCTTTTCAGATTTATTTCTCACGCGCGACTTCACAGCAATTGAGCCGAACTGTTCATGAAGCAACAGATAGCGAGTTCGCGCTCGCCGTAGGACAACTTCACGGGCGGCAAAGGCTAAACTCATCATCGAGAGAGCAATAGCGGCAGGAATCCAGACGGTTTCGTTTTCGCCTTCCTCGCGAAGCAAACTCCAGATTATGACAAAGAGGATGAGTGAGATTGTCACAGAAATAAGAAAATATCTGGTTGTCGAAAGCCATAAAGGGGAAGCGTCAGAGTTTGAAATTGGATTAATATTTGGTCGTGAGCCGTCAGCCACCAAGTCGGTTTGCAAAACTTGTCCTGCTTTGGTGTCAGAAGCAAAATTGGTTGAATTACTTTCCAAAATTTTCTCGCTCTCGTCTCTTCTTGTAAAAAGAATTTTTGGGCGGCAAATCAAAACACAGTATCAATCGTGTTAAATCAACTAATTGATAATCTTAATTTTCGAGGTCTTCTGTCAATTCAAAATCTTGGATGCCGCTAAAAGAATCTGAAGAAAAATCTGAGTTTTTTGGCAAAGCCGTCTGAAACTAATTTAGGAATGTGGCGCCAACGCAATGACTTATAAAATGAGCGCAGAATGCATCCGCCGCTTTTCAATAACTGAGGCTGCAAGATTGCCAAGTTTCAAAAATCATAAACCTTTCCGACTTGCATTGCCATCATCTGCGGCAAGTGGAGTTCCTCCAGTTCGCGGATTATTTCGGAGCGGTACATCGGTTTTATGTTGATGATGAAAACAGGACATTGATGCCTAAGTTTGGCAATTTCGAGCCGCAATTTCTGCGGCGTTAGATGGTGTGAAATTTCAGCCAGACCGGTTTTGGAATTTGGAAAGGCGCATTCGATCAATAATGCATCCAGGCTTGGTAAAGCGTTGACTGAATCCCAAAATTCATCGGTAGGAGCTGTATCGGAAGTAAATGCGATTGTTCGCCGATGCGACGAAACTATCAAACCGACGGTGGGAATTTGATGGCTGACGGGAACGGCTGTTACCTCAAAATGGTTAACGGCAAATTTCTGCTTCAAGACAATTGGTTTGTATTCCAGAACCGTGCCGAAATCGTTCATCAGTTCGTTAAAACGCGGAAACACTTTCCAGTTAAAAATGTGTTGCTCTAATATTTCGATGGTATCCGGCGTGGCGTGAACATACACGGGCCGAAGTAATTCGGCAAATAAATCATCAATAAATATCGGGAGCGTCGCGATATGATCAAGATGCGGATGAGTAATGATAATGTCGCGGACGGTTTGTCTTTGTGAATCATTGACGGCCAGGGCGAGGCTGCCCGCGTCAATTGCCAGGCAGTCATCAACTAGGAAACACGGTAAATGCTGCTGCGGGGCGGCGCACCCGCGCTCGTCAAACGTACTTGGCAGAAACTGTATTTTCACATTTTTAAGATTAGCTGTTATTTCCTTGAATGAGACATTAAAAAAATAAAAGCTTCAAAATTGACAGAGAAATAAAGTCTGAAATGCGATTACGAAAATCACCGAGCGCAGGTTTGAGCCCGTCCGCCGTCAATCGGATAAGTCGCGCCGGTTATCCAGCCGGCTTTGTCCGATGCCAGGAACAAAATTAAATCAGCGATTTCTTCGGGTTTACCGGGACGCCCGAGCGGATGCGTCGTCGCCGAACGTTCAAGAAATACTTTGTAATTTTCTTCGCTCATCCCGCCGCGTTTATGTAAATCGGTAACAACCACGCCCGGATTAACAGCATTGACGCGGATTTGTTTTGCGGCCAACTCAAGCGCCGCGCACCGGGTTAACTGATCAATTGCGGCTTTAGAAATGCAATACGCTAAAACTCCCGGAAAGGCGCGCAGACCGGTCACACTGGAAACATTGACAATATTACCCCTGGTTTTTTCAAGTTCAGGTAAAACCATTTGCATCAAGAGAAAAACAGAACGAACATTGATATTCATCAACTCGTCGAAATCTTTCACCGCAGTTGTTTCAATAGAGCCGTTTGAGATAGTACCCGCAGCATTGACCAAGATGTCTATTTGGTTGAAAGTAGCGACGGTTTCAGCCACAAGTTTTTGCAAATCGCTCTCGATTGTGACATCCGCGCGAAACGTTCGAACAGTGCCGCCGCTTGTTTCGATTTCATATTTTATTTCAGCTAAAGCTGATTCATTACGCCCGACCGCAACTGTTTTTGCGCCTGCAGCTGCCAATTTTAGTGCAGTCGCGCGTCCTATGCCGGAAGTCGCGCCGGTTATAATTGCCGTTTTTCCAGTAAGTTCATTCATATATTTTAAAAAAGAATAACCGGATTTGTGACAAAAAAAAAGACGGTTTGAAAAAACCGTCTTAAATATCATTCCCAAGAGAGAAACCGAATTAGCAATTACCGCACCCGTTTGACGTTGAAGTTTGAGGGAAAAACTTATTCAGGGCTTCTTGTGTTTCCTCGCGTCGTTTTTGTTGAAATTCAGTAACCCATTCGGTGACCGTAGAAACCATTTCACGGGCTGCCGTTTGCGGTGACTTCGTTTTGATAACGGATTTGGGCGATTGCTGGCTGCGTTTAATGACTTTAATTTGAGATTTAGTGCTCATGATTGCGTATTTTGTTTGAACTATTGATTTTGAGTTGATTTAAAATTGCGTGAGCGTTTTAAACTGTCCGCAATATGTTTGAAGAACGTAACTTGAGTTGGTTTTTGCAAAATTTTAGTTAGCTGTCTGACAAAAACCCTTTTTCAAAAAATATACTAAACAGCTGAACAATGTTATGAGTTGTTGGAAATTCAAAAAGTTGCTTTTTTTTAATGTGAAGTTTTGTCAACATAGTTTTTTCAAGCGTTTTTGATTTTAAAGTTGGAAGCTTTGCAAGATGCCAAAATCTTGCTTCTCAAAATGCGGTTTGCCAACAACCTAAACAAAAATTTTGTTTCAATAGAAATCTCTAGTTTTGCTTCGGAGCCCGCGGATCAGCAGCAATTCGAAGCTTTTAAAATTTAGAAACTCAAATTTTCGGAGTTGGTACAATTTGTGCAAACGCCCTAGATTGGAATGACCTTCACTGAATTTTTTACAACTTATCTGGCTATCGGCGCACCTTTTGGCGCTTATTATTTTTTTAAACATCGAAATCGCTTATCAAGCATCAAGTTAATTCTAAAATCAATTGCTGCGGTTTTGCTATGGATTATCTTCGCCGCCCGTTTGTTGGCTCAGCGAGATGTTTCAACAAAGGCTTCCTTGCTTAAAGCGCGTTGGGAGCGTACAGCTGCAGGTAAAATTGAGAAAGCCTCGCAAAATGTCCTTAACAGTTTCGCGGAAATTTCAAATAAAACGGGTACAGTGACGTATTTCGAGTTTAAAGAAACGCTCGAACGATTTATCGGGTTGACTCTCGCATCGCAACAATCTTCAGCAAATTCGCCTGCCGCAAGTCATGAATCTGAAATTTTTCGAATTGTCGGGCATCAGCCGCGCGCTTTGCGGCTAGCCGAAAGAATATCTCATCGCAAAAATTATGTGAGACTGCAATTACATCAATCATTCGCTCGAGAGGATTTTTTGCGAGTCTGCCTGGTTTTGAATGAAATGACTTCGACTAAATCCAGCGAGGAACTTAAGAATTGGCAATCGTACCAGACTGAGGTAACTCGGCTTCTCGATTTGCTTAAAGATGAGAAAGCCTCTCAAAATTTCTCAAATCTACAAACGACGCTGGTTATTTCTTCTCACGTAATCTCGGCGGGCGAAAAACAAGAACGAGATTCAGAGGGCGTTCTTTCTAAGGCTGCCAGCAAAACTTTTCCGCTCACGGTTTCTTCGCACGGTCTAACTTCAGGGACGCTTGAATAACCTTGATAATGCGCGATGATGGATTTTGATTTAAGTCTGCAGTTAAATCACTGTGCTAAAAAAACTCGGTTTTAATTTATTATTTTAGAGCCAATCCTGCTTTCTAATTTCTTGTCCCGGACTCTTCTGACTTATCATCTTTTTACTTGTTTAAATTTAATAAAAGTTTTTCTTCATCAAAAAATAGTGACTGACGCGAAGCGCTAGGGACATGATTTTAATTTCTCTTTTATTTTCATTGTTTGTGCTTGTGCTGCTCGGCTTTTACGTTTTTGCCGCGGAACCCCGCAGCCGCGCGCATCAAACTTTTGCCGCTTTTATTATCTGCCTGGCTCTCTGGACAGTTAAGGACATTGTCTTATGGGAATTTCAACCCCGGAGTGGGTCTGCCGGATGGTGGGCCGGTGCTAGTTTTGTGCTTTCTCTGTTTCTGCAATTTTTTTTGGTCGTCTTCGCCTGGGTTTTTCCCGAAAACCGACGCACTCCGCGCCGCAAAGCGGCGATTTTATTCGCACCCGGGCTGGTTCTTCTACCGGCCGCGATCAGCGGTTTACTTTGGCACAAAGCCGGTTTTACCGCCGCCGGCAACTTTGAAATTGATCCGGCGCCGCTTGCCTATGTTTTTATCTTTTACGTTTACGGTATTTTTGCCTATGGAACGTTTCTTTTGCTTGGTAAATATCGCCGTTATCGCGGCACTCAAAACGGGCAGCAGCTCGGCGCCATCCTCTGGGCATTGGGAATCACGGCTGTTTTAAAAACGTTGGCAAATATTCTTTTACCGTTTTTCGGCATCTACGATTTGTTACCGATTTCTGCTACTTTTGCTCTGCCCGGCGTTTTAATTTACGCCTATGCAATTTCAAATTTTAAGCTCTTTTCGCTTTCAACCGCGCTCGATCAATTTCGGCTGTTCCCGATTATCTACAAAATCGCTTTGACAATCGCCATCGTGGCGGTCACAAGTTTTGCTGCTTTTCAAATTCCGATTGTCTGGTGGTCGTTTCACGATGGTCTAACGGCTGAAGCCTGGCGCAGATATCTAACTTTTAGCGTGATTTCCGCGCTCATCCCAAACTTGCTGCTGGTTCTGCTGATTGTGCGGACGATTTCACGTCCTCTCGGAAGACTGACTCTCGCCGCCGTTCAAGTGACGAATGGGGCTTACGGAACAACGGTTGCTGAAGACAGCAACGATGAAATCGGCCTGCTCGCCGAATCCTTTAATCAGATGAGCATCAAAATGGCCTCTGACATTGAGCAGCTGAGACAACTAAACGAACAACTGGTGCGCACGGAAAAACTGGCGGCGATGGGAACGCTGGCGGCAGGTGTGGCTCATGAAGTTAACAATCCTCTGGCATCAATCTCATCGCTTGTTCAAATGCTGCAGGCCAAGCCTGATTTAAGTGTTGACGAACGAGAAACTCTGCGTCTTGTCCAGACACAAATTACGCGGATTACTCAGGTTACCCGCGACATGCTCGATTTTGCTCGCGTTCGTCCGGCCGCCCGCAGTCAGATTGATGTTAACAACGTTTTAGAAGCGAGTTTGCGACTCGCAAGCTTTGATAAGGCATTTCAAAAATTACATTTGGTAAAGGATTTTGAGACTCAAGTGCCGAAAGTTTCTGGCGATTTTGATCAATTGCAGCAGGTTTTTTTGAATTTGTTACTCAACGCTCGCGACGCCATGCCTGATGGCGGTGAAATAAAATTAAAATCCGAATTTAACTCGCAGACCAATGGCGTTGAGGTTGAAATTTCGGATCAGGGAAGCGGCATCACCGCAGAAAATGCCAAACTCATTTTTGACCCGTTTTTTTCCACCAAACCGACCGGCAAAGGAACCGGGCTCGGGTTAGCGGTTTGTTACGGCATTATCACCGCGCACGGCGGAAAAATCGAAGTTCACACTAACAACGGACAAGGTTCTCGGTTTAAAGTTTCGCTTCCGCTTGAAAATAATCGAGCTTAAAAACTAATTCGTCACCCACTCTCGGAAAATCTGCGTGAGCAGCCAGACATTGAGCAAGGCGATTATGACGGCAACGAGATAGCTGAGAATTTTAAGCCACAAAGAATTTACGAATTCGCCCATTTTGAGTTTGTCGCTGGTAAACATTACAAGCGGGAAAACTGCAAAACTTAACTGCATACTCAAGACAACCTGACTGAGTATGAGCAGTTGAGCGGTGCCGGAGATTCCGTACAACGCCGTCACCACAATAGCCGGAACAATCGCAATCAAACGGGTGATTAAACGCCTCAACCACGGCTGCAAACGAATATCCAAAAAGCCTTCCATAACGATCTGGCCGGCAAGCGTTCCGGTCAAGGTAGAGTTCTGACCTGAGGCGAGAAGCGCAATCGCGAACAAAGTGCTGGCTCCGGAAACTCCTAACAGCGGCGAAAGCAGCCGATACGCGTCACCGATTTCTCCGACTTCATAGTGACCACTCGTATGAAAGCTGGCGGCAGCCACAATCAGAATAGCGGCGTTGATAAACAGAGCGAACATCAGTGCGAGAGTTGAATCAATGGTCGCAAATTTAATTGCTTCGCGTTTGCCGGTCGAGGTTCGCTCATATTTCCGAGTCTGCGCGATGGACGAATGCAGATAAAGATTGTGAGGCATCACCGTCGCCCCTAATATCCCGATGGCGATGTAGAGCATTGACGGATTTGTGACAATCTCCGCCGACGGGATAAAACCGCCAAGAATACCCATCATATCGGGGCGCGAGAAAATTATTTCAGCTGTAAAGCAAAGACCGATAGTAACTACGAGTGTAATTATAATTGCTTCAAGCCATCTGAATCCGCGATTTTGCAGCAGAAGCAAAATCATCACATCAAAAGTTGTCAGCAAAACTCCCCAAACGAGCGGAATGCCGAATAAAAGATTGAGCGCAATCGCGGAGCCGATGACTTCCGCCAGATCGCACGCGACAATAGCAACTTCGCACAACAGCCAAAGGAAAAATGAAACAGCGGGATGATAATGGTCGCGGCACGCTTGCGCTAAATCGCGTTCGGTGACGATACCTAACCTGAGCGACAGACTTTGCAGCAAAATCGCCATCAAGTTTGAAATCATGATGACCGAGAGCAGCGCGTAGCCAAAACGCGAACCGCCGGCTAAATCCGTCGCCCAATTGCCGGGATCCATATAACCGACGGCTATCAGATAGCCCGGCCCGGAAAAAGCAAACAGTTTGCGCCAAAAACCCGAACCGCTGGCAATTGATAAAGACGCATTTGCTTCCGGCAGGCTGAGTTGCCGCAAACCTCTCCGCCAACCGGTCGGCAGCGCCTCGTTGGTAGCTTTAACTTCCACAAAATCCCCTTGCTGTTTGAACTGATAACATTCGATTACGGTTTTAATTGTCTGAAAAATTGCCTTCCAGATTAGGAATCGGACTGCCGTGAGGACACTTTTTCGGGAATCCCAGAAGCGAATCAATCCGCCGCTCAAATTCGTCCGAAATATGATGCTCGAGCCTTTCCGCTTCGTCATGTACCGATTCCGAGTCGTAGCCCAAAATCTGCGACAAAAAAAGTTCGAGAAGCCGATGCCGCCGAACTATTCGCAGGGCGATTTCCCTTCCGCTCGGCGTTAGACGAACACCGTAATAAGGAATGTGAGTGACAAGTAGCTGCCGCTCAATCTGTTTGAGCATTTTAGAAACAGCGGGCGGAGTCACCAGCAGCATCTCAGCCAAATCTTTGGTTCCGGCAGTCTGATGTTCCGTCGAGCGCTCTGAAAGCGTCCAAATAGCTTTGAGATAATCTTCGACTGAAGGAGTCACCGTTTTTTTCGAATTTGTTAAAGTCGCCATTATCTTAGTTTCGAAAATATTAACTAAATTTTGACTGTTTCTATCACTTTGGAGCTGTTACAAAACATATTTTTGTTAATAAAGACAGCTTGATTCGAACTTTGATGATAAAATGTACCTTGGTTAACTTATTAGAGTCAAGTTCATTGCTGCGAAAACTTAACCAAAGTTAATAAAAATTACAAAACAATGCAATTTAACGAAAACCTGTGGAATTTTTAGACTGCAAATTTGGCTGTTTCTAAACTCAGACTTGACATAAATATAAATTCAGGGCAACTTACGCCAATTAGCTTCGATTTTTTCTACACTAACGGAAAACCTTTGATGAAAATTATATTGAAACTCGCACTTGCCTTGTTATGCGGTTGTCTGCCGCTCTGGGCGCAGCAAAAACCGCAGGCCTTTGTCGGCGCTGCGATTATTCCGATTACCGGGCAGCCGATAACAGAGGGAATTTTAATCGTTCAAAACGGCAAAATAATTGCGGTCGGCGCACGAAGCGACGTCAAGATTCCCGCCGACGCGCAAACTTTCGATGTTTCGGGCAAAACAATTATGCCCGGGCTGGTGGATTCTCACAGCCACATCGGCGAAGTTGCTGGCGCTGACGGGTCTGCCCCGATTCAGCCTGAAGTGCGAATTTTGGATTCGATTAATGTTTTGGACAATTCGATTCAGCGAGCTCAGGCGGGCGGAATTACAACCGCTAATGTAATGCCCGGTTCGGGACATCTCAATTCCGGTCAAACGGTTTATCTCAAAGTCAAAGACGGGCAAACGGTTGAAGATCTCCTGATTTACGATAAAGACGGCAAATACATGGGCGGGATGAAGTTTGCCAACGGAACGAATCCGATGCGCCCGGGCGGAACCGGGCCGTTTCCCGGAACGCGGGCGAAAGAAGTTTCCCTCATGCGCGAACAGTTTTTAAAAGCTCAGGACTATCGCGAGAAAATCCGCCGCGCCGGAAATGACAAATCAAAAATGCCCAATCGTGATTTAGCGATGGAAGCGCTCGTCGAAGTCTTGGACGGCAAACGAACAGTGCATTTTCACACGCATCGCCACGACGATATTTTGAACGCTTTGCGGCTTCAAAAAGAATTCGGGTTCAAACTGGTGCTGCATCATGTCACCGAAGGATACAAAGTCGCGCCGGAAATTGCCAAAGCCAATGTGCCGACCACCATCACGATGATAGATAGTCCGGGCGGAAAACTCGAAACTGTAGATTTGCGCTTTGACAACGCCGCTCTCTTGGACAAAGCAGGTGTTCTCGTCGGCTTTAATACCGACGATTATATTACCGATTCGAGACTTTTTCTGCGCGCGGCGGCGATGGGAGTGCGCGGAGGCATGTCCAGGGAAAAGGCTCTCTATGGTTTAACGATGGCAAATGCCAGAATGCTCGATTTAGACGGGCGCGTCGGCTCGCTCGAAAAAGGCAAAGACGCTGATTTTATCGTGCTTTCCGGCGATCCTTTGAGCGTTTACACCCACGTCTTGCAAACATACGTCGAAGGGGCGAAAGTCTTTGATCGCGCCGATCCGAAAGATTATCAAATCGCGACCGGCGGATTTGACATTAAAGCCGAACTTCACGCGCACATTGAGTGCTTTGAAGACATTACGGGAGGACAGCAATAATGGAAAATGTAAAATTAGAAGTGCAAAATTATAAATCCACTCTGCTGTTATTTGTGTTTTTATTGTTGGCTGTTAGCTGCTCGCCGTTGACTGTCAAAGCGCAAATTGCCGTGCGCGGGGAAACCGTATGGACAATGACTTCAAATGAGCCGATTCGCGACGGCGTCGTTTTAATCAATAACGGCAAAATCGAGCGCGTCGGCGCGGCGGCTGCGGTTCAGATTCCAGCCAACTATCGAATCTTAACGGCCAAAGTTGTCACGCCCGGTTTGATTGACGCGCATTCGACGGTTGGTTTGAGCGGCTACCTTAACCAACCGCAAGACCAGATGCAGGTCGAAGGCTCCGCCGCGATGCAGCCTGAGCTGCGGGCGATTGATTCCTACGATGCCGAGGAACGTTTGATCGAATGGCTGCGCGGCTTTGGGATCACGACAATTCACACCGGACACGGAGGGCCGGGAGCCGCCATTTCAGGACAAACAATGATTGCGAAAACTGTCGGGCGAACGGTTGACGAAGCGACGATTGTTCAGACAGCGATGGTGGCCGCGACAATCGGCGACGGAGCATTGCTTCCCGGCGGAAGACCGCCCGGCACACGGGCCAAGGAAATTGCGATGCTTCGCGGTGAATTCTTAAAGGCCCAAGATTACAACCGCAAGATTGACGATGCCAAAGGCGACGCGGCAAAAATGCCGGGGCGCGATTTGCGCACGGAAATGTTTGCGAAGATTGTCAAGGGCGAGATTCCGCTTCTCGTTACCGCGCACCGGCATCAGGACATCATCACGGCGATTCGTTTAGCCAAAGAATTTAAGCTCAAACTCGTTTTGGACGGCGTAGCCGAAGCGCAGGAAGTTTTACCGGAAATTAAAGCCTCGGGTTTTCCGGTGATAGTTCACCCGACAATGTTTCGCACAACCGGCGAAGCCGAACATCTGAGCATGGAAGACGCCGCCAAGCTGAAACAAGCCGGGATTTTGTTCGCGCTGCAAAGCGGTTTTGAAGGATACGTGCCGAAAACCCGCGTCGTGCTTTTTGAAGCAGGTGTCGCGGCGGCCAACGGGCTTTCATTTCGCGACGCGCTGGCGACTATTACGATTGACGCGGCCAAAATTATTGGCCTGGATAACCGCATTGGTTCACTCGCCGCCGGTAAAGACGCGGATGTCGCGATGTACGACGGCGACCCGTTTGAATATACGACTCACTGCACCGGCACAATTATCAACGGCAACGTCGTTAGCGAAATTGTTCGTTAGATTTTGCTTCAGATTTTGCTTTTTAAATCTTAAGTGTTGGCAGTAATGGGAAAACTGCACGTTATCTCAAAGCGGGCGTGACAGTTTTTCCGTAAAATGCTATTTAATAGCAGCGAAATTTTATCTTTGAGGTGTTTTTATGCAAACTGTGACGATTGAAACTTTGCTGCGCGGACTACAGGAGATTCCCGCCGAAAATTTTGCCGTCGGGACGGTTTGCGATTTTTTGCAGACGAATCCGGTTGATTCAGATTCGCTCACGCCTTATTTGTTTTTCAGCAATACTTGCTATACCCGAAACCTGATTTTTAAAAACGAATTATTTGAAGTAATGACGCTTTGCTGGGAAAACGGACAGGCCACCCCGATTCACGATCATGACGGGCAAAATTGCTGGATGGCGATGCCGCAGGGAAAACTGCAAATTATCAATTTCCGCCCCGCCGAAACGGTTGCAGATCAGAATCTGTGCCGCGTTGAGCAAACCGAACGATTCGATGTGGCGCAGTTCTGCGCCGCCGAAGTTGATCCGGCGGAACCGATTCACCAGATTTTAAACCTTCCCGAATTTAATTCTCGCGCCGTTAGTCTGCATATCTATTCGCGCCCGTTTATGAGCTGTCAGGTTTACTCGACTTCGCTCAACGAAGTGCGGACACGTCAACTGTGCTATCACAGCATCGGCGGCAAACTGTGCAAAACCGCCGGAAACTGATCAGAACGTTTATCCAATAGGAGAAATTAACCCATGAGAAGACTGCTTTTAGTCTCAATCTGCCTGCTCATCGCAGGTTTATTTACATTCACTGCGGCGCAGAAAAAAGCTCCCGCTTATAAATTGACGAATATCAAAATCGTGCCTTTTGAGAAAAAAACCGGCGAATTTGAAAATGAAATCACAGACGCCGATACCCGCGCGTTTTTTAACGAAATTTCAAAAACTTATCTGGTCACGGTCGAGGTCGCGGGCGAGACGGGAAGTTTTGAAGCGGGACGCAAAATCGAAATTATCGTCACCGAAGGCGGCAAAATCAAGGCTCGAAAACTCGAACAGATTGACTTAATCGGTGACGGCGGCAAAGTTTATATGCCGCTCTGGATTGACGGGCCGCTTTGCGCTAAAACGGTTATCACCGCGCGCATTATCGGTCAAAAAACCGCTTCAACCCTCAAACGCAGTTTTATCATTTTTCAGTGCGGCGAATGATTCAAAGTTTAAAAATCGGTTAATTTGAGAAAGGTTTGGACGACTTGTTCCAAGCCTTTTTTATCTGTCTCATCAAAACGATTTAAGACAGGACTGTCAACGTCCAAAACGCCGAGCAGCACGTCGTTTTTGACTAACGGCAAGACAATCTCCGAATTTGAAGCCGAATCGCAAGCAATGTGACCGGGAAAATCATGCACATTTTCGATTACCAAAGTTTGGCGGTTTTTTGCTGCCGTTCCGCACACGCCGCGCCCCATCTGAATCCGAACGCAAGCCGGTTTGCCCTGAAACGCGCCTAAAACCAATTCGCACCGTTTGAGCCAATAAAATCCGGCCCAATTGATTTCCGGCAAAGTATGAAAAATAAGCGATGACAAATTAGCCGAATTTGCCAGACTATCGCGTTCGTCAGATAATAAAAGTGCGGTCTGTTCGGTCAAGAATTGATAAACTTCGGTCTTATCTTGTTTGTTAATTGTTGAAAAAATGTCGCTCGAAACTTCCATTTTTATCACTCTGAAAACACACGTCGCACGTTAGTAAAAATTACAAACATAAATCCATTATCGTCAGGGCATCTATAAGCACCTTGCGCATTAAGCAATCTTGCAGACACATTTGTCATTGCCCAAGCGTCAAACTCATCTGCATCCCATCTGGGTTGAACCAACTCCCTCAAATTGTGTTCTTTTCCAAATTGTCTAACGATTTGTAAGTCCTTCTTGACGTTTTCCAAAATACTCGAATTTCCCCAAGACCAAAGCCAAGTATTTGAAATCGTTGATAATGTGCCAACGACTTGAAAATCTGCAATTACTCTGGGAATTTCATTAGCTGAAAAAGTAAATTCACCAGTATCTTGGTCATAATACCAATCGTAACCACTAATTTTGTACTTGGATTTTAATATCTCTTGCTGTGATTTGAGGTATTCATGCGCCTCATGTTCAAATTGGTCAAACTCTTTAGTGGTCATAATCAAACTGTCACAGCTTCGCGATATTCGCCCCAGACTGTTCTTAATTTATTGCTGATTTCACCAACTGTGACGTAGCTTTCGACGCATTCGAGAATGCGCGGCAAGATGTTTTCTTCTGTGGATGCCGCCTCAGCCAATTTTGCCAGAGCGTTTTCGGCTCGCGCAGCGTCGCGTCTGGCGCGAACGGCGCGGAGTCGTTCGGTTTGTTCGCGTTCGATTTTCGGGTCAACGCGCTGAATCGGAATTGATTCTTTTTCTTCGGTCTGAAATTTATTGACGCCGACCACAATTTCGCTTTTATTTTCCACCGCGCGTTGGTATTCATAAGCGGCCTCTTGAATTTCGCGCTGCGGATATCCAGCTTCGATGGCCCGGAGCATTCCGCCCATTTGATCAATTTTTTCAATATAATCAACCGCTTTTTGCTCAAGCTCGCCCGTCAGATATTCAATCGCGTAAGAACCCGCAAATGGATCAACCGTGTCGGCAACGCCGGATTCGTAAGCGATGACTTGCTGCGTGCGGAGAGCGATTCGCGCCGCCGTTTCGGTCGGAAGTGACAGCGCTTCGTCCATCGAATTAGTGTGGAGAGATTGCGTTCCGCCCAAGACGGCGGCGAGCGCCTGAATCGTCGTGCGAACGACGTTGACTTCCGGCTGTTGCGCCGTCAAGGTCGAACCCGCAGTTTGGGTGTGAAAACGAAGCATCAACGATTTTGGGTCAGCGGCCGAAAATCGGTCGCGCATAATCCGTGCCCATAATCTTCGCGCGGCGCGGAATTTCGCGATTTCTTCCAAAAGGTTGTTGTGCGAGTTAAAGAAAAAAGAGAGGCGTGGCGCAAAATCGTCAACTTTTAAACCGACTGAAATCGCCGCGTCAACATAAGCAATGCCGTCGGCGAGCGTAAAAGCGATTTCCTGAGCGGCGGTCGAACCCGCTTCGCGAATGTGGTAGCCGGAAATCGAAATGGTGTTCCAGTTCGGCACTTCGGCGTGGCAGTAAGCGAAAATATCAGTAATCAAACGCAAGCTGGGGCGCGGTGGATAAATGTAAGTGCCGCGCGCGATATATTCTTTTAAAATATCGTTTTGAATCGTCCCGTTTACTTTGTCAAAAGAAACGTTTTGTTTTCGTGCGACGGCCAGATAAAGACACAACAGAGTCGAAGCCGTGGCGTTAATCGTCATCGAAGTCGAAACAGTATCGAGCGGAATCTGGTCAAAAAGCCGCAGCATATCTTCCAAAGAGTCAATCGCCACGCCGACTTTGCCGACTTCGCCCGCCGATAAAGCGTCGTCTGAATCAAGCCCGATTTGCGTCGGCAAATCAAACGCCACGCTCAAACCGGTCGTGCCGTTCGCCAGCAGATACTTGTAACGCGCGTTTGATTCTTCGGCGGTGGCAAATCCGGCGTACTGGCGCATCGTCCAAGAACGCCCGCGATACATATTCGAGCGAACGCCGCGGGTAAAAGGAAATTTGCCGGGCGCGCCCAAATCCTGGGCGTAATCAACCGGTTTCGTATTGGACGGGTTAAAATCGTTATTAAGTTCGATTCCCGACGAAGTTTGAAATTTTTCGCGTCTTTCCATAGGATTTCGGAGCTAAGGATTTGAATTTCCGGATAATTTTACCAAACGGCTGAACGAATTTGCTGAAAAGCTTAACCTCATGCAATATTCGGAATTTGAAATTATTTGTCGTCTATCATAGCATCAGTAGAAAATTTGCAACCGCAAAGGCAAATTATGGAACTTAACGAAGAAGCACAAGAAGTCGTCCGCGAACTGGGAGCGGCGATCAATTCGGCCATTGAACAAAGTCAGCGTGTCGCAAGCGCCATTGAGAACCTGCGCGAAGTCGGGTACGAATTACAATTGACCTTAAAACTTGAAATCGGCCTGCGCGAAATCGGCGCGGATGAAAATCAGGATGAGCCAAACACCTGGACATCTGATAAAGACCTGCGGTTTGAACTCACGGACGAAGATTTGCGAACTCTCAAAAGAATGAAAATCCGCCTCGACCCGGAAGAATAGTGATAAGTGACAAGTGACAAGTGACGGGAGCAATCCGACTTTTCACCTGTCACCTGTCACCTGTCACCTGTCACTTGAACTACTTCAGCTATTTTTCGGAAATCGAAGAAACATTTGTCCGCCGACGCGGAAAAAACCTGCTGCTTTCTCCGCTCGATTGGGCGTTGATTGAAGCTTGGAAAGAACGCGGCATTCCGCTCCATGTTGTTTTGCGCGGCATTGAGACGATTTTTGATCAGGCGGACAAACAGCCCGCGAGAAAACGCCAGATCAAATCTCTGGTTTACTGCCGCGATGAAGTTGAAAATTTATTTGCCGTCTGGCTTGATGCACAAATTGGAAATAATCTTGACAGCGCGTCCGATAACGAAGATGGGGAGTCAGAGATTCCATTTGATGTCATTATTTCGCACTTGCAAAAAATCTCTGCCAGTGTAACTCAGCAGCGCAGTTATTTAAACGGAAGTTGGCGAGCTTTTGCGATGGAAATTTCGACAGAGATTGAAAAAGCGCAATCCGAATTTGTCAAAGCCAAAAATCTCGAAAATCTCGAAGCGCGTTTGAGCGCGATTGATCTGCAAACTGACGAAAAACTGCCGGCTATTTTGGGTGAATCCGAACTTCTTCGAATCAAAGCAGAAACTGCCGCCCAGCTGCGCTCGCACAAAAACCGGATGAGCGCCGAGGTTTACGCCGAAACTTTTAAAAATCTGTTAATCAAAAACCTTCGCGCACAGGCCGAACTGCCGCGTTTCAGTCTTTTTTATTTGTAAATTTTAATGACTTCTCAAAACCGCAACATCAAAGAACAATTTTTGACAGTCAAAATTGAGCGCCTGGTGCCAGATGGCTACGGGCTCGGTTTTGCGGACGGATTGACCGTTTTTGTGCCTTTAACGGCGGCGGGTGATTTGGTCAAAGCCAAAATTGACCGGCAAAAGGGAACTGTGGCGTTTGCCACATTGGTTGAAATTTTAGAGCCGTCGGCTGATCGAATTGTTCCGCTGTGTCAATATTTCGGGCGCTGCGGCGGCTGCGATTTTCAGCAAATGAATTACGAAGCGCAGCTCAAAGCCAAAGCCGGAATTATCAAAGACGCGCTCCGCCGAATCGGCAAAATTGATTGGCCGGAAAAGATCGAAATCGTGCCGTCGCCGTCAGAGTGGAATTATCGAACACGCGTGAACTGGAAACGCGACAAATCAAATCTGGGTTATTTTGAACGCAGTTCACATCGCGTTATTGATGTCGAGACGTGTCCGATTCTCGCCACGCTACTGCAAAATGAACTAAGCCGTCAGCGCGAGAATCTAGCCGGAAAAAATTCCGCCGAGCTTCAGGCGGTTTCGAGCGATAACGAAATTTCCCGGCGGGACGGACGGCAATACGGAGTTTTTGACGAAAACTTTTACGCCGCCAACCACGAAGCCGCCGAACTGGAAAAGGACATTTCAGCCGATATCGGGAAAGCTCGTGAAATTTGTTTAAAAGTCGGCGATTTCGATTACGCTTTTAGCGCGGCAACCTTTTTTCAGGTTAATCACAGCCTGTTAACAGCCTTTGTCAAAACGGCGATAGGCGCTGCGCGCGGCAATTCCGCGCTTGATTTGTATTGCGGCGTCGGTTTATTTTCTCTCCCTTTGGCTAAGAGATTTAGCGAAGTCAAAGGAATCGAAGGAAATCCAAACAGCGTTGAATTGGCTCGAAAAAACGTGCATCAAGCTGGCCTGACAAATGTTAACTTTGAGACCGCTTTGGTCGGCCAATGGCTGGCAAATAAGTCGGCAACGCTGCCGCCTCTCGATTTTGTTTTGCTCGACCCGCCGCGAACCGGCGCTGAACGTCAGACGATTGCGAGTTTACTAAAAATCGAACCGCTGCAAATCGTCTATGTTTCGTGTAATCCCGCGACGCTGGCGCGTGATTTGCGGCTTTTGCTTGAAACCGGCGTTTACCAAATTGAGCAAATCACGGCTTTCGATTTCTTCCCGCAAACGCATCATGTCGAAACAATCGTCCATTTAAGAAAAGCTGTTAAGAGTACCAAACCTTGCGAACGGGAGGAGGCATTTTAATGCGTCTTCCTGCACGCTTCCGCCTCAAAGCATTTCCAACTGACAACATGCTATGGAAGGTTGACTGGTTCGGCGATTTATTACGCAATCCTAATGCTGGCAGCGAACCATTATTTGAAGTTTTTGTTGTTCCGTTCAAACGTGGCGAAACGACCGAAGAATATTTGAAGCAAAAAAGTTCTTACGATTACAGCCAGAGCCGTAAAATCAAAGTTGGTATTAGTCTCTTGCCTTTTCTGCATCTAAGCACGTTTTGGCAGGCAGGAATTTATCAAACCGCTGCTTTAAGTGAGAGAGTGGTGCTGCGAATTTACAAATTAATTCAATCGCAACGAGGATTGTAAACGCCGAGAATTTTCAGGCAAAAGACGAGTTGCTCGATAGTTTTCCTTCTCTTAAGGGCTGTTTGGAAACGAACTTTTTAGAAATTGATTTCCCCAAAAAGCCTCAGAAAAAGATTTTGATACCATGTTACGAAATAATCCGTTTTTATTTGACACAGAGGTTGACGTGAAAGACGAGAACGACCGTTATTCAATGTTAATAGTCAACAACCAAGATTTCAAAGTTTTGGACGACCAGTTTTGGAAAACGTTACTGACGGAATCTGTTAAGAATAGCGGCAGAAAGCGTGACTGCTGGTCATGGAACAAAACCAAGCGGTCGCCCGTTCGCCATGATTTAAAGGAGATTGCCAAATATATCACAAAGATAAAAGGATTTTTTGCACAATAAGTTTTGTTGTGTTTCATCTATAAAACAATGTTTGACTAGCAAATAATTCAGAGATAAAGTCTGTACAAACCCATAACTGTTCAGACGGGGAGCAACTTTGTTCACTACTTTTCAACCTTCACTCGGTTGAGCGAGAATGGCGACAACGGCGACCAATTCGTTCGGATTAACCGGCTTCGGCAGATGAATCTGAAAACCTGAGTTCAGCATTTGAATCCGGTCTTCTTCGCGCACATATGCCGTTAATGCCGCTGCGGGGATTTCTCCGCCTTGTTCCTTATCGAGCGCACGCACTTTGGTGATCAGAGAGACGCCGTCTTCTCCCGGCATTCCGATGTCGCTGACCAGGACGTCGAACCGTTCTGTTTTGATTGCTTCCAGGGCGGCAGCAACCGAATTTGCCGTTGTCACCTGCGACCCGCAGCCTTCCAGAATGAATTGCAGTAACCCGCGCGTATCCACCTCATCGTCAACCACCAGCACCCGAACTCCTGCCAGCTGCGGCGGACACTCAAACTCAGGCAAAGTGGTTTTCGGCGGAACCGCCGGCGGTGTCGCATCTTTCGCCCCACTCGACCCCGTCGCGAGGGGCAAACTAACGGTGAAGGTCGCTCCTTTTCCGACCCCAGCGCTTTCAGCCCTGACGGTCCCGCCCTGCAGTTCCACTAACTGACGCACCAGAGCTAATCCTAATCCTAATCCACCGTAACCTCGTGTGGAGGTGGCATCGGCTTGCCGGAAGCGGTCAAAAACATGCGGCAAAAATTCCGCTCCAATTCCGATGCCCGTATCGCTGACGCTAATCTCAACGTGTGATTCAACCCGCTCCAGACGAACGATCACGAGCCCGCCGGTGGGAGTAAACTTAATGGCGTTTGAGATCAGATTCCACCACATTTGTTGCAGCCGGTCCGGGTCGCCAAAGACTTGCCCCCCAGGAGAATTGAGCTGCAGTTGGAGGCGAATCTCTTTGGCTTCGGCTGCGGGGCGCACCACATCAATCGCCTGGAGAATGATTGAGCCGAGGTTAACCGGCTGCATCATGAGGCGTAATTTACCGGTGATAATGCTCGACACGTCCAACAAATCGTCAATCATCTGCGCCTGCATTTGCCCGTTGCGCCGGATGGTTTCCACTGCGCGCGGATAATTTTGGGGGTCGAATTGAGGACTCGCCATCATCGCCGCCCACCCGATAATCGAATTGAGCGGGGTGCGCAGTTCATGTGAGAGCGTGGTGAGAAACTCATCCTTGAGTCTGTTCGCGCCCTCCGCCGCCGTCTGTGCCTGCTTCGTCAGGGCTAACAGTTGTTCGCGTTCTTTTTCCGCCTGCTTGCGCTCAGTGATATCGCGGATATTGCACTGAATGACCGAGTGCCCGTTTTCGCGGTAGAGGTTGCTGACGAACTCCACCTCACGGCGCAACCCTCCCTTGGTTTCGAGCGGCAAACCTTCGTAACGAATGTAGCCTTTCTCCTGCAACTCTTGAAAAGCGGCTTTGCTGGCTGCCTCATCCCTGAACAAACCGATCTGCCAGAGCTCCTTGCCGACAAATTCCTGGTGCTGATACTCAAGCAACTGGCACAAGTAGGAATTGACATCGGCGATTTGTCCGGTCTCCGCATTTAGAATCAGGATCCCGTCATAGGCGGCTTCAAAGAGCCGCCGGTAACGAACTTCAGAAGCCTGTAAATCAAGTTCCGCTTGCCGGCGCGCCGTGTCGTCGCGCGCTACTTTGGCATAGCCGCGCAAGCTCCCCATTTCGTCGTGCAGGGCGGTCGTCACGCCATTGGCGTAAAAGGTAGTACCATCCTGTCGCTGATGCCAGCGGACATCTTCCGATTTCCCGGTTTCAGCTGCCCTCTCTAGTTCTTGCTCAGGCACCCTGTCTCGGCGATCATCGGGGATGAACAAGATGGCGAATTCAGCACCGATGATTTCGTCCGCGCTGTAGCCAAAGAGATGCTCCGCCCCTCGATTCCAGCTTTGAACCTGTCCTGCAAGATCAATGTGGAGAACGGCGATGTCGGCAATTTGACGGACAATCATTTGGTAGGGGGCCTCACCAAAGATGTCTGCCAGTGATTGCTCTCTTTCCATTGGTTTCCTCCTCCGCGTTTATTGGTGTTGAAGCTGCAAATTACCGAAGAGAATCTTAACCAAAAGAAATCGGGTTGTCTAGATTCTATTTTGCACCCTACCGATGCGATGAAAAAGTGGCGATGCTGATTCGTCGCGGTGTTGATAACCGGTCTAATGCTCGAACTGTCGGTGCGCAGAGACACACTTTTATTTTTTTAGTTTTTGCTGGGGTTATTGATTGGGGGAAAAGCGTTTTAAAATCGCTGGCGAGCAGTGCCGGAATGGTTTTTATCGGGTGTTTCCCCATAGTTAGAGGCGCTCGGGCAGCCGAGGAAATTCAAATCTTATTCATCCGCAACTGGCGTTATGGCTGCGGTTGCCTGACTGTGTGTTGCCGCACCTATTTTAATTTCTTTTCTGTTTTCATATTTAATATTCGATTAGTTTGACCTTCAATCATTTTGAGCTTTTACGTTTAACCAGAAAACTTTTCTCTTCATCTTTAATAATCTGGTAACACTCGCAAGCGGTAGCCGCTAAAACCGCCACCTTGATAATTGAGAGCTGACCGCGACTGTAGTTGATGATTTCCTTTTGCTGGAAAGAGCCGACAGCTTTGTTGACGGCTTCGCGGCGCACGCCCAACATATTGGATAAGAATTCCTGTGTGATTTTAAATTCGCTCGTTTCCATTCGGTCTCTAGTCATCAAGAGCCAACGAGCCAGACGCGCTTCAATCGAATGAAAACGGTAACAAGCCGCCGATTGCGAAATCTGAGTTAGTAGAGAATGCGTAAAGCGTTGGAGAAGAAAGGGTAGCGTTTTATTCTTATGACATTCTTTTTGAAAATCCGCCGCTCTCATTCTCAACGCCTGCCCTGGACCCTGGACAATTGCTCGGTTGCTTGAAGTTGCCACGCCAAGAAAAACGGAAAGCCCGATGATCCCTTCATTGCCGACAATTCCAACTTCGAGAGTCGAACTCTTCCCGACGGCGGCCAGGAGCGAAACTATTCCGCTGGTTGGAAAATAAACATAGCGAATAACTTCGCCAGGTTCATAAATAGTTTCAGTGTAGGTCAAAGGAACTGGGATTAATTTTGGCAGTAACTGATCTCTTGCGGTGGCGGGTAGCGCGGCCAGCAAACGGTTTGCGAGGGGCGCGGATTGGATTGCGGTATCGAACATTGTAACTCTCCTTCAATTTTGGTCGTGTTGCATCAAGACAACAGACGGCACAAGAAGAAGCTGATTATTCCAATTCCGATGTCGAGTGATGAATTTGTAAAAGAACAATTAGTTAACTTAACTGTCAAACAAGCGTTGCACAACTATTCAAAAAAGATGAATAAAGTTGCATATTTCAACGATGCAATAAGATGTTTATTGGCTTATTATTGTTGAAGCATCTTTTTATGCACGAAAAGCTGAATTAATGTGCAACGCCTGTCAAACATACCTAATAACAATTAAAAACGTATTTGGCCGGAGGTCGCTATCCGAAAGTTCTGCCAATGCCCCGGCTGAGCAAGCGGTTATATTCAACATTAACTACCTGGTAACACTCGCAAACGGCGGCTTCCAATCCCTGCCGGTCAAGCACAGTGATTGCCCCGCGAACGTTTTTAATCAAACCTTTTTCCGCAAGTTTTTTGGCAGCCAGCGTAACTCCCTCGCGCCGCACTCCGAGCATATTTGAAATCAAATCCTGCGTCATCACGAGTTTGTCCGAATCAAGACGGTCGTGGCTGAGGAGCAGCCAACGGCAAAGCTGCTGTTCGATAGGATGGAGACGATTGCACACGGCGGTTTGTGAAATTTGCGTTAACAAAGCCTGGGTGTAACGCAGCAGCAGCTTTTGAAATGCTCCGCCCCTGGCAAATTCGGCTTGTAAATCCGTGGCTTTCATTCTAAAAGCATCGCCCGAGCTCTGAATGACCGCCCGGCTCGTGGTCGTGTCACCGCCCATAAAAAGAGCGACTCCAATTATTCCATCGTTGCCGACCACACCAATCTCGGCGGTCATCCCGTTTTGCATCACGTAGAGCATAGAAATGATCGCCGTCGTCGGGAAATAAACGTACTCCATTTTATCGCCGGATTCGTGAAGAACCTGACCCAGCCGAAAAGAAACCAGCTCTAACATGGGCAGGAGGCGCGCGAAGTCATCAACGGGCAAAGTGGCGAACAGATGATTTTTCAGCGCAGTGAGTGCTATGCTGGTTGCGATCATAAGTGTTTCTTTATTCCTTGATTCAGATTAAAAATTTAAAAGATTACCCTCAAGTAATAATTGTCGAAATAAGATAATATAAGAAAAAGAAACTTTTGTCTGTGTTTTAACACACAGAGCCGCTTAGATCGGGACTTCTGGCTCGACGCCAATCTTTTAATCTTAACTAAAGCTGCTCTAAATCAAACAAACATCAATAAACCTCTTTACTTTACTCTGCTTCGACCTGATCCTCATATTTCCCGAAATGCTCTTTAAGGTTAACCAAAGCGGGTATAAAAAAAGATTTTTATGTGTGTGACAGTGCACTTACAAAAATCTTTTAACCAGTTAAATTTATTATGAGTTGGAATTCAACGAGTGGATCTTGAAAGTTTTCCAACCGGTTGCAATCAGATACGCGCAGGTATGAGTCAACTTCTAACGGGAAAAAACTTCTCTGTACCATAAATACTTCTTCAACCATAACCTTTCTCCGTTTTTGAGAGTCAAAAGCTGTCTTGAATGAAAGCACTCGTTATCAGCAAAAAACCTTCTTTTTTCGCTAAATTCTTTAGACTCTTTCCTGATTTTTAACGGTAATTAGTCACGAAAAGCCTTTAACAATCGGCACCATTTTGTTCTGACGAATTGAAACTTCGGGCATTGCATGAAATTATGATGACACTATCTCGAACAGCAGAATCTGCTACAAACCCAGTCGAGCAGATTACCATCGCCCATCACCAGGGGATTGCCAGTCTGAATGAAGTCACAGCCAAACAGTTTGGAGTAAACGCGGAATGCCACCCGCACGTAGCAGCGGCAGCTAGTCATATCCAGGCCGCAACGCGCATCACGAACGTTGCCGATTTGCGCTATTTCACCCTGCACGATTTGCAAGAAGTCAAAATCAATTTGCACCTTGCGCTCGAACTTTTAGAAGTTTTGAAACGAGCAGCAAACTTGACACTACAAAAGTCATAACCAAAAACGATTCATTAAAATAAAGGCAACAATTATTCGCTAAAAGATTTCAATTCAAGTGCGAACATTTTAGAAGATGGTGACTCGTCTGCTCGGCAATTTACACGCTCGCGCCAATCGAGAGATGTTATTCGGCGCAGAAGCCAACTCGATAGTCGAGTAGCGTGAAGCCACATTTAGTTCGAAGTCCGCGGAGGCGCAATCAACAATAAACTTTGAGCGAAATCTTTGTCAGAAAGAACAATAAAACTTGAATAAACCATCGATTAAAATTTTCAAACGGCAAACAGCAATTGGGGCTGAAACCCCAAATGAACCAACGGTTGTTGACTCTTCTGTGAAAGCCGCCAGTCAGACAAGGCGCGAAATAGTCAAGACAGTCGCTGGCTGGATTGGTGAGCGGCGCGAGCAAAGTCGTCTCGCTGAAATCACTGCCAGACGAGACTTTTCCGGCGAACCTCTAACAAATAAGGCGTGAGGTTAGACGAACGGACAATCCACTTCAAGGGAAACAATTGTTCGCTCCTCAAACCAATCAAATAAACCAGAAATGAAAACTAACAATCGGCTCTCTATTCTCTATGCTGAGGCTAATCAAGATGCTTGTACGATGTTAGAAACATTGCTGAGATTTTCAGAGATTAGTGTTTTGTCCGAACATACCGCTAAAAATGCTTTTCGAAAGGCTCAGGACAACTGTTTCGACTTGTATTTGTTAGATAGCAGGTTTACCGACTGGAGTGGTTTAGAGTTGTGTCGGCGATTGCATAAGCTTAATCCGCAAATTCCGATTGTTTTTTATTCAGCTGATGGATACGAAAGCGATTGTCAAAAAGGTCTCGCGGCTGGCGCCAAGGCATATCTGGTTAAGCCTGCTTCGGACAAGGTTGCGCCAACCATCTTCGGGCTTGTCGCCAATGTTACCGAAAATGTTTAATACTTGATAAATTAATTCGCCTTTTTAGTTTTGTCGCGAAATTCCCCAGCAGCAAACAAATACGTCTTGCTACAACCGGTTTGTGAGTAGCCTCTAAACATCGAATTGCCGCCGCAATTTCCAGGTTAGTGGGTTGATATTTGCGGTGAACTAATGATGCGTTAACTGTTTCCCAAAGCCAAAATGGGGCTGGCTTAAAAAATCCGGTTCTTTTTTCTTCAAGATGATTTAGCCAAAGCGAAAATCACAATCCAGGGAAGACTCAAATCCAGCGGCGCGATTTAGTTTCCGGCTGGCATTCTGACCGGAGAGACTGCCATATGTTTGGGGGATTTTTCTGACCGGCATACTTCAAATATTTTCAGCAATAGCCCTCTCAGATTGTAAACCATTCGCAAGGTTAAGTAAGAAAATCAAAACCGTTCGCAAGGTTTGGTACTGTTATTCGCAAGGTTAAATGGTGAAAATGGTGAAATGTCAGCTATTATTCGCAGAGTTAGGTATTCTTTACAAAAGCTGGTTGATATTTTTGATGCTCCACATCGCTTTAGTTGAACCGGAAATTCCGCCTAATACTGAGAATATCGCGCGGCTTTGCGCGGCGACTTTTTCGCGTCTGCATATTGTCGGCGTGCCGGGTTTTCGGATGGACGAACGGGCGGTCAGACGCGCCGGGCTTGATTATTGGGACGATGTTGATTTACGCAGGCATCGGAATCTGGACGCGCTTTACGAAGCTTTGCCCGTCTCGCGGTTTGTTTATGTGGAAACCGGCGGCAGTCAACTTTATACGGAATGGCAATTCCGGCCTGATGATTGTCTGGTCTTTGGACGCGAAACAAAAGGCTTGCCGCCGGATTTGCTCGAACAAAACAGAGAAAGAGTGTTGCAGATTCCGATGCCGAACGAGCGCGTCCGCAGTCTCAATCTTTCTAATTCGGTCGCCATCGTGCTTTACGAAGCACTAAGACAAATTAGCGGTTAAGTTCTTAGCTTTCGGTGACATTGACAGTTAAGCCGTGTTCGGCAAAACGCCAATCGAGAACCATCGCGCCTTGCGTATTGCCGAGCGCTTGTTCAACTTCAGATCGTCTTCCTTCTTCGCAGAAAAAGGCGATACACCCGCCGCCGCCCGCGCCGCACACCTTTGCGGCAATCGCGCCGGCCTTCATCGCGGTTTCAATGATTTTGTCCATTTGCGGAGTGGTGATTTTCGACGAAAGCTTTTTGCGTTCCGGCTGAGCAGTGCGCAAAATCTCGCCGACACGCGTCCAATCGCCAGCAATAATCGCTTCGCGTGTCGCGAGCGCGGTGTCGCGAATCCCATCAAATAACTTGAAAAGCTCAAGATCGCCGTCAATATGGCGTTTGGTTAGTTCCCAATTGTTGATGCCGGAATTACGCGGCTCTCCCGTGTAGCACACGGAAATGCGGCTTTCAAGCACGGCCGCATCAATTTCCAAAGGCTCGCGCTCGATTCCATCCGATTTGAAGTGCAGGCACATCGCCCCGCCAAACTGCGCCGGATAATAATCCTGAAATCCGGCCGGAACTTTGATCACCTGAGTTTCGATGTTGGCGGCAATTGTAATAAAACGCGATTCATCGTAGCGATTCCCGACGAGCCGGTTGAGCGCTCCGATAATGGCAATGTTAAGTGCGGATGAACCGGCTAGACCGGCCCCGGCAGGCGCTGCTGATTTCGTAATTAAATTAAAACCGATTTCAGGTTTGAAGAAATGCACTAACTTTGCCGGCAAAGCCAGATTTTCTTCGGCTTTCAGTTCATTGATTCGTTCGAGAGAACACTCAACTCTGAAATTTCGGTCAAGGGATTCAATAATAATTTTGTTGTCAGAGCGCGTTTCTAGCCGACACTGAGCCAGCAAGTTAATGGCAAAGTTAACAGTCGCCGCGCCTTCGTGGAATAAAAATAACGGTGGAATGTCAATCGTCCCGCCGGCTAGATCAACGCGAGTCGGGGCGGATGATTCAATAATCATAAACTGAAGAATTTAATCGCTTTCGAGGTTACCTGCTTTTCTTATTTCGGTTGGCTGTTGAATTTCATTATGGCCATTACTATTTGATGAACCTTTTGAGCCGTTATTGTGTGAGCCAAAATGGAAACGCTCATTAATGTTTTCTTTGATGTCCTGGAGCGTAAAATGAGCGGCTTTTTCAATTTCATGAACAGTTTCCGAACTGACTTCTTCGATTTTTTTCGTTACCCAGAAACGCTCGAATAAATAAAAACCGATGACTCCAACCACTAAAACAACTAGCAGCACAATGCTGACTCGCTTGTAATCACCAATTAAGCCGATGACCGCGCCGCCGAAAAAATAACCGATTCCGCTGGTAATCATTACCCAGAGAAAACAGCTGATCGCGTCATGCATCAGAAATTTGTACCAGGGCGTTCCGGAAACGCCGTAAAATATGCACCAAGCTGCGCGAATTCCGTAGATATATTTGGAAACAAAAATCGAAAGCGGCCCGAATTTTTCGGTCAAACTTTCGATGCGAGGTTTGGCGTGCTGGTAAAACTTGTAACTGCCGACGCTTTTGCTAAAAAATCTGCCGACCAGATAACCAAAGAAATCTCCGGTCACTGCTCCGGCCGTTCCAAAAAGAACGACCTGCAAGTAGCTGTATCTGCCGAATGAAGCTGTGTTAGCCAGGACGCCTGCCAGTAAAAGGGTAATGTCGCCCTCTACCATGCAAAGTGCAAAAATGGCGTAAATTCCATATTGCTGAACTAGCTCGTTAAAAATATTTTCCATTACAAACGAATAAACTAAAAACTGCGAGGGATGAGGTGTCAACGCAAAATTTCAATTTACCACATCGCTCCGTGCTTAGCCAATAAGAGCACGCTTACCAAGAGCGTTATAGATCATTCAAAAACCTGCAGTTTCATATTATCAGCTGGTTAACGAGCATGACTCTTACTTTTCATATCGTAAAATCACGCCTTTACCGCCCACTGCGTAGCCGACCTTTTTGTCACAATACAACCCAAAAAGATTGTCCTGAGTCTTACTGTCTTGCTTAATCCAAGTCAGTCCGCCATCGTCCGAGCGCAGAGCAACGCCGCCGCGTCCGATAATCCAACCCTTTTTATCGTTAACGAACTCAACGCTTAAAAGCGTTTTGGTCACGTTTGAATTAATTTTTTGCCAATTTGCGCCGCCGTCGGTTGTCAATAAAATCAAACCTTTTTCGCCGACCGCCCAGCCTAAATTTTCGTTTTTGAAATCAACGTGATAAAGCGTTGACTGGGTTAGAGAATTTTGTTTGTGCCAGTTTTCTCCGCCATCTGTGGTCGAGAATATTGCTCCGTTAGCGCCCACAATCCAGCCGTCATTTTCGTTAACAAAATCCAGATGAATTAGTTCATCGTTTGTTTCCAGCCGAACTCTCCGCCAGACCGCCCCGCCGTCATTGGTATGCAAAACCAGACTGCCGACGACTGCATCGTTTTGGTTAACGGCGCCGACAATCCAGCCGTTTTTTTTATTGGCGAAACGAATGCTGTAAAGCTCAGGCTGCGCTTTGCCAAAGGTTTCAGCTTGTAAAACTCGTTCTTCGTTCCAATTCAGACCGCCGTCAATCGAAGAAAAGACGCGGTTTCCGGCCAGCAGATAACCTTTGTCAGCTCCGCGAAAATAAATATCGCTGATCGAGCCGGTGGTTCCAACCGTTTGGCGCGTCCATGAGTTACCGCCATCGGCAGTCGCCGCCAGATAACCGTTGTCTCCGGCCACCCAGCCGCGTTTTGAGTCGGCGAAATAGACTGCGTTCAAATCTCCGTCAGTTCCGGTTTTTTGAGCTAACATCCACTGCGCTTGAGCCAGACTGCTCAAACAAGTTAGTAAGATAAAGCAAAATAAGAGCCGTCTAATAAATCTATCTTTCATTAATAATCACTCCAACATGAAATCATAACGGATTGTAAAAAAAAACAAAATAACTGTCGAGATACGAATGAATTAACTGCGGCAAAAAAACAGGGCAGAGCGCATTTTCGGCGTCTGCCCTGAGATTAGCTGTTTGCTGACTTAACTATTTAACTACACGGTAAACGCTACCTTTATAGACAACTACAACTTGTTCGCCAAGCGCGAAATATTGCGCGAGTTCTTTTTCCTGTTTGAGCAGATTGAAATATTCATCGCTGGCAAACTTCACCTGAATTTCCGGCAAGCCATCTTCGGCTTTAAATTCAGCATCCTGCCAGGAACTGTTTTGTTGGTAAAAGGTTTTGGTTCCGACCTGCTGCGCAATCGCACGGCTGAGATAAATTGATTCATCCTTGTCATCAGTTTTTAAGGCATCCTGTTGAGCGCGCTGCTGCATACTCATTTGCACCGCCCCGGCGCCGCTTTGGGCTGCAACCTTGGCCGCCGGTTTGGCTTCCAGGTCAGCCGGCATTCTGGAATTTCTGCCATTGACGGCGCTCGTGGGTCTCGGAATATTGCGTTCAAATTCCGTCTGCTGTTCGCTGCCGTCAGTGGCCAAATACGAAGTGTAGGGCGTGACGATGCCGTAGCGTGTGCCGAGTTCGACTATTTCGTCGCGCAATTCTTTTTGCTCGCCATTTGAGCGGATTTGTTCGAGCAGCCAACCGACGCGGCGCGTCGCCCAGAGACGCGGCAGAAACTCATTTTCTTCGGCGCGAGACGGAAAACGCAAATTTGAATAATTAAAGGTTCTAGTTTCGCGTCCGGTTTTTCCGCGCAAAGTGAGCGTCACGTTATCGAAATTATTTTGATAACGCCCGATTAAAGTAATTTGCGTTCCCTTAAATAAATCCGGCATTTTACGCGGATAAACCAAATCGGGCGAAACGCCCCCAAAATCAATTTCGATGTCGGTCAAAACCGGCGAACTGACTTTTGAGAAAAAATTACCGACCTTAACTTCCAGATTTTCTTTTGGCTCGATGTAATCTGCCGTTCCGCCGTTTTCCGAGGCTATTTTGTCGAGTAGCTGCGTGTTGACATCGTAACCGACGCCAAAGGTGAAAATTCTCAAACCCTCCGCGCTTTTGACGGTTTCCCGGATGTTTTCAACAATTTTCTCAACGCGAGTTTCACTGACGGTCGGCAAACCGTCGGTCATAAAAACGAGCATCTTCGGGCGCGAGTTTGAATTAAACTGCCGAATGGCGGCACGCAGCGAGTCGTTGATGTTGGTCCCGCCGGAAGGTTTGAGATTTTTAACAAATTCTTCGCCTCTCGATTTTCCGCGAGCGTCAGCGGCAGTCAAACCGGATTCCATTAAATGTTCTTCGCCGGCAAAGCTGATGACGTTAAATTTATCTGAATCATGCAGAGCGCGAATGCCAAACAGCAGCGCCGCTCGAGCTTTTTCCATTTTGCCGGCTTCGGCCATTGAACCGGAAGTATCAACCACGAAAACTATATCTTTGGCCGCAAATTCCTGTTCGGAAATCGCGTCTTTCGGTGACAGCGTGAGCAAAAAATAACCGTCTTTGCCGGGTTCGCGATAAGTTAACAGCGAAAGGCTGAAGTCGTCACGAGAGAGCGTGTAAAATAATTGAAAATCCTGCTGTTCGCGTTTTCCAACCGTTTCAAATGAGAGCGTTGCACGGTTTTCGCCCGATTTGTGAACGTCAATATCGTGCGAAGGCGAGTAAACGTTTCTGATTCCGTCGCGCGTTTCGATTTCAATTCTACCGGAAACAATGCCGACGCGCGGCGGATTGTTACTGCGCCTGATGCCCTGTTCCGCATCATCCGTTTCCCGCATTGGGATTGGGCGCGGCGGCGGCGTGTTAACCCAGGCCGTGTTGCCGGTTCCGAGCAGATAGCGATAGGCGACCGTTCCGTTTTCGGCTTTTAGAACCTGCGTATAAGTAATTTCTAATTTTTTATCAGCGCGTGGCGGAATCGGAAAAATAGTGGCTTGAAAAAGGTCCTTTCCGGCGTATTCAAGCAGGCCGGGATCGCGCTGTCGTCTGACGATTGATTCGTAAATCCGACGTGCTTCTTCTCTCGAACGAACTTCGCCGACGAGTCGTTTGTCTCCTTCCCAAATCGCAAATTCAGAGATCGAAGCGGTTTCGGGAATCGGGAAAAAATAAGTTCCTTCGAGCGTGGCGTCCGTGTCATTGCGAAAAATCTGTTCGACGTGCGTCGTGGCGACTTGAGCATTGATTTTGGTATCAATCTTTATTGATTTAACCGGAAGTTGAAGCGGGACAATGATAGGGCGGGGAGGCGGAAGACAGCGCGGAGCGCGTTCGCAAATGATTGGGACAATGACGCCCTGAGCGTTTGTCACAACAGTGAAAGTACCCAAAAAAGCGATGATAAAGGCGGAAGCGGCGAGTATCTTTCTAACGCGCATTAGATTTTCTCCTCAAAATGATTGGAAATTTCGACAACACGAGCCGGGGAGTCTTCGTTCGTTGTGATTGTTTGGGGAACGCCGCCGGTTGCTTTGACTTGCAGAATCGGATGAGAAAATCTTGCTAACTTATGTTTTGGTTCTTATTTAATCAGGCCGGGAGTTGGTTATTTTTTGCGCTTATATCTTTCTAAAATTAAATCCAGACCAAGCTGTTTTTCGTTGACAGCTTGGCGGAGTTGTTTCCTATTAGACTCATCGGAACATGACGCCAGCTGTTGTTTCAATTCCTTGATTTCTTTGAGCATTTCGACTTCAGGCGGGATAATATTGCCGCTTTTTAGCAGCGAATATCCGATTCGCTGCTCTTCCGGAGTGTTGAAATAATCATCCAGATTAAGCGGTTTGCCAGCACCTTTAAGGTTGTCAAATAAGCCTTCGCCGATTGCTTTGCTGATTTGCTCTTCGATAAATCTACTCAACGACATAATGCAATTTTAACAAAAATGGCGGTTTTTTCAAGACGTTTTTGATTGCGTTTGGATAACCAAAACTGATTCGGTTATCATCAAAGTTTTACGGAGCACAATTTTTTTGACAAAGAACAATAAGGAACAATATTGATTAATATGGCAAATATTAGAGAAGCGGTAATCATCGCGGCGGCGCGCACGCCGACCGGCAAATTTCAAGGCTCGCTGAAAAGTTTTTCCGCGACCGAACTTGGCGCGATTGCGCTCAAAGCAGCGGTCGAACGCTCAGGCGTCAAACCCGCAGACGTTGACGAGGTGATTATGGGCTGCGTCGTTCAGGCCGGACTCGGGCAAGCTCCGGCGCGACAAGCGGCTCTAAAAGCCGGACTGCCGTATGAAGTTTCGGCTTTGACGATTAACATGGTCTGTGGTTCGGGATTGCGGGCGGTGGCTTTGGGAGCGCAAAATATTGCGCTTGGCGACGCCGAAATTGTGGTTGCAGGCGGCATGGAATCAATGTCCAACGCTCCGTATCTCTTGCCCGGAGCGCGTGACGGCTATCGGATGGGCAATCAGACCGCAGTTGATTCGATGGTGCATGACGGTTTATGGTGCCCGTTTGAAGACTGGCACATGGGCAACACGGGCGAAGTAGTCGCGGAAAAATACTGTATCGCGCGTGAATCGCAGGACGAATTCGCCGCGCAGTCGCATCAAAAAGCTCTCGCCGCGCAGCAAGCCGGAAAGTTTAAAGACGAGATCGTTCCGGTCGCCATTCCGCAGAAAAAAGGCGAGCCCTTGATGTTTGATTTTGACGAAGCGATTCGCGCAGATACGACAGTCGAAACATTGGGCAAACTTAAACCGGCTTTTAAAAAAGAAGGCGGCACGGTGACTGCCGGAAACGCGCCCGGCGTTAACGACGGCGCGTCGGCAATCGTGGTCACTTCGCTCGAACGCGCTAACCAGATGGGCGCGGAAATTATGGGCAGAATCGTGGCCCATTCGTATTCCGGGATCGAACCGAAACTGATTATGATGGCGCCGGTCGAGGCGGTTAGGCGCGTGCTGAAAAAAGCCGGCTGGGCAATGAGCGAAGTTGATTTGTTTGAATTAAACGAAGCGTTTTCCGTCCAGGCGCTCGGCGTCATGCAGGAACTCGGGCTGGATAAAGCAAAAGTCAACGTCAACGGCGGCGCGGTCGCCATGGGACACGCAATTGGTCAATCAGGCGCGCGCGTTTTGACTACGATGCTTTACGAAATGAAGCGTTCGGGCGCGAAACGCGGTGTTGCCGCGCTTTGCTTGGGCGGCGGAAATGCCGTTGCGATGGCGGTTGAACGGTAAAAAAAAAGTAAATAAAATTAGCGAAAATGAATCGGCGCAGGCTTCAAAAAATGCGCCGATTCATGTATTTTGATGACGGACACTTTCCCATAATCTCCAATGACCGCGCAAGACCACAATAAAACACTGGGAATTTTGTTTTTGATTTTCGGAAGCGTTAACATTTTGCTGCTGATTCCTGTCGCGCTGCAAATCACCAAAGCTTTAAAAGGCATTGACGCCGCCGCCGCGCTCAATCCTCATCCGGAATCGGTTCACAACGCGATGGGACTATTGATGATTTTGCTGATTGCTCTCGGCATTTTAAGCATTGTTTCCTCAATCATGGAAATAGTCGCCGGTTTTGGATTGTTCAAACAGAAACTTTGGGCACCCAAGGCAGCAGCGATTGCGGCAATCGTTTCGATGATTAATATTCCAATCGGAACGGCTTTGGGCATTTACGCACTACTGTTTTTGTTCGGAAACAAGGGGCGGGAGGTTTACGGCAAAATTATTTCTGCCAGAACTCAAGGGCTTTCGCCTAATTAGAATTGAAACTAAATTTCATTGGAAACAAAAATTCAATTTTAACGTTTGTTGATTTACAGGTTTTGAGGTAACAAACGCAAATTCAAGGAAAATAAATTATTATGACGGCAAAAGATCACAATAAAATTATCGGTGTCCTCTTTTTGGTTCAGGGCGGACTCGGGCTCTTCGGAATTCTGATTGCCGTCCTGATGTTTGGTGTGATGGGCGTCACATTAATCGGCGGCGGGCGTCATCGCGGAGACGCTGCGGTCGGGGCTGTCTTTTTTGGATTGATAATTGGAGTGTTAATCGCCAGCGTGATTTTTTTGCTTCCTTCGTTTGCCGCCGGATACGGGATGATCAAAGAGAAGCGCTGGGCTAAAATTTGGGCAATTATCGCCGCCTGTTTGATTTTGTTAAGCTTTCCGTTCGGAACGGCTTTGGGCGTTTACGCATTGTGGTTTTTACTTGGCGATCAGGGCAAAAACTTTTACAGTCCAAATGCCGGGATGAGCGGCTATACCCCGCCGCCGCCGCCAAACAGTTGGCAATGATTTTTTGGATTTGAATTAATTAAAATCTGCGGGCAAGTTTTAAAACTTGCCCGTTTTCGTGTAAATTTCAGACTAAATTATTTGAACAAGGAAATTATTATCAATGAATCAGATTTTCGGAGTAATCGGCGCCGGAACAATGGGAAACGGCATCGCGCAAACCGCCGCTGCGAACGGCTATGATGTGTTAATGTGTGATGTCAAAACGGAATTTGTTGAGCGCGGGGTATCGGCGATTGACAAAAGTCTCGACCGATTCGTCAAAAAAGAAACAATGACGACCGAGCAGAAAACAGAGATTTTAGGGCGCGTCAAAACAACGACCACACTCGAAGAATTAAAAGAGTGTTTTATTATTGTCGAAGCGGCAACGGAAAATTTTGAGATCAAAAAGCAGATTTTTCAGACTTTGGACGCGGTTTGTCAGGCGGACGCGATTCTCTCCACTAACACGTCGTCAATTTCAATTACAAAAATCGGCGGCGTGACGCGCCGCCCCGACAAAGTTATCGGGATGCACTTTTTTAATCCTGTTCCGTTGATGAAGCTAGTCGAAGTCATTCGCGGAATCGCTACTTCTGACGAGACTTACGCCACCGTCAAAGAGCTATCCGAGAAACTAGGCAAAACGCCGCTTGAATGCAATGATTCACCTGGTTTTGTCTCCAACCGAGTTTTAATGCCGATGATTAACGAAGCGATTTTTGCGCTTTATGAAAACGTGGCGACGCGCGAAAGCATTGACGGTGTAATGAAACTGGGCATGAATCATCCGATGGGGCCGCTCGCGCTCGCAGATTTTATCGGTCTGGACGTTTGTCTGGCAATTCTCAATGTTTTGCAGGATGGTTTGGGAGATCCGAAATATCGCCCCTGCCCGCTCCTCAAAAAATACGTTGACGCTGGCTGGCTCGGACGCAAATCTGGACGCGGTTTTTACGAGTATTAATTAATTTGGGACTTTGAATTTTAAATCTCGACCGAAAATAGTTTTATATTGAGCGTTGAAGTTAATTTTAAATCCAAAATCCAAAATCCAAAATCGGTGAAGTCTTTTGCTTGTTATTGTCAAAAATGCCGAGCGGCAAATGTGCCGGGTGAAGAAGCGTGTTCAAATTGCGGAACTCCGCTGATGCTGATTGTAACTCCGCCTTCGACTCGTAATGAAATGATTTGGTCGAACGTTTCTTCGCAGGAGCATTTGCTCGAACGCATTTCTCTCCTCGAACTGCGCTTAACGCAAGTGGCTGATCGCTTGAGTCAGGCTCTGGACTTGATTACACGTCAATCAAAAACCGCGCAGAGAGAGCATTTGTTGATTGAAACCTTGATGGATGCTCTGACCGCTTCGGGAATCGTTGAAAATGGCAAAATTAATCAACTCTGGCGCGAGAAAAACAAAATCGAAGAGCGGCGCCAAGCCTCAGTTGGAGAACAGCTCGAAAAAAATCGCGACCAAATTTTAGCAAAGACAACCGGCGGCAAATCTGACCCGTTTGCGCATCTCGTCAAAGATGGTTTCCGATTGATTGCTGACGGTGAAGAAAAACAGGGTGTGCGAACTCTTGAACGTGCCGCCGCGCTTGAGTCCCAAAATTTTCCGCTTTTGTTATTTATCGGCGAACACTTTTTTCGTTCGGATAAACGCGTTCTGGCCGCTGATTATCTTGAGAAAGCTCATCAAATCGTTCCCTCAAATCAGAGAGTTTCTTTGCTCCTCGGAATTATCTCGGCTGATAAAGGCGAACTTGAAAACGCCAAAACATTGCTCGAATCGCTTGGCGAAATAAAATCTTTTGCCGCCGGTTTTGTTTTAGGAATGATTTACGCCGCTGAACAGCGATGGCTCAACACTTTGACCGAATTCAAACGAGCACTGTCGGCGCAGCCAAATGCTGAAACGCATTATCTGGTCGGTTCGGCCTGCGCTGAAGCCGGTCGCGAAAAAACCGCCCTCAGACATCTGCAGAAGGCGGTTGAACTGGATTCGAATTTTGCCGATGCCTGGTTTATGCTCGGGGCTGTTTACTTGCGACTCGGCAATCAGGAGGAAGCGAAAAACGCTCTCAGTCAATGCCTTGCCGCGCGTGATTTAGCCGCCCAGTCGCAGGCAATTTTACGAAATCCGAAAAAGTTTGCGGAAATTGCCGATACCACCTTAATTTTCCGCACAGCTCAAATCGGCCGGAATATAATCAGCGGCAGTTCGCCGCGTTTCGTTAAACTGCTTCGTGAAGACCTCGAAAACGCACAGGAACTTAAAAACTTTAAATAAGCAAAAAGTGAAAGTAGGACTACAGAGTAATTTTTTTGAAAAATAAGTTCCGTAGGCGATAAGTTTGACAGCAAGTAGATAACCGTTATAATTAGAGTTTTTGTATTCAAGTCGGAGTTTGATTTGAGTAAAGTCGGTACGAGCATGATTATCCGTTTTAGTGAGCACAACGATTCAAGGATTGAATTTGAACAGACATACGACGCCATAAGCATTGATTTAGATGATGAAGCGGCGCAGCCGGTCGGGCCGATTGAAGTAAAAGGAACGGCGATCCGAAGTTCGGGAATCGCTCGCGTCAAAGGCAGCCTACGCGCAAATTTGGAAATTGCTTGCAGCCGCTGCCTGCAGCCGTCAGATTTTGAGCTGGACACGCCGTTTGAAATTGATTTTGTGACGATTGAAAATTACGGTGCGGCCAGCCACGAGACAGAGTTAAACAGCACGGATTTATCTTTGTCGGTTTATGATGGCGAGCAAATTGACCTTGATGAGATTGTGCGCGAGCAGATTTTGCTTAATCTACCGATGCAGGAGTTGTGTAAAGTAGATTGCGCCGGGCTTTGCGAAAAATGCGGCGCCAATAAAAATACCAATCCGTGTAATTGCGAAACAAAAGAAATTGATCCGCGCTGGAGTGCGCTGAGGGAATTAAAAAGTAAAAATTAGAAATGTAAAATTAGGAATGCAATGTTGAAAGTTGAACTTTTACTTTTGCATTTTTAATTCTTAAAAGTTATGCCTAATCCTAAAAGACGACATTCACATTCGAGAACTCGCCAACGCCGCGCTCATGACGCACTGGCAATTCCGCAGTTTTTTCTTGATCCCGTCACCGGCGAGCCGATGCAGCCGCATCGCGTCAATCCGAAAACGGGAATGTACAAAGGCCGCCAGATTTTAGTGGTCAAAGAAGAGAAAGAATAGCTCAAAACGAAAGCCAAAAAATGAAAATTGATTCATTTTTACGGGCTTTTCGTTTTTCTGTTTCACGTTCTTTATTCTTGCCAAAGGCAAGTTTCTGTGGCTAAATTAGCCGTGCCTTAAGAAACAAATGAGCAAACAAAACGCAGGCATCATCGGAACCGGACATGCTTACCCGAAAGGCATTTTAACCAATGCCGATTTGGAGAAAATGGTTGATACCAGCGACGAATGGATTCAAACGCGCACCGGGATCAAACAGCGCCGCAAAGCGGCCGACGACGAATATACTTCGCAGTTTGCCGTCAAAGCGGGTCGGCAGGCGTTGGAGCGAGCCGGAATTGATGCTGCAGAAGTTGATTTGATCGTTTGCGCAACCACTTCGCCAGACCAGATTCTGCCTTCGACGGGCTGTTTAATCCAAGCCGAACTCGGTGCGGATAACGCTGCCGCCTACGATCTTTTTGCCGCCTGCTCCGGTTTTCTGTACGGCATTACAACTGCCGAAAGCATGATTCGCACCGGGCAAATCCGCAACGCCCTGATTATTGGCGCCGAAGTTTTAACGAAATACGTTGATTACACGGATCGCTCGACCTGCGTCATTTTCGGTGACGGCGCCGGCGCCGCTCTCTTGGCTCCGGTTCCGGAAGAGAGAGGGGTTTTGGCCACCAAAATTCGCTCTGACGGGCGTTTTGCCGAACAGCTGTTTGCTCCCGGTGGCGGAACCCGGCTTGGACTAACTCACGAAACAATTGACAACCGCCAAAACTTCTTCAAGATGCGCGGAAACGAATTGTTTAAGTTAGCGGTTCGTTCGATGACGGATATTTCGCTGGAAATGATTGAAAAAGCCGGATACACCGTCGCCGATATCAAACTCGTCATTCCGCATCAGGCCAATCAGCGAATTACCGATGCGGTCGCCTCGCGGCTAGGTATCAATCCCGAAATCGTCTATTCAAACATCGCAGAACATGGAAATACGTCTTCGGCTTCGATTCCGATTGCTTTAGACGAATGTCTGCAAGCGGAAAAAATAAATCCGGGCGATCTGGTTTTAATGACTGCGTTTGGCGGCGGCGTCACCTGGGGAGCAACATTAATTAGATTTTAGATTTGAAAGTGCGGATTTCGGATTTGATTGGTAAAGTTCTGATTTAAACTTAACAGCAAAGTTTTTATGGGGTTTGAGAAAACACAACATTCCGAAATCCAAAATCCAAAATCCGAAATTGGCAGAGTTGCCGCGGTTTTTCCCGGTCAAGGTTCGCAGGCCGTCGGAATGGGCAAAGATTTGTCGGAAAATTTTTTGCTGGCCAAACAAACGTTTGCCGAAGCAGATGAGGCGCTCGGGTTTGAGCTATCGAAAATGTGTTTTGCCGGAACTCCGGAAGAGCTGGCTCTGACGGAAAACACGCAGCCGGCGATTTTAACTGCTTCCGTCGCGGGATGGCGCGTTGTGGAAAGCGAAGGATTTCTAAGACCCGATTTTGTCGCCGGTCACAGCTTGGGCGAATATTCGGCTCTGGTCGCTGCCGGCGCGCTCGGATTTTCGGACGCGGTTAAAATTGTCCGCCAGCGCGGACAATTTATGCAGCAGGCAGTCCCGTTTGGAGTCGGCGCAATGGCGGCTATTTTAGGCGCAGATTTGCCAACCGTTCAGGAATCTTGCGCGGAAGCTGCTCAAAATCAGGTGTGCAGCGCGGCCAATATGAACTCGCCGTTGCAAACGGTGATTGCCGGAGATGCCGAAGCGGTTGAGCGCGCCATTGACATTTTGAAAAAGAAGGGCGCTAAACGGGCGGTGAAATTGAATGTTTCGGCTCCATTTCATTGCGCTTTGATGAAGCCGGCACAGGAGCAACTGGCCGCTCGATTGGCCCAAATCGAATTTAGCGATTTGCGTTTTCCGTGCGTCACCAATGTCGCAGCCGCGCCCAACAGAGATGGCGAGAAAGCTCGCCAATTGTTGATTGAACAAGTCACCGCGCCGGTACGGTGGGCACAAACAGTCGAATTCTTTAGGGAAAATAAAGTCAGAAATTTTATCGAAATCGGGCCGGGCAAAGTTTTATCGGGTTTAATTCGGCAAACCGACCGCGATGCAGTTTGCGAACACGTCGAAGATTCAGCCAGTTTGCGGTCGGCCAAAGAATTTTTCGGTTTGCAATAAGAGTTTGAAGTTTGTAATTTGAAAGTCAAAATAATTTAACAGGAGCATAATCAGAATGGCAGCAGAAGAAATTCAATCGAAAATTAAACAAATCATTGTTGACGAACTTGGCGTTGACGAAGCGGAAGTTACTCCAAACGCCCGTTTTATTGATGATCTCGGCGCGGATTCGCTAGATCTGGTCGAACTTGTCATGCGCTTTGAAGAAGAATTCGGGATCGAAATTCCAGACGAAGATGCCGAGAAAATTCAGAGTGTCGGCGACGCCTTTACTTACGTCGAGCAGCATAAGAAAGATTAATTGTTAGTTGTCAGTGGCAAATGGTGAATGGCTTGATAGCAAAAACTATTAATCATTCACCATTTAACATTCACCATTATGAAAAGACGCGTTGTCGTGACCGGTCTTGGACTTATCACGCCCATTGGCAATTCGGTCGAAGCCACCTGGGCGGCGTTGATGCGCGGCGAGAGCGGTGCTGAAACAATCGAAAAATTCGATGTTTCCAGATTTCCCGTCAAGTTTGCCTGCGAAGTCAAAAACTTTGACCCGCTCAACTTTCTGGACAAAAAAGAAGTCCGGCGAATGGGAGCGTTTACGCATTACGCGATTGCCGCTTCGGACGAAGCCATGCGTGACAGCGGATTGGTCATTGACCAGTCAAACGCTGAAGAAATCGGAACTTATATCAGCAGCGGGATCGGAGATTTCTGGGCGATTGAGCGCGAACACGAAAAGCTGCTCAATCAAGGCCCTGAACGCGTTTCGCCGTTTTTTATTCCGTCGGCAATCGTTAATCTCGCCGCCGGCAACGTTTCGATTCGGCATGGAGCCAAAGGGCCAAATTCCGCGACGGCGACAGCCTGTTCGGCCGGAGCTCACGCCATCGGCGACAGCTTTCGAATTATTCAGCGCGGCGATGCTGACGTGATGATTTGCGGCGGGGCGGAAAGTGCGATTACGCCGATGTCGGTGGCGGGGTTTGCCGCTATGAAGGCAATGTCCACGCGCAACGACGACCCTAAACACGCTTCGCGACCGTTTGACGCCACGCGCGACGGTTTTGTCATTGGTGAAGGCGCGGGACTCGTGATTCTCGAAGAACTTGAATTTGCCAAAAAACGCGGAGCCCGGATTTACGCTGAAATAGTCGGTTACGGAATGACCAGCGACGCTTTTCACATTACCGCGCCGGACGAAACCGGTTCGGGGCCCAAGCGCGTCATGCTTAAAGCGATGAAAGATGCCGGCGTGACGCCCGAACAAATCGGGTACATCAACGCGCATGGAACATCAACTCCGTACAACGATAAATTTGAAACTCTGGCTATCAAGCTTGCTTTTGGCGAGACGGCTTACAATATTCCGGTGAGTTCTACCAAGTCAATGACCGGACACGCGCTCGGCGCGGCCGGCGGAATCGAAGCGGTCATCTCGATTTTGGCAATCAAAAATGAAATTCTTCCGCCGACAACCAATTATGTTAACCCTGATCCGGACTGCGATTTGGATTATATTCCAAACGAACCTCGTCCGCAGCGGGTTGACTACGTTTTATCAAATAATTTTGGTTTTGGCGGGACTAATGCTTGTCTGATTTTCAAACGATTTGAGGATTAATTTTGAAAAGCGGGAGAGCCCTTGTGCGCTACTGAACATAAGTGTTTTATTATTTCAAGTAGAACCTAATAGATAAAGGGGGGCTCAAATGCAAAGAAAAGACGTTGTTCAAGCTTGGGGGCGAATTCTCAAAGGAAAATATCCGTCGCTCTCAATCGAAATCACGAAGGAATGCCCGCTTCGCTGTCCGGGCTGTTACGCTTATGAACCTGAACATTTGCAGGAAGTAGGCGAGTTAAGAACTCTCAGTGATTTTAAAGGCGAAGAATTAATCAACAGGGTTTTAGAGCTGGTTAGAGAGTACCGTCCGCTGCATCTTTCGATTGTCGGCGGCGAGCCGCTCGTCAGATTCCGCGAACTCAACGTGCTGCTCCCGAAATTAAGCGAAATGGGCGTTGCCGTCCAACTCGTGACCAGCGCGGTGCGTGAAATTCCGAAAGAGTGGGATGCGATTGACAACCTTCATCTGGTTGTTTCAATTGACGGATTACAGCCCGAACACGATGCGCGGCGCAAACCGGCCACTTACGAGAGAATTTTAAAAAATATTGCCGGCCAGCAAATTACCGTTCATTGCACAATTACCTCGCAGACAGCGCAGAGAAAAGGGTATTACGAGGAATTTGCTTCGTTTTGGTCTGAGCGGCCGGAAGTCAAAAAAATTTGGTTTAGTCTTTTTACACCGCAAATCGGAGCGACGGACGAAGAAATTTTGTCGCCCGAAGTCAAGCAAATGATTTTATCCGAACTACTTGAACTGAGTGATATCTTTCCCAAAATCTTTTTGCCAAAATTAGTTGTTGATGGTTATCTGAAACCCCCAGCTTCGCCTGACAAATGCATTTTTGCCCGAACGACTCTGAATTTGACCGCCGATTTGAAAAACAAAGTCGTGCCGTGTCAATTCGGCGGAACACCGGATTGTTCGCAATGCGGGTGTATTGCTTCGGCAGGTTTGGCAGCAGTCGGTGACTATCGCGTGTTTGGAGTAATGCCGGTGCGTTCAATTTACAATCTTTCAGACAAAGTTGGAAAAACCGTCGGCAGAATAATTAATTAAAAATAAAAGAATTTTGAGGATTTAAACTGTCAGGTTTGTAGGCATGTTTTTGAAAATGAATGAGTATTCATTCATTTAGCTGGAAATCGTTTGCGGAAAAGGTTAGAATCTGACATCGCAAATTTTTGCTGCAATTCTAAACAATATGAAAATCATAGTTTTAATGAAACAGGTTGCCAACAAAGACGCGGTTTTGCGGATTGGCAAAGACGAAAAATGGATTGACGAAACTGATACGGCTTATGAAACGAATGAGTCGGACGGTTATGCGCTCGAAGAAGCTCTGCGAATGAAGGAAGCCGTCGGAGCCGGAGAAGTAGTGGTTTGCTCGCTCGGCCCGCAACGGGTCAAAACGGTGATCAAAGATGCTCTCGCGAGAGGAGCTGACCGCGCCATTCACATTGTTGTTGATGAGGTAAACAGAATGTCGCCGTTTCAGATTGCGAAAACGATTTCCGACGCAATTAGCGATGAGAAAGCCGATTTGGTGATGAGCGGACTGCAATCCGATGATAACGGTTACGGTCAAACCGGCGTCATTCTCGCCGAATTGCTGGGAATTCCGCATGCAACGCTGGTGATTGAAGTTGATCGGAGCAGCGCGGACGGTGCGGCTCTACGCCTCAAGCGTGAGCTGGAAAGCGGCTGGTATCAATGGTTTACTTATCAATTACCGGCACTTCTGACGATTCAATCGGGTATTTCACAGATTCGTTACGCCTCACTCAAGGGAATTATGGCGGCCAAGAAAAAGGAAATTAAAGAAATCTCGCCGTCAGCCGAAACGCAAAGCTTTGATTCCAAGCAGAAAATCGAAAAAGTTTATTTCCCGCTGAAAATGAAGCAAACGCAGATGCTTGGAGCCGGCGATGTCAAAAAAGGCGCGGTTGAGTTAATCGAAAAATTGCGAGCGGAGGTTCGCATCTTCTAGTGGTTGGTGAATCGTCAATAGTAAATCGTAACTTGCGGATAATTTTGGTTCTCACATTAACTTCCCAACTCTTACGAAAATACTATTCACTATTCACTATTCGCTATTCACTAAAAAAATGATTTTAGTTTTTATTGAACACAAAAACGGAAGTTTGAATAAAATTTCGCTCGAAGCAATCGCTGCGGGTCAGACTTTGGGAAAGGAACTTGGATTGGGTGTCGCGGCTGTCATTCCGGCTGGCGCTAACATCGGTGAACTTGGCAATCAGATCGCCGGTTATCAGCTTGACCGGGTAATAGTCGCCCAAAATGACGCGCTTTCGATTTATACGCCGGACGGTTACACCAATTCTTTGGAGAAAATAATCAAAACCCAAAATCCAAAATTCGTGCTCGCGGCTCATACTTATCAAGTGCGCGACTTTTTCCCAAAACTTGCGGCTCGATTCGGGAAGGAGATGGTCGGCGACTGTATTCGTTACAAAACCGAAGGCGGCAAAATTGTTCTGACGCGCCGCATCTTTTTAGGCAAAATAGATTCGGATGTTGTCATTGAAGGCGACGCTCCATATTTTGTGACTTTTCAATCCGGCGCTTTTCGCGGTGATAATGCGGTCAAAGGTCAAGCTGCGGTTGAAACAACACAGGTCGAAGCTGGCGAAATCAGAATGAAACCGGATGAGCCGTTTCAAGAAGTCAAAGCGGCCGTGGATTTATCGAAATCAGAAATTATCGTGGCGGTCGGGCGCGGCATCAAATCGCAGGAAAATATTCAGCTGGCGCAGCAACTGGCCGATGCTTTCGGCGCTGATTTAGCTGCGTCGCGGCCAATCTGTGACGCTGAATGGCTGCCGATTGATCGCCAAATCGGATCATCCGGGCAGACGGTTGCGCCAAAACTTTATATTGCTCTCGGGATTTCCGGCGCGATTCAGCATTTGGTCGGAATGAAAAACTCCGGGACTATTGTCGCCATCAACAAAGATGCGGAAGCACCGATTTTTGACATTGCCGATTACGGAATTGTCGGAGACATTTTCGAAGCCATTCCCGTATTGGTTGAAGAAGTTAAAAAAGCCAAAGGTTAAATTCGACAAAAATTACCAAACTTTGAAGCCGCCAAAAATTAAAAAGATTTGGCGGCTTTTACTCTGTTTTCGAGATATTTATTATTCGCTCAGCGCCCTGATTGTCTTCGAGAGTAAAAACAACATGATCGCCGATTTTGAGCGGTTCCAATTCTTTTTTCTCCCCAACATAAAATTCCATCTGCATCGCGGGCATCATTCCTTTGATTTCTTCGTGCTTTAACTCGACCGAACCAATCTCTAAATTGATTTTTGTCACTAATCCGGTTCCGCGCCCGGTTTTTACAGCGGCAGTATTTGGCTGCTTGGGCGAATTAATTTGAACATTCATTATGTTGTTTGAGTTCAGAGCTGATGTTTTAACTGTTGCGTTTTCAGCAGCAGGACTGCGGCAAGCCGTTAAAAAGACGGTAAGAATTATTGAAACCCAGAACAATTTCATAGAATTAATGTCATTAGTGTCCGGTTAAGAAAGTTCGTATAGCTATAAGCTATTGATATTTTATTAGTTACAACTGTCTTTTGATTTTTCGATTTCAAACCGCGTTCATTCTCCCCTTAGAATTCTTGAATGAATCACGGAAAATACGTT
>JBBQUS010000040.1:0-49623 GCA_038212235.1 Pyrinomonadales bacterium
AACTGTTAATCGTCGTCGTGATCATCGGCATCATCGCCGCCATCGCCATTCCTAACCTCTTGGCCGCACGTCGCGCTGCTAACGAAGGCTCGGCTCAGGCTTCGCTGCGCACCATTCACGGCGCTCAAGCTACTTATCAAAACACCATTGGCATCGGCGATTTTGCCAATGCTTTAACCGATCTAAGAAGTCAATCTCTGGTTGATACCTCTCTCGGGAGCGGAGATAAAAGTGGCTATGCTTTTGCTGTTACAAGACAACTTAGGAATAATTCAAATTCTGCTCAACACTGTGCCTTCGCCACGCCCGAAGCATTTGGAAGCATACTCGGAGTCGGGCTTCGCGATTTTGGAGTCGCGACCCCCGGCGTCATTTACTCCGCACCTGCTCCCTCTATGTCTGTTATGAGCTGTACGGGAGGGACTCTTTCCAGTTCTGTCCCAAGCGCAGTTACAGGCAGCTAATTATTAGATCAAAGGGAAAGTAAAGTATCTGATTCATTTTTACAAGCTTTTTATTCATGAAATTTTGAAGAAGTTTTAGGTATGTCAGATGTTGTATGCGCTTAAAAGATGTTTTTACGACTTCAGAAAATAGAGACTCTAATTATTTAAAATATTTCTCTGTTCTGTGGGTAATTGTTTTGATCCTTCCGCTTATTTATTTTCCGCTTCCTTCTATTCTGTTTGGGCATCCATGGAAAGTCGAGTTAGCAACATCGCTGCTTCTTGCCTTTTCACTCATTTATTTACTTTTCAAATTCCCAAAGGACGCAAATTTCACTGTAATTTCAACCCAAGCTAATTTATGGATCATAAGCCCGCTGTGTCTTTTAATCCTTTGGAGCGGGACATCTGTTTTCTGGGCTGGCTCTACTTTGTCAGTTGCGCATCACACGTTAGTCTGGTTTAGCTATCTTGTCTTCTTTCTTTTTGCAATTCAAATAGTTGACAGTAGAAAACTGTTTATCCTAAGCATATTCTTCCTTAGCGCAGTTATTGGAATAATCGCAATGTTATGCGTTATCGAATATACATTTGCGACTCAAATAACCGAAGTGTTTGGTTTTCGGTATGCTAGATTTGCTGAGATGCACGCTGCGGTTTTGCCGCTATTTTTTTCCTTTATTTTAAAACTAAAAAGAAGAAATTTAGTTTGGGCGATTCTGATGACAGTTATCGTCTGGCTGGCGCTTTTGTTTTCGCTGAGCCGCGGCGCATTGTTATCCTCCATCGTCGGTTTATCGGTTTTCATTTTACTAAGAGCACTGATACACCAAACCTCCTTCGAGAAGAAACGTTTAGTTTTAGCGGCGGCAGGAATTATATTGGTCGCCGTTTTTGTTCAAATACCTATCTTTAGCTCAAATCAAAGCCAGAACATGCTTGGCCGCCTTAACATCCAAAACGAAGATTCCAGTAATAGTATTCAAAAAAATATCAGGTTGCTTTTTTACGGCGTGGGAGTGGAAATGTTTACAAATAACGCTTTGACGGGAGTCGGAGCTGATAACTTTGGGCTGGAATTTAATAAATATCGTGCTGTTTTCTCAAGCAAAATAGAAAATAAAGCTGTTGCAGAACAAAAAGAAGAACTGTTTCCCGAAAGAGCACACAATGAGTATTTACAGATTTTGGCAGAGCTTGGTGTGGTCGGGGGTGCATTCTTCGCATGGTTAATCTTTGGAATTTTCAAATTAGAATTTAACACTTTAAAAAACAATAAACTTATTGCATCCAATACATTAAACCATGCTGCGATTGCCGGAATGATAGCATTTCTTTGCAGTTCAGCAGTTAGCTCTTTTTCATTTCGATTGATGCAGAACGGGCTTGTTTTCTTCTTTTTGCTGGCAATTCTCTTAAAAGGTCATTGCATAAAAAAGAATTTTAATAATCTATTTCAATCGCTTGCTCTAAACCGCTGCATACCGACGTTTGCTATAATTGCCATAGTTTTATGTTTTTCGTTGACAATTTTCTCGGCCTTCAAAGCAATAAGTCAGTTCTTCACTTATCAGGCAGAAAAACAAAAAGATTTTGAAACTGCCAAATCGTATTTTGAAAAAGCTGAAATACTTGATCCAGCCAATGCGGCGGCTGCCGTTTCCTACGGATTTCGGCTTCGCGGCGAAGATAAATTGCAGGAATCCAGCTATCAGTTTAAGGAAGCTGTAGCAAAAGGGCTTAACCCAATAGGCAGCTATTCATATTTAATTTCCTCTCAAATCTTAACGAATGATTTTGAAGGAGCAAAGAATACAGCTTCAGAAGCTGTCAAGATTTTTCCCTATTCGGTGTTTGCAAGAGTTCGGTATGGTTCTCTGCTTGAAAAACTCGATTTGAAAGATGAAGCTGCTGCGCAATACGAAATAGCCAAGCATCTTAATAAAAAGCAGGCGGAAACCTGGCGGCTGTTGATCAACGAAGGCAGTTTTGTAGCTATTAAAGAAGCAAAAGGTAACGATCAAATTCTATCTCTGGATAAGTTAATTCCTAATGATGCAATATTTGCTGTGTTATCAGAACGTCAAATACTCCATCCTGAAGAAGTAATTAAATTTGAATCTAACAATTAACTTTTTTCGAAAATTAGCGATTATCACGTTTGATATATTTCAAGAAGCGACTCACGGACTACATGCTTTATAATCATGTCTTTATTATTTTGCTGGTGGCTTGAGCGGCATTTAGCAGATACTTGATAGATAGTGAAATTAATACATCATTTAATATGAATGAAAGCTCGTTTAGCCAATGGAAATGGGGGATATATGCGTCAATAGCAATCATGCTCCTCATGCTTTTTCCGCAAATAAGTTTATGGCTGCAAACTGGCGGCAATTGGCAAGGCTCTTACGTAGTGCTTCATACAGATGAAGTTGCCTACTCTGCTTACGTTAATGGTATAATCAACGGGAGGGAAAGGCGTTACGATCCTTACACCGGGCGCGAGAATAGCATAGAGGCACCCCAAGCTGAATCGCTTTTCTCTATTCAATTTTTTCCGTCTTATTTAATTGCGATTCCCGCTCGCATTTTAGGTGTTTCAGCTTCATCGTCGTTTATCTGGCTAACGGTTTTTTCAAGTTTCCTATCAACGCTGTCAATATTTTGGTTAATTAAATCTTTAACCGGAGAAGTTCGGCTAGGAGCAGTTGGGGCAATTTTTGTACTTTGTTTCGGTGCTTTTGTAGCCACCTACGGAGAAACAAGGGTTTACCTCGGGGATTATTTGGGACAAGGAGCAGGCTTAGTTGCTATTCCTTTTACAAGACGATATCAGCCATCCGGCGTTTTTCCGTTGTTCTTCATTTTCCTGAGCCTAATTTGGTATGCCCTTACAACTGAACGACACCGCTTTGCAGTCATTTGCGCGGTTATTGCGGGTCTATCATTTGCAATTCTTGTCTTTTCGTATTTTTACTTGTGGACTGCGGCCGCAGCATGGATTTTTTGTATTGCGCTATTGTATTTTACGTTTCAGTGGCAACACTGGAAACGTAATTTAATGATGTTACTGATAATCGGCGTTTTTGCCGTTGCGGCAATCGTTCCGTATTTGGAACTTCTTTCGCAACGAGCAGAATCTTTAGACACCACGCAAGCGCTAACTTTTACTCATTTACCGGATTTATTTCGTCCTTGCGAATTATTCGGAGTTTTGCTGGCAATAATTATCATTTTTTTAGTCTGGCGCAGTTTTCTTAATTTGAATGATCACCTCACGCTTTTTGCCATATCATTTGCCCTACTGCCGCTGATAATTTTTAATCAACAAATAATTACCGGCGTGTCGCTGCAACCGATTCATTATGAATTATATGTAGCCAACTATATTGTTTTAGTTGCGGCGGTGGTGACATCTTATTTATTCACGCAAAAGCAATTCAAGCAAAAAATCTCAAATAGAATCTTACTGTATGTTGCGATTTTATCTTTAGGCTGGGGATTTATAGAAGTGGCTGGTTTGGTTAAGCGAAGTGCCCAATTAATGAAAATTGATGAAGAGAGTATGCTAGTTTTAAATCGTCTAAAAACTCTTGGTAATTCCAACTCATCAAATCTTGAAAATGATAGAAATAAGCCCGCTCCCACTGTTTTAGCAGCAAATATTGATCAGGCTGATCTTTTACCCACTGTTGCACCGCAGGCTGTTTTATGGTCACCACATATCTCAGTCTTTTCCGGATTAAAGAAGGGTGAAGGTAAAGAAAGATTTTATCAATATATGTACTTAACCGGAACGAGTGAAAAAGAATTAGCAGAAGCAATTGATAAAAACCAGTTTGAGGTTATGGCCGCAATCTTTGGCTACGAGCGCGCACTGCCGGCTTTAGCAAATAATTCAAAACCAATTTCAAACCAGGAGAAACTTGATGAAGTAAATTATTTCACAGAATATAAATTGAATTTTTCGCATGAGCAAGCCGTGAGATACAACTTATCTTATGTTCTTACCTACGCTGGCGATGAACCAAATCTTTCGAATTTAGACCGCTGGTTCGAGAGAGATGTTGGAGAGCAAGTAGGCAAATATAAACTGTATCGCATTAAGTTACGCCCCTAGCCTAATGTGAAAATACTTTAAACTGCAATAACGCCGCCTAAAAACACCTTGCCAAAGACAATTTAAATAAATGCCTGAGAAATTTAAAGAAAACAATTTTACTTCAATAATTATCACTGTTTGGGCATTGATTTTGATTTCAGCTTTCCTTTTTCCTCGCAGTGATGATATATGCCAACTGCCAGCCTTGGTTGATAACTTAGCCGGAAAGACATTTTTCGGGCTTGCCGGGTTTCTCACCAATCTTTTCGGCGTCTTGATCGCATGTCTAATTGTCGCAGCTTGGTGCGGACTTGGCTCATTAATGGTTTTGGCTGTTAAAAGGATTAGCACCGCTCAAACAGATGATAATGATTCAAAAATATTGGGCTTCGCCAGAAGTTGCGGCTTTGGGGCAGCGGGTTGGTCCTTGCTTTGGTTTTTTGCCGGCCTGTCTGGCGGCTACAAACCCGCAACTGCCGCAGTTAGTTTGCTAATCGGGCTGACTTTATTTATTTATTTTGCTTTTCGCAGTTGGCAGGCAAGAAAATCTCTTGGTGAAACCAACTCAACCGACGTTGTTGAAAAGTTAGCTTTTGGCATTACGGTAATAATCATCTTGCTCACTTTAATTTCCGCCGTTGCACCGCCAACGGCCAAAGATGCTCTGCTTTACCATTTCGCAGTTCCCAGAAACTTTATCTCTGCCGGAAACAACCAGGTGATCGAAGGAAATATCGCCAGTTATCTAGCGCTTGGAACGGAAATGCAAGTTGTCTGGGCGATGCTCCTCGGCAACATCTTTAGCTTACGGACCGGCGAAGCGGCGGCGAGCGCAACGGTTTTCGCATTTTTTCCGCTTTTGGCGCTTGCGACTTACGGCTGGGCGCGCGAGCTTGGGTTAGACAAAAAATGGGCGATTATTTCCGCTCTACTCTTTGTCACTATCCCAACCGCTTATCATGTCGCGTCGAGCGGTTACATAGATTTAGCACTGGCTTTTTATCTGACTTTGGCAGTTCATGCCGTCTCCCGCTGGTGGAAAGATTTGCGAAGCGAATGGCTTTTCTACACGGCTTTGTGCTTGGGGGCGGCTCTGGCAATCAAGCTGACTGCACTATTCGCGGTTATCGCGGTGGCATTAGCAATTCTTTTGCGAGCGCGGCTGGCGCAAAACGACGAAACAAGAAATTCTCCGACGGCAATCTCGCTCTTAGCAAAGGGATTAATCGCCTTGGCTTGCGCTGGCATTTTAGCGAGCCCCTGGTATATCCGGGATTGGGTTCAAACAGGCAGTCCGGTTTTCCCGTTTTATTTAAACGTTTGGAATGGTGCGGCTCCCGGTTGGGATGCCAAACGCTCAGTCTGGTTTCAAGTAATTAACTCTCAATACGGCGGCTCCGCCAAGAGTATTATCGATTATTTAATCGCGCCCGTAGCAGTTTCTTTAAGAGCGCAGCCGGAATTGCCCCAATATTTTGACGGAGTGCTGGGCGTTGTTTTTTTGTTTGGTTTGCCTTTGATAATCTGGGCTTACCGTCGTTCTTTGCTTGACTCTAGCATCAAAATTGCCTTGCTGATTTCGGGCTGTCTGTTTGTCTTTTGGCTTTTTACCAGTCAGCAGCTTCGTTACCTGTTACCAATTTTTCCGACTCTGGCGGTTGTCATCGTTTTTTCCAGTTACGCCCTGACTCAAGACAAAAAAGTTCTGCGGCAAACTTTAGGAATAGCGTTGCTGATAATCTCGATTATCAGCGGAAGCACCTCACTCGCTTGGTTTGCGCAAAAGAGCCCGCTTCAAGTGGTGTTCGGCGGAGAATCAACGGAAGATTTCTTAACCAGATCACTTGATTATTATCCGTACTACCAAATTATCAATACGCAGTTTCCTGAAAACTCGAAGATTTGGCTGATAAATATGCGGCGCGATACCTATTACCTTAATAGGCCTTATTTCTCCGATTACATGTTTGAAGATTACACATTCAAAAAATTGGTTGAAGAATCTAAAAACACTGCGGAATTGCAGAGCAAGATTAAACAGTTAGGTATCACGCATTTACTTGTCAGACACGATTTCCTTCTTGATTATAAGCAATCCGTCTTAGTTGATGACGCGCTTCCAGGAAAAGCTAACCTAGAGAAGTTAAATCTGGCAAGAGGCGTTATTCTCGACAACAAAAATGTGATTCGCTCTGATAACAAATTTAGTTTAGTGGAAATCGAGTAGGAATCTCCCTCGATTGAGGTAAGAACGTTGCCTCATTAAAATAGGGTCAACAATTTGTTTTAGTCATTTTAAGGTTTTATCGGACGGTTATGGTTGAACAAGTTTCTCACGAACAAAATATCTCGGTTAGACGGCTGCCCAAATCAGCTTCACTTAATTCATTTCAAACCGTTTACACGGTGGCGCGTAACGCTTTTCGCGAAGCTATCCGCGACCGCATCCTTTATAATCTGGTTTTATTTGTTTTGCTGCTGATTGGAGCGGCAATCATGCTGGGTGATCTAACCGACGGGCAGGAAGCCAGAACTACAATCAATGTCGGTTTGAGCGCAATGCTCATTTTCGGAACATTCATCGCAATTTTTGTCGGCGTCGGATTAGTTTCTAAAGAAATCGAAAAACGAACAGTTTTTGCAATCTTCGCCAAACCCGTCCAGCGCAGCGAATTTATCATCGGCAAATATTTCGGGTTGTGCCTGACGCTGCTTGTTAATATCGTTATTATGGGTGTCGGTATTTCACTAGCATTGTTGTATGTTGGCGGAGCCTCATTCGTGACAAAGATTTGGTGGGCGATTTTTCTGATATTTCTCGAACTCTCTATTTTGACCGCAGTTGCCATTTTGTTTTCTTCGTTTTCCTCGCCCGCTCTATCGGCATTGTTGACATTTTTTGTTTTTGTAATCGGACATTTCAGCACCAGCCTCCGCGATTTTGCCCAGACCGTCGGCGCTCCGGCAGCTAAAATTCTGTTTACTTTTCTATATTATTTCTTACCGAATTTAAGTTACTTTAGCTTTATTACCCTTGCTGCGCATGGCCAAATGCCTTCTCTTAATCAAATTGGGGCGGCGTCAGGATATGCCGTCGTTTATATATCAATTTTGCTTTCGGCTTCGATCTTGATCTTCAACCGTCGAAACTTCAAATAACCTTTTATTTCTCCGAAATGAAGCAGATAGTTTTGTTAACAGCAATTATCCTCTTGGGTTTTCCGGCACAATTTGGTTTGAGCCGTTTTCTTGAGGCAAACCAATCTCCGCTGCCGCCTGACATAGCCGAAGCCGATTTGTATTTTAAGGGAGAAACGCTTAAGAAGATAAGTCTCGGGTTCGATGGATTGATCGCAGACTACTATTGGATGAGCGCGCTTCAATACTTTGGAAACAAGGTGGCAAACTACCATGGCGAAATTCAGATTGATAACTTAAAACCGCTTAATCCGCGCCTGCTCTATCCGATGCTTGATATAGCAACTACGCTGGATCCAAATTTTACTCCCGCCTATATTTACGGTTCGATGCTCTTGCCTGCTATTGACGTTGATCAAGCAATAAAGATTAGTGAAAAAGGGGTCGCGGCCGAGCCCGATAATTGGCAGATGTATCACAATCTCGGCTTTATTTACTGGAAAAAAGGCGATTATAAAAATGCGGCGGAAATTTACACTCAGGGCGCGATAAAGCCCGATGCGCCGGACTGGATGAAACAAATGGGAGCTAATATGCTGGCGCAAGGCGGGAGTCGCAACCTCGCCCGTGAAATGTACTATCAAATTTACGAATCCGCGCCAAATCATCAAACGAAAGAACTGGCGGAAAGCCGTTTATCGCAAATAGATTCCTTTGACGAACGAGATGCAATTCGCCACGCGCTCGAAGATTTTCAAAAACAGAATACTCATTGTCCTGTTTCATGGCGGGAAGTGCTGCCTTTATTGAAATCAATCAAACTGCCAAATGGTGAAGGATTACATTTTGACTCGAGCGGCGCTCCGCTTGATCCCTCGAACGTGCCTTATTTGTTAGTCAACGAAGACAATAAATGCGATGTGGGTTTAGACTGGAAAACATCAAAAATCCCTTATCAATAAAGCTTTTAACTCAATATTTAAAATTAAATCAATGAACTCAGTAGTTGAAATTACAAATTTAACGAAAGATTACGAAGTCGGCTTTTTCAAAAAGAAAAAAGTTCGCGCGTTGGACGATCTGAGTTTGCAGGTCGAAAAAGGCGAAATCTTCGGTTTCTTGGGTGCTAACGGAGCAGGTAAAACTACAACCATCAAATTGCTGATGCGTCTGATGTTTCCGACTTCCGGGACGGCGCGAATTTTGGGCGAGGATATTGCGAGCGTCAAAATGCATCACTGCATTGGCTACTGCCCTGAAAACCCTTATTTTTATGATTATTTGACTGCTCGCGAGCTGCTTGATTACTTTGCTGAACTGTTTAGTATTTCCAAAGCCGAACGAAAGCCGCGAATCGAAAATTTGCTGCGGCGCGTCGGGTTGGACGAAAAAGACTGGAACAAACAACTCCGCAAATTTTCCAAAGGGATGATGCAGCGCGTCGGTTTGGCCCAGGCTCTCGTTAATAATCCCGAAATCGTATTTCTGGATGAACCGATGAGCGGACTTGATCCGGTCGGGCGCCGTGAAATTCGCGAGATGATTGCCGAACTCAGAGACAAAGGCACGACAGTTTTTATGTCCACGCATATTTTATCGGACATTGAAGCGCTTTGTGACCGCGTAGCGATTTTACGAAACGGCAAGCTCGCGGCAACCGGAAAGCTTGACGAACTGCTTTCGCAATCAGGCGAAGCACAAGTTTTTGAGATAAACCTGACCAACATTTCAGCAGAAGTTCTAGCTATGGCAATTCTAAATCTTTCCGGCGCGACCGTCTCGGCGACCGCGCACGGAGCACGGGTAAAAATCGAAGATGAGAATCAAGTCGAAGAAGTTTTAGCGACGGCTCACCAATCAGGCGGGAAATTAGTTTCGATTCAACCCGTTCGACAATCGCTTGAAGAACTCTTTGTCCGCGAGACTGCGAAATAATTTAATAAACAAGGAAAACTATGAATCTCAAACTCGCTTTCATTTTCGCGCTTTTGTTTACTGGAATTCCGTTTCAAGCTTCGGCTCAAACCAAGGATTTTGTTTCTTATCCGGCGAGTCGCAATGAAAGATTTGTGATTCAAGCGTTGCGAACAATTCACGGCGCTGAAGCGACATATCAAGGGACAACAGGAAACGGCAATTTTGGCTCTTTATTACAGTTAGGCCAAGAAAATCTAATTGACAGTGTTTTAGCAAGCGGGGAAAAGTATGGATATATTTTTACCCTCACAACGCAAATCAGAACTCCTACGACACCTGCCAATTTTCAGGCTGTCGCTGTTCCTCGCCAATACCGAAGAACCGGAATCCGCTCATTTTATGTTGACGCCAACGGTATGATTCACGGAGCGGATAAACAGGGCGCGGCGGCAAATCAAAACGATCCGATTATTCCGGAAGAATATACTTGCAGCTCCGTTGAAGAATGCGAAGCTCACGCAGTTTCCTTACTTAGGGCTATTCACGGCGCTGAAGCTACATATCAGAGTACAACTGGAAACGGCAATTTTGGTTCACTTTGCCAGCTGGGGCAAGAAAATCTGGTTGATTCAATTTTAGCTGGCGGTGAGAGATACGGATATTATTTTGTCATTTCTCATCGCGAACGAGACGTCAACCTGCCCGCGACGTTTGAAGCGATTGCGATCCCACGTCGCTACAATCAAACCGGAATACGCTCATTCTATATTGCTACCAAAGGCTTAATCCGCGGAGCAGATAAAATGGGTGCGCCAGCAACTGCTGAGGATCCTCCGTTGCCATTTTAATTGACACAGACAATCATCAAGAAAAGCTGAAGAAGTTTTACACTCCTCCAGCCTTTTTGATTGACTTTTAATTTCAAATTTCTATTCGACTTTAATAGCGGTGACGCGAAATTTAAAGTTGGCACGGTTATCTTTTGGACTAAACCCTGCGATATCCACGTTTACCAACAACGACTTGTTGTTTTCAACCACCGCAACCTGGGTTGGAATAACAATAGCAGTTTTTTCTTTGATAACCTTACCCTTATCGTCAACAACCGAAGCGACGACCTCCAAACCGGTCAAAGTTTTGCCGCTAAAATTTTTGACGACCCCGCGCAAGGTGATCGTAATTCCGCCTGCAGCGTTTTGCGACTCCATTGATAAATCAGGTTGCTCAAGAACAAGAACGCGAGACTTCAAAGCTTCAAATTCGGGCGAACCTTCTCGAATAGCGTTCTGCAATTTCACTTCCTGCACGACGGGCGTCGGCTGGGACAAAAAATAAGCGACCAGCCCGCCAAACACCATAATACCAATCACCATGACAATCCAAAACAGCTTAGGCGTGCTTTGCTTTTCTTTATTTTCCTGCATCAAAGAGTCCATAAGTCATCTTTCTCCAAAAGGTTTTACATCCTAATTGTTAGACTCGGAAAAATCTATTTGGTTCCCCGCTAAATTAACATTTTGCGGAATATTTCGCGAGGATTGATTTTCTTTGAGTTTCCCGATTAAACTTTTGAAATGGATAAACCTGTTGTTCTCGAAAGCCGCCCAATTTATCGCGGGCGCATTTTTGAAGTGTCCGTTGCCACCGTCAAAGAAGGTGAAACCATTTACACGCGAGAAATCATCACGCATCCGGGAAGCATTGTGATTGCGCCTGTATTTCCCGACAATTCGGTCGCGCTGGTCAGACAATACCGGCATCCGGCAGGCAAGTATCTGCTTGAGCTGCCGGCCGGTTCGCTATCGGAAGGCGAAGATTTAGAAACCGGGGCGCGGCGCGAACTTGAAGAGGAAATCGGCGTGACGGCGGGAAAAATCGAAAAGCTTACCGAGTTTTACGTTTCGCCCGGTTTTTTAGGCGAGAAAATGCATCTTTTTTTGGCGACTGATTTGACTAAAACACAGCAAAATCTTGAGGCTGACGAGATTTTGTCAATTGAGAGAATCCCGCTCGAAGTGATTCCAAATTTGCTCTCAAGCGGCAAACTTGAAGACGCGAAAACCATCATCGGCTTAATGTTAACGGCAGCGCGGTACGGCTTTGGTTTGACTTAAATCGATAATCAGGCCTTTGTTTACTTGACATTGCCAAGTGTGCTTCGTTATTCTTGTCGTTCGCTTTCTAGGCGGAAATATATCCTTGTATCATAAGAAAAGAAGATGAGCACATATTTTCCTAGCGGCAAAGGACTTGCCGAAAATCGCAAATGGTATATCGTTGATGCGGCGGGTAAAACCGTCGGACGGCTGGCTACTGAAATCGCACGCGTTTTGTCCGGTAAAAACAATCCGCAATATACTCCGTTTATGGATATGGGCGATCACGTGGTCGTGATTAATGCCAAACAAGCTGTTTTTAAATCCTCGAAAAACGATCAGAAACTTTATCATCATCACACTCTTTATCCGGGCGGATTGCGAACCATTTCGGTCAAAGACCAGTTTGCTAAACATCCGGAACGCGTAATTGAGCTTGCGGTCAAAGGAATGCTGCCGAAAAACAAACTTGGCAAAGCGATGGCGAAAAAGCTGAAAGTTTACGGTGACGCCAATCACACACATACCGCGCAAAATCCGCAGACACTTGAAATAACTACAAAGTAAACAGCGAGCAGTGAGCAGTAAGCTAAAAAAGCTTTTTCACCGCTCGCCGCTCACCGCTCACTATATAAAATGGCAGACATTCAATATTACGGAACAGGACGACGCAAAACATCAACGGCTCGCGTTTATTTGCGTCCGGGTTCGGGCAAAATCTCTATCAACAAACGCCAGTTTAAGGAATATTTTCCAAATGAAGCTTTGCAAATGATTATCCGGCAACCGCTTCGGATGACCGAAACTGCAAACAAATTTGATATTCTGGTGAACGTCGCCGGCGGCGGAACATCAGGTCAGGCCGGCGCAGTTCGTCACGGCATTGTTCGCGCTCTGATGGAATTTAATCCGGATTTGCGTCCTGCGCTCAAAAAAGCCGGACTCGTCACCCGCGATCCGCGCAAGAAAGAACGCAAAAAATACGGTCAAAAAGGCGCTCGCGCTCGTTTCCAATTCTCGAAACGCTAATTCGCTTAATGGTGAATTGATAATGGTTGATGGTGAATTAAAGATTTTTTATTCATCATCCATAATTCACTATTAATAAACCCATTGTCGTCGTTTAGATTGGTTGACTTGATCAAACTCCGCAAACGACGGCGAGTACACCAAACCAACACATAAAAGGAGAAATTGCTTGGCTACAACAGTTACAATGAAAGAACTCCTCGAAGCAGGAGTCCACTTTGGTCATCAGGTTCGTCGCTGGAATCCAAAGATGAAAGAGTACATCTACGGCGAGCGCAACGGAATTTACATTATTGATTTACAGAAAACGCAAAAGCTTTTCCGCGAAGCCATCGCCTATACGAGCGACGCCATTGCGGCTAATCCGAATAAAACAGTTTTGTTTGTCGGCACCAAGCGACAGGCGCAAGAGGCTATCAAAGAAGAAGCCGAACGCGCTGGACAATATTATATCAATAATCGCTGGCTTGGCGGGCTCTTGACAAATTTCCAAACGGTTCAAAAATCAATCAAACGGCTCAAAGAAATCGAAGCGATGCAGGAAGACGGCCGCGCCGATTTATTAACCAAGAAAGAGCGCCTTAATCTTGATAATGAGCATGAAAAGCTGATGAAAAATCTTGCGGGCATCAAAAACATGAATCGCCTGCCGGATTTGCTTTTTATCATTGACGTCAAAAAAGAAGAAATCGCAGTGGCCGAAGCTAACCGCCTCGGAATCCCGGTTGTCGCAGTGGTTGATACTAACTGCTCACCGGAAGGGATTGACGCGGTAATTCCCGGCAATGATGATGCGCTTCGCGCCATTCGCCTGTTTGCTTCGCGAATTGCGGACGCAATTATCGAAGGCAAACAAATCGGCACTGAAGGCGGCGTCGCAGGTTCAAGCGATTTTGATAAAGAACAGGAAGCGAACGGAAAGTTTGCCGACTATCGAAACGGGCAAAACCAGGCGGCTGACGATCAAACAGCCGAAGACACTGCTGCCGATAATGATCAGAGTAGCGCGGGTAATAGCTCGAAAGCCGAAGAGGGTGTTAATCAAACCGAGTTTGAAGCCGTCGCCGGACAATAGTATTTCGGACATAGTTCGATAAGCGAAACGCAGCCTTTCGAGTTATCGGGGCTGCGTTTTTTTGCGTCCAAGCAGAAATTGTCCCGCTCTGACAAAACACGCTTTTTTTGTTAGACTGATTTTTATTTTGTTTTTAATTTAGGAGATAGATAAGAGTAATGGCAGAAATTACAGCTAGTTTGGTAAAAGCCCTGCGCGAAAAAACCGGCGCGGGAATGGTTGATTGTAAAAATGCATTGGTTGAATCAGGCGGCGACGAAAACCAGGCCGTTGAAATTCTTCGCAAAAAAGGCATGGCGACCGCCGGAAAAAAAGCCGGACGGATTGCCGCTGAAGGCGTAGTCGGCTCATACATTCACATGGGCGGCAAAGTCGGCGTTCTGGTCGAAGTCAACTGCGAATCCGATTTCGTCGCGCGCGGCGAAGAATTTACGCAGCTTGTTAAAGATATCGCGATGCATATTGCCGCCGCGCAGCCGGCTTATGTCCGCCGCGAAGAAGTGCCGCAGGAGATTATTGAGAAAGAACGCGAAATCACTCTCGGTCAGCTCAAAAATGACCAGAAAAATGCAAACAAACCGCAGGACGTAATTAACAAGATTATCGAAGGACGGCTTAATAAATATTACGAAGAAGTTGTTTTGCTCGACCAGCCGTTTGTTAAGGACCCGGCGAAAACCATTGCCGAACTCGTTACGGAAAAAATCGCTTCGATCAAGGAGAACATTTCCATTCGCCGCTTTACGCGCTACAAAATGGGCGAAGGTATCGAGAAAAAGAGCGATGATTTCGCAAACGAAGTGGCTTCGCTCGCAGGCGCTAATTAACATCAGTTCAAAGTCTAAAGTTCAATACATGTAGTTTGTCTGATTTTATTGCCTGACTCGTCTTGCACAATTTTGGATTTTAGACTTTGAATTTTAAGATTTGGACTTTTATTTCATGGAAGCAGCAGCACCCAGAACAGCCAAACCGGTTTATCATCGTATTCTGCTCAAAATATCAGGCGAAGCACTAATGGGCGGACAAAATTACGGGATTGACACTCACATGGCACGGTCGGTTGCCGAAGAAATCAAGGCAATTCACGCGCAGGGCGTTCAAGTTGCCGTTGTGGTCGGCGGCGGCAACATTTTTCGCGGGGTTTCGAAATCGGCCGAAGGTATGGATAGAGGCAGCGCAGATTATATCGGAATGCTGGCAACGGTGATGAACGCGGTTGTTTTACAGGATGCGCTCGAAAAAACGGGTGTGACAACGCGTGTTTTATCTGCTATCAATATCCCGCAATTGGCCGAACCGTTTATTCGCCGCCGCGCGACCCGTCATTTGGAAAAGGAGCGAGTGGTGATTTTCGCCGCCGGAACCGGTAATCCGTACTTTACGACCGATTCCGCCGCCGCTTTGCGAGCGCTCGAAATCGGCGCGGAAGTGATTTTAAAGGGTACGAAAGTCGCCGGAATTTATTCGGCCGATCCGATTTTGTATCCAGATGCCACCCGCTACGAAAAGATAAGTTACCAACAGGTTCTCGAACAACAGCTGAAAGTAATGGATGCTTCGGCAATCTCGCTCTGCATGGACAATAATTTGCCGATTATTGTTTTTAACATGAAAGAGCCGGGCAACATTCAAAAGGTCGTCAACGGTAATCTGGAAATCGGCACACTCGTTGGAGGATAAACGATATGAGTTCGCAAGCTTCCGAAACATCGTTTTATCAACAACATTCATATTTTTTTAAAATTCCGGCGACAGCAGATTAATCAGCAGAGAGAACATCTAACTCAAGGTGGAATTAGAAAAACTCAGAAAATTTGGGAAAAACAGTTGTCAATGATAAATAATGAATGATGAATTATTTAACTGCTTATTCACCATTCACCATTCACCATTTACAAGAAATGATTAGTGACGTAATTAAAGAAACAAAGCCGCGAATGGATGCGGCCGTCGAAGATTTTAAACGCAAATTGGCAAATATTCGCACCGGGCGCGCCACGGTTGGAATTCTGGACAGCGTGATGGTTGACTATTACGGTACGCCGACGCCGCTCAATCAGATGGCCTCGATCGCCGTTCCGGAACCGCAAATGCTGACTGTTCAGGCTTGGGATACGACTCAGCTTAACGCGATTGAAAAGGCCATTAGAAACTCCGAATTGGGTTTGAACCCATCGAATGACGGAAAGGTAGTGCGTGTTCCGATTCCGGCTTTGAACGAAGAACGCCGCAAACAGATGGCCAAACAAGTTCACGAAATTGCCGAAGAACATCGCACCGCGGTACGCAACGTCCGCCGCGATGCCAACGAAAAACTCAAGAAAATGCTCAAAGATAAGGCTATTTCTGAAGATGATGAGCGCGGCGGGCTTGATGAAATACAAAAATTGACCAATACTTTTGTCGGCAAAATAGACGAATTTTCCAAAACCAAAGAGCATGAAATTATGCACGTTTAAATCAATGTGCGGTTTATCTTTATGGACAAGCTAAAGCTTATATTTATTGGACTCGGTTTAGTTTTTGCCGCGATCCTGGTTTATTCGGCAGTGATGCTCCTGGCGAGTTTGTTTTGGTATCTGGTTGTTTTCGGAGTCATCGCGCTTGGCGGATACGGAGCTTACAAGTTTTTGAACCGGCCGGAAAAAACGCCGCAGCTTGAGAGAGGAAATCCCGAGCAGGAATTGCTCAACGCGCAGAAAACAATTGATGATTACCGGCGCAAACTAGCGAGCGGAAAAGAGTGAAAAAAGGAAGGCGAGACGCCTTCCTTTTTTATTTAAGAATTTTCTCATTTTTATTGCGGCATGGCGAAAACATCATCGGCGATTGCTGCATTGACTAAAACTTCTTTCGCCTTGAAACTGGCGTAAAAAGTATTGCCTCCGACATCAAACCGCTGCGAAAACTTTTCCGGCACCAAAACGCCCTCGACTTCGCGGAATTTATCGTGTTCGACGGCGGTTGAAACCTCCCGGTCACGAACAGTAAACTTTGCTTCGAAACTCATTACCTGCGCTGTAGTTGGGTCAAGATAAAAGTCTGTGCTATAGCCTTCAGGCGTGGTGATGCGGAAACCGCGTCGTTTCTTTTTGTCCGGCAGAGCCGAAACTGAGTAACCTTTATCTTCAGCTTTAGCAATCAAGTTGATGCCGAGCTTGCTGAGCGGCGGAATATCCGAGCCGCCTCTCGAAGAATATAGATTTTCACCGTCGTAGATTTGCTCAAAATTAGCCAGTGGAGAATTGATCTCGAAACGAAATTTGTCGCCCGCCATAATTAATTTGTAGCCAACGGTCATGCTCTGCACCGAGCCCGGCATCGAAACATCCGCCGTTCCGATTTCGGTCAGGCTTTTCATCGCTTTAAATTTTTCGCCGCCATGTGCTTGCAGCGCCGCTCGAGCCAAGTCTAACGGAGTCGCGTCAGGCTTGATCAAGATTGATTTTGCAGGAGACGAAACACCGGCCATTTTCTCAGTTTTTGTCAGGTTTTGATTAGATTTCGGTTGCTGATTCTGGGCAAAAACATTCACACCGGAACACCAGATAAAAACGCTTAGCAAAAGATAATTTTTCATAATGTTGCGGAAAAGCTTGATGAATTTAACAAAACCCAAGAATAGCACAGCCGTTAAATTTAAAAGTCTGCCGGCGTGAGGAAAATTTGAGAGTTTGGATTGTATTTATGATGCTGAGCATTCTGACCTAACCTAAATTTAGCCAGTTTACAAAACAAAAAAATGTCGGTGCAGTTCGCACCGACATTCACCAGCTAAAGACAAATAATCGTTAAAAGCCAGACTGTTTAGCTTAAAAACTAAAACGCATAGTCAGCACAATGCGGCGATTGCCGGCGTTTGACAAAGCCCCACCGCCAAATCCGCCAAATCCGCCGCCCAAACTGTTTTCCGTACCGAATCGAGGCGAGCTTAAAACACTGATCGGCTGACCTAAATTCGTCCGGTTGAAAAGATTAGTGACCTGGACACCAAACGTCAAATTATAAGGCTTGTCCGTATTTACTCCGCCGGCCTGACCGAAACCGCCACCGCCGCCACGACCGCCGCCGCCGAGTCCGGCGATTCCGCCGCCTCCGCCGCCACTGCCTCGACCGCCGCGGCCGCCGCGTCCTGCGCCGCCTGCCGGTGCTTCCGGTTGCTGCTGCGCCGGGCCGCTGGCGGCCACGTTTTTCGTAGTCGAACTGCCGAATCCAAAAGTTTTGGTCGCGTTTAAATTAACTTGAAACGAAACCGGGCCGCGTCCGAAGTTGCGCGGAATAATAGTGTTTGGATCATTACTGCCGATGTTGCAAAATGAATTGGATACTCTGAGCGCTTGGCAGCGTTCGGCTAACTGTCCAAAAGTCGGGCGTTCGGTAAAAAGCGAATCGCCGTTAGTATCAATTCCGGTTGTAATATTAAACGGAGAGCTCGAACGCGCGGTGATAAAAGGAGCCAGGCGAATCCTAAACGGCGCGCCGAACGAACCGCCAATAACAAAGAAATGTCGAATATCCTGTGACGAATCGCCGTACTCCGTGCTTAAATCATAAGTGTATAAAGGGAAACCGCCCGCACCCGCGCCGCCGCCGCCAAACCCGAAACCGCTGCCGCCTTCGACATCGCTGCGTGCCTTATTAAGGCGATAATTACCAAATAACTGGAAATTAGGATTCAGCCTGGTATTAAAGTTTAAAATCAACTGATTTTGGTTAAATCTCCCGTTGGATTCGAAATTATAAATATTCCCATCACCTGGCAATGGAACGGTTGAACCTGCCGGACAAAAAGTCGGCGTCGGGCAAATCGGCGCGTTAACATTAACCGTTCGCAATAAATCGCGCGTCCGCGCCCACAAATAAGTCGCAGACAAGGTTGTCCGAAACGGCAGTTGACGTTCGACGCTGATTGCGCCCTGAATCGTTTGAGGCGATTTAATATCCGGATCGAGCTGACGAGTCGTAGTCGTGCCGGGCAGCACCGCCGCGAGCTGCGCCGCCGTCGGAACATTAGTCACACCGTTGATGCTGAAAACGGCCTGGCTCAAAATGCTTTGCGCGATTGCCGCGTTAGCCGGATTCGGGTCGTTTAGTCGGACAATATATTGAAGCTGGTTTTCTCCGTTAAAACGAACTGCCTGCAAACTGAGGTTGTCGCTGATGCGGTCGTAAAAAACCCCAAACCCGCCGCGAAACACTGTTTTCGGGGGCTTGGCGCCGCCTGCGCCAGGTGAATAGGCGAAACCGAAACGCGGGGCGAAATTTAAGTTATTTTTGACGTTGGTCTGCGCTTCGTAACGCAAGCCATAGCTCAAAGTCAACTTTTGATTTACCCGCCAATCGTCGTTGGCAAAAATGCCGGCGTCGGTTTGCGAAATTTTGGCAATCGGGTTTCCGGCAACGATAGAAAACTGTGTCGGAAGATATTGCGGGTCTGGGTTGCCCAAAATTCTCTGCCGATATTGTTCGAGCGAGCTGACCGTCGGGCTTCCGGCAAAAGTGAAAGTTCCGGCAAAGTTTGAATCTGAACGCGTATCAAGCCACTCGCCGCGAAGGCGAGCGCCGAATTTAAGGGTGTGTTTGCCGAGCGTCCAAGTCGTGTAATTTTGCAGTTCGTAGCGGTCGGTGTTGGTAAAACTCAACCCGATGTTGCTTCCGCCGGTGGTGAACGAACTCGCTACATTGATCGTTGGAATTGAGTTGTTGCCGTTTTGATCGCTTCGACTGCGGGTGTATTGAAACCTGGTTTCATTGATCACAGTCGGCGATATGACCGCCGTTTCGGTAAGCTGAAGATTGTGCTCGGTGCTTTTCGTGTTATAGGCGAGCGTCGGCAGGGTAAACTCGTTTAATCCGCTGTTATCTCTCGTGTTACGCGAAAAGCTGTAACGCGCGACCAGCGTATTGCGGTCGTTAATCGCATAATCAAGGCGCGGACTGACTGAAAGCCGGCGCACCGGAACGACGAGAGATTCGGCAAACAGAGTCGGGTTTAAATTTGAATCGAGAATTGTGGCATTGATAACGGCGTTGTCATCAATTAAACGATTGTCAAAATCAACGAAGAAAGACGCTTTCTTTTTAATAATCGGCCCCGATAAATTGCCGCCGTAAAATTGCGTTTGACTCTTTGCTCGATTAACGGCGAAAGGATTGCGCGAATTAAAATATTGATTATTAAAATTATAGAAAACCTGCCCGCGAAAACGGTCTGAACCGGGTTTGGTAAAAATTTCGATTCGGCCAAAACCGGGTCGGTCGTATTCGGACGAAAACGGATTTTGGTTGATGCGAATTTCACGGATTGATTCGCGCGGCGGCAGATTTCCGCCCGTAAATCCATCAATATAAAACTGTCCGCCGTTTGGCCCGGCTGATGCTCCGGCCAGAGCCTGTAAAGCGGCGGCCAGATCATCAGGGTCTTCCGGTAGAGCTTCAATATCTTTGCCCTTGAGAACCGTCGCATCGGCGTTATTCTCAGGGTCGGTCGTAACTTTGTTTGAATTATCGCCAATGGTGACGACTTGCTGTTCGACGGCGATTGTTAAAGTGATGGTTAAATCCTCGCGCTTACCGGCCTGAACATTTACCTGCGCGTCTTCATACGGAGTAAAACCAGTAACATTTACACGAACCGTGTAAACGCCGGCCGGCAGCCCTGCTACGTTGTATTCACCGGCATTGCTGGAAATAACTGTTTTCTCAGTTCCGTTGCCCGAAACGACAACTGTCGCATTGGGCACAACGGCGCTGTTGGGGTCAACGACTGTCCCGCGCAGACTGCCGGTCGCCTGTGCGAAAGCAGCGCTTGAAATTAAAAGTGTCAAAATAAATACTTGTAAAAATCGCATAAAATATATTTGATAAATAAATAATTATCGCTAAAAGTTGAAAACGGACTGCAAACTTTTACGTCCGCAGTCCTAAATTTAACATCCTGGATTATTACGGCGCGCCAAATCCGTCCAAGCCCGGGATATTGATTGACGGCGAACCTTGCGAACGATTTCCCTGCGGTCTCTCGCCTGACTGCGGGACGGTTAAAAAGGGCTCGATGCCGGCAACAAATTTAATCGCTGTGACATGATTTTCGCTTGTGCCAACACTGCTGGATGCGGCAACAGCATCCCCGACTTTTAATTCTGCAAGAGTCAACACCGGCATTTGTTCGAGCATTGAATCAACATCGCCGCGTCTCATTCCCGCTCTGCCGCCCGGCGTATCACCGCCGCCGCCGCCAGCGCCCTGTGGTCTCTCACTGCCCGCGACATTTGGCGAATTTGGCGCGCCTTGCCCGCCGTTCGGTCTTTGAACGCCGCCTGCCCCGAAGCCGCCGCCTGCGGCTCGCATGGCTTGCATCTGCGCCATTCTTTGCGCGACTTCGGGCGGAAACCGGCGCAGCAGAGTGTCATTGTTGACAGCAATTGTTACATCTTTATTAGTTTGTGAATCTTTAACAATAATCTCACCCTTGGCGGCGTCAATTGCAGTGACCTTTCCGGCAATCATTCGAAACGAGCCGAAAAGAATTTCTTCAGCCGCTAAACCGGTGCTATCCGCGCTTTTTTCGCCGACAGCGCGAAGCTGATCGCCGACTTTGAGTTCGCCAAAATTGCTGGTCTTGGCATCGCTGAATTTGACCGAATTGGGGGCGTAACGATGAAAAACAGTTTTGTCTGTCGCGCTAACGTTAATTGTTCGGGCAGCGCCGCCGAAACCGCCTCGCAATTCAACCGTAGCGGTATTTGCCGCCGGATTGAGGGCCGTAACTTTGCCGGCAATGCCGCGCGTCGTCCAACGGGCTTGATCGGCTTCCTGCTTTTTGGCAAGGTCGGTTTTGGTGAGCAGAAAAACGCGGCGCGTCTGACTCAATGTCTTTTTATCGTCAGACAAAACGCCGACCGCGACTATTTTATCACCAAGAGAAATCTCGGAAAGGCTGGTAGCGGTGGCGAGACTTAAGTCGCTCGGTTTATCGGGCGAAACTCGTTTGAATTCCGTTTTGGAGTCAAGCGAAACGGTGACTTCACCGCCGCTTGTTTTAAGTTTTAATTGATTGTTTGCCGAATCAACGGCGCTGACTTCGCCGGGCAAACTCTTGGCAGTTTGCGCTTGTTGAGCAGAAACAGTCGAAACGAACGCTCCGACTGTTAAAATTAAGATTGCAAATATGTGTCGCATAATAAATTTCCGCTTAAATTTTGTTATTGACCAAACTATTCGGTTGTTATTTTACGCCTGCAGCAAGTAATTAGTTGCCCGCGTTAAAACAAATTCACTGTAATGTTTTGTCAGCAGACAGCTTTGCCTTCGGGCCGCCGACAAATTTAGTAGACACTTGGCAAAGATGGAAAGTTACATTTTTTGCCGAAAAGAAAGAATATTTCCGGACAATTATTTTTACTGAATTTGGCTGCAGAGACGAGCGAATAATCTATCTGGCTGATGGCTTCCAGCCGAGAACGGGACGGGCGGTTAAGACTAATCCGAGACTGATGACGAGCAGACCGATGAGCGTCGCTGCCCAAACATAAGGAATGGACAAAACAGCCGTCCAGAAAACAGCCCCCAGCAATAAAGCGGTTGATTCAGAGTGTTTGCCTTCGCCGAAGAAGAATTTTTGCAGACGCTTTCCGGTAGCGGCTTGAACGCAGACATATCCGAAGATATAAGCCAAAAGCATTAAAACGGTGAGCATTAGCCAAACCATGACGCCGAGCGGCGCTGGTAAAAACTTGAGACTGCCGAGGTTGCCGAGCATAATCACAATCATCGCCAAACTTCCGATGAGAGCAATATTTAAGCTCGTCAAATGAAGTCGGCTAATAGCGCGGCTGACAGCTCCGGGCGAAACCGTCGTCAGAACGAGGGAAACGACAAACCAAAACAAAACGGCAACGATTCTCTGAATGATAAATGCAGGGGAAAACGTCGGCGCGAATAACGAAGCAGGATTTTGCATCGCCTGGCGCAGTTCGTTTTCATAACCGGCGTACATGACGGTTTGCGAGTCAGGATTGCGACCCGGCGCGGTTTTGCCGTGATTATAGGCTCCGCCTAAAATTATTACATCGCCGCCGATAAACGAATCCGGCCGCTGCAAAACCGAACCGCCGATAGCGGCGACATCGCCTTCGACGCGTCCCTCGACGATAACATCGCCGCCGAACGCGACCACGCCTTTAGTCACGCGGCCTTTGATGACTACGGTTTTATTAAATCCGAAAACATCTCCGTCATAAACATTCTCAATTATTTGTGTGTTTTGGCTGTTGGCTGAATTTGCCGGAGAATTCACAGGTTGGTTATCTTGCGCCCAGCCGATCAAAAACAAGCATAAAATCAGGGATAAGCTGAGTATCGCGTGCCGGGCGGCAGTAAAAATTTCTTTGCAATGGAAAGGATAAAAGATAACCGAATTCACGTTAGAGACGGATTGAGAGATTATGATATTTCCGCGTTTCAAGACAGCTAAATTTGCTTATTTCAGCCTGAATGCTCAACGCGGTGAAATTTGAATAACAGCCGAGACAAAATGACGAATGCGACAACGAGCAAAACCGTCAGAAGAAAAGTCGTGAGCGGCGATTCGACCCAAAAGCCGCGTCCGAGCATTCGCAGAACAACATTGATACCGACGATGAAGTCGTAACAGAAAGTTGCAAAAACCGCCACGACAACCCAAATTTGAGCAAACAACTTTTCAACCACAAAAGCGATGACACCGCTTTGTTTTCCGGCAATCCCGACCGCAGCGCCGACAGAGAACAATCCGGCTGCAATTAACAAAGCGCGGCGACGCTCGTCCTTTGAACGTAAACCGGAAACATCCGATTCCGCGCGAACTGCGATTGATTTGGCGAAATTTGCCGGCAGCTTAAAACTTTTCTCATCCTCAAAAGCAAAATTCAGAGCGCACAACAAACGCTTCTGTACGTTGAGCTTTTCCGAGCATTCAGCGCATTCGCTCAAATGAATTTCGAATGAGTTTTCGGCCGGTGCGGGAAGTTCGCCGTCAAGATAGGCGGCAACTTCTCCGGCGTGTGAACAAATCATATAAATTATAAATTCAAAATTATAAATTCAAAATTCGGATTGTAATTTTGCGTTTTTAATTTTGAATTTTATATTTCCTAAACTCCGGTAATTCCTCTCTCTACCAGCAAATCCCGCATAATTTCGCGGGCGCGGAACAAGCGATTTTTGACCGTGCCGAGCGGCAAACTCGTTATTTCGGCGATCTCGTCGTAACTCAAATCCTGCGAGTGGCGCAGCAAAATTAAATCGCGGTACGCGGCCGGCAATTTTTGCACGACCGATTGAATCTCCGCCCGCCATTCGCTTCGCTCGCGTTCCTGTTCGGGCGTCGGAGCGTTGCTCTCAAGCGGACGTTCAAACGTTTCGTCATCGCCCGTCTCGATTTCCAGACTGACGTCGCCGTGATTATTGCGCCGCAGATGATCAATGGCCGCATTTCTGGCAATTTTATAAAGCCAGGTTGAAAATTTATATTCGGTTTTGTAACGCGCCAGCGAATTATAAACTTTGATAAAAATTTCCTGCGTCACATCCAGCGCCGCGTCGTAATCGTTAGTCATCCGGTAAACATAAGCAGTAATCGGACGCTGATAACGGCGGACAAGTTCCTCGAAACCGTCTTCGCGTCCGGCGAGCGACGAGGCGATTAATTCTCTATCAGCGATTTTGTGCAAATTTGAGATGGCGATTGTTTTTACGGTCATGACTCGAAAGTTTTTACGGGAACAAAGGGGTGAAAGTTTCAAGCTAAATTTGAGCCGGGGAAAAATTCACCAAACATAAAAATTGGGAACTCAAGCGACATTTCCGCCGCAGCTTGAACCAGACCCGGCAGTGCATCCGAAACAATGCGCGGCCGTTTTAATTTGGCGGTTGGCAAACAGCTGCGGCGAAAATTCAAAAATTGTTTGCGGCAAACGGTGGTCAACCGAAATTTCCAGCATTTGATTAAAGTCGCAGTCAAATAATTTTCCGGTCCAATCAACGCTGATCAGATTGCGGCACATCAAACCGGAAACCGTCGCCGGATTAAAAGCGTTGACGAGCCGCGTCATGTAACGTTCTTCGTTGCCGGAGCGCCGCAGAAAATCCAGGTAACGCGCGACCGGCATGTTTGTTATCGCATATAAATTATTAAAATAAACCCCGTAGCGGGCCGCCAGTTCCCTCTTAAAGTCTTTTTCAATCTGATTTTGCGCGGGCGGCAAAAATGCCCCGACCGGATTGTAAACTAAATTAAGAATCAAACCGCTCTCAGGCTTTCCGTATCCTTCAGCATTTAGCAGGCGAATGGCTTCGATTGATTTTTCAAAAACTCCGTTGCCGCGCTGCGCGTCCGTTTGCTGCGGCAGAAAATACGGCAGGCTCGAAACGACTTCAACCTTATTTTCAGCGAAAAAGCTTGGTAAATCGGTTTGCTGCGGCTCAAACATAACGGTTAAATTATGCCGCACGATGACCTTTGCGTTCGCTTTTCCTGCTTCGACCACAAAGTAACGAAATGATGGAGTTAGTTCGGGGGCGCCGCCGGTAATATCGAGAATCGGAATTTCGCCGTTCCGCAAAACATTCAAACAGGCTTCGACGGTTTCGAGCGACATTATTTCAGTCCGCGTCGGACCGGCGTCCACATGGCAATGTTTGCAGGCTTGATTGCACAGTTTGCCGACATTCACCTGCAAAGTGTCAACCGCCGCAGAGCGCAGCTGTAAATTATGCGCGGCAAGCTTTTCTCCGAATCCAATCGTGGATTTCGGAAAAATGCTGGCGCCGCTGCGCCTGGTGATTTGAACCGTCGTCATTTATGATTCGTCGCTGATATTTTTAAAGACAAAAGACTTACTACATCGAAATTTTATCGTGAGCGTTGTGCGATTGGATGCCGTGAATCAGACTCGCGCCGCCGCGAATCGCCGAGGCCAGATGAATCGCCTCAGTCATCTGCTCCTGGTTCGACCCATTTTCCAAACATGAGTTGGTGTAAGCGTCAATGCAATACGGGCATTGAACGGTGACCGAAACCGCCAAACCGATCAAAGCCTTTTCGCGTTTTGACAGCGCGCCGTCCTCCTGGCAGGCTTGATACCACGCCATAAATTTCTCAAATAAATCGGGCCGCAGCTTCCCGATTTCACCAAACCGAGCCAAATCTTCTTCGTTGTAATAATGCACTGTTACTCCCAAAATCAGCAGCAATTTTCGCCCGCACAAAGTTCGGCGGAAACGTCCGTTAAATTATATTCTAAACCCTTTGATTCGCGCGGATGGCGTTTGGCCGTCCGGCGGCAGTCAAACTCTGCGGCGTCTTCGAACGCAATCTGTTCGAGCGGTTCGACGGCGACCATATCTTTTGCATAAGGTTCGCGGCTGTAAATATTAAAAGTTTTATCGCAGACAGCCATTCGTGCGCCGCGCTCTAAAACGTGGCCGTCATCATCAATCACTTTTTTCCAAGGGCCTTTGTAAATAACAGCTTGGCTGCGTTCAAGACAAACTCCCTGTTTGCCTTTGTAGGCGACGACGGTAATTGCGCGAAATTCGATGCCTTCGATGATTCGCCAAGGTTTTTCGTCGCGCTTAACAATTTCCATCCCGTAAAATCCGGCGTTCTCAAATGCCTCTAAAAACGCCTCTTCCCGAAACGCGCCGGAGATGCAGCCCGACCAGAGTTCAGGGTCTGTCTGCAAGTGCGCCGGAATGTCTTCGTCGCTGACAATATCAGAAATCGCGACTCGTCCGCCGCGTCTGACGACTCTGAACATTTCGTCAAAAAGCTGTTTTTTGTCTTCAGTTTTGACAAGATTTAAAACGCAGTTTGACAGCACGACGTCAATCGAATCGTCGGCAACGAGCGGATGCTCCCTTTTAGCTTTCTCGCAAAAACGGTTAAATTCAGCCAGTTCGCCCGTGTTCCTAATTGGATTTTCGCGCAGGTAAGAATCAATTAGAGAATAATCAAGCCGTAAATCCTGAATCTTGCCCGACCGAAATTCGACGTTTTGAAATCCTATTTTCTCTCCGATTTTTGTTCGATATTTTTCGGCCAGAGCGAGCATTTCTTCATTGGCATCAACGCCGATAACCCGGCCTTCAGAGCCGACGATTTGCGCGGCGATAAAGCAAATTTTTCCGCCTCCCGAACCCAAATCCAAGACGGTTTCGCCAACCCGGACAAATTTCGACGGATCGCCGCACCCGTAATCGCGCTCGATTATTTCTGCGGGAATGACTGCGAGGAATTGCGGATCATATTCAACCGGACAGCACAAAGCGGCCTCACGCTCCTGCGCGGCTCCGGCGTAACGCTCGCGCACTACGTCTTCGACCATAATTGTTTGATTCATAGGTTTTCAGCCCAATATTTTTGACGACGAAAACGATTGTAAACGAAAAACAAAAAAGTCTGAAACCGGACATTTCTAGATCCATTTTCAGACAAATTTGATTGATAATATTCGATTACCTCCATGCCAGACTGGCCAGTCCGGCCGGCGCGGCCACGTCTTCAAAACGAATTTCAGAAGGTAAACTTAGCCCGACTTCATTGGAACCTAAAATTTGCAAATTGTAACCGAGCGTTTCAGCCGCAATCTCCTGGACGCGGGCAGGTTGAAAGCCGTCGCCAACCAGCAAAATGTCTTTCAGATTGATTTCAGAGCCGATATTTTCCGCATTGAAACGGTCGCGGTAAAAGAGCAGCAAGCGATAAAATTCGTCTTCGCGCTCGTCTTCGGTGCAAACGACCGAGCGAACAATAACGGGCTGCGACTGCCGCATCAGAATTGCCGTAAAACCGTCGGCTTGTGAGCTAACCATTAGCGCGTCGCTTTTGTTTTTCGCGTTGCGCGCCAGTTTTAACCAGTTTGATTCGCTAATTTGACGCGGTAGAACAAGCCCGACTTGCCATCCGAGCGTATTAAATAAATCCTCGTATTCCGCCAAAATATCAAGCTTAATCGCCACTGCGAAATAGCGAACTCGCCGATTGGCGTCAGGAATTAGCGGCTGAAAAGCCAGACGCATTTCCTCTGGTTTCGCGCCAAAAGAGCGTTCGGCTTTCCAGTTTAAAACCTCGGCAGCTTCGGCTTTGGTTTTCGGCGCGGTTTCGAGCGTTAAAATCGCAATTTGAGCTGTATCCGCCGGAAGCGAGACGGACCATTTTTTTTGACCGATGAGACCAGCGCTTTGAGCAGCTTCCTGAAGAGCGCCCAAAACTTCGTTTGGAACGACAATATTTTCTTCAAAGAAATCCGGCTGCAAGACGCCCGCCGGCAGTTCGATGGTCGCGGCGCGGCGCAAGCCGAAGTGCCTGCCTTGTTTTTGCAGACTGACAACCGAGACGCTTTCGCGTCTCAGACCGGCAGCAGCACGCGGAAAATTTGGGCTGATTAAACTCATTTGGATTTTAGATTTTGGAATTTAGATATTGGATTGGCGTCGAAATAATAAGGCAATATTAAAATTTTGAAACAGCACGATTCATGAAAAAATCCAAAATCCAAAATCGTTAGAATTCATTGTATGGCTTGCCATCAAGCGATTCGTCTGTCGAAGAGCTGCGAACATTTGTCAGGCCGTCTTCACCTTTGGTCGAATTAATATCTTTCCCGCGACAGTCCGAGCAGTTTTGATCCCAATCGGCTTTGTCGGTCATCGGATCAACCGGCATTTCGTGCATGTATCCGGCAGTGACTAAATCATCGAGCGATTGCGGCAGTTTGCCTTTGTCTGCGGCGTACTGATCAATCATTTTTCGCATTTGATGAAGGTCGTCCTGCAAAACCGTTTCACGAGCGTGCTGAACCGTTTTTTGATACTGAGGCAGCGCGATAGTCGCTAAAATCACAATGATAAACATGACGATCATCAACTCAAGCAAACTAAACCCGCTCTGGGATTTTGGATTTTGGATTTTGGATTTTGGATTATTCATAACTGCTAGCAAATTGCGCCTTGGCTTTTAATCCAAAATCGCAAATCTAAAATCGTAAAATTAAAGGTCTTTATATTTGATGCCGTCCAGAGTTTCGCCTTCGGCAGCCGAACGAATGTCGAAAACGCTGATGTTGTCCCACTCGGCTGAATCTTTCTCTTGATACGGCGAACGCAGCTGCCAGTCGGTTCGGCCCGTAATCGGATCAATCGGCATCTCGCGCAAATAAAATTTTGTTTTTGGTTCGTTGGAATTATTGGCCGTTGCGCCGTTCGGGTCGTTTCCGGTCGCGCCGTTCGGATCACTAAAAGCTCCGCCGGAGTTTGGCTGCGCCGCCGAGGTTTGATAACGCGGGATGACCTCGACACCTTTTGCCAGAATTTCAAGCGATGGTGGGTAACGATCCAGATTATCAGTCTCAAAAATTTTACAGTCGGAAACCATTACGCGTACGCGCGGATCGGGAGCGGTTCCAAGATTTGCGTTGCTGCCGCATTTCGGATTGCCGACCGCCTCGGCGCGAAATTCGTCAATCGCAAGGCGCACTTCGCGCAAAGTTTCACGCAGCTGCTGCTCTTTTTGCCGCCGAACGGCGTTTTGGACGAGCGGAATTGTTCCCAGCGCGAGAACCGACAGCACGACAACCGTGATTACTAATTCGATTAAGGTAAAACCGGACGAAGCTGAAAACGGAGAATGGAAAGCGGAAAATGGAAAATATGTTTTTTCAGTTTTCAGTTTTCCATTCTTCATTTTCAATTTTTTAAGATTTGCCATTCTCCGTTTCATAATTATTTGATGCTCAAAGTCAGACTTTCGCCGCTGTATCCAATCAGACTCGTCGCGTTTTTATCAAAAGTAAAAACGACGTCGCTCGCATCAGTCAGCGCTTCAATATCGAGATAGACAAGAACGCCAACTCCTTGAGCATTCTTATTTGGCGCGGTTGGCAAAGTAGTAATCAAAGCGCCGTTTGATACTGCAAACCGTGGCGCATCTTTGTTAACCATTTCCGCGCCGAAAACATCACCATATTTAACTCCTTTGACGGCAATTTTCGCCGGATCGAAACCAAGCGATAAGACAGCCATCCGTAAGGCCAAAGGCGATTTAACCATCACGGCGACGCGGCGTTTTTCACCGGCTTTGAGAGCGCCAACAGTTTGGGTGTTTAACTCAGCCGGCGTGGATGAAACATTATCAACCGGATCCGGATTGATTGGAGCAGCTCTTTGATCCAACTTTTCCGACGTTTGTTCCAAATTTAAAGTTTTAACCGACGCGTCAATCGGTTTCGGCGTGATTGCCGGAGCACTCGCAGAGGTTGAGACAGTCGAAGTAGCCGCAGTATTAGTTCCGTTAGCCGGAGCGGAACCTGAATTAATAGTTTCATCAGGTTTTTGGTCGGGTAATTGAACAACCGCGGTATTGGGCAGAAGACGCGCGGCAGCCACACGATCCTCCTGATCTTCGCGGCGAATCATGTCAGAGAGTAAACCGCTGGTCGGTTGAGCTTGACTACCTGTATTCCGCTCGTTTTCGTCTTCAGGCAGAATCGAAGGCGCTCGCAAAACTCTGGGAGTGACGGCAATAATAATGTCAACCTGACGATTGTTCTTGGTTGGCGCAGTAAACAATCTGCCGAGAATCGGAATTAGCCCGAGAACCGGTAATCCCTGTCGCCCGTTGCTCTGATTATCCTGGGCAACGGAGGCGAGCATCAAGGTTCGATTGTTTTGAATCCGCGCCGTGCCGGTAATTGAACGTTCGGTAAAGGTCGGCGTGAGCCCGCCGGTTGAAACATCTTTCGATTCGATTGACATTTTAACCTGCACATCCTGATTGGGGAAAACAATTGGCGTAAACTTTAAAGTCAGACCAACCTGTTCGTAATTAATAACCGGATAACCGTTTGAGCCGAAAACGTTACTGCCACTTGGTTGCCCGCCAGTGCCGGTTGTTCCAGAGAAACCGCCGTAAACCTGCGCGGTTTGCACCGGAACGCGTTGACCGATGCGAGCTGTTGACTCTTCATTATTAAAAGCGTGAACCTGTGTCGAAGCCAGCAGTTTTGTATTATCTTTTGATTGAAATGCTTGCAGCGAAGTGGCCGGTAAAATAAAGCCGGTTCCAATTGCAAGCGGCAGACTGGCAGCAGCAGAAGTTGCGCTGCCTAAAACGCGTCCAAAAATATCGCTTCCGCCAACGCCGACAACGCCGCTCGTTGAACCGCCAAGATTCACAAGAGAAGTACTGCTGCCGATTTGGTTGCCAAAAGTGAGCAAATCGTTTTTTGAAACCTCGTAAATGTTAACGTCCATTACGACTTCGGCACGGTCTTTATCAATCGCTTTGATTAAATCAGCAATAATTTTCACATTTTCCGAAGTGTCGCGAACCGTAATGCTGTTGGTTGATTCGTCAACAATGGCTTGTGAAGGCGGTCTGCCCGCTTGCGGCGGAATTGCCTGTGTCAAAATTGTTCGAACATCAGCCGGCTTGGCATTAGCCAGATAAAAGGTGCGTAAAACTAACTGCTGAAAATTTTGTCGGCGATTTTGACTGGCAACCAGAATCGAACGTTTACCAACTTTCTGGAAAAATAAACCTTCCTGCAAAAAGATGTAGTCGAGAGCCTGCGCGGTGGTGACGTTTTTCAGCTCAATTGTTAAATTACTTTGCCCACCCTCACGAAAATTCGGGCTTTCCTTATCAAATAAAACGTTTAAGTCTAAGGATTGCGCCAAATCCTTAATCACGCCCTTCAAATCTACTTTTGTATATTTAATGTCGCGGAGCGGTTCGAGTTGCTGCGGAGTGTCTTGCTGCTGTTGCGCGTTGTACGCGGTCGGCACTAATTTGACGCCGGGCGGCTGCGCGGTTGGCGATTCCTTCGGTTTGTTCGGATCGTTTGGATCTTCGACCTCTTTTTGCAAACGCAGCATTCGATCCATTTCGGCTTTCGCCAGTTCGTTAGCCGGATCATAGCCGAACGCCTGCCGGAAAGCATTGTAAGCGGCGACGTAATTTTTCTGTTCATCGAAAACGCGCCCGCGCTGCATCATCATTTGCGAAGCGTTAAAAAGAGCGCGACGATAATGCAGCCGATATTCAGGATCCCCGGGACGGGCAGCCACGGCGAGCGCAAATTCTTCGGCTGCTTTGTCCCACTGCTCGGCAGTTTCGTATTTCAAACCCTGTTTGTAATTTTTATTGCCTTTTCCGTCAACAGAAGCTGCCACAAGCGGCGTTGTAAAGAGAGAGACAATGACGAAAAATGTCGCTAGGGGACGCAAAAAAGTTCTCATTTTCATAGCTTTCCAAAGTTTTCGATCTTAGAATTTACGCTCTCAGACATTAACGTTGCGCAAATTTTTGAAGTTTGAATCCAGACAAATTTAGTGGAATCAGTTACCGTCCGCTTACACGCTCTAAGCACAGACGGGGTTCCCAAAATTGTAACAAAGCGCCAACCTGGTTGGGAAACAAAACCCCGTCCTTTATTTTACTTCTTCGACAAAAGTCACGCGGTTAATTTCGTGCAGAGTCGAAACTCCGGCAAAGACTTTGCGCAGTGCCGAATTTCTTAAACTCTTTAAACCTTCGGCCTCTGCGGCGCGGCGAATCTCCGAACCCGGACGGCGTTCGACAATCATCTCTCTAATTCTGTCGGACATATCAAGCAGTTCGTGAATCGCCGTTCGCCCGCGATAACCGGTGTGATTACAAGCATCGCAGCCAACCGCTTGATAAAAGGTTTGATTGGTATAAATATCTGGTTTCAAGCCGGATTCGAGAAACTCTTCTTCGCTCGGATTGTAAGCGCGTTTGCAAACCGGGCACAAAATTCGTACCAGTCTTTGAGCCAAAACGCAGTTTAAAGCCGAGACAAAGTTGTAAGGCTCGACGCCCATGTTAAGAAATCGCCCGATTACGTCAATGACGTTGTTGGCGTGAACCGTGGTGAAAACAAGATGCCCGGTGAGGGCTGATTGAATCGCAATTTGCGCGGTTTCCGTATCGCGGATTTCCCCGACCATTACTTTGTCGGGGTCGTGCCGCAAAATAGAGCGCAATCCTTTGGCGAAAGTCAGTCCTTTTTTCTCATTAACCGGGATTTGCATGATTCCGTGCAAAACGTATTCGACCGGATCTTCAATCGTGATAATTTTGTCTTCCGTGTTGCGAATTTCATTGAGAGCGCCGTAAAGCGTCGTCGTTTTACCGGAACCGGTCGGCCCCGTGACCAAAACCATCCCGTAAGGCTCTTTGATATAACGCCGAAAACGCGCCACATCATCTTCGGCAAATCCGACAACATCGAGACTCAAATTCTTAAATTCTTCTGAAATCTGTTCTTTGTCCAAAATACGGATCACGCAATTTTCGCCGTGAACTGAGGGAATAATCGAAACGCGAAAGTCAACCGTGCGGCCTTTGTAGCGAACACGAAACCTGCCGTCCTGCGGGACGCGGCGTTCGGCAATATCAAGCTCGGACATCACTTTGATCCGCGAAACGAGCGTTTGATGATAAGCAATGTCAATCGGGTCAACTTTTTGATAGAGCGCTCCGTCAATCCGGAACTTAACGGTCATTTCGCGGTCGCCCGCTTCGATGTGAATATCGGAGGCGCGCGATTCCATCGAATTATAAACAATCGTGTCCACCAATTTAATAATCGGCGACATATCAGAATCCGAAGCGAGACGGTCTAAATCGAGCACTTCTTCGCCCGACTCGGTTTCTTTGACGAGAGAGATTTTAAAGCCTGAGGCGGCTTCCTGCATAACGCGGGCGGTAGCGTCGCCTTTTTTCAAAACGGCTTCAATCGCTCCGGCCGTCGCCACGCGCGGCAGCAGCCTGACTCTTAAAACGGATTCGATTTCGTCCAACTGTTCCAGGTTGGACGGATTGGCCATCGCTACGGATAAATTGCGCCCTTCGCGCTTTAGAGGAACAAAATGATTTTTGAGCATCAAGTCAACCGGAATTTCGGCCACCAGATTAAAATCAATCGGCGATTTTCCATCGCTCGGATGCAAATCAATATACGGCAAGCGATAACGCTGCGCCAGTTGTTTAGCCGCGCGCACTTCGGGCGGGTCGGTCTCGACAACTGAGGTCGTCGAAGTGATTAGTTCCATCGTGTTTGCAATGTTTCCGCTGTTTCCACCATTACCGTTTCCACCGTTATTTCCGTTGTTTAGCATTTTGTTTAAATTTTATCTGGCACCGGTCGTCGGGTTTGAGATTGTTTGAATAATCGGCAAATAAATTGCCAGCAAAATTGTGTCTTTTTTATAAAAACAAAGTATGACGCAAGGCCGCATTAACATCTGTCATATTGGGCAAAGCACCAATTATCGAAACAATTTCATTGTTCAAAACTGTAATCAAGTTATCCGTCATAATTACCGAATCAAGTCTTAATCCGGCAGTAACACCTTCGGGCGAACTTGCTAAAACCGAGATTCTAGACAGATGACCTGCGCGCGCTATATTGCTTGAGATCATTGCCAAAACTGTTTGAGTAAGATCGGTTCCCAATCCGTTTGCTTGAACAACTAATGCGGGACGACGCTTAGCCGTGCGCAAATCTGTGTTTGGAAACAAAACCAAAACAACATCGCCCCGTTTAGTCAATGTCATATACTGCCATTTCCGGGCGTTCCCAGTCTTCTGCCATTACGCTCAATTTGCTTCGCAATTCACCAGCTTGTTCCTCGCTAATACCATTTGCACGTAAATCAACATCACGCGGCTGCAAAAAAGTCACTAAAACTTTTGCTTCACCGACATTAGAGGGCAATTCGCTGAGAGCAATTTGCCCGTTTTTGTAAGTTCCTTCAATGGTTATCATAAACTTTATCTGGCCCCTGTTGTCGGGTTTGAAATTGTTTGAATAATCGGCAAATAAATCGCGAGCAGAATTGTGATGACAAAGCTCGCCATCACGACTAGGATAACCGGTTCGAGGAGCGAAGTTAACTGTTCTAATTTAACTTCCGATTCGGCGTCGTAAAATTGAGCCACTTCGTCGAGCATTTCGCGCAAACTGCCCGAACGCTCGCCGATGCCGATCATATCCAGTCCGAGTTCGGGCAGCCATTTGGCCTGTTCGAGCGCTTCGGTAAAGCCGCGCCCTTCGCGCACCGAAGGCAAAACCGATTCGCTGCGGCGGCGCAATTCAGCGTTCGTGATTGATTCGGCGGCAATTTCCCACGAATCGGGAACCGTAATTCCTCCGGCCAGCAAAGTCGCCATCGAACGCGCGACCTGTGCCGTCGTCATTTGCACGATCAATCGCCCGCCGAGCGGAATGCGCAACAGCAAGCGGGCAAAAAACAATCTGCCGCTGATTGTCCGCGACCACATGTAGATTCCGAGAACGATCAGAAAAACCAGCGGCGCAACCCATAAGACATTGGCCGAAACCGCATTTGAGATGGAAACGACGATAACCGTAACGGTCGGGAGGGCTTTGCGCTGGCCGATATTTTTGAACAATTCCGCCATTCGCGGCACCACGTAGATGCTCAAAAATAATACCATGATGACGGACGCGGCGAGCAAAAATGACGGATAAGCGAGCGCCCCGCGAATCTTGCGCTTGATTTGAACGCTTCGGCGCAGGTAAGTGACAAACCGCGAGAGCACATCGTCAAGCGCACCGGAGCGCTCGCCCGCCAGAATCGAAGCCGTGTAAATGCGCGGAAAAATCTTTTGACCTTCAAACGCTTCGCTTAAAGCCGTTCCGCCGCGAATTTTTTCTTCGACGTCGGCCAGAACGTCGCGCAGACGAGGCGAAGCGGCGCGGCGACGAAGCATCGAAACTGCCTGCAAAACCGGAATTCCGGCTCTTAGGAGAGCGGAAAGCTGTTGATTGAAAAGCAGGAAATCGTCCTGCTTGAGAGCTTTGCGACTGCCGAGAAACGGCAGCGCCGCAGTGAAACCGTTTTCCGTTGACGCAACCGCAAAAACTCGAAATCCTTCGCGCTCAAGCTGTTTGCGAACATCCAGACTATTTTCGGCTTCGACCGTGCGGGTCACGACCTCGCCCGCTGGTGTTCCTAAACGACAAGTAAATTCAGCCATCTTCTAATAAATTTGAAGTTCAAAATTCAAAGTTTGAAAAAACAACTTGCTCAATCTTGGATGTTGAGAGGTAAATTTCGGGATAATCTGTCCGAATCCGTGCACCAGAATATAGTATGATGCAATTTCTTTCACTCCGGGAATGATGAAAAGTTGCGAAAATTAGCTTTCGAGCTTGAACAACTAAACTGGCTCGCCGATAATCTAACTGCGCAGTTCTATCCGTATATTCAACAAAATTTTCCAGTGCTTTTATTTGTGGAGCAAGTTATGAAATCTCGCCGCCTCCCCCAAGCTTTATTGAGCGCTCTATTTGTGTGTGTTTGCGCGCTCACCGCGCAGGCGCAAAAACCCGTCCCAACGCCGCCGGATGGGAAAGACGAAAGAATTATTCTTAATACCGATCTGGTCACGATGAACGTCACCGTCACCGATTTGTACGGACGTTTTGTTTCCGGTCTCAAAAAAAACGCGTTTACCATCCTGGACGAAAACGCCGAGCAGAAAATCGAATTTTTTAGCGATGATGACGCGCCCGTTTCGGTTGGAATTGTTTTCGATGTTTCCGGTTCGATGAGCGGCGAGAAAATTCAAAAGGCCCGCGAAGCATTATCGAAATTTATCGGAACCAGTCATCCGATGGATGAATATTTTCTGATTGCTTTTAACAAACGCGCCCAGCTTCTGCTTGACCGAACGCGCAACGGCGAAGCGGTTTTAGACAAACTCCAGATGGTTCAGCCGAAAGATAACACGGCGCTCTATGACGCCGTTTATCTCGGAACCGAGAAAGTAACGACCGGCGTGCATCAAAAACGCGCTCTGATTATTATCAGCGACGGTCAGGACAACAATTCCCGTTACACTTTCGCCGATGTTCGCAAAGAACTGAAAGAATCCGATGTTTCGGTTTACGCCATCGGAATTTTAGGCGGAGGCGATGGAAGCACGGCCGAAGGCGTCACTGGACAGGCATATCTCGAAGAATTGGCGGGCGTGACCGGCGGCAGAGCGTTTTTCCCGCAAACCAACATCGAAATGGATGAAATATTCGAGCGAATCGCTCTTGAATTAAGACATCAGTATTCAATCGGCTATCGTCCGGCTAACTTTAACAACGATGGTAAATGGCGCAAGCTCAAAGTTAAAGTCAAACCCCCGCGCGGATTGCCGCGTCTTTTTGTCCGCACCAAAGAAGGATATTACGCAGTGCCCAATCCGAAATAATGTTTTGAGCAACCCTGAATTCTCCCGATTTCAAGAAGAGATGAAACAATTTAATTTTAGTGTTTTTGGAGTTTTATTTGCAGTCGCTCTCTGGCTGGTTTTTGGGACGGTGTTTTTCGTCGGCTCCGCTCAGCAAAATCAAACGAATTCAAAACAACGCGCCGCTCAATCACCGACGCCGCCCAACGCTAAACAGAGCATTCCATCAGCCGCGACGCCTAAACCAACTCCGTCTCCGGATGATAACGAAATTATCAAAGTCGAAAACGACCTCGTGAACTTAAGCGTTCGAGTGGTTGACAAAAACGGTCACATTGTCGCGGATGTGCGTCCGGAAGAATTCAAAGTTTTTGAGGACGGCGTTCCGCAGAAAGTTGATTTTGTTTCAAAAGAAGATGTGCCGATTAATTACGGTCTGGTGGTTGACAACTCAGGTTCGTTACGAACGCAACTCGAAAAAGTAGTCGAAGCGAGCAAAATAATGATTGCCGCTAATAAACCCGAAGATGCATCATTTGTCATTCGTTTTTCCGGTAAAGACAATATTGAATTGCTGACTGATTTCACAAAAGATAAAACCGCTCTCAATGACGCAATCGAAAATATGTTTCCCGAGGGCGGGCAAACGGTTTTAAGAGATGCCGTTCAGCTTGCTGCTGAAAAAGCGTCTGAATACGAAAAAAGCAAACGTACAGAAGACAAATCGCGGAGAGCGCTCATTGTAATTACCGATGGCGAAGACCGAGCTAGCACTTACGATGAAAAAGAGTTATTCGAGTTTTTGCGCGAAGCCGATGTGCAAATTTACACAATTGGTTTTGTTAACGAACTCAGCAAAGATGACGGCGGAGTCATCAAAAAAAGCTCGCGCGATAAAGCCGTCAAACTGCTCGAAAGAATGGCGCAGGAAACCGGCGGCAAAGCTTATTTTCCAAACTCACTGGAAGAACTGCCCGATATTGCTCGCTCCATTAATAACGAATTGCGAACGCAGTATTCAATCGCCTACGCGCCGACCAACGACAAACGCGACGGAACATTTCGCGCAATCAAAGTTACAATTAACGAAGACGTCAAACGCGGACATCGGATTCCAGTCACCAAAACCGGACGGACAGCTCCGAAAAACTAGAGGTTTTTAATGGTGAATGGTGAGCTACAAACATTTTGTCTTGTAGTTCACCATTCACTATTCACTATTGCCTAACGGACTGAGCCGCTGATTTTTTTGCGCGTTGTTTCTCCGGTTTTAATCACGTCAATTCCGGTTTCGACTTCCTCGTGCGGACGCGGAATGACGTGGACGGCAACGACCTCGCCAACTCGCCGACCGGCCGCCGCCCCTGCTTCGACCGCTGCTTTGACCGCTCCAACTTCGCCGCGCACGATTGCCGTAACCAGTCCGGCGTCAATTTTTTCGTAACCGACGAGTCTGACGTTGGCCGCTTTGACCATCGCATCCGCCGCCTCGATCATCGCCACAAATCCGCGACACTCAACCAATCCTAATGCTTCCACTTTCCCGGTTAACAATTTTCAGTCAACAGTTATCAGAATTATTTGTTAACTGATAATTGTTGACTGATTACTGACTTTAACAAAGACCGCTATCCGGCCGTATTTCCTAAATCCATCTCTAGAAAAACTGCTTCAACGCAAAAAGTTGTTTAGCCAGAGCAACAAACCCACTAACAACAAAGCCAGCAGCGAAAACAACATGATCCGGACGTTTGGCGCGTTTGATTCCTCCCAAACGTATTCGGTGCGGCTGACATAACGCTTGGCTCGACGTGTTACCTGTTGTTGGGCGGGCTTTTTGACCATGACGGCGATTTGAGAACCGTCGGCGGTATTAATCTTATTCAATCCTGTTGCCGCTCCCGCGCCATTGGGCGTTTCCAGACTTTCCAGCGGCGCGACCGGCTTGACAGCCGTTGTTTTGATCACCGTCGGCGTTTCAGCGAGCACCGTTTCGTTTTCAACCGGAAGACTTTCCGCTGATAAATCTTGCGTCGAGACAACGTGCGAATCGGGTTCGGAATTTGTTAGAGAGCGTCCGCAGTGATGGCAAAAAACTGCATTCGGGCGCAAAACCGAATCACAATAAGGACAATTTTTTAATGATTCAACCATTTCGATTTTGGATTTCCAACGTTCGATTTAAGATTTAATTTCTTTAATCGTCAATCTAAAATCTAAAATATCTAAACTTTAACAAAAACTTCGGCGGGTTCTCCCGCGTCGCGCGCCGATGGCGTGAAAATAGTTTTAGCGTTGACATAGATTTTCTCGCCTCGATCGAGAGCCGTTTTGACATCGGTTTCACTGACAAAATCAACCGCTTTCGGTTTCGCCGCTCCGTTGACGCCGGGCGGCGCGGTTTCAGGTTTGGCGATTTGATGGATAATTGTCTTGATCCCTTCGTCCCTCGTCTTTTGCTCTTCGCCGTTAACAGATTGTGGTTCAGGTTTGGCGGCTTGAACAATTTTCTTCGCCAGAAGTTTATCAACAATCGCGGTGATTTCTTCTCGCTTAACTTCCTGTGGCGGAACGGATTTGAAAACGTTTTGAACGACAATCTGCTGACTTTGAACTTTGGCTTTCGAACTTTGAACTGGCTTTGTCTCGAAAGCCACCCGTTTAATATCAAGCAGGTGAAGCGGCGAAACATTATCGCTCGTTACGTTGCCGCCCCAGGAACCGCAGCCCAGTGTCATTGACGGCGAAAGCGCAGTCGAAAAACCGATGGCTCCATGCGTCGTCGGCGAATTAATGACGATTCGCGAAGCGGGCATCGCGGCGCCGAAAGCAATCGCCGCGTCGCGGCTGCTCGAATGCATTCCGGCGGTATGTCCCATGCCGCCAAACTGCAAAATTTCGTAACAGCGCCGCGCGCCGTGTTCAATTCCGTCCACGACAAAAAACGCGAGTGTCGGCGAAAGCTTTTCGATTGACCACGGAAAATCACGTCCGACTCCAGCGCAATCAGCCAGCAGACAGCGCGTTCCCGCCGGAACCGAAACGCCCGCCAGGTGAGCAATAAACTCAGCCGATTTACCGACAATGCCCGGATTTAAAGTGCGCTTTTCGGTGACTAAAATGCGACCGACTTTTTCGGCTTCATCCGTGTTTAGAAAATGCCCGCCTTGCTGTTTGAAAGATTCGCGCACTCTGTCAGCAATCGCGGCTTCGACGACGACTGACTGCTCGGAAGCGCAAATCGTGCCGTTATCAAAACAGGTGCTGATTAAAATATCTGCGACAGCCTTTTCAATCTGAGCGGATTTTTCGACGAAGACCGGAACGTTGCCGGGCCCAACACCAAACGCCGGTTTGCCGGATGAATAGGCCGCTCTGACCAAACCAATGCCGCCCGTCGCTAAAATTACTGCCGTTCGGCGATGCTTCATCAGCGCGTCGGTGGCTTCGAGCGTCGGGTTATGAATTACGGCCAGCGCGTCGGGCGGCAGCCCCTCGGCGATTGCCGCTTCGCGCATTATTCTGACAGTTTCGACAATCGAACGGGCGGCGCTTGGGTGCGGCGACATAACAATCGCGTTGCGTGATTTGACGGCAATCAAAGCTTTAAAAATCGCGGTCGAAGTCGGGTTGGTCGAAGGAATAATCCCCGCCACGACTCCGCGCGGACTGGCAATCTCAACAATCTCTTTGGTTTCCGAGACGACGCCGACGGTTTTTAGATTTTTGAAAAAATTCCAGATGTCTTCAGCAGCAAAACGGTTTTTTTCGCGTTTATCTTCGGGTTTCCCAAAGCCTGTTTCTTCAACCGCCATCGCGCCCAGTCTGGCTGATTCGCGCAAAGCGGCAGCGGACATCGCCGCGCAAATCCGATCAACCTGTTCCTGATTAAAACGCGCCAAGCCGCCGCGCCAAGCCGCGTGCGCAGCTTCGACGAGGACATTTATTTGTTGGACTGATTCGCTTTCCTCGCTCATATTTTGAGCGACACGGAGAAGAGAGACGCGGAGGAGATGAAGGAGGTTTTAGCCAAAGTATTCTGCAACTCTCCATGCCGCCGCGTCGCCGCTTCACCGCGTCTTAGTTCTGGTGCTGTCTCTCGTCGCAGGCAGATTGGCTTCGGTGCCGCCAGTGGCCTGCCCGCTGCCCAGTTGTCCGGCGGAGCCGCCGCCCTGCAGCGCTTTTTCGTCGGGACTGTAGCCGGTTTTGCCGCCTTTTGGCAAAACACGCTCGACTTCTGAATGCGGACGCGGAATAACGTGAACCGAAACAAGTTCGCCGACGCGCCGGGCGGCAGCGGCGCCCGCGTCCGTTGCGGCTTTGACGGCTCCGACATCGCCGCGCACAAAGATTGTGACATAGCCTGCGCCGATATATTCTTTTCCGATTAATTCCACGTTGGCGGCTTTGACCATTGCGTCAGCGGCCTCGACCGCTCCGACAAAGCCTTTCGTTTCAATCATTCCCAATGCTTCAAGCGGCATTTTTTAAGTTCCTCGACTGTTTCTGTTAAAATCTTTTCGACAATAGTTTGAAGATTTAGAACGTATCATTTTTGGATTCCAAATTTCAAATTGACAATCTTTTCAGATGGGCGCTATATTTGCGACAAATCAGCTTATTATTTCAAAATAAAGATAAACTCATATAATTAATCAAATGGCATCATCTCTCGGTGAAAAATTGCGGCAGGCGCGTGAAGCCAAAGGTATGGATTTACGCGACGTCGCTGACAACACTCGAATCACACTCGAATATCTCAGACTGATCGAAGACGATAACTACAAATCTCTGCCGGGCGGAATTTTTAATAAAGGATTTATTCGTTCTTTTGCCAAAGTCGTGGGCGTTGATGAAAAGGAAGCTCTCGCCGATTACAACAATTTAATGGCGCAGCAAGGAACCGTGACGACAATTGCCGACGATGAACCGATCAGCCGTCCGAGCAAGGTTTTGCTCAACGAAAACCAGGATGCTTCGCCGTTTAGAAGAATTTTTCTGGCATTGATTGTTTTGGGGTTGGTTGGAGCGGGAATTTATTTTGGTTTGCAATACTGGCAAAATCGTTTCAACAATGCTCCGGTCGCCGTCACTCCGACGCCAACGCCGGTAACTACTAACTCTAACGTTCCGGCAGTTGTCACAACCCCAACCCCGCTTGGAGCTGACGGTTTGAAGGTTCAGGTTAAAGCAGCGACCGAAGATGTCAGTCTGGTCGCGACAGCAGACAACGGCAAAAAAACATCCTATCTGCTTAAAGCCGAACAGACTCAAGACTTTACCGCGCAGCAATCGCTCAAACTGGTTTATTCAAAATACAAAGCTAATGCGCTTCAAATAACAATTAACGGCAAACCGGTCACAGCTCCAGCCGCTCCGAAAGCAAACGCTCAAGCCGTCGAAATGGACATCACCAGAGAAAATTTCGCGCAATACTTTAAATAGTGGGTGGTTATAAATGGTGAATTGTAAAATGGTGAATTATGGGCAAACGGTGAATAGATAATTGTCGAGACTTAAATTGTAAAAACGATATTGACTTTAATTCACCATTCACCATTCATCATTAGCCTTTCAGTTTTCCATCAGAGCTAAGACGTGCGTTTTAACGGTTTCGCCTAGTGTTGCCAGGTTATAGCCGCCTTCGAGACACGAAACGACGCGTCCACCGCAAACGTCGTTAGCCCAATCTTTGACGGTTCGCGTCATCGCCGCAAAATCGCTGTCTTCCAAATTCAATTGTCCGAGCGGGTCGCTGCGGTGCGCGTCAAATCCGGCGGAGATCATAATTAAATCCGGTTGGAAACGTCCGGCAATATTGTTAATCGCGTTGTCAAACATCCGGCGATGATCTGCGGCTGACGTTTCTGCTTTGACCGGAATATTATAGGTAAAATCCTTGCCGCGCCCGCGCCCGGTTTCGCCCCATGAACCAGAGCCCGGATACCAGGGATACTGGTGAATTGAAAAAAAGAAAACGGTCGGGTCTTCGAAAAAAATTCCCTGCGTTCCGTTGCCGTGATGTACGTCCCAATCAACGATGGCTATCTTTTTGATGTCTTTATGCTTTTGCTGAGCGTAACGCGCTGCGACCGCAATGTTGTTAAAGAGACAAAAGCCCATCGAAGAATCGGCCGTTGCGTGGTGTCCGGGCGGACGACAGGCGACAAAGGCGTTTTGGCTCTCGCCAGTCAAAACGGCGTCAACCGCGCGGCAAGCGCCGCCCGCCGCTTTTAAAGCGACCTCAAACGAACGCATCGAAACAACCGTATCCGCGTCCAGATGCGTTCGCATTTCTTCGGCGGCTGTTTCGACTTTTTTAAATTGCTGCGGAGTATGCGCGGCGAGGATATTGCCTTTCGGAGCCGTCGGTGCTTCAAGTTTCACGAGTTTTTCCCAAAACTTCTGATCGCTTTGCAAAGCCTGCAAAATGACTTCGTAGCGTTTGGAATTCTCCGGATGACCTTCGCCCGTCTCGTGTAGTTTATAATCTGGATGATGAATGAGCGCAGTTTTCATAGCGCTCATTATATCAAGCATATTCTAATTCACGCGGATTTTCAGCTGGAATCGGCGGAGCGAACAGCGCGCCCGGCGGCAAATCCTGCTGCCACAACTCGGTCATGATCAATTCGGTGAGCGATTCCTTTTCAGTTTCGGTAATCCCAAGAAACTCAACTCCGAGGCCAACATCGGTAAGTCGGTATCTGACTTTGCAGTTAAGTCGGAGCCAGCTTTGGTTAAGAAGCGGAATCTGCAGCTGAAAACGATGTCCGGCGCGGGCTTCGGGAAAGCACTCTGTCAGACAGCCGCCCACGCCCAGTTCTAGAATTTCCAGCACGGTTCGCCGGTTTTGCGTGTCAACCCGACGCCCCATTAACAGCAGGGGAAATCTCTCGTAACGCCTACGTTCATGTTTCATTATCTTGTTTTTGTAACCAACTTCGAGAGGAAGGTAAAGAGAAGCCGTTTTTAAAATAATTCAGTTGAGGATGAAATAGCAAACTTTTTACTTCAAAGAATTTAATGGCGACAAATAAATTTAATGCCCAGCAATTTCTAAAATTAAGTATTTTGTGGTTTCAAACCTAATTTTACTCAGTTTAGATAAAAAAAAATTAGACCGCCGCCACTTTTTAAATATTATTAAATCCTTTGAACATGTTACAAAGATTTTACTTGCTTTTATTCTATCGCCTTGGTTATTCTTGTTTAGTCAGACACTTTCAATATAACAGGCCTTACTATTCCCATTGATTATTGGCACTAACAGCCTAATTTTCAGTTTGAGGAATTCACTGTTTTTCAGCTACCATTGCCGCTGGCGGCCTCACTATTAGCCAAGAAAGTACTGCTTCGTCTTAACCGTAAATTCACGAAAATTGAACTTAAGCTGAGAATCGAACGCCCTTCGACTGCCTAGCGACGGAATAAGACGATCATCTGGTTTTAGCTCATAAACAACAAAACAAAAAATCAAGGAACCTTACAGAGAAAGGAAAATATGACACGAAAACTATCTCCCATCGCGTTATTGTTAATTTTTTCGCTCAGCTTATCGACAGTTTCTTTTGCTGCCTCCGGTCAAAAGAGTAATGCTGTCAAAAGAAACAGGTTTGAGAATTCTCATGCCAGGTTGATGCTGCAAAGCGATGATTCGAGTCAACAACCAATCGGGGCTCAAATCTCTCCCGATTTACGCAAAGCCATGCAGGATACGCAAAACCGAATGAGTACTGCCGGCGAAAACAAAAACGCGACTGTTTCTGTTATTTTGCAAAGCAATTCCACCGGTAGCGCTTCGTTTCGAGGAGCGTTAAGAACCGCCAAAGCCCAAATCAAAGGTGAAATGCAAAGTCTGCAAATGATGGCGGTTGAAATGCCTGTTCAAGCAGTCGAGCAGATTGCCGCCCTTAATCCGAGCGTTCATTTATCGCTCAATCGAGAAGTGGAAAGTTTTGGACACGTCGAAGAAACAATTGGTGAAACCGCCATGCGTTCGGTTCTCGGCAACGCCGGACTTGACGGTTCCGGCATCGGTATCGCAATCGTTGATTCAAGCGTAGACAACGCCCATCACTCTTTTGTTAATGCCAATGGCAGCAGCCGAATCGTCACGAATCTTGATTTTACGGGCGAAAATCAAACCGTTCAGGATCCTTACGGACACGGAACTCACGTTGCGGGTCTGGCGGCAGGAAGCGCCGGTAATCCAACACTCGCGGATGATCAGGCTGCTTTGGGCGGCTATCGCGGTGTCGCGTCAAACGCCAATATCATTAATCTGCGCGTTTTGGATGGCCAGGGAAGAGGCACAACTGCGCGTGTTTTAAGCGCTCTCAATTGGCTTTTAGCCAATCACACCCAATACAACATTCGCGTCGTCAATTTAAGTCTTGGAAGCACGGCCGTTGAATCTTACCGCAACGACCCGCTCTGCCGCGCCGCGCGCCAACTGGTTGATGCCGGTGTAGTGGTGGTCGCTGCTGCCGGAAATAATGGTAAAGATGCCAACGGCAACAAAGTTTACGGAGCGATTCACACGCCTGGAATCGAGCCTTCGGTAATTACCGTTGGAGCCGCCAATACTTTTGGAACCGATACCAGAAGCGATGACGTGATTACAACTTACAGTTCAAGAGGCCCGACGCGCGGTTTTTATACCGATGCCGGCAATGTCAGACACTATGACAATTTGATCAAGCCTGATTTGGTAGCTCCCGGTAACAAACTGATTTCTTCAGCCGGAAGAAATAATTATTTGCTGGCCAACCATCCGGAGTTCACCGTTTCGACGAGTTCGCCGCAGGACAGCCTCAAAGTAATGTATCAAAGCGGAACTTCGATGTCGGCTCCGGTTGTTTCCGGAACTGTGGCGTTAATGCTCCAAGCTAATCCAAATTTGACTCCGAACCTGGTCAAAACAATTTTGGAATATACGGCGCAGCCGATTAGCGGAGCCAATGAACTTGAACAGGGTGCCGGTGAATTAAACGTTGAAGGGGCGGTGCGTTTGGCGCAGCTGGTCAGGCGGGATTTAACCAATCAAACTCCGCTTAATGCTCCGCTTTTAACCACCTCAACACTGCCGCAGCAAACTTCGGTTATTGCCGGAAATTCATTTCAGTGGTCTGGCAGCATCATGGCGGATTACACACACATGAGCGGCACTAATCTGATTACCCGGTATCAAAAGATTTATGATTTAGGCGTCATTCTGAGCGATGGCGTCATTCTGAGTGACGGCGTCATCTTAAGCGACGGCGTCATTCTGAGTGACGGGGTTATTCTCGGTGACGGCGTGATCTTAAGTGACGGCGTCATCTTAAGTGACGGCGTGATTTTGAGTGATGGTGTCATCCTGAGCGATGGTGTCATCTTAAGCGACGGCGTCATTCTGAGCGATTAATTTACCTTAGATAATCCAAGGTAACAATTATTTGCTTGCCACGAGGTCTTAAAAATGGCAGGATATTGCTGGTTTCGGTGAAACTGGCGAATCCTGCCATTTCTGCTAAATTATTCCATCAAGTATTTTTCGAATTTAATCAAGCTTTTATTGCAAATATTGAATTATCTCGTTATGGTTTCATAATGAAGGCTGCAGATGCTTTAAACCTCTGCCTTGCTCCCGGTTGTTTTGTACAACCGCCAAATCAATTCAGTTGTTTAAATTGATTTTCCGCCAAATCGCTTGTGTCTTGCTTCCCACGTATTTAATTCAAAAGAAACAGGCAAAAAAAATTTGTTCGTCGTTAGCTCGGTGAAAAATCAGTTAGTCGCTATGCCGTTTAGAAAAGCTCAACTTTTTTTATATACTATTATTGCTTTGGGTTTCGCAGTTTGCGGCTGGGCTCTCTATTTTCTGCCTTTTTACAAAATTGATCTAAGCTTGATTTTTCTAGCCTTATTTACGATTTTGTTTAGCTCCCGCCTATCAATTCAAATGCCCGGTTCAAAAGTGCATTTTATGATGGGCGATGCGCTGATTTTTCTCACATTCTTGATGTACGGCGGTGAAACGGCAATTCTTTTAGCCGGAGCCGAAGCGCTTTGTACATGCTTCAGGTTAAAACAGAAGGGTATTATTACTAAATACTCCACTGTTCTTCAAAACACTGCAATGATCGCGCTCTCAACCGCTGGTACTTACAGCGTAGTTTCCATCTACGCAATTTTTTGTCAAACCCAATCTGATAATAGAAATAATGCTGAGTTTTTGACAATTTTGGGTTTGATGGCATTAACACAATTTACTGTCAATACGGGCCTGGCGGCCTCCATCAGCAATGTCAAGAGCGGCATTCCTTTTTGGGAAGTTTGGAATGAAAAGTGTTTGGGAGCCTCAATTACAAGTGTCATCGGAGCCGTTTTTGCCGGGCTGATTTATAAATTGGTTGAAAGTTTTAATGTCGGAGCCATCATTGTCGTTTCGGCAATTGTCGGCCTGCTTTATTACACATATCGCCGCTATGTAGCTGAAATTAAAATCAAACAGGAGCAGGCCGAAGAGGCCGAGAGAGAGCGTGCCGCAGCCGAAAGCGAACGCGCCGACGCTGAAGCCCGCCGGATTTCCGACGCCGAACAACATATCGGCGAGCTGGCTCAATTACTGGCCGAACAAGAACGCATTAGTGCCGCGCTGCAACAGAGCAAAGACCGTTTTCAACACGCCGCGATGCATGACAATCTCACCGGACTGGCCAACCGGGCGCATCTTTTTGAACATTTGAAAATGCTTTTGGATGTCAGCAAACTTGACCCGGAAGAAGGCTTTTGTCTGCTCTTTTTTGATTTAGATCGTTTTAAAAACGTTAATGATAGCTTGGGACACGAAGTCGGCGATAAACTATTGGTTGCAGCAGGACAGTACCTTCAAAAAACGGTGCGGCAGAACGATTTGGTTTCGAGACTTGGAGGAGACGAGTTTGCCGTCGTGCTCAGCAAAACGACCGAAGTCAGCCATGCTTTTAATTTCGCCGACCGAATCAGGCAATCATTCTCAACGGCCTTTAACATTGATGGACAACAAGTTTTCACCGGTGTTTCAATCGGTATCGTGATCAGCAACACGAGCAGATATGAAACTCCCGAAGAACTTCTGCGCGACGCGGATATGGCGATGTATCATGCCAAATCCAACAAAATCGGCTGCGCGGTGTTCGAGCCGGAACTGGGAGCCGCCGCCGTCAAAAATATCAAGCTCGAAACCGATCTTCACTATGCCCTGCAGCGAAATGAGTTAAGAGTTTTTTACCAGCCGATTCTGTTTCTCGAAACCGGCGCGTTGGCAGGTTTTGAGGCGTTGATTCGTTGGCAGCATCCGGAGCGCGGCCTCGTTCCGCCGATGGATTTTATTCCGCTGACCGAAAGTACCGGTTTGATTGCTCCGGTCACGCTCTGGATTCTTCGCAAAGCCTGTACGCAGTTGTCACAGTGGCATTGGCAGGCAAGAGAAAATCGCGGGTTTTTCATGAGCGTCAATTTGTCGAGCAAACATTTTGTCGAGCCAAGTCTGGCGACCGATATCGAGCAGATTCTGAATGAAACCGGAGTCCAGCCCGGTTATCTCAAGCTTGAAATTACGGAAAGCGCGGTCATGGAAAACGCCGCCGCCGCCGCTGAAACTCTTTCAAGACTGAGAAAGCTGGGCGTTAGTCTGGCCATTGATGATTTTGGCACGGGTTATTCAAGTCTCAGTCATCTGCATGAATTCCCGCTCGATACGCTCAAAATTGATCGCTCCTTTGTCAACCGAATTGACTCAACCGGCGCAAATACTGAAATCGTTGATACCATCGTCACGCTCGCCAAAGTTTTAAAAATGGATCTCGTTGCCGAAGGAGTCGAAACGGAGTTTCAAGTCAGCAAGCTGCAAAGTTTAGGCGTTAAATACGCTCAAGGCTTTCTTTTTTCAAAACCGCTCCCGGCCGAGGAACTGGCGGATTTCATCAGCCAAAAAGCCCTTCTGTCAAAGGAAAATAAAAGAGCGCCGATAAAAACGGTTTCGGGCCTGGAAACAAGGAAAATAGTCGTCGAGAAATAAAGTCTTTTTAAGTGTTATAAGGTAAACTGCTTAGACAAAAAGTCTAACGTGTTTTGGTCATTTGCGAGGAAATTATTTTCTAATCGTCGCTGACATGTTTGCAGAAAACTTCCTCTGACTTGCACTTTATCAGAGATTGTTTATAATTTTCGTTTTGCTGCAAAACACACAGCCGCGAATTTTGCCGATGTAGCTCAGTTGGTAGAGCAGTTGATTTGTAATCATCAGGTCACAGGTTCGATTCCTGCCATCGGCTTCAATAATTTGATAAAAAACGGATACCATTATGGTGTCCGTTTTTTGTTACTGGCGCTTCTGCTTTCAATTTTTATCTTCTTGATAGATTTTATTCCATTAGTGTCCGGTTAAGAAAGTTCGTATAGCTATAAGCTATTGATATTTTATTAGTTACAACTGTCTTTTGATTTTTCGATTTCAAACCGCGTTCATTCTCCCCTTAGAATTCTTGAATGAATCACGGAAAATACGTTTT
>JBBQUS010000041.1:0-48988 GCA_038212235.1 Pyrinomonadales bacterium
GTACAGTCAGGCGTGTAATCGTGTGATGACCATGCCGGTTATCTTTCATCTGCCGCTATTTTACACAGATTTTAGCGGAAGGATTACTAAAGTCTTGCGCTCAAAGCGCATAGTTTCCACTAGCGTACTGGAACAATGAACAATTTTATTACTTTTCTGAAAGAGTGCCGAAATGAGGTTTTAGTTTTTGATATGTTGTTGATAAAACTTCCGGGATGACGCGGGTTTCCCCGATTGTCGTGGTAAAATTCGCGTCGCCAAACCACCTCGGCATAAAGTGCAGGTGAACATGATCAGCAACTCCGGCCCCGGCAGCCTTTCCCAAGTTCATTCCGAGATTAAATCCGTGCGGGCGATATACATCGCGGAGAAACTTTTGCGAGTGTTTTGCCAAATCCATCATCTCATTTGAAGTTTCCTGTGGAAGAGCGTCCAAATCGGCCAGATGAGCAAACGGTATGATTAATAAATGCCCGCTGATATAGGGGTAAATATTTAAAACGACAAAATTAAAACGGGCGCGATGAAGAATAAATTTATCCTCGTCGCTCCCGTTTTCTGAATTCGATAATTCGCAAAAAACGCACCTCTCGCTTTTCGTTTGGTTAGCTGTTTCGTCGCCTGATTTAATGTATTCGTACCGCCAAGGGCTCCATAAAACGTCCACAATTTGAATGGTGAATTATAAATGGTGAATTATTAATAAAAAAGAAATCTATTTTATTCAATATTTGTAATTCACCATTGAAAATTACTTGGCGCCGTTTTCTTTATTAATTATTTCGCGCAGTTCTTTGCCCGGTTTGAAATAGGCGACGCGCTTGGCCGGAATATCAACCGCGCTCCCGGTTTTCGGATTGCGACCGCGACGCGAGTTGCGTTCGCGCAGGCGGAAGCTGCCAAATCCGCGCAGTTCAATTTTCTCCCCTTTGTTAAGAGTTCCAATCAAACTTTCAAAAACAATTTCAACCAGCCGTTCCGCATCTTTTTTGGTTAATTCACTGGCTTTCGCCACTTCTTCTACTAATTCTGCTTTTGTCATGACTTTTTATAATTGCAAATTATTACCTTTGAACATTTTCAGCGAAAACGTCGAGACTTTTAAGATTAAATTGCCGCCTTTTAAGATAAAGCAAAGGCGGCACTCTTAATTTACAGATAATTCTGTTTTAGCTTTGGTTTTCCTCGCCGCTGTCGCGCAAATTGCGGAGATTGGCCAGTTCGCCGAGCGAAGCCATTCCCGATTTAGCTTCGGTAGAATAGGTTTTTGTATCCACAACCGGCTCATCCTCTTTGCCGACGGCGCGGTGCGACAAACCGATTTTTTGAACATCGGGCTCAATTCGCAGGATTTTGAAATCCATCTCCTGACCGAGCTCAAAAACTTTTTCCGGTTTTTCGATCCGCTCATCGGAAAGTTCCGAAATGTGGCACAAACCTTCGAGGTCCTCGCCCAATTCGACAAATACACCGAAGTTAGCAAACCGCGAAATTTTTCCTTTGACGATGTCGCCCGGTTTATGCTCCGAAACAAATTGGTCCCAAGTGCTCGGCTGTAAATCTTTCATTGAGAGCGACATTCGGCGACCTTCGACATTAATACCGGTGACAACCGCTTCTACTTCCTGATTTTTCTTCAGAACTTCGCTCGGATGTTTGAGTTTTTTCGAATGCGTGATGTCAGAAAGATGAACGAGACCGTCAACGCCTTCCTCAAGTTCGACGAAAGCGCCAAAATCCGTCATGTTGCGCACTCGTCCGTGAACGTGCGTGCCAACCGGGTAACGCTCGTAAATTGTTTCCCAGGGGTTGGTCATAACCTGACGCATCCCAAGCGAAACGCGGCGGTCTTTTTGATCAATTCGCAAAACCTGAACTTCGATTTCCTGACCGGGGTGCACGATTTTATTAGGATGTTTGGCGCGTTTGCTCCAAGTCATCTCGGAAACATGAACTAATCCTTCGACTCCCGGTTCCAGTTCGACAAAGGCTCCGTAATCGGTGGTGCTTGAAACTTTACCGATGTGTTTTGAACCAATCTCGTAGCGTTCCGCAACGCTTGACCAGGGATTCGGAATGAGCTGTTTAAGTCCGAGTGAAATTCGCTCTTTATCGCGATCAATTTTGAGAACTTTGACCTGAACGCTGTCGCCGGGTTTGAGCATATCGGACGGACGGTCAAGTTTTCCCCAGCTCATGTCGGTCACATGGAGCAATCCGTCAATTCCGCCGAGGTCAACAAAAGCGCCGTAATCGGTCAGGCTCTTGACACTACCTTCGACAATGTAGCCTTCGGCAATGTTAGCCATCGTTTCAGCTTTTTGGACGTTGGTTACTTCGTCAAGCAAAACTTTGCGCGAAAGGACGATGTTGCCGCGTTTGCGGCTGAATTTGATGACGCGAGCTTCGATTTCCTGACCTTTAAAACCATCGAGTGAACGCGGCGGGCGCGAATCAATTTGCGAACCGGGCAAAAACGCTTCAATCCCGTTGATATCAACACTTAAACCGCCCTTGATTTTGTCAATGACAATTCCTTTGATCGGAGTTCCGTCCTGACTCGCTTTTTCAAGATCGTCCCAAGTGCGCAATTTGACGGCTTCGGCGCGAGAAAGTTCCGGCAAGCCTTCGCCGTTATCAATTCGTTTGACAACAACTTCGGTCGGGTCGCCTACTTTGACGGTCATCACGCCGTCCTGCAGATATTCCGCAGTGTTAACGATGCCTTCGGCTTTGTAACCGAAATCAATCATCACTCCGCGCTCGGAAACGCCGACGACGGTTCCTTCAACCAAAGTGCCCTCGCGATATTTGGCTTGCTGTTCCTGCTGTTCCTGCTCAAACTGTTGGAGAATTGCTCCGAAATCAAGACTGTCACCCTGCGGATCGGTTTTTTGAGCAGCCGTTTCTGCCGAGCGGCTCGCGGCGGCAGATGTTGCCGCTGGAGCCGTCGGTGCTGGAGATGTTTTCTCTGCTGTTGCCGGGGCAGTCGCGGTGGGAGTCGAACCGCCGCTTTGCAAAGTCGTAGAGACTGGAGCCGGAGCCGCTTTGGCGTTTGGATTAAGCTTTAGCTTTTTGACAACGACATTTTCTTTTTTCGCAGCGTGCTCGGGTTCAGTTGTTTCGCCTTCGGCTGCAGCGTCTCCGGCGGCAGAGCTTGATTCTTCGGTGGTTTCAGCAGTTGACGAATCTGTTGTCGGCGCAGACGTTTCGGCAGGCATCTCGATAGCAGGTTCGGCTTCGCCGTGCGGGGCTGCCGCCGAATGTAATTCATCTACAGCTGCAATCTCTGGCGCAGTCGCTTCTGTTTCAAATGACTCCGGCTGAATCGAATCAGTTGAGCTTTCCGGCGCTGCGGTAGATTCGGAATTGACATCTGAATTTTCAGACTGAGTCTCAACCGGCGTTTCGTGTGTCTTTAAATCAGAATTATCTGCGGCTTGATTTTCAGTCACAGGCTCTGTTTTAGCTTTTTCGGAAGCTGTAGCTGCGGTTTCGGCGGTCACGTGATCCGTGTCGCTCGCTGCTTCGGCAGCCGTTTGCGCCGAAGTTGCATTCATATTATTTTCCGTGTCGGTGGTTTGAGCGCTTGCTGTCGCTTCCGCCGTCTGTTTTGTTTCTTCGCTTGCCATGCAAACTCCCGTCGAGTTTCTTATAAAATAAGTATCTTTAAATTGCTGATGATTATTTACCGGTTACTAGACGATCCGACGCGATTCAATCGGCGGCTAAGAAATTCGGAAGTTTGGTACAAAGTGAAACAGCCGCGCTGGTCGTCGGCTGAAAACTTTGCAGCTTAAATTATGAAAAAAGCCAAACAATTTCCGTTTTTCCGCTTTGCTTTATTGTAAAGGTCTACTGACCGGATAAACTTAAAATTTACACGGCAAATTGTTCTAAGTCAAGGCAATGCCCGTAAAACTTGACCGCCAACGATTTCTCTCGGCATACTCTTAAATAATTATGGCAAACTTCCAATTTTTCCAGCTCGATGTCTTCACGGATAAAGCGTTTTGCGGCAATCCGCTGGCGGTTTTTCCTGATGGAAACGGTATTCCGGCCGAGCAGATGCAGCAGATCGCGCGCGAAATGAATTTAAGCGAAACGGTTTTCGTTTTGCCTTCAGAGCATCCTGAGGCTCTCAGGCGTTTGCGAATTTTTACGCCGACTAAAGAATTGCCGATTGCCGGTCATCCGGTCGTCGGAACGTGGAATCTGCTCGGGCGATTGGGGCTTATTGAAAATGCCCCGCGCGACGGTGAAGTTGAAATCAAGCACGAACTCGGGGTCGGAGTTTTGCCGGTTGAAATTGAATTTGCTGGCGGACAGCCAGTCGAAGTGACAATGACCGGCGGCAAATTCTCGCCCGGCGAAATTATCACCGACAAAAGCGTTTTGGCGACGATTGCCGAAGCATTTAATTTCACACCCGCAGATTTTGCCGCTGAAGCACCCGTCCAGGTAGCCGGGATCGGAGTTAATTTTACGATTATTCCCGTGAAATCTCTCGATGTGCTGCGCAACGCTCGCGCTAATTCCGCCAAACTCGCCGAACTACCCCGTTCACTGCCCGGCGAATTCTCGCTCTGGACGCGCGAAACCCTCGAAGCGAGTTCGACCATTCACACACGAATGTTCGCGCCCGAATTTGGCATAGTCGAAGACCCGGCTACGGGCAGCGCGGCGGGTGCTCTCGGAGGCTATCTCATTTATCACAACCTGCTCAAAGATGTGTCAGAATCATCTGCGGCAACGGGCGGGTTTTCGCGCTTAAACGACGTGTCTAAATTCACTATTGAACAGGGGGATTTTATTGAACGTCCCAGCCGAATTAAAGTGGAAATTACCGGCACAAAAGCCAATGTTGAGAAAGTTCGCATCGGCGGCTCATCCGTGGTTGTCGCAAAGGGCGAAATTTACATATAACAACAAAATATTTTCGGGTTGCAAATCATGAAATCAACTAAAAGCCTTATATTAACTTACATTCTGCTTACTGTTTCTTTTATAGTTTTTTACACAATTTACAGTAATTCGTTCCGCCAACAGCAAAATGCGATTCACGAAACAGCTCAAAAACAAATGGAAGATAGTGGTCTAAATGATGGGCAGATCACCTCTATTGTATGGATGATCTCTGATTCTGTCTCAAACACATATTTTTCTTTATCTTACTTTTTCACAATTATTTTCTGTTTGTTGGCAGCAGTATGTGTTGGAACCTCATCGCGAATTGTTAATTTAGAAAAAGAGCTAGAAATTGTAAAAGAAAAGTTAAAACAAAACGAAAATGCTTGATTTGGTAATTATCGGCGCTGGTCCGGCGGGGATTTCGGCGGCTTACGAGGCCAAACGGATTGGCTTGAGTTATGTTGTTTTGGAAAAAAGTTTAATCGGGAACACGATTTATCAGTATCCGGTCGGACTTGCGGTTTTCTCGACAATTAACGAGCTTGAGCTATTGCCGGATACGCTGAAGCCAGCCAGGGAAAAACCCACGCGCGAAGAATTGCTGTCTTACTACGTTCGGTTCGCTCTCGAAAATGAGCTGAATATCAATACCGAGGAAGAAGTCACCAATGTCGAAAAATTGCCCGACGAGACTTTTCGCGTTCGCTCTTCAAAAGCTGCCTACGAAGCGCGCCGGGTGTTGTTTGCCTTTGGAGCGATGGCATATCAGCGCCGTTTGAATGTGCCGGGCGAAGATTTGCCCAAAGTTCATCATCTTTTCCTCGAAACGTATCCTTACGTTCGCAAAAACGCACTCGTCATCGGCGGCGGCAACAGCGCCGGCGAAGCCGCTCTCTTTTTAGCCGAAGAAGGCGCGGAAACCACGCTCGCCACCTTTCGCGAAGACTGGGAAAACACCGATCCGAAACAAGGCTGTATCAAACACTGGGTTAAACAACCGCTCGAAAGTCAGCTTGAGAAAAAATGTTTGAATGTGTTTTTTCTCAAAAGCGTAATTGAAATCAGAGAAAAAGACGTTGTGCTCGAAGGCGAAGACGGAGATATTTTGACGCTGCCGAATGATGTTGTCTTTATATTAATCGGCGCGGACGCTGATTTAACCCTGCTCAAAAATCTGGGCGTTGAAACCGAAACCGGCAAATACGGAGAGATTCCGGTTTACACGCCGGAAACATTTGAAACCAACGTTTCCGGCGTTTACGTCGTCGGGCATTTTACTCACGCGCGTCATATCAAAGAAGCCATCGCCGTCCCAAAACAAATCATGCCGGAAATTTTAACCAGCTTGCGGCGGTTTTACTAAAATGCTTTTAACAATTACGACGACGCATAATCCGGCGACGGATTTGGGCTATTTGCTGCACAAAAATCCTTCAAGGCTGCAAACATTCGAGCAGACTTTTGGCTCGGCGCACGTTTTTTATCCCGCTGTCAGCGCAGAAAAATGCACGGCGGCATTGCTGCTGGAAGTTGATCCGATTGGACTCGTGCGCGGAAAACGCGAGCAAAGAACGCTCGAACAATATGTCAATGACCGCCCGTTTGTCGCTTCGTCGTTTTTGAGCGTCGCCATTGGACAGATTTTTCGCAGCGCGATGAGCGGCAAAAGCGAATCGCATCACGAGCTGGCCGAAACGGAGATTCCGCTTGAAGCAAAAATTTCGGTGCTGCACTGTCGCGGTGGAGAAGATTTTTTGCGTCAGCTTTTTGAGCCGCTCGGTTACGAAATTGAAGCGCAAAATTATCAGCTTGACGAGCAATTTCCGGAATGGGGCGCGAGCAATTATTTTACCGTCACCCTGACCGCGACCAAAAAGCTGCGCGATTTGCTGACGCATCTTTATGTTTTGATTCCGGTTTTGGACAATGAAAAACATTACTTTGTCGGCGACGAAGAAGTCGAAAAATTACTCAGACGCGGCGAAGGCTGGCTCGCCGCGCATCCGATGCGCGAAATCATCGCCCGTCGGTATCTCAAAAATCGCCACAGTCTCGCTCGCGAAGCTCTCTCGCGGTTGATGCAGGAAGAGATAACAGAGCTCGCCGATTTAAAAAGCGAATCCCTCGAAGAAGTTTTAGAGAAAACCATCAGTCTCAACGAACAGCGATATCAGGCTGTCATGACGGCTCTTAAATCAGTTGACGCCAAACGAATTGTGGATGTCGGGTGCGGCGAAGGAAAGCTGTTGCGACATTTGCTCGCCGAAAAAAGTTTTACCGAAATCGTCGGGCTGGATGTTTCGCATCGGGCGCTGGAAATTGCGGCGGAAAAACTGCGGCTGGAGCGTTTGCCTGATTTTCAGCGTGAGCGAATCAAACTGCTGCATGGCTCTCTGACTTACCGTGATGCGCGGCTCGCTGGATACGATGCGGCTTGCGCGGTCGAAGTCATCGAACATCTGGACGCCGCGCGTCTCTCCGCCTTTGAACGCGTTTTGTTTGAATTCGCGCGCCCGAAAACCGTCGTTGTGACCACGCCAAATTCCGAATACAACGCCAAGTTTGAAAACCTCCCGGCTGGAAAATTTCGTCACGCCGATCATCGTTTTGAATGGACGCGAATCGAATTTCAAAATTGGGCAAACAAGGTGTCTGAAAAATTCGCTTATTCAGTAAATTTTGAATCAGTCGGCGAAGTTGATGAACATTTAGGCTCGCCAACACAAATGGCTGTTTTTCAAGATAAAATTTAAGTTTTAAACGAGTCTAATTTCAATGAATTTCCCTATATGAAACGATATAAGTTGTTTTGCCGTCAGATTGTTCGACTACTTCAGAGTTAATAATTTCTCTCTCGACCGACACTTGTTTATCTGTTTGCATTCGTTCAAATTCGGCTTTTTTGAGCAAACCATATTCTTCAGGGTCATTGCTAAATCTTTGTGGCTCAAAAATGTGAAAGACATAATTGCCTGCTTCAACTTGATTCAGAAAATCATCAAAAAAAGCTAAAAAGCTATCGGCTTTCACATCGCGCGTCGGTTCTTCGTGCCACCATTCAATCAATTCGGTTTCCGCATTGTTGGCTGAATTTTCGACGTAATAAAAATCGCCACTGTGGTTTTGATCAATTACAGGAATCATTAAAGAGGGATCGAAATCACCGAAATGACATTCTTTCTCAATTTCAATTAACATGTTGACTTGATCAACAACGTCGTCAAGAGACATAAAGCGACTACCACCAAACAGCCCCCACGACAATGTTGGTTGACCATCGTGTAACAAGTAAGATTCGCGCACCGATGGCGGAAATAGCACTTTAAATCTAGCTTCGACTTCAGCAATTTTAGCTACGCTAGCTGGCGGATTTAGAGTTGCCAAAACGCGCGGAGCATTTTCTTCCAGCCATTTTTCGAGTTTTTGCCATTTGCCTTTCATATTGATTACGATAATCTTCTAAAGGCTGGAACGCAATGAAACTTACAATTCCTGAACTATCTTTTGTTGTTCTCATCGGCGCGACGAGCAGCGGCAAATCCACTTTTGCCCGCCAGCATTTTCGACCGACTGAAATTTTGTCTTCGGATTTTTGCCGAGCGATTCTGGCGGATGATGAAAATGATCAGAGCGTCACCAAAGAAGCGTTTGAATTGCTGCATCACATCGCCTCCAAACGACTCACAGCCGGACGCTTGACCGTCGTGGACGCGACCAACGTTCAGCGCGAAGCGCGTCAGCCGCTCGTCAAATTAGCCAGGGAATATCATGTTTTGCCCGTCGCGATTGTTTTTAATTTGCCCGAAAAACTCCTGCTCGAACGACATGCAACGCGCACTGACCGCGATTTTGGCGCGCATGTTATCAGAGGTCAGCAGCGAAATCTGCGGCTGACAATCGGCGGGCTGCAAAAGGAAGGATTTCGTCACGTTTTTGTTTTTAATTCATCTGAAGATATTGAAAACGCCGTCATCGAACGGCAGCCGCTCTGGAATAATAAACGCGACGAGCGGGGCGCGTTTGACATTATCGGCGATGTTCACGGCTGTTTTGACGAATTACGTGAATTGCTCGAAAAGCTCGGCTACAAAATTGAGCGCACCGCGCAGAATGACTTTGAAGTGCAAAATCCGGCGGGGCGCAAAGCGGTTTTCGTCGGCGATCTGGTTGACCGAGGCGTCAATTCGCCCGATGTTTTGCGGCTCGTGATGAGCATGACGCATAGCGGGAAAGCCTTCTGCGTTCCCGGTAATCACGACGCAAAATTGTTCAAGTATTTGAGCGGGCGTAACGTGTCAGTTTCGCACGGGCTGGCGGAGACGATTGAACAGCTTGAAAAAGAGCTGCCCGAATTTCGCCACCAAGTCGCCGAATTTATTGATTCCCTTGTCAGTCACTACGTTTTTGACGACGGTAAACTGGTTGTCGCTCACGCCGGACTCAAAGAAAATTTGCAGGGACGCGGTTCGGGCAGAGTTCGCGATTTTGCTTTGTACGGCGAAACAACCGGCGAAACCGACGAATTCGGCTTGCCAGTGCGATACAACTGGGCGGCGGATTATCGCGGACTGGCGACGGTCGTTTACGGTCACGTTCCGACGCCCAATCCCGAATGGCTAAACAACACAATTTGCATTGATACGGGCTGCGTATTCGGCGGCAAATTAACTGCCTTGCGCTATCCCGAAAAAGAAATTGTTTCGGTCAACGCCGGGCGAGTTTATTACGAACCGCAAAAACCGCTTTTCGCAGTTGAAACGACTTTGTCGGCGCAGCAGGAGCTGGACGACGTTTTGGATGTGGCGGACGTGACCGGCAAACGAATTGTCGAAACCGGGCTTCTGGGGCGCGTCACGATTCGCGAGGAAAACGCCGCTGCCGCGCTCGAAGTAATGAGCCGTTTTGCGGCCAATCCAAAATGGCTGGTTTATTTACCGCCGACCATGTCGCCTGCCGAAACCAGCGCGGAGACAAATTTTCTCGAACACCCGCGCGAAGCCTTCGCTTATTTTCGCAAACAAGAGATTTCGCAAGTCGTCTGCGAAGAAAAACATATGGGTTCGCGCTGCGTCGTGGTTGTTTGCCGCGACGAGCAAACAGCTAGAAATCGTTTTGGCGTCACCGGTGAAGGAATCGGGATTTGCTACACCCGCACCGGACGCAGATTTTTTGACGATGCGATTTTGGAAAAGGAATTTCTCGAACGCATTCAAACTGCCGCTCAAAAATCAAATTTTTGGAACGATTTCAACACCGATTGGGCCGTTCTGGATTGCGAACTGATGCCTTGGTCGGCGAAAGCGCAGGAACTGCTTCGGCAGCAATACGCCGCAGTCGGCGCGGCTTCGCGAGCGGGTTTGAGCGAATCAATCGCGGTTTTGCAGCAAACAGCCGCGCACAACGCTGATGCCGAACCGTTGCTGACGCGATTTCAAAATCGTTTTGACGCCGCGCAAAAATACGTTGCGGCGTATCGCCGCTATTGCTGGCCGGTTGATTCCATCAATGATTTGCGGCTCGCACCGTTTCATCTGCTGGCGACCGAAGGAGCAACTTATTTTGACAAAAATCACGTTTGGCAGATGGAAACGCTCGCCAAACTTTGCGCTCCGGACGAACCAATTTTGCAGCGCACGAATTACAAAATCGTTGATGTTAACGACGAACAAAGTCTTGCGAGCGGCATCAGTTGGTGGCTCGACTTGACCGCGCAGGGCGGCGAAGGAATGGTCATCAAACCGCTGGAGTTTGTCGCCAAAGGCTCGCACGGATTAGCACAGCCGGCTTTGAAATCGCGCGGTCAGGAATACTTGCGAATTATTTATGGCGCTGAATACGATTTGCCGGGAAATATTGAACGACTGCGTTCGAGAAGTTTAAATTTTAAACGCTCGCTGGCCCTGCGCGAATTTGCTCTCGGCGTTGAGGGTTTGGAAAGATTTGTCGCCAAAGAACCGCTTCGCCGCGTTCACGAATGCGTTTTCGGAGTCCTCGCCCTCGAAAGCGAGCCGGTTGATCCGAGGCTTTGAAAGACGAAAGGCGGAAGGATAAGGAATGAACAAAACAGTCTTGTTTCTCTGCACCGGAAATTACTATCGCAGTCGGTTTGCTGAAATTTATTTTAATTATCTGGCGGGAGAAAATAATCTCGATTGGCAAGCCGATTCTCGCGGTCTGGCTGTTGTCGCCGGGCAAAATATCGGCGCAATCTCGCCTTTTGCTTTGGAGAAACTCAAAACGCTGCACGTTCCAATTTCCGCGCCTCAACGCGAATCGCAGCAAGTAACTTTGGCCGATTTGGAAAACGCCGATTTGGTAATTGCCATGTACGACGATGAACATCGCCCGCTGGTGGCAAAAGATTTCCCCGCTTGGCTCGAACGAATCGAATTCTGGCGTGTCCCTGACGTTGACATTACCTTGCCCTCTGTCGCGCTGCCGGTTATTCAAAAACAGGTTGAAGATTTAATCGAGCGTTTGCAAAATCGGAGTTCCTAAAAATGAAACTGGTTTTTATTTACGGGCCGCCTGCGGCGGGAAAATTAATGGTTTCAAACGAGCTGGCGGCGTTGACCGGTTATAAAGTTTGTCATAATCATCTGGCGATTGATGCGGTCGAGCCGATTTTTGATTTTGGAACCGCTTTGTTTTTCAAACTGGTTGAAATAATTCGCCTCGAAACTGTGGCCGAAGCCGCCTGCCTAAACATTAATCTGATTTGCACATTTTGTTACGCCAAAGATTTGGACGACCCGCACGTTGATAAACTTTTAAATTTAGTCAAATCAAACGGCGGCGAAATTTGTTTTGTGCTGCTGGTTTGTGATAAAAAAGAGCTTGCAAAACGCGTCAAGTCAAAATCACGCAGGAAATTTGGAAAAATCAACAACACCGTGAAGTTAAACGAGCTTTTGGATAAATACGAATTATTTTCTCCTGTTCCGCAGCAGGCGACGTTGTGTCTGGACACCACACATCTTTCGCCGCCGCGGGCAGCACAGCAAATAATCGAACATTACAAACTTTTGTAAAATATTTGTTGTCGGACAATCGGACTGAAAAGGCGAGCTTAAAAATTTAAGCCGCCTTTTTTATTTGCGCAAAAGTAAGGAGGAAAAATGATTTATACAAACGATGAGGAAATTATCCGGCTCGTCAAAGAGTTTGAAGCCGGCGCGATTCCGAGAAAAGAATGGACGCACGCGGCGCATTTGACCGTTGCGCTCTGGTACGCCCGCGATCATGATTTAGATTTGGCGGTCGAGAAAATGCGCGTGGGTATTTTTAATCTTTTAAAATCTTTTGACATTGATCTCGCCAAAGAAATGCCGTACCACGAAACGCTAACGGTTTTCTGGATGCGAACGGTTTTTGCTTATCTTGAAAACTCGAACGAGCGAGATTCGTTGCGTCAACTCGCTAACAATTTAATCAAAACTTGCGGCGATTCCGGCTTGTCGTTAAAGTTTTACAGCCGTGAAGTTTTATTTTCAGTTGAAGCACTGGCAAAATATATTGAACCCGATCTAACGGTCGCGGAAATTTTTGATGACAAGCTGAAGCAACAAAATAAAAGTTAAAACTGTTATCCCGAAAACTAAAAAAATAAAAACTTGTGCAAAAAAAGGAAAAACAGAAAATAATGGAATAAAATTCTGATCGTTAATTTGTATTTTAATATCTTTGTTTTGTCCTAAATTTAAAACAGATTCTTTACTTGTTTCAATGTTATTGCCATCCGGCACAAAATATTTTTTACCATTCCTATCAATCAGACTAAGTTGTGTAGGTTGTTGGTAAATCTCGCTAATTTGATTAGTTTTTATTAGATCAGTAGCTTGCTCAAAAGAAAGTTTGTTTGAATCGTTTACATTAACTTGTTGAATAAATTGAACACCAGATGAGACAAAAAACACAGCTAAAGCGCCCAGAGTAAAGCATAAAAACGATTTGGATATTTGTTTTAATTTCATATTTAAATATTAGTATTTTCGCTTTTTGGTCACTACGATTTTAAAAGATTGCACATTAACAATCATAAAATCATAAGTTTATTATATCAACATATTTCTTAGGTATTTTTAAATGCTCAAATTTCATAATAATTTATCAGGACAAACCGAAGAATTTACTCCGCTTGACGGCAACACAGTCAAGCTCTATATTTGCGGCCCGACGGTCTGGAACTTCGCCCACATCGGCAATTTCCGCACCTTTATTTTTGGCGATGTCCTGCGGCGCTATCTTAAATTCAAAGGCTACGACTTAACTCACGTTTTTAATTTAACCGACGTTGACGACCGAATTATTAACGAAGCGAAAAAAGCCGAGATTTCGATTGACGAATTTACCGCGCCTTTTATCACGGCGTTTTGGGAAGATTTTGATTCTCTCGGTAACGAACGTCCCGAAATTACTCCGCGAGCGACCGAACACATCGCTGAGATGATTGAGATTATCGAAAAGCTGCTCGCCAACGGCCACGCTTATCAATCCGAAGGCTCGATTTATTACCGAATTTCAGCGTTTCCCGAATACGGCAAACTTTCGAAAATTAACTTTGCCGGAAATATCACCGGCGGCGGCGGGCGCGTAGATACCGATAAATACGACAAAGAAAACGCGCAGGATTTCGCGCTCTGGAAATTTGTTGACGAAACGGAACCGACCGGCTGGGACGCGAGTTTCGGGCGCGGACGTCCCGGCTGGCACATCGAATGCTCGGCGATGTCAATGAAATATTTGGGCGAAACATTTGATATTCACGCCGGGGGAATTGATTTGCAGTTTCCGCATCACGAAAACGAGATCGCGCAATCCGAAGGCGCGACCGGTAAGCTCTTTGCCAAAACGTGGCTGCACGGTGAATTTTTAAAGATTGATGATGTCACGATGTCAAAATCCAAAGGGAACTTTTTTACCTTTCGAGATTTGCACGCGCAGGGTTATTCGGCGCTGGCGATTCGGTATTTGCTGCTTTCGGTTCCCTACCGGCACCAGTTAAATTTTACTTTCGAAGGTTTGCAGGGCGCTGAAAGCACCGTCAAACGATTGCAGGATTTTCGCCGGAGAGTCGCGGAATACCGAGCCGAAACGGGCTTGAACGGCGAAGTCGAACGGATTGTGCTGGACGCTTTGCGCGAATTTGAAACCGCGATGAACGACGATCTCAACACGTCGGTCGCGCTCTCCGCCGTCCACAATCTGGTCAAAGAAATCAACGTCGCGCTTTCAAACGATGCGCTCCAAGCCGACGATAAAGATTTAATTCTCGAAGCAATCAGCAAATTCGATGCAGTTTTGGGAATTTTCGGGAAAGAAAACCAAGAAATGCTGGACGCTGACATCGAAAATTTGATCGCCGAACGACAGGAAGCGCGCCGCAGCCGCAATTTTGCGCGTTCAGATGAAATCCGCGATTCGCTTGCCGAAAAAGGAATTATTCTCGAAGATACGAAAGACGGCGTTCGCTGGAAACGACGCTAAGAATTCAAACAAGACAGGATGAACAGGATGGAAAACATTAAAGAGGGCTAAAGACATATTCAGCCCAAAATTTATAACCTTTTAGCATTTACCTTCACATCCTGTTCATCCTGTCCATCCCTGTTAATTTTCTGTATCACTAACCGGAATGAGAAAAGCCGTAACGCCCTGCGCTGTAAATTCCAAAGGCTCGCCGATTTTATAGCCTTGTGCGGTTAAATCATGCAAAACCTGCTTGTCAGGCTTCCACGATGTTTCGCGAAACGCCAGATAAAATTTGTCGCCCGTAATTGCGGTTTTGTCCGCTATTTGAACGTCGTCAAACCGACGCGGCAGAAAAAAGGATTTATCTTCGGGCAGATCGTCGTATCCCTTAATCGAAACGACTTTGAATTTCGGATTATTCTTGAGCGCGTACCAAAGCTGATAAGCGCCGTCGTCTTCAAAAACGTAAATCGTCGTCGGCGCAGTTGTTTGCGCATCGGCTTGAGCCGACAGCGTTTCCCAACCGCACCAGATAAAAGCTCGCGGTTTGGTCGTAAACTGCATCAGACCGGCGATCAAACTCAGCACCATAATCAGTCCGTAAAGGGCGAATTTTAAATTTCGAAACGGCAGTCGGTTAATAGATATTGACGCTAACAGTGCAAAAGGCGCGAAGATAATAATCAAATGCCGGACGCCCCAAATCGAATACGGCAAAAGCCAACTGGCGATGAATGCGAGGATGAGCGGCACACTGACTAAAATAAGCAGCAAAATCATCTTTTCATCAATTTGTTTATAAAATGCAACTGTGGCAATCGAGCCGAGACAAACCAGCGCGAGAGGAACCGAAATCAGCCAAATGCTGATCGGATCAACGTTGCTTTGCTGATAATAAAAAGGCTCGTTGAGCGTCAATAAAAATTCCGTCAGCTTAACCAAATCCGGCTTTGACTGCCAACCAATATTTTGCGCGAGTCCGCTGGCTAAGGGCGAAACGCTCCAAATTGTCCACACCCATGGCAGGAAACCTGCTGCTAAAACCCCGACCAATGCGAAAAACTGGCGGCTCTTTTCGCGTCTTAAGACTAAAACGGTGACAGTTTCCCCCCCGATCAAAAGCCAGCCGAAATAATGCGTGTAAATTAATAAAAGATTGAAAAAAAGCAGCGCGAGGTAAATGACTACGGTAAATTTGCGGTCGAGAAATTTAACAAAAAGCCACAGCGAAACGATTGAAAGGCAAAAAAGCACCGTGTACATTCTGACTTCCTGCGAATAGCGAATCAGCGCCCCGTTTGTCGCCAAGAAAAAAAAAGCGGTTAAAATTTCCGCTTTTTTTAATTTTAATTCCAGACAGAGCAGCAAAAACGGCGCAATCGCCAAAACCGCGAAAAATACGGGATAAATCCGCAGCCAGAGGAGAGATTCACCACCCGCCAAAATCCAGAATTTGAGCAAAACGTAAAAGAGCGGCGGGTGAATCAGATCCACCGCGACAAATTGGAACAAAGACGACCAGGAATGTGTCGCTGCATGGACGCTAAAAATTTCATCAAAAACCAGACACGAATCCGCCAGATGCAGCAGTCGCGCCGCGAAATAAAGGGCGGCGATAATTAATAAACCAAATCTCCAGAAATTTTTTTGATATTTTGCGGACGGCATTTAACGAAAATTTAGCAGACTCGAATTTACAAAAAAACCACTCATTGTGCTAACATCAAACCGATTTTCGCACTCCTATGCTTTTTACGCACACGTCATTTCCGATTAGTTTTCGCTGTCTGGTCAAAAGAATTCCGACGGCCAAACGCCCGTCTCTGTACGCTGACTAGCTTTTTTTAAGTTGTTTTCCGGCGGCTTTTTTTTCGTTTCAATCTTTTTCAAACCACCAGACGCCGCTCACTTTAAAAGCGGCCACAATTCTAAATTCCCAAGGAGAAAACTTTATGTCAGCACCAACCCTCGAAATGAACAGACCGATTATCAAAACCGCGCTTCCCGGCCCAAAAGCCCAAGAAATTATCCACGCCGATGCACAATATGTGACGCCCTCGTATCCGCGCCCGGATTACAAACTCGTCGCCCAGAGCGCCGCCGGCGTCTGGATTACCGATGTTGACGGCAACGTTTTTCTCGACTGCAACGCCGGCGTCGCTGTCTGCTCGACGGGGCATTGTCATCCGGAAATCGTCGAGGCGATCACCAGACAAACGCAAACTTTGATTCATCTCTGCGGAACCGATTTTTACTATGAGCAAATGCCTGCTTTGGGCAAAAAGCTCGACGAAATCACGCCCGTTCCCTCGCCCGCCAAAACGCATTTTGCCAACAGCGGCGCTGAGGCGGTCGAAACCGCTTTAAAACTCGCGATGTATCACACGGGCAGACAAAAATTTATCGCGTTTTTCGGTTCGTTTCACGGGCGAACGCTTGGCGCATTATCTCTGACTTCATCAAGAGCGGCGCAGAGACGCGGTTTTGCCCGCCAAGCACTCGATGTCGTTCATGTTCCTTTCCCAAAATGTTCGACCTGTCCTTTTAACTTGGGCAAATGCGACGACGGAACCTGTTGTCTGGGTTCGATTGATTGGATTGAAAACAGATTATTTAAGACCACCACGCCGCCAGAAGAAGTCGCCGCCATTGTTCTCGAAGTCGAACAGGGTGAAGGCGGTTACATCCCAGCGCCGCCGGAGTTTGTTCGAGAAATCCGAAGAATTTGCGACGAACACGGAATCATGCTGATTGTTGACGAAGTGCAATCGGGAATGGGACGCACGGGGAAAATGTTTGCGTCCGACCATTATGATTTAAAACCAGATATTCTCTGTCTCGCCAAAGGCATCGGTTCGGGTCTCCCGATTGGCGTCTGTGTTGCCCGCGCGGACATTATGGATTGGGGCAAAGGCGCTCACGCCTCAACCTTTGGGGGAAACCCGGTCTGCATCGCCTCGGCGCTCAAAACAATTGAATTGCTCGAAAACGGTCTGGTTGAAAACGCCGCCACTGTGGGCAAATATCTGGAAGACGGGTTGCGCGAGCTTGCGACAAAATATGACTGCATCGGCGACGTGCGCGGATTGGGGATGATGCTCGGAGTCGAATTTGTCTCAGATCGAGCTAAGATGACGCCCTTCCCTGAACTGCGCGACAAAATCGAAATGGAATGCTTTAATCGCGGGCTAATTATTTTAGGCTGCGGCACGAGCACGATTCGCTGGTCGCCGCCGCTGATTTTGACAAAGGGAAATGTTGACGTCGCGCTCGAAATCTTTGACGGAGCAATTGCGGCTTCACTCTAGCTAATTGACAACTCAGTTTTAATAAGCAGTTACGCAGCTGGAAAGATAATTTTACCGGGATAGACAGGATAAAAAAGATTAGAAGCGTTTTAAATTCTATTGATTCTTATCCTGTTCGTCCTGTCTATTTTTGTAAATGCTGTATTCTGTTATTTAGCAAACTATCTTTATAAATCATGAGTTAAATTTGAGATAACAAATTGACTCCGCTCGAAATAGCTTCGAATTTCTTTAACTTGCTTTCGGTTTATTTTGCCAATCGAAACAACGTTTATACGTGGTGGACGGGAATTGTCGGGAGCATTTTATTTGGAGTTTTATTTTTCGAGGCGAAGCTCTACGCCGATGTCAATTTGCAAATTTTCTTTATTGTAACCAGTGTTTGGGGTTGGTGGAACTGGCTTTACGGCGGCGCACAAAAGGAAGCGCTGCCGATCACGAGGGTGGGTCTTAAGCAATTGAGCTTGTTTGCGTTACTGCTCGAAGAAACTCAAACTGATTATGTATTGCTCACCGGAAGCCTGGACAAACGGGTTGAGCAGGCACGAAATATTTTATTACATGAATAATCCTTAAATTTCACCTCGATGCAATAAGTTTCAGTTAAACTCTGACAAACTTAAAGAGTAAACTCAACAGCTCATGCAGAAAGGTTGAAAGCGAAAATGGCTGAAAATGAAACGTTAGAACAAATGCCGCTGACAGCGGAAGAAGTGCAATTGATAAATGCCTATTGGCGGGCGGCCAACTATCTGTCGGTCGGACAAATTTATTTGCTCAGCAATCCGCTGCTGGGCGAACCGCTCACACTGGAACACGTCAAACCGCGTCTGCTCGGGCATTGGGGAACCACGCCCGGCTTAAATTTTATTTACGCTCATCTCAACCGCCTGATTAAAAAGCACGATTTAAACATGATTTACATTGCCGGACCCGGTCACGGCGGCCCCGGCGTAGTCGCCAACACTTATCTCGAAGGAACTTACAGCGAAGTTTATCCCACTATTTCTCAGGATGCGGACGGTTTGAGAAAACTGTTCAAGCAGTTTTCATTTCCCGGCGGAATCCCCAGTCATGTCGCGCCGGAAACTCCCGGTTCTATTCATGAAGGCGGCGAACTTGGATATGCACTGGTTCATGCTTACGGGGCGGTTTTTGACAATCCAAATTTAATTGCCGCCTGCGTCGTCGGCGACGGCGAAGCCGAAACCGGCCCGCTCGCGGCCAGTTGGCACTCAAATAAATTTATCAATCCGGCGCGTGACGGCGCTGTACTCCCGATTCTCCATTTAAACGGTTATAAAATTGCCAATCCGACGGTTTTAGCCAGAATCAGTCACGAAGAATTAACCGATTTGCTGACGGGTTACGGCTACCGGCCGTATTTTGTCGAAGGTGATGATCCGGCAACGATGCATCAGCTGATGGCGGCAACGCTCGACGCCGTGATTGCCGAAATTGGAAAAATCCAGAAAGACGCGAGAGAAAACGGTTTTACGCATCGCCCGTCATTCCCGATGATTGTGCTGCGCTCGCCCAAAGGCTGGACCGGCCCAAAAACGGTTGACGGACTGCCGGCTGAAAATTCGTTTCGCTCGCACCAGGTTCCGCTCGATAAACTGGCGACGAATCCTGAGCATCTGCGCCAGCTCGAAGAATGGATGCGGAGCTATCAACCCCAAGAATTGTTTGACGAGAACGGGAAACTGATTGCAGAGTTAGCGGAACTGGCGCCCGTCGGCGAACGTCGGATGAGCGCCAATCCGCACGCCAACGGCGGCGCTTTGCTCAAAAATCTGAAGATGCCAAACTTTGGTGATTACGCGGTTGAAGTGCCAAAACCCGCGACTATCGAAGCGGAAGCAACGCGCGTGAGCGGCGAGTTTCTGCGCGATGTGATGCGGCTCAACGCTGACAGCCGGAATTTTCGCGTGATGTCGCCCGATGAGAATAATTCAAACCGGCTCAACGCCATTCTCGACGTGACGAATCGCGTTTTTACCGGCGAGATTTTGCCGACCGACGATCACATCGCGCTCGACGGGCGCGTGATGGAAGTCTTGAGCGAACATCTCTGTCAGGGCTGGCTCGAAGGTTATCTGCTGACGGGGCGACACGGGCTTTTCTCGTGCTACGAAGCGTTTATTCACATTATTGATTCGATGTTTAACCAGCACGCCAAATGGTTAAAAACAACCAGTCACATTCCCTGGCGGCGGCCGATTGCTTCGCTCAATTATTTGCTGACCTCACACGTTTGGCGACAGGATCATAACGGTTTTTCGCACCAGGACCCGGGCTTTATTGACCACGTGATGAACAAAAAAGCTTCGGTCGTGCGCGTCTATCTGCCGCCCGACGCCAATACGCTCCTGTCCGTGATGGATCACTGCTTGCGAAGTCGTAATTACGTTAACGTCATCGTCGCCGGTAAACAGCCCGCGCTTCAGTATCTCAACATGGAAGCCGCCGTTCGGCACTGCACGGCCGGCGTCGGTATTTGGGAATGGGCGAGCAATGACGAAGGCGTCGAGCCTGATGTGGTGATGGCGTGCGCGGGCGATGTTCCGACGCTTGAAACGCTCGCGGCGGTCAGCATTTTGCGCGAAAAATTTCCGGAGTTGAAAGTGCGCGTAGTTAACGTCGTTGATTTAATGACGCTCCAATCAGCCAGCGAACACCCGCATGGGCTTTCCGACAAAAATTTCGATTCGCTTTTTACGACTAACAAACCCGTGATCTTTGCCTATCACGGTTATCCCTGGCTGATTCACCGCCTGACATATAAAAGAACCAATCACGATAATATTCACGTTCGCGGTTACAAGGAAGAAGGAACGACAACCACGCCTTTTGATATGGTTGTTTTAAACGATTTGGATCGTTTCCACCTTGTCATGGACGTTATCGAACGCGTTCCAAAACTCGAAAACATCGGCGCACACGCCAAACAGCAGATGCGCGATAAACTCCTCGAGCACCGGCAGTATATTTGCGAACACGGCGATGATCTGCCCGAAGTGCGCGATTGGAAATGGAAATACTAACCGCCTTTTTAACCACAGAGGACACAGAGCTCACAGAGATAAATACAAGCGAAAAATAATCATTTGTCTGGTGTTTTATTTTCCTCTCTGTGTTCTCTGCTGCTAAATATCTTCTACAGTTATTATGAACATTTTGGTTTTAAATTGCGGCAGTTCTTCGATTAAGTTTCAAATCATCGCCACCGATCTGGAAAGAATCGAACATAATACCGATGAACAACTGGCGCACGGCGTCATTGAGCTGCATGGCGGTCAGGCAATCATCACGCTCAATGCGACCGGCAAATCTCCCAAACGTTCGACCGCCGCAATCAGAGATACGCGCGCCGCCATCGAACTGATTCTAAACTGGGTTGTCTCGGATGAATCTGAAATCGCGGCAATTAAAAGCAAATCCGATGTTCAAGCGGTCGGTCATCGCGTCGTCCACGGCGGCGAAAAATTCAAAGCATCCGTCGTTATTGACGACGATGTTTTGCGCGGAATCGAAGACTGTATCGAGTTGGCGCCGCTGCATAATCCGGCCAATATCAAAGGCATCAACGCCGCTCGCGAAGTTTTAGGCAAAGACACGCCGCAGGTCGCCGTTTTTGACACGGCTTTTCATCAAACGCTGCCCGAAACCGCGTATTTGTACGCCCTTCCCTATCAGCTTTATCGCCGTCACCGCATCCGCCGGTACGGATTTCACGGCACTTCGCATCGCTACGTCGCTTATCGCTATCGTCAAATCAAAAAAATTCCGCGCGAAGAGGTCAACATCATCACGCTCCATCTGGGGAATGGCTGTTCGGCAGCCGCCATCAAAGGCGGCAATTCGATTGAAACCTCAATGGGCTTGACGCCGCTTGAAGGCTTGGTAATGGGCACGCGTTCGGGTGATTTCGATCCGGCGATTATTGATTTTGTCGCTGCCAAAGAGGGTTTATCGCCGCAGGAAGTTGAATCTCTGATCAATAAACAATCGGGCTTGCTGGGACTTTCCGGTTTAACCAACGATATGCGCGAACTGCTTGACGAAGCCAGAGAAAACGGCGACCGGCGCGCTCGCTTAGCTGTAGAAATATTTTGTTACCGCGCTCGCAAATACATCGGCGCTTACCTGGCCGCGATGAACGGCGCGGACGCAGTGGTTTTCACCGGCGGCATCGGCGAGAATTCGGACGAAGTGCGCGCCAACATTTGTCAAGGATTAAGCTGGCTCGGACTCGAATTGGACGCGGAACTCAACTCAGCCCACAAAAACGGGCGCGAAGGCCTTATCAGCCGGGAAAACTCGCGTCTTGCGGTTTACGTCATTCCAACTAATGAAGAATTGTTAATTGCCCGCGATACGGTCCGCGTCATTGACAACAAATCGAAACCCGCCTAAATTTCCTATTTTTCCTGCTCAATTTAGTTTTAAATCCTGCCTTCAGGTTTAAATTCCACCGCAGGATGTGATTTAACTTCACATCCGATTGTAAACCAAGCTCACAAATTGTTGTTTTCTAGGCTCTTAAACAAATCTCTAAACACACTCCCAACAACATTTAAGCAACAGCGATGAACCGGCATGAGACTTGTAACAGGTAATGTCGCGGAGATTGATAATCAATCAGATAAATTTAAAGGAGAAAGTAACATGACTTTTTTTAGCAAAAGAAATATGTTGGTTGGAATCGTTACTTTGGCCATCGGTATTCTCGCGTTCGTCGGAGTGGCAAAAGCGTTTTTTCAATCATCAACAACTGTGACCGGCAATATTACCGCCTTCATCCTCAATCCGGAGGGAAAAGTTGACGGCGCGGTTTTGGACTCGGGCGACCAGGCACATTTCGGACCTGAAACAGGCGCACTCGTTGCCGGGCAAACCAAAGTCGGCGAAACATTGACCGTGACTGGTCACGCCGGTTCAAGCTCTTCGTACGGACGCGAGTTGGAGGCGGAAACGCTGCAGCTCGGCGGAAACACAATCAACGTTATTCATGCACGTCCATTACCGCCGCACGAAAAAGACCAGGACAGACCGATGCCGCCTGCTGACAGAAAAGGCGGCCGCCGGGCTGCTCCTCCGGTTCGAGACGGTGCGCGCCCGAATCCTGAATCGAGACCCCTAGAAGGTGAACCGACAAGTGAGAAAGGATTAACAGCACAGCAAGAAACGCCTCCCGCCCCGCAAGAGACGGCGAGCGTTGACGGAACGGTCAAAATTGTTCTGATCGGCAGGCGCGGCGAAGCGCGTGGATTGATCTTAAACAGCGGCGAGCAGATAGCTCTGCCGAAAGAGGTTGCTAATACCGGTTTAGCTTTAAATCAGGAAACAACAGTCAGAGTCGAGGGCGAAGTTTCGAAAAGCGAATTCGGCAGATTTATTCGTCCCGTCCGCCTGACAATCGGCGATCAAACATTTAGTTTTAATCGTTAGAATATTACATTGAATAATGTTTCTTGGTGAGCTGAGCGGCAAACCGGAATTGGCCGGTAAAACGCTCAGCTCGCTTTCAGCAAAATGCTAAAACGACTGCACAAAATGATTTTGCGAGCCCGTCTTCTATTTTTATCAGGCTTTTCCCTGATTGCGCTTTCAATCGCAGTTTTGTCGGCATGGCGAACAGCTCAAATCAGCGAAATATTTGCCGAGCGCCAAGCCGAAACCGTCGGTTCGTCAGCTGTTCGCGAAATGCAGCGCGAAGCCGCAGCAAATCCAAATGGCAGAACAGACTCGGATATCAACAGCACAAGACGCAAATTACTGCCGCACGAAAGAGACATTTACCAAAATCTCAAAGAACCGGTTTTCCGTTCGGCGGCGATTGCGCTGCATCGTTTTGCCGAAACCGCAGGCGGTTTTTGCAGCGCCGGAGGGGCACTTCAGGGATTAATTGCCGAAGATAATTTCGGCGCGTCGCCGAGCGCGGCTGAACTCGACGCGGCCAGTGAAATATGCCGTCAAGCACAAAGCAGCGATAACTTGACCGCGCGGCAAATAATAGTGGACAACCGCACTATGTTTATCGCTGCCGCCCCGGTTTTGTTTGATAATAATAGTGAATCTGCGCCGGATTTGCTAAAAGGAGCGGTTGTCTTCCGCCGCTTACCGGCGCAGACAGATATGGGCGACCTTTTCAATCTTCTGACTCAGGGATTTTTGCTGATCTTAGCCATCAGCCTGGCGCTGCTTTCGTTTCTCACCGCGCGCGACTGGCAAAGCGGGATGACCCAAATCGAAGCAGGTTTGCGATTAATTTCCCATGATTTAAAAGCCAAAATCAATTCTCCGGCAATGCCCGAACTCGTCCGCATCAGCGCTTCAATCAACTCTTTAGCGACCAATTTGGATGAGAATCTGGGGCGCCAAAAAGTGCTCGAGCAATCTCTGATGAGAAACGAAAAACTCGCGGCGCTTGGCAGAGTCGCGGCCGGCATCGCGCATGAAGTTCGCAATCCGCTGGCTTCGATAAAACTAGAAATTCAACTGGCCGAACGCGGCAAATTTGAACCGGAAAAGATTAAAATAACTTTCCGAGTTCTTCAAGAAGAAGTTGATCGGCTCGACACTCTGGTCAAAAAGCTGCTTGATCTGAGCCATCCGGCCAAGCTCGGTTTGACCCGCTTTTCTATGGCCGAATTGATTGAGCAGAGGCTGTTTTTGATATCTGAACAGGCCGCTGCGCAAAGCGTCCGAATCAAGTTTGAGAAGCAAAGCGAGACAATGTTGGTTTTTGCCGACCGCGACCGATTGGGACAGGTTTTTGACAATCTGTTTCACAACTCGCTGGAAGCGATGCCGACAAGCGGCGCTCTCGAAATTGTCCTGGAAAATCATTCAGGATTTTGCCGGGTGCGGATTTCGGATACTGGCCACGGTTTGTCCGAAATCGAGCATGAACAGCTTTTCGAGCCGTTTTTTACAACTAAAGACTCCGGAACAGGTCTCGGTTTGACAATTTCGCGCGAAATAATCGAAGCCCATCGAGGAACGATTTATCTGTTTGACAACCAAGCGGCGGGAGCGAGCTTTATCATTGAATTGCCAACCGCAAATTTGCCTGATGCGAGCCTTGATGCTTAACCATGTCCGGTAAAGAGATTTGTCAAGCCGACGGCAGATGAATCTAAAGCGTTGTCTGTGCCCGGTCTCAAGTATGCCTGATTAACGCGAAGGTACTCGCGCTTTAACCAAACTGGTCTTTTTCGATTCAAAATATCAGAGCGATTTTGTCGTTGATACTTTGATGACAGCGCGAATCGCGGCAGGCGACGGTTACACCATTCAAGCAGTTACCGAATCAATTAAACGCGGCGAGGGGTATCTCGACGATAAAGTAAATTCTATCAAACCGCCGACACTGATTATTTGGGGGAAAGAGGACGGATTGGTAACGCTGGCTAACGGTGAACGATTTAAAAGAGAAATTCAGGGAGCGCAGCTTGTGGTTTTCGATTCCTGCGGTCACGTTCCTCAAATCGAAAAGTCGGTTGATTTTAACGCGGCGGTGCTCAAATTTCTCGAAGGAAAATAAAAATGGATTTAAAAATTGGCGATAAATTTTCAACCAGCAAACAAATCACTGATGCGGTAGTGCGCGCATTTGCCGAGCTTTCTGGCGATTACAACCCAATTCATTTGGACGAGGAATTTGCCAAAACAACCAGATTCGGTCGGCGCATCGCGCACGGGATGATTTCCGGCGCGCTTATTTCAGCCGTTCTCGGAAATGAATTTAAGGAGCGTAAAATCGTTTATTTGAGTCAGACAATGAAATTTATCGCCCCCGTTTTCCTTGATGACACGGTGACGGCGACGGCAACGGTGGCGCAGATTCGCGAAGACAAAAACATTGTCACGGTCGAAACCGTCTGTACTAATCAGAAAGGCGAAACGGTTGTCACCGGCGAAGGCAAAATCATGATTTTGCCGGCTTAAATTAATTATGCAAAGCGAATTCCGGCTCAAGCTGGAAAACCCGACGCCGCTCTATTCTTGGTATGCGCTCGGGCTTTTGATGGTTGTGTATGTCCTTAATTTTCTTGACCGCTCGATTATTCTATATTCTTTTTCCCATTCTCAAAAAAGAGATGTCTTTCTCGGACACGCAGCTGGCCATGCTCGGAACGACTTCTTTTGTAATTTTTTACACGGTCTTGGGAATTCCTTTCGGGCGCATTGCTGACAAGGGGTCGCGAACCAAACTGATCACCATCGGTCTGGCAATCTGGAGTCTATTTTCCGGTTTGACCTGATTTGCCGACAGTTTCTGGACTCTTTTTGCCTGCCGCGTGATGGTCGGCGTGGGTGAAGCGACTCTCGGCCCGGCCGCGATTTCACTCTTGAGCGATTATTTTCCGCCTGCCCGCCGCGCGACCGTCACCAGCATTTATTCGATGGGAATTGCAATAGGGGCTGGATTAGCAGCCATATTCGGCGGTTATCTGAGTCAAATCGGCTGGCGCGAAGCATTTTTTATTGTCGGGTTTCCGGGAATCGCTCTGGCGGTTTTAGTTTTCTTTCTCCGTGAACCTGTTCGAACAAAGATTTCTGCAACAAGCGAAATAAATGGTTCAGACGGTGGTTGGAAAACGCTTTTATCCAGCAAATCATTTATTTTGCTTTGTCTGAGATAAGCTTTGCTCGGTTTGGCAACCAATAATATTTCCGTCTGGGGCACGGTTTATCTGACACGGCTTTATAATTTGCCGATTCCGCTAATCGGTTACTGGACGGGCATTTTAACATTGTTGGCGGGAATCCCGGCAACACTCTGCGGCGGAATTATCGCAGATTGGTTTCGAAGCAAATCTTCCGGCGGGAGAATGATTTTTGGCGCGCTGCTCTCGCTAATTTCGCTCCTTTTGTGGCTTGTAATTTTGTCAACCGATAATTTCTCGTTAATTATTACGGCATCTTTCGTTTTGCTGTTTGCGGCTCTCGCGTGGCTGGGTGCGGCGGCGGCCGATGCGACCGAAATTGCCGGAGCGAATTTACGTGGATTGGCTGTTGCTGTCTATTTTTTTACGGTTAACATTTTCGCTTATTTGATTGGCTCTAATCTGATCGGTTATCTCAATGACAAACTCGGCGTAACGGAAAATCCTCGGATAATGCGTTACGCGCTGCTGGTTTGTCCCGCCGCCGGTCTGCTGAGCACAGTTTGCCTATGGCTCGGCAGCCGCACTTTGAACAAAAAAAGTCTGCAATAATTTGAGCTTATTTTTTGAGTTCAGCTTCTTTGTCTCTGCTCAAAATTATTTCGCTAACCGTCAAAGTTTGGTGTTCCGTATCAGCAGTTTGAAATTGAAACTGATCAGACAAAGATTGAACGGCTTGTTTCCTATTTTCTATCTTTTTTAAACTATCAAGGCGCACTTCAACTTTTTGGTTGTAGAGCTGCATATCATGCTTTTTATTGTCAATCTTAATTGATTCGTCAACTCTCGCAGATTGCTGTTCCTGAATTCTAGCCTGCTCGTCCTGATATGCCTGCATCTGAGCAGCTTGCTGCATTTCCGACTCTGTCGCTTGGCGATGACCTTCGGATTTTCCGTTGTCCTTCATGACAGTGTAAACCTGATCGCCGACAATAATGTTGTAGCTATCGCCGTTATCCTTCAGGATTCTGCCGTGCCTGTGGTTATCACCATCCTCAAATTCAACTTCGTCACCGACTTTTTTCCCGTGCATGTCATGCCCTTTTCCTCTACTTCGTTCAATGCCTTCGTGCGAATTAAATTTATCGCTCACCGAATCATTATTGGCGACATAAGCCGAATTTGATTGCGCGCCGTCGCCAGCCTGGTTCGCTCCAACCTTATTAGACCCAGAATCCTGAGTTAACTGTACATGCTGTTTTCCTTCAATTCTCGACATACAAAATTGCTCCAATCTTTAAAAAACAACCATCCTTATTTTCTATTATCTGAACATTTTTAGAAAAGTTTCCTATTGACTTGCAGAAAATTTAACTTTAATTCAAGATAGCCCGAAAACTCTATTTGTGCTGAGACTTTGATCGGCTTATTTTTTTTCCAGCTGCTTTAATTTTAAATCGAATTCTGAGCGGGGTATTAACCAATCATGTCGGAAAACATCAAAACCAGTTCGTTCAAAATCGAAACTTCTGCTCTGCGGGCATACACGATGCTCGGAGCCCTGATTCTCATTTGGATTTACTTTCATTATGCCACCGGCGGCATCTTTTTAACTTCGCGTAATTTGTCCAACTTAATGCTGCAAACTTCTGTCACAGGCGTTTTGGCGGTTGGGATGTTAATGGTCATTGTCGCCGGACAAATTGATTTGTCGGTTGGCTCGGTGTTGGGTCTGGCGGGCGGCGTGGCGGCGATTTGCCTGACAAATTTAGGTTACGGCTTAGTGCCCTCCCTGCTGGTTGCGATTTTAATCGGAGTCGCCATCGGATTAATTCAGGGAGGACTTGTCGCTTACGGCAAAATTCCGGCTTTCATTGTGACGCTTGGCGGGTTGCTGGCGTGGCGCGGCGCTATCAAAGGGATTTCTAAGAGCGAAACGATTCCGATTGCCGACGCCAACTTTAAAATGATCGGTCAGGCATACGTCTCTCCGGGAACCGGCTGGGCGATTGCGGCAATCGCGGTCGCGGCGGTTTTGTTTATGGCTTACCGGAGAATTCAGGCCAACAAAACTTATGTTGTAGAAAATGCCAACTCGACCGGCACGATTATTTCAGCCTTAGTGCAGGCTGGAGTAATCGTCGGTTTCATCTACGTGATGAATTCGTATGCGGGCGTGCCAATTCCGGTTTTGATTTTGCTGGCGGTAGCTTTGCTCGGTGTTTTTATTACCAACTTTACGATTTTCGGCCGTTATCTTTACGCCATCGGCGGCAATCCTGACGCCGCCAGGCTCTCCGGAATCAATAATGAAAACAAAATTTTGCAGGTTTACGCTCTGCTCGGAGCGTTGACGGGTGTAGCCGCATTGATTTATACAGCGCGCGTTGGTTCGGCCTCGCCGGATGCCGGTGTTTTAAAAGAACTGGACGCCATCGCCGCCTGCGTAATCGGTGGAGCAAGTCTGATGGGTGGTCGCGGAACGATTTTCGGAGCTTGTGTCGGAGCCCTTATTATGGCCAGTCTCGATAACGGAATGTCTTTGCTCAACGTCAAAGATTTTATGCAGGATATTATTAAAGGCTCGATTCTGGTGGCCGCCGTCGGCCTGGATATGATTGGCGGTAAAAAGAATTAAAGGTCTGAAAAAGGCCTTTATAAATTTTTTAGAAAATAGTGGCAACTTGACAATTTTTGATGACATCATAAGAAACGGCTAAAGTTTGAGTCGCAAACGGGAACGCGGCTCATAGTCTTTCGATTCCTCCTGTTGACTAAAGCCCGCCGTGATTAGGGACATGGCGGGCATTTTTTTGTTTTTTAAGCACTTGCATAATTTAGCCTGAAGATGTTAGTCTTGTCTGGTCAACTATATTTTGACGCGGTAGTTGAAACGGCAAGCAGCCGTTTTTCAAATTTATCGTTTCACTTTTTTGATAGAATGCTGTCGAAGAACTTTGCAACAACACGAACAACAACGCGCTTCTAAAGGCGCGTTAAAGTGCGTTAAAAAAAAACGCTAAAAGAGCAAAGTCGCTTCTATCGAATCAAATCTTAGTAATTGTTAATTGTTAATTGTTAGTGGTTAATTATTTGAGTTAAAGAAGCGGCTTTGCCGGAGCATATGCCGAGTTGTGAATAAAATTCTGTTCACAAATAACCATTGACAAATAACCATTGACAAATTTATGAGCGAAATTACTGTCCAATTTGGGAACGGCGAAAGCCGCAGCTTTTCTGCCCCCGTGTCGGTAGCAGAGGTCTTAAAGTTAGTTGACCGTGAGGAAGCGAAACGCGCTCTGGCGGCGAAAGTCAACGGCGCTGAAGTTGATTTGAATCATCAGCTTGAGCCGCGCGACGAAACTATTAGCGTTGAGCCGATTCTGCCCGGAACGCGCGACGGGCTCGGCGTTTTGCGCCACTCAACCGCGCATCTGCTGGCCGCCGCCGTTTTGGATTTGTTTCCGGGAACCAAACTAGGAGTCGGACCCGCCTTGCTTGACGACCCGCGCTACGGTTTTTATTACGACATCATCGCCCCGCAGCAATTAACCGAAGCCGATTTGCCGGTCATCGAAAAACGGATGCGTCAGATTGCCGGAAAAAATTTGGCTTACCGTCGCGAGCTGTTTGAGAAAAACGATATTTTGAGTATTTTTGAAACCCGCAATGAACCGCTCAAATGCGAGCTGATCACCGAAAAAGTCGGCGCTGACGAAAAAGCCAGTATTTACTATATTGACGGGTCGCCGTTTATTGATTTTTGTCTTGGCCCGCATGTTCCGAACACCAATAAATTAAAGGCTTTTAAACTTTTGGCGCTGTCAGGAGCGTATTGGAAAGGTGATGCCGGCAACCAGCAAATGCAGCGCATTTACGGAACCGCCTTTGCGACGCAGGAAGAATTGGACGTCTGGCTCAAACAGCGGGAAGAAGCTGAAAAACGCGATCATCGCAAGCTGGGGAAAGAGCTTGATCTCTTTTCGATTCAGGAAGATTACGGGCAGGGTTTGATTTTCTTTCATCCGAAAGGCGGCGCGATTCGCAAAGAGATGGAAGATTATTTGCGGCAAGAGGTGACTGCGCGCGGTTACGGGCTGGTTTTTACTCCGCATATTGCGAAACGCGAATTGTGGCAAACTTCGGGTCACGAAGAAAATTACGCCGACAGTTTGTTTGAGCCGATTAAAATGCCTGCAAAATTTGGCGAAGAGACGGAATTTCGGCTCAAGCCGATGAACTGCCCGTTTCACATCGGAATTTACAAATCACACCCGCGTTCGTATCGCGAACTGCCCTTGCGTTATGCCGAGCTTGGAACCGTTTATCGCGCCGAATTATCGGGAACGCTGCACGGGTTGATGCGCGTGCGCGGGTTTACGCAGGACGACGCGCATATTTTTTGCACGCCCGAACAGGTTGAAGCCGAAGCCGGTAACTGCGTTGATTTCGCCTACGACGTTTTTCGCGTTTTTGGTTTCGAGAAATTTAAAGTCGAGTTATCGGTGCGCGGCGGTGCGGACAACAAAGGTTATTTAGGCTCCGACGCCGATTGGGCAAGTGCGGAAAAGGCTTTAATAAATGCCCTCAAAGCTCGCAATATTACGTACGAGCGAATCGAAGGTGAAGCCGCTTTCTACGGGCCGAAAATTGACATCAAAGTTGAAGATTCAATCGGACGAATGTGGCAGCTCTCGACCGTTCAATTCGATTTCACTTTGCCGGAACGCTTTGAACTCGAATACATCGGTGAAGACAATCAAAAACATCGTCCGATTATGGTTCACCGCGCTTTATTCGGTTCGGTCGAGAGATTTTTTGGTGTCTTAATTGAACATTTTGCGGGAGCGTTTCCGTTTTGGCTGGCGCCGGTTCAGGTAGCCGTCTTGCCGATTACCGACCGCATCAACGATTACGCAATTGAAATCGAAGCGGATTTGCGTAAAATGGGTTTGCGTGTCGAAGCCAATACCAAATCCGAGAAAATCGGCGCCAAAATTCGTGATGCGCAGTTAAATAAAGTTCCATTTATGCTCGTTTTGGGCGACAAGGAATTAGAGGAAAAAACTATCGCCGTGCGCGAACGCAAGGCGGGCGACATGGGCGCAATGACTTTAGAAGAATTTAAACAAATGGCGCAGCGTCTGAGAGAGACGCGCGCAATCAACCATAGTAATTAAAAATTAAAAATGAAGAATTAAAAATTCCATCAGCAATTTTGCATTTTTAATTTTGCATTTTTAATTTTTTGACAAAGGAGAAATACTTATCGCTAACGGTTTTAGAGGCAGAGGAAATCGCAATTTTCAACGGAAAGAGCCGCCCCAGCGCGTCAACGAACGTATTCGCGTTCCGTCCGTGCGGGTCGTTTCGGAAGACGGAGAACAGCTTGGCGTAATGGATACGCGCGACGCGATTCGCCGGGCGCGCGAATTGAGCCTGGATTTGGTCGAGGTTTCGCCAAACGCCAATCCGCCGGTTTGCAAAATCATTGATTACGGCAAATTTCAGTACGAAGCGAAAAAGCGCGCCAACGAGCAGAAGAAAAAACAAGTTACCGTGACGGTCAAAGAAGTCAAGTTTCGCCCGTCGGTTGACGATCACGATTATAATTATCGAATCAAGCACGCCCGCGAGTGGCTGGGCGAAGGCGATAAAGTGCGGGCGGCGATTGCGTTTCGCGGACGCGAAATGGCTCACCGCGAGTTGGGCGCCAAGATTTTAAAACGATTGACTGACGAACTGGCCGATATCGCTGATGTTGAGGTTTTCCCGAAGATGGAAGGCTATCAAATGTTTACGATTTTAACGCCGAAAAAAGCGAAAGTTGCTAAATCTGACAAACCTACTAAGCCGCCGACCGAGAAGTCGGCTGAAAAAACGGTTAAACCGCCGCAAGCCGCTGCCGTTCCTGCGGCTCAATCGGATAATTCCGTTGTTAACGAGAGCGAGACAGCCAAAGCGGTCGAATAAAATTGCAAGTTGTAAGAAACTAAATTTAATCAAGAGGAGTAATCATGCCGAAATTAAAAACACACAGAGGCGCGGCGAAACGTTTTCGTCAAACCGCGTCGGGTAAATTTAAACGCGGACATTCACACGCCCGACACATTTTGACCAAGAAAAGCACCAAGAGAAAACGCCATCTCGATATTGATGTTTTGGTTTCAGAGTCAGACCAAAAACGAGTCGAATCAATGCTGCCCTACGGCAGAAGATAGTTGCGCGGAAGTTATAAATACGGCTTTGAACGAAGAATTTTATCAGTTCGTATTTTAAGCGACAAATCTCATACGACTTTATTTTAAAATATATTTATTACTTGTTTGAGACGATTTCAAATCGTCTGAAACGATGAGGAGAGCAATTATGCCAAGAGCAAAACGTGGAAATAAACGCCTTGAAAAACGCAAAAAAATATTATCTTTAGCCAAAGGTTACTACGGAACCAAATCAAAACTTTATCGTTCCGCCAAAGAATCGGTCGAACGCGCGCTTAATTTTGCCTACACGGGACGCAAACTCAAAAAACGCGATTTTCGTTCGCTTTGGATTGTCCGCATCAACGCTGCGTGTCGCCTCAACGACATGAAATATTCACAGTTCATGCACGGTTTAAAGCTGGCTGGAATTGAGCTTGACCGAAAAGTGTTGGCGGATTTAGCGGCTAAACAGCCGGAAGCCTTTACAGCGCTCGCCGGACAAGTCAAAACGGCGCTCAATAATAAACAAGCGGCAGCTTAATTTTTAGAGCAACGATTTGAGGGCGCAAAGTTTTAAATTTCACTTTGCGCTTTTTATTTTGGTATTTTTGGGTTAAATTCATCAATTATGGTGACAATCACTTTTCCAGACCGCCAAACCGAAAAACGAGCATTAGGTTTTCTGCTTGGACGTTTCTCAGGGCGCTTGCTGAAATCGGGTGAACACATAGTTCCTGAAGCCGCGCTTGAGGCCTTAGCCGATCAAAATATTTCTTTTACTGTCATCGGCAAAACAACTTATGAACAGCAAATTGCGGCGATTCGAGGTTCTGCTCCCGCTTCAGTTTAACGATGGACGGGAAGTCCCTTCGGAATGGTTGGCTGAAGCAGTTTTGGAGATTGTCGAAACCTTTGGCGCGGCAAGCTACGAAACTCAAAAGGTTGAAGGTCACTGGCGTTTTCAGGGAATTTTGTATCGAGACAATTTGGTAAAAATTGTAGTTGATACGTCTGACGAGGAAGAAAGTAGAGACTGGATGCGAGCATTCAAAGAGCGTTGGAAAGCAAAATTGGAACAACTTGAGCTTTGGTTAGTGAGTTATACGATTGATGTTGATTGAAGCAAAAAGGCTACTTTTTTATGGAACGATTTTAGCGTTATCCCTTTTCCTATCTTCTTGACTTGTTTTTGCCTGTCAAAAAGTTAGTTGTTACGGCGGAATCCAATTTGATGTTTGTGAAATTGATTACAACAAAATTGCAATCAAGTGGTATGCCCTTTCTATTGTTACTATCTCTACTGCTATTTTGGGTATGTCTGTGTTGAGAAAAAATTTACTAATAATACTTATTAGTTGCTTGTTAGCCTGCTGCGCTATATTTCATTACGTAGCTTCGATAGATTTTGATTATGGTTTGTGCAACTCTTACGGGTTAGATAGTGAAAAGTGGTTGTTTTGTTTCTCATTTATATGCCTGATTTACCAAGCATTTTTAGTAATTATTCAATTAAAGAAAATGAAGATAATTCTTCCTTAATTTATGTCAGAGGAAAAAAACCAAGTTGAAGCCGTCCGCAAGGCGTTCGAGCAAGAGTTCGGACGCTTTGCTCATTTACAGCCGGGCAAAATCGGCGAATTGAATCTGAGCGATGCCGAAAACTTGCAGCGCGAGCTTGGCGAACTGCGTATTAAACAGACGGGCAAAAAATCGGAGCTGGCTGATGCGAAAAAGTTGATTGGTCGAGTCGCGCCAGAAATGCGCGGTGAGTTTGGGCAGCTTGTTCAAACAACCGAAAAGGAAATCGTGAACAAGCTGGATGAAGCCGAAAACGTTCTCAAAGAATGGATTCAAAACGCTAAAATCGAGCGCGAGCGAATTGACGTGACACTTCCCGGGAAACGCCCCGCCGAAGGGCATTTGCATTTGCTGACCCTGCTTCGTCAACAAATTGAGGACATTTTTGTCTCGCTCGGCTACCAGATTGAAGACGACCGCGAAATTGAAACCGATTATTACAATTTCGACGCGCTCAATATTCCCGAAGGTCATCCGGCGCGTGAATCACAGGATACTTTTTACACGACCGGCGGTTTCGCGCTGCGCTCACAGACTTCGACCGTCCAAATCAGAGCGATGGAGCGGCGCGGCGTGCCGATTAGGATTATCGCGCCGGGCAGAGTTTTCCGCCGCGACACTCCCGATATGACTCACACGCCGATGTTCCACCAAATCGAAGGTTTGTGCGTGGACAAAGGAATCACAATGGCGCATCTGAAAGGCACAATCGGCGAATGGGTCCGCCGGATGTTTGGCAAGGAAACCAAAATCCGGATGCGTCCGTCATACTTCCCTTTTACCGAACCGAGCGCCGAATTTGATTATTCGTGCTTTAAGTGTAACGGCTCCGGCACGTTTGAGGGCGAACGCTGCCGACCGTGTAAAGGTTCAGGCTGGATTGAGCTTGGCGGAAGCGGCATGGTTCATCCAAACGTGCTTCGCGCTTGCGGCGTTGACCCCGAAGAATACAGTGGATTTGCTTTCGGGTTCGGACTCGAAAGAATGTGCGCGCTGATGTACTCGCTCGACGATATTCGCTTGATGTACTCAAACGACGTGCGTTTTTTAGAACAGTTTAAGTAGCGCGGAATGTTTTACTTTAAAATTTAAGGAGCAAAAAAATGGCAGGAAAATTTGAATTGCGACAATCGAAAAACGGCGGTTATTATTTCAATCTAAAAGCCACCAACGGTCAGGTTATCTTAACCAGCGAACATTACGAATCGAAAGCGGCGGCTTTGAACGGCATCGAATCGGTTAAGAAAAATGCGGGCAACGCCGATTCTTACGAACATCATTCCGATAAATCCAATCACCCGTATTTTGTGTTGAAGGCCGCCAACGGAAAAGAAATCGGAAGAAGCGAGTCGTATTCGTCGGAGTCGGCGCTGAATAACGGAATTGAGTCGGTTAAAAAAAATGCGCCGGATGCGACGGTTGACGAACTTTAAAAGTAAAAATCAATAATAAATAGAGATTTGTCATGCTGGCAAAAGACTTTTTTTACGCGCGGTAAAGAGCGCGCTAGTCAAACGCTGGATAATTACAAACGCCCCTCTAAAATTCCAATCCGATGACGTTGCCATCTCTGCTGATTTCGGCGTGGAGAATCTGATTGCGTTTGAAACTTTTAATTTATTTGTTTATGGGATGGGCGATGCCTTACATTCAAAAGCTAAAGAATGGTGAAACCGTTTCTTTTCGCCCGCGCGGCAATTCGATGAAGGGCAAAATCGAATCCGGTCAGCTGTGCATGGTTGAACCGATTGAGGATTTTGCGACTTTGCAAAAAGATGACATTGTTTTGTGCAAAGTCAACGGGCGTGAATACATTCATTTGATCAAAGCAGTTCAAGGTTCGCGCTTTCAAATCGGCAATAATCGCGGGCTGATTAACGGCTGGGTTGGGACAAATTCTATTTACGGCAAGTGCATTAAAATTGAAGATTAAAAGTTCATGAATATTAGTTATAACTGGCTCAAAGACTTAGTTGAGTTTGATCTGTCGCCGAATGAGTTGGCGGAAAAATTGACGAATGTCGGTTTGGCGGTCGAAGGCGTCCATCCGAAAGATGATGATTTTGTGCTCGATGTTGACTTGACTTCAAACCGTTCCGATTGTTTATCACATCTCGGCGTTGCGCGCGAAATTGCGGCAATTTCGCAGTCCGAAATCCAAAATTCAAATTCTAAAGCCCCAAATGTAAACGGTGAGATTAAACAGTTAACTTCGGTTATCGTCGAAGATGCGGAATTATGCCCGCGATACACTGCGAGGCTCGTCACAGGTGTTAAAGTTGCTCCGTCGCCCGAATGGCTGGTCAAACGTCTCGAAGCGGTCGGAGAACGTTCAATTAATAACGTCGCCGATATCACCAACTATGTGATGCACGAGCTGGGTCAGCCTCTCCACGCTTTTGATTTTAATAAATTGGACGGAAGACGAATTATTCTCCGGCGCGCCATCGAAGACGAAAAAATGACGACGCTTGACCAGGTTGAACGCAAATTTGACGAACACATGTTGCTCATCTGCGACGCTGCGAAGCCGGTCGCCATCGGCGGCGTGATGGGCGGGCTTGATTCGGGCATTTCCGACCAGACGACTGAAGTTTTAATCGAAGCGGCATACTTTAAACGCGAAAATATTCGCCGGACTTCGCGCAAACTCGGACTTGCCACCGAAGCCAGCTATCGTTTTGAGCGCGGGACTGACGTCGAAAATGTCCTGCGCGCGTCAAATCGCTGCGCTGAACTGATTTGCGAAATTGCCGGCGGAACGGCGACGACAGATGCGATTGACGTTTACCCGGAAAAACAAAAAGAAGTTCTGATTCCTTTTCGTCCGAGCAAGGTTGAAGGTTTGACCGGACTCAAAGTCAAACCGGAAGAAATGCTGAGGATTTTAGAGGCTCTCGGTTTTGATTTAAGAGAAAAGGCTGAAATCGAAGGATTACACTTTGTCGTTCCGTCATGGCGGCACGATATGGAGCGCGAAGAAGATTTAGTCGAAGAGATTGCCAGACACGTCGGATACGATAAAATCGCTGAAGAGCTGCCGCCCGCTTACGGAGCCGGAGCCTATCAACCTAATGAAATCCGCAAAAAAGCGCTGCGTCAGGTTTTATCGAATTTGGGCTTGAATGAAGCAATTTCTTATAGTTTCATTGACGCAAAATACGATCATGATTTTGAATTGCTGCCCGGATTAATTGACGAATTTATCGAAGGCAGCGCGGCCAAATTCGTCACTCTGCGCGATTCGATTATTGAGGGAGCGGTGCGGATGCGCCCGACTTTGCTGCCCGGTCTGCTGGCGGCGCTGCGCGAAAATTTTAATCAGGGCACGCGCCACGTAGGGCTTTTTGAAATCGGTAAAGTTTTTGCGGCATTCGGCGGTGAAGGCGAACTGCCAACCGAAAAAGAATCTCTGGCGTTTGGAATAACCGGCGGCAAAGTTTTAGAAAATCGCCGCGAACCCGAACGCGAACTGGATTTTTACGATCTTAAAGGTGCGCTCGAAGCCGCCGCCGCCGCAATGAATTTGCCGGAATTAAAATTTGCCGCGGCGGAGATACAGCATTTGCGCCGAGGTCAGTCGGCGGAAATTTTGCTGGGCGGTGAAAAGGTCGGAACAATCGGCAGATTAGCTGACGAAGTCGCAGCAAATTATAAGTTTAAGCAGGCAATTTTCGTTGCTGAAGTTGATTTGCAGAAACTGCTTGAGACGCCGACCGAACCGATTCTTTACCGTTCGCTCCCGCGCCATCCGGGAATTTCGCGCGATGTTTCCCTACTCGTCAAACGGAATGTTTCCTTTGGCGAAATCAGAGAACTTATCGCCGAGTTCAAAGCTGAATTCTGGCAAAGTAGCGAGTTTGTTGATATTTACGAAGGCAAAGGGATTGCTGACGATGAACGTTCGGTGACAATTCGGCTCGACTACCGCGCTGACGGTCGAACTCTGCTCGAAGAAGAAGTTGAAAAGTCTCACGATTCGATTCTCCGAGCGGTGACCGAACGCTTTGCAACAAAGTTGCGTTTTTAGGAAATTGAAAGCATAATCGAACGAATTTCCCGCAGCACGTCGGAAAAAGAAAAATTGGAGCAAAATTAACGATGGGCGGACTTCCCGGTTTAGAAAAATTCTCGCATCTCGAAGACAAAATCTATCGCACCATCGAAGTTGCCAAACAAATGCGCGAGGAAAGAGATCGTTTGGAGCGCGAGATTTCCTCAATCCGACATCAAGTAAGTAGTTTGCTCGAAGAGAAAGGCCGGCTCGAAGAACAAGTCGAAAGATTGCTCTCGGAGCGTGATACAATTCGCCTTAAAGTCGAAGGAATGTTGGATGCGCTGGCGGTAGTTGCTCCTGAAATGGCCGAGGTGATGCGGAAATGAGCGAAGGCAGTAACATCATGATTGAAAGCCGCAACAGAAATGATTATGCGCCCTCAATCAGAGTTGAAATTTACAATCAAACTTACAGCATTCGCTCCGACGGCGACAGTGAGTATATTATGCGTCTCGCCGATTTCGTGGATAAAAGAATGCGGGACATCTCCTCCGGGACGCTGACGGTTGACAGCTTAAAAGTTGCGATTCTGGCGGCGCTGCACATCGCCGACGAACTGCATCGCTTGAAAGCAATTCACGAATCTGCTGACGCTCAGCTGGCTTCGCGCAGCACTGAATGCGTCGAAATGCTCGATAAACTATTAAAAGCGCCGCCACCCGAAACGCAATCTTTAGGTAAGCCGGAAAATTCACCGCTGCTACCAAATTAATTCGGGAAAAGTCAAATAAAAAACCTTAAAAATACTGCTCTTAAATTTTTCGATAAAGCTTGATTGTGGTAATATTTTGTTTGACAGAGGGCACTTCTTATAAGGTTCTGCGGGGTTTGTGAACCGAAGCATTTAAGTTGAGCCAATGTCGTAACACCGGGAGGCTGATTGCTGCCGCCAGTGACTTCTTTCAGCGTAAAGAATGTCCGGAGGCGACGGACTTACACGAAGCCACCCACCTTTCTCGTAAAGGTTCAATTACGGCTTTCGGTCACGGCTCTCGCGGAAACCCTTTGTCAATGAAATCGTGACAGGTGACAAGTCACAGGTGACAGGAAGAATGACCATACCTGTCTCTTGTCTCTTGTCACCTGTTTCTTTTTGGAATGCGAATTTTATTTATCGGCGACGTTTTCGCGCGCCCCGGGCGCACCGCGGTTTTAGAGCGAATTCAGGATTTGCGCGAACAATATAAAATTGATTTGGCTCTGATGAACTGCGAAAACACTTCGGGCGGCTCAAGCGTGACGCAATCAATCGGCGAACAGCTGCTGGCCGCCGGGATTGACGCGATGACCGGCGGCAATCACAGTTTTGATAAACAGGAATCGTCCGTTTATTACGAAAAGCAGCCGCGCGTTCTGCGTCCGGCAAATTATCCGGACGGAACTCCGGGCAAAGGCGTTTACACGGGCGAAACTAAAAACGGAGTCAAATACGCTCTGATAAATTTGATCGGGCGTGTGTTTATGAATCCCAACTCGGACGACCCTTTTCGCGCCGCCGACCGAATCGTCAATTCCCTGCCGGATGACATTCTGGTGCGAGTGGTTGATATGCACTGCGAAGCAACGAGCGAAAAATACGCGATGGGCTGGTTTTTAGACGGGCGAGTTTCAGCCGTTGTCGGAACGCATTCGCATGTTCAGACAGCCGACGAGCGGATTTTGACCGAGGGCACGGCTTATATCACAGACATTGGCTTGACCGGCAGTTATAACGGCGTGATCGGAATGAACAAGGATGATGTGATCTGGCGCTTTACGCGCGTTCCGGGAAAACGCGCCGGACACGCCGAGGGCGATGTGTGGATTTGCGCCGTCGTCATTGACGTAGATGACGAGAGCGGGAAAGCACGCAGTATCGAGAGGCTCAAAATCACCCATCAATCTTGAAGTTTAGGCTATCCTTGTTGTGTATCCCGCGATTGCAAGCTATGAAAAGCTGTCCTAGTTGTAATTTAAAATACGCTGACGACACGCTTCAATTTTGTTTGAGCGATGGAACCGGACTCGTGGTTTACTCTGCCGAACCGGAAGAACCGCCGACAGTTTTTGCCAGCCGAACAAAAACCGCCGAGCGCAGTTGGATCAACAATAACGAGTTCGACACTGCCGCGCCGTCCGGCTCGATTTATGCGCCGGACACTGCTGAAATCGCGGCGAATCCGCACGATTCGCCCAATCCTGAAATCAATTCTCGCGTCGAATCGAAGGAAAGCGCCAGTGAAAAATCGCTGGCGCAGGTTTTAAGTTTTGCTCCCGTCACCATCGCCCTCATGCAAAACTATTGGCAATGGCTTTACATGGCCGAATACAATTCTTTTCAGTTTCCCGCGCTGCTCTGGAATCTTCATTTTTACTTGTGGCTGCTGCTGCTCGGCGGCGGCGCGGCTCTCTGCATTCTAGCCTTGCGACAAAACATCAACAGAGGATTTGCCATTATCGGACTGATAATTTTATCAATTAATTTTTTGCTTTGTCTGGTTCCGCGCAAGTAACAGCTTGCTGAATTCAACTCGGAGCTTTTTCGGGAACTCTGTCTGATTTACCAATTGGTTCAATATCAGGAGCAATCAGCATCTGGCGATAATGGGTGGGGATTGAACGAACCCGGTTATCGGAATCAATCGCAATCAAAGTTGTTTCGCCTTCGGCGATAATAATTTTGTCATTTGCGCGAACGATTTCGTACCCAAACCGGAGCGAGCGTTTTCGGCATTCGGCGACATGAGTTCGAATAATTAGTTCGTCATCATAAAAAGCAGGCTGTTTGTAGCGGCAGTAGCTTTCGGCAACAGCCAGGTAAAGCCCGCTTTCTTCCTCCATTTCAAGATACGCGAAACCGCGCGCGCGGCAGTATTCGGTGCGACCTATTTCAAACCAAACCAGATAATTGGCGTGGTAAACTACGCCCATTTTATCGGTTTCGGCATAACGCACACGAACTTTGCATTCGTGCCAGGCAATCGAATCATCGGGCAGAAAATTTTCGTCGAAAACCGTCATAGACAAAAGGGGCGAAGCCGTTAAAATAACTGCACTTCGCCGCTTGAAGATTTGGCTGGGAGACAGGGATTCGAACCCCGATAGGCAGATCCAGATTCTGCAGTCCTACCGTTAGACGATCTCCCAGTAGCCGTAAAATAAATTTAGAAAGCTTGCATCAATTTGTCAATCGAAACCGGCGATTTGTTATAATTCTTTTAGCTCAAGCAACAACCAATCGGTTTTCCAAACTTATGTCGGAAATATATTTTATCGGCGGAATGTTCGTTCTGATTCTCGTAATTTGCACGATTACCATTTTTTTCTTTGTTCAAACCTACCGCACAGAACAGCGCGAAAAAATCAAGCGGCAAGCGGAAAGCGCCAAGCAGAAAGCGGAAAACGCCGGTTAAATGCCTGTTTCGGAAGACATTTTCAGTTTCCCGTTTTGAGTTTAATTCATGCACCCTAATATTTTAAAACTTGAAGACAGCATCTTGCTGATAATTGACGTCCAGGAAGCGTTTCGTCCCTCAATCGCAGATTTTGCCGCGCTTGCTCGAAATATCGCAACCTTTGTCCAGGGCGCCAAGTCATTAAGCTTGCCGATTATAGTAACCGAGCAGTATCCAAAGGGATTGGGACACACGGCCAAAGAAATTTCCGCCGTCTTGCCAAATGATCTGGATTTGGTTGAAAAAACCGCTTTTTCGGCGTGCGGTTCGATGGCGTTTGCGGAAAAACTTAAAATGCTCAATCGGCGGCAAATCATCGTCGCCGGAATCGAAGCGCATATTTGTGTCAATCAAACAGTTCACGATTTGCTCGAGCAGGATTATCAAGTTCACCTGCTCGCCGACTGCATCGCGTCGCGCAATGAGCAGAATAAACAGCTCGCGCTCCGCAAAATGCAGCAGTCGGGAGCGATTTGCTCGAGCGTCGAAATGGCTCTATTTGAGATTATGCGCGACGCCCGACACGGCGAATTTAAAATAATACAGAAATTAGTTAAGTAAATCGTCAATCGTAAATAGCAAATCAAGAACAGAATCAATCCCGCTTTTGATAAATTCACCATTTACCATTTACCATTCACTATTCAACTTTCATGAGCTTACTAGACGGTCTTAATACTCAGCAGCGCGAAGCGGTCACGACAACCGAAGGTCCGCTTTTGGTTTTGGCGGGCGCGGGATCTGGCAAAACGCGTGTGATCACGGTTCGCATCGCTTATCTGATTGCGGAAAAACAAGTCGCGCCGTACAGCATTCTGGCTGTTACTTTTACCAATAAAGCCGCCGGAGAAATGCGCGAGCGGGTGGAAAAAATCCTGCGCGGAATGGAGCAGCGTCTCAACAGCTCGCCGCTGATTTCGACTTTTCACAGTCTTTGTGTGCGGGTTTTGCGCTCGGACATCGAAAATTTAAAAGACGGCTACACGCGCTCATTTACGGTTTACGACACGGACGATTCGCAAAAGCTGATTAAAGGCTGTATTAAAGATTTGGGATACGACGACAAGCAGCTTTCTCCGCGCATTACTCAAGGGGCGATTTCAGGAGCGAAAAATCGCGGCGAAGACCCGGAAAGCTATACCGCCAAAGCCGATTACAACAACGAACGCGCGCAAGCCGTCGGACGCGTTTTCAAGCTTTACGAGGAACGACTGCATAACAACAACGCGCTCGATTTTGATGATTTGCTGATCAAAACCGTGCAGCTTCTCAGGCGTTCGGAAGAAACGCGTGAGAAATACAACGAGAAATTCAAATATATTTTGGTTGACGAATATCAGGATACAAACCCTTTGCAGTTTGCGCTGATTCGTCTCTTAACCGAGAAGCAGCAAAACGTTTGCGTGGTCGGCGATCCCGACCAATCCGTTTACTCGTTCAGAGCCGCCGATATTCGCAATATTCTCGATTTCGAAGATCATTACCCAAACGCCAAAACGATTCGTCTGGAGCAAAATTATCGCTCGACGCAAAACATTCTGGAAACGGCCGATTCGATTATTAAAAACAACACCGAGCGCAAAGAGAAAAAACTCTGGACAAGTCAAAAGGGCGGCGATTTAATCCGCTACTGTCAATCGTTTGATGCCGACAGCGAAGCACGTTTTGTCGCCTACGAAATCGAGCGCATTAAACGGCGCGAGGCGGAGACACGGTTTGCCGTTCTATATCGCACCAACGCACAGTCGCGCGTTTTTGAAGAAGCGCTCAGGCGGCAGCGAATTGATTACAACATCGTCGGCGGTTTTTCGTTTTATGAGCGCGCCGAAGTCAAAGACATCATCGCGTACCTAAAACTCGCGCTCAACCCGCACGATTCGATTGCTCTCCTGCGGGTGATCAACACGCCGCCGCGCGGTCTGGGCAAAACAAGTCTCGACGAGCTGCAAATTCAGGCGAGAGATTTCCAAGTTTCGGTCTGGGAGGCGATTTCGGTCGCGCTCGATCCACCGCCCGGAACGGTGCAAAAGCTCAATCCGAGAGCCGTTAACTCGCTCAAAAATTTTCAACACATCATCAAAACTCTCGGCCACAAAGTAAAAGAAGCTCCCAATTCGAGCGAGCCGGTTTCAAGCATCGTCACTGCCGCCATCGAAGACACCGGTTATGCCAACGCGCTCCGCACCGAAGCGAGCGATGAAGCCGAAGCCAGACTTGAAAACTTGCAGGAATTGGTCAACGCGGCGGTTGATTACGATAAAGACAGCGCGGACGGGCTGCGGGATTTTATTGATCACGCGGCGCTCGTTTCCGACACGGACAAATTTGACCGCAACGCGACGGTTACGCTGATGACGGTTCACGCGGCCAAAGGCTTAGAGTTTCCGGTTGTTTTTCTGGTCGGAATGGAAGATGGGGTATTTCCGCATTCGCGTTCGGTCGGGAATCCGCAGGAACTTGAAGAAGAACGCCGCCTGGCTTATGTCGCCATCACGCGGGCTGAAAAAATGCTTTATATTTCACATGCGATGCGCCGCCGCGTTTACGGCGAAGATTTGGCGGCGGAACCTTCGATGTTTTTAAACGAGCTCCCGCTTGATCTAATCGAAGACGTGACGCGCGGCGGCAATTCCTGGCTCTCATTGGCCAAAAATCCGGCCAAACAGACCAATCAGTCGGCAATCAAAGCGCTCAAAGGCGAAAGCCGTCCGGCACAACCCGAAAAGCCGCGCACGACTTACACCGGCAAAACATATAATTCGAGCGAAGCAATCAGCGAATTTTTCAAGAGTCGGAAACCGGAAACGGGAAATGGAGAACAGGAGACGGGACAGAAAAGACAGGAGACAGGAGACAGTTCAAAACCCCAAATTCCAAATCTCAAATCCTACGAGCCGAAAATCCCAATCTATAAAAGTGACAAAAATCCGAAATCCGAAATCCAAATTCCGAAATCCGACAGTTTTGTTCCCGGAATGCACGTCAAACATCCGAAATACGGCAAAGGTCTGGTGCTGCGGCGCGAAGGCTCGGGCGATCAGGCCAAATTGACTGTCAGCTTTCCCGGTTTCGGTCAGAAAAAGCTGATTGAAAAATTCGCCAATCTTGAAAAAGCCTAAATAGTGTAGAATGTCACGGACGAATTTAACTTTTTCTAAGAGGAGAGCAAGATGAGGAACTTGTTTCGAGCAGACTCAATCGTATTATCGGCAGCGGTTTTGGGAACTATGGCGTTCACGAGCAGCTGCGATCCGTCGGTCGGCAACTCTAATTCCGGCATCAACCGGGCAGCGGTTAATGCCAATTCGGCGAACACGAATTTATCAAACGGCAACTCCAATCTGATGAGCGCGACAAATTCAAACGCGGCTGGTTCGTCAACGTCTGCCATTGAAACTCGTGAACCCGACGTCTATCAAGCCACGGTCAACCTAAAGCTCGAAACAACGGGGGCGCAGCAGAGCACTTTACCGCCGATTACGGCGCAGGTCGCTCGGAACGGTGCTGACCGGCGGATGGAATTTGCCCTGCCAAACGGCGAAAAAGTGGTTTATCTCGACGCCGGCGGAAAACATTATTTAATTTCGCCCAACCGCAAACAGTTCGCCGAACTAAACAAAGAGTCGCTCGGTTTCGAAGTCCGCGATCTGATGACACCGGCGCAAATCGTCCAGCAAGTCAAAAACCTAAAAGGCGTCGAGCGCGTCGGCGAAGAAAATCTCAATGGCCGGACGGTAATCCGCTACAAATACAGCGGCGCGGCCGACACCAAATCACAGGCCGGCAACGTTCAGACTGAATCAACTGTTTTAGTTGATAAAGAAACGGGCTTGCCGCTTCGTTCTGAAACCAATTCACAGACCGAAGGCGGTCAGGTCAAGGGCATCAACGGAATTAAACTGATAACCGAAATGAGCAATATTCAAACGACCGCCGCGCCCGATTTATTCGCCGCTCCGCAAGATTATAAACAGGTTGCGCCGGAAGAAGTTCGCGGGCAGTTAAATGCCATCATGAACGTCGCAGTGGCGCTGCTCGGCAACATGTTAAAAAATCCGCAGCCGACCAATAGCCCGGCCGTTACGCCGACACCGCAAAGCTAGGGATGAAGGCGGAAGGATGGGGGATGAAAGCTAAAGAATTTAAAAGCAATTATTAACTTTATTGATTTGCTCTTAAATTCATCCCTCATCCTTCCGCCTTCATCCTTCTTAAAACTGTGAGCAAAATTTTTACTTTTTTAATCGGTCTTGTCTTGGGTGTCGCCGCCGGGGGCGCTTTGATTTTTTATTTGTACGTCGGCGCGCCGCGTGCGGCCAAAGTGCCGGGAGCGCCAATCTTGCCACCCGATGCTGCGACAGCCGCCGCGCCCACCACCGCCACCGTCGTTTTAAAGCAGGAATTTTTTAACGAAATTTTGAAAACAATTTTTCGTGATCTGAACCCGCCTGCTTTTCCGCTTAATCTGTCGGCGCAAAATTCTGCCGGAGATTCCGGCATGACGAGCTTTGCCCTGCAGCAGCCAAACAACGGCTGCGACAGCAAAATCACCTTAAAGCCCGAAGGCAGTGGGACGCAGACGAGCGTCAGATTTGAAAACGCCCAAATCCTGGCGCCGCTCGTTTTTGCCGGAAGCTACAATATTCCGCTCGTCGGCTGCACCAATTTCACCGGTTGGGCCGAAGCCAATCTAAAATTAAACTATGATCCGGCGCAGCAAGCAGTTTTCGGACAGGTTGACGTCCAAACTGTCAACCTCGACGGCATTACGCCGCTTGCCAGCGGAATCGTCACGCCGCTCGTGCAAAATACCATCAACTCGCGCGTTAATCCGATTCAAATTTTGCGCGGCGAACAAATCGCTTTAAAATTGCCGATTGCCGTCACGGGCGGAACTTTGAATGCCAATGTCAAAGACGTTCGCGCCGAAGTCAAAGACAACGGCCTCAACCTCTATGTAATTTACGATTTGACGGGAACGAGATAAAGGATGAAGGCGCAAAGGATGAGGGATGAATATTAATGATTTTCAAGAAAATTTAAAACATTCTTGATTTTCCAATCTTTATTCATCCCTCATCCTTCCGCTTTCATCCTTCGCGCAAAGCAACCTTTCATTCCTCTCGTTTGTCTTAACTGCGCTTTTCAGAAACAAAAACAATTCGTTGACATAAACAAAAATGAAACTACACCTTATTTTCATGCTGGCAGCAGTGTGTTCACCGATGGCAAACGCGCAAACCCGCGTTAATTCGAGACAAAACATTAAATCGGCTCAAATCTTGTCGTCTCAACCGGTTTCAAACGGGCAGGTGCTGCCGATTCGCCGGGTGATTTTGTATTCAAACGGCGTCGCTTATATCGAACGGCGCGGAGTTGTGTCGGGCACAGCCGAAGTCAATCTCGCTTTTAAACAATCGCAGGTTGACGACGTTTTAAAATCAATGCTCGTGCTTGATCTGGGACAGGGCAAGATCGGAGCGGTTTCGTATAATTCGTCCGCGCCGCCTTCGGCGCGAATGGCTGAAATTCCTTTCAGCGTCGAATCCAACACAGACGGCGCGACGGGCGGCATGGCCGGTGTTTTGTCGCAATTGCAGGGCGCTCGCGTTTCGGTGGTTTCAACCAAGGGAGCGGCAGTCGGCTCGATTCTAACCGTAGAAAAACGCGACGTTAAAAGCGAGGACGGCAAATCAATCATCTCGGCCAGATTTCTGGTCGTCGCGTCGGAAACCGGCGAAATTTCGAGCTTTGATTTGTCGGAAGTCCGCTCAATCAAACTGCTCGACGAAGGCACGCGCAAAGACCTCAACGAATTTGCCAGCGCGACCGCTTCCGCCCGTCGCCGCGATGCCAAAACGATTACGGTGACGAGCGAAGGCGCCGGACAAAGAGAAATGGTGGTCAGCTACACCATCGCCGCACCGATCTGGAAAACGACCTATCGCGTCGTGCTCGACGAAGCCGGCAAACCGTTTTTCCAGGGCTGGGCGATTGTTGACAACGTTTCAGACGAAGATTGGTCAAACATTAACTTGTCGCTTGTTTCCGGCTCGCCCGTTTCGTTTATTCAACCGCTGCAGCAACCGCTCTACCGACATCGCCCCGTTATTGAAATTCCCGACGATTTGAGCTTACAGCCGCAAATTTACGATCCAACAACCGGAACTGAAAGGGGAGTTGGTTATGGCAGTGGAAGTAATGGTGGCGTGGGTTATGGAAGCGGAAACGGAATAGGTAGTGCTGACGATACGCCGCCACCGCCAAAGCCAAAGGTCGTCACCGAAATCTCGGATGCTCTAACTGCAGAAGAATCAGGAGTGGAAACTGCGGCGACGGGCGCAAAACTCGGCGATTTGTTTGAATACGACGTGACGCAGGCTGTTACCGTTCCTCAAAACCGTTCGGCTCTGATTCCAATTGTGCAAACTAAAATGGAGGGCGAGCGCGTTTCGATTTATCGCGAAGCGACAGACGCTAACAATCCGAACAAAGATCGTCCGATGAGCGGTTTGTTACTCAAAAATACCACTGCCCTGACGTTTGAAAACGGCGCTTTGACCGTGCTCGAACGCAACGCTTATGCGGGTGAGGCTTTAATGGAACGTTTAAAAGCGGGCGAAAGTCGTTTGATTTCGTTCGCAGTTGATTTGGAAACGCTCGTTAGCATCAAACATGAACAGGATCGCGAACCTGCAAAATTAGTCAAAGCCGTTGACGGTAATTTTCAGATACATTATTTTAAGACCGACCAGAAAATTTATACTTTGCAAAATCAATCGGATCGTCCACACGTTGTTTACATCGAGCATCCGGTTACGGAAAAATGGGCATTGTCCTCTGACACGCCGAAACCGGCTGAAGTCACAGAAAATTATTATCGCTTTCGGATTGAACTCAAACCGTTTGAAAGAGTTGTTTTGCCGGTTACTGAAAGACAGGGTTTGATGGATAAATACGTTTTGAGCGATTTAACCCAAACAGACATTGATTTGTTTATTAAACAGCGCTTTATCAACGAGCAAACCAGGCAAAAACTTGATCAATTAATCAGTCTGCGAGCGCAAATCAATCAAATCAAATCAAAACTTGAAAAACTTGATGAAGAAGAAAAAGGCATCTCCGACGATCAAGCGCGTTTTCGAGACAACATCGAAGCTTTAACTAAAACGCCCGAAGCCAAGCAACTGATTGCGCGTTACATCGCCAAAGCAAACGATCAGGAAACTCGGATTGAGCAAATCGGCAAGGAACGCCAAACGTTGCAAGCCGAACAGGCACGTCTGGAAAACGAACTTGCTGCGGCAATTCGCGCTTTTGAGATTTAAGATGGCGTAACTGCAAAAATTGAATCACGAAAGAAATGTAGGGGCGCGGGCTTGTCCCCGCCCAATGAGCGTTTGGTTTT
>JBBQUS010000042.1:0-47239 GCA_038212235.1 Pyrinomonadales bacterium
GTACAGTCAGGCGTGTAATCGTGTGATGACCATGCCGGTTATCTTTCATCTGCCGCTATTTTACACAGATTTTAGCGGAAGGATTACTAAAGTCTTGCGCTCAAAGCGCATAGTTTCCACTAGCGTACTGGAACAATGAACGAATATTTCAAGAGAAAAGTGAGTTTGCAAATTTTGCTGATTGCGGCTTTTGTGGTTGTCGGCTGCGCTTCGGCTGCTGCCCAACCTTCCTCGACCGATTTATCTTCGGTTTCCAAAAAGCTGCAAAAGACTTGTCAGGAAGCAACTGCCAGACGGATGCCCAGCAAAACCAAAGACGTTAAAGTCGTTTCAGTCAGTCTCGACCGAATGGCTTTCAGAACGCTTTTTCTGAGAAATACTCGCACCGCCAAAGAAGCTCGCTGTCAGATCAATCCGAGCAATAATCAGGTTGTCAAACTTGATTTAGCGCCGTATGACGAGATGGGTTCGGGCGGATCGGGCGGCTCTTCAGTCGAAACGATTCTCGAATTTCAGACTAAAACTTACCGCGTCAAAGTCATCCGCGAAGCCAGCGGCAGAACACTGATGAGCGTTTATAACAAAGGCACTGATAAAGCGATTTTGCAGGACAATCCGGCCAGCAGTTTTGCCGACACGGGATTTACCGAATATCAAGCCTGCACGACCAACCGAACTCCGTGCGACGGAACCGGCTATAATGCAAGATTAACCGATTCGGGGCAAAAGTCTCTGACCATCAAGCAAAGTCTAAATTCGACCGGTGTCACCGAATCTCAAACTCCCTGACCCTTTTAGAATTCTCCAATATTTAAACGAGTGATGAAACGCATCTTTTATTGTTGTGTTTCATCACTCGTTTTGTTTCAAAATAATTGGGGTAAGACTGTCTTCAGAATCGGCGGCTTGTCATGTCTTTGGTGAATGTCAGTAGATTTCGCTTAATCAAGCGGACTTCGAACGCGGTTGATGCGTCCCGAAAACAGGTTGACGTATTTCGCAGTCGTCCGCGATTGTTTGTGACCGAGCAGATTTTGAATTGTGCAGACATCTTGCTGCGCCGCTGATAAATGCGCCGCAAAGCTATATCGCAGAGCTGAACAACAAGCGCCGCTTTTATCAATTCCGGCTTTTTCGACGGCCACAGAAAAGGCTTTTTGAACGGTTGATTCGGCAAAATGCGAGCGCCGCAAAACATTTCTGTCGGCAGACAGTTTTGTCGATGGGAAAAAATACTGCCAATCCCATTCGCGCCCGACATCGGGCGTTTTTTTGGCGATGAAGCGCGGCAAACCGGCTTCACCGAAACCCCGCAGAATGTCGTCCTCATGCTGAAATTTAACTCTTACGAGATGCCGTTTGAGGGCGGGAATAATTGACGCGGGAAGCAGAGTTGTGCGGTCTCTTCTCCCGGTTTCGGCTTCGCGAACAATTATTTCAGCGGTGGCAAAATCAACATCACGGATGCGCAGATTTAAAGCCTCCATTAACCGCAAACCGGCTCCGTACATCAGCGATGCGACCAGCAAAGGCGTGTCGCTCATTTGCTCCAAAATCGCCTGCGCTTCGTGATGTCTGAAAACCACTACCGGCTGAGTTTCAAGCGGCGCGCGTTTAAAATCTTTGGTGTCGCTCGATAGTTCGATGTGCAAAATTTCGCGATAAAAAAACTGTAAGGCGCTGGCGGCCTGACGCTGCGTGGCTGCCGCGACGCGCTTGCCTTCCATCAAATGCCGCAAAAAGGGCTGAATCTTGTCTTTACTAAACTCAGCCGGCATAAAGCTTTCATAAAAATTAACAAAGGAACGAACATGATTGAGATACGCGTTTTCGGTCTTGCGGCTAAGTTTACGCTCGCGCAGAGCTTTGCTTAATAGTTGTAATAGATAAGGAGTTTCCTTTGAAGTCATTGAATTTTTGTCTCCTTTTGAGAAAGGTCAGTCGAAATTCGGAATTATTTTGGATCGCGTTTCTGTTACTTAAGTGACGAAGAGTCAAGAAAAATTGCCTTTTAAATCAAACTATTTGCGCGGTTATCCCGATTGGGGCGTGATAATCGGCTGCTTTCGTCATTATCTCCAGTAGCTATTGAAGGCGCGCGCCAAGAACATTTATAAACAACCACAGTTTGATTCGATGTCATTTAAATCGCCTCAGCTCAACGGCTGCAGCCTTTGCGACATCCGATTTTTCGCCCCTCTTTCAAGGGTGCAAAATAGTTTCCCCAATCTCGGTTTCACACTTACTGTGCTTGGGAGAAATATTAAATAAATTAAATTATTGGAGATAACATTATGGCAACAAAAAAAGATTCTAAAAATTCTGATAACGACAACGCCAACCGCGCGTCAGCTCCGGTTGAAGAAATGCTGCTGGCCGCGCTCGAACGCGGCGACGACAGTCTTGAGACCGGGCGTTTTATCGTAACTTTTAAGGACGGAGCTGTCGAAGAAGGGCTGCAATCATTTGGAGCGCAGGGGATGCGCGTGGCCGACGCGCGTGATTTTGAAAACCAGGCTGCTACGCTCGAGCGCGTTGGCGATGCCGATGCGGTTTTGTTTCCCGAAATCGGAGTCGCTCTGCTCGGCGGAAACGCGGCGCGGGAACGCGACATGAGCATTCACGCGGAAATCGCGGCTGACAGCCCAATCGAATCAATTGATCCCGAATATTTTGTTTTCACCGCTCAACAGGGGGCGAATTTTAGTCAATACCTGAGCGGTTTTGCCGGCGCGACCGAAAGCGGAACTAACAGTGATTATCTACGCGGTTTTCTCCGTGCGGCCGAAGCAATCGCGAGAGATTTACAGGAAAGCAGGCAGTCGCCAATCCAGGATGATGAACAAGCGCAAGTCTTCGGGGCAACATGGGGGTTGAACGCCTGTAAAGTTCCGCCGAGTTTGCGCAGCGGCTCAGGAATCAAAGTAGCTGTGCTTGATACCGGCATGGATCTGGGTCACCCGGATTTCGCCGGTCGGCCGGTGGTTAGCCAAACCTTTGTCGGTCAGCCGGTTCAAGACCTTTTTGGTCACGGCACGCACTGCATCGGCACGGCCTGCGGCCCGAAAGCACCTGCCGGCTTAATCCCGCGTTACGGGATTGGTTACAGAGCGTCAATGTTTGTCGGAAAAGTGTTGAGCAATTCCGGCTCCGGCTCTTCGGCGAGCGTGCTGGCCGGAATGAATTGGGCCGTTGCAAATCGGTGTCAGGTGATTTCGATGTCGCTCGGTTCGCAATCACCGGTGCAGCCGGCATACACGGCGGCCGGCCAAGCCGCGCTCAATAATGGCTGCCTGATCGTCGCGGCAGCGGGCAACGCAAGTTCGTCAACCGGCGCTCCCGCCAATTCGCCGACTATCATGTCGGTGGCCGCGCTTGATTCAAACCTCAGTCCATCGTCATTTTCGAATTTCGGCAAAATTGATATTGCCGGGCCGGGCCGCGATGTCTTCTCATCATGGCCTCGTCCGACGCGCTACAAAACAATTAGCGGAACCAGCATGGCGACTCCGCATGTGGCCGGATGCGCCGCATTATGGGCGGAAACCTCACCCAATCTGCGCGGAATAACTCTCTGGCGAAAGCTGCAAGCGACGGCCAGGCACCTGCCTTTCCCGTCATCCAAAGTTGGCGCCGGACTCGTTCAGGCTCCATAACCAAAACCCTAACAAACAAAGGTAGTCAGGCTGGATTGTCAGCCCGACTACCTTTGTTAAGCAGGAAATTTGATTATGTCTCAAAACAAAAAATGGATTGTTACCATCTCCGGCGCCAGGCCGCTTCGCGATGTTGTTAAGAGGCTGACTGAAAACGGATTTGTGGTTGTCCAGGTCTCGGCGAAATCGGCTGCATTATCGGAACTGCCGACGAGGATAAGATCAAACGGATTCGGGCAATTCCCGGTATCGCCGATATCTCGCTGGATGCGGCAATTAACATCGGGCCGCCGGACTTGCCGCTTAGTTGGTAGAGATTGGAAGTTGTCGGCTCGTTTTCACTTTCCCAAACGGCATCAACACGGCGCTCAAGCCGAGAAATCTCATCCTGCAACTCCTTTTTTAAGCGTTCGGTCTGTTTTAACGCCTCGGGACTGCTTCGCCAATGGTTGAGACAACGACGGAGCTGGAGAGTCCCAAACCGGACAGTCGCCCGGCCATAATTACGATATCTTCGCCCTGCTCAACAACTTCGGCTTTAAGCAGAGTTTCTTCGCCGCCTTTCAGCATTTCTTCGGTTGAACCCGAAAGCGGGTGAAAAATCGGCTCAACGCCCCAGATCAAAGCGAGCTGGCTGCGAACGTCTTCATCTGACGTAAGAGCAAAAATTCGCTGCTTCGGACGGACGCTCGACAATCTTCGCGCCATCAATCCGGATTCGGTAAAGACTGCGATTTTGTGAACGTTTTTCTCTTCCGCCGCGATTGAAGCGGCTTTGCAGAGCGCGCGACTGGTTCGTCCGGTGACTTCGCCGGTATATTTTAAAATCTTGCGCGATCCGACCGGATTGCCGTCTTCGGCCGCTTCAATAATCCGGCACATTGTCGCCACCGATTCGACCGGAAAACGCCCCGAAGCGCTTTCAGCCGATAACATCACGGCGTCGCTTCCGTCCCAGACGGCATTCGCGACATCGGAGGCTTCGGCTCTCGTCGGACGCGGTTCGTTAATCATTGACTGGAGCATTTGCGTGGCGGTAATGACAAACTTATCGTGCGCGATGGCGCCTTCGATGATGCGTTTTTGATAAACCGGAACCAGTTCGACGCTGGTTTCAACACCCAGATCGCCGCGCGCCACCATGACGCCGTCAGTCGCCTCCAAAATTTCTTCAAGATTAACAATCGCTTCCGCTTTTTCGATTTTGGCGACGAGCATCGCCCGCCCGCCGTGTTGCTTAATTAATTCCTTGGCTTCGATACAGTCTTCGGCTTTGCGCACAAATGAAAGCGCGATGTAATCAACGTTTTGTCCGACAGCCCAGGCTAAATCCTCGCGGTCTTTAGCCGTCAAACTTGGAATCGGCAGAGCGGTGTTGGGCAGATTGATTCCCTTGCGCTCGTAAAGCAAACCGCCGTTAACAACGCGCGTCACGACATCAGTTTCGGTCGTACTTTCAACTTTTAATTCGAGCGCCCCGTCATCGAGCAAAATACTGGCTCCCGGCTGAGCCAAACTTGGCAAATCGGTGAAATTGGTTGAAACCTCCATCGAATTGCCTTCGATTTGCCGCGAAGTGATGACGAAGCTTTGGCCATTAACTAATGTTATCGGCAGTTTATCTTTTAAAATTCCGGTACGAATTTTCGGGCCGGATAAATCAACCAGAATCGCCAATGGACGGTTGATTTTAGCGGCAGCTTCTCTGGCATAGATGATGTTCTGGGCATGTTCGGCCTGCGTGCCGTGAGACATGTTGATTCGCACGGCATTTAAACCGTTGGCGATAAACGCTTCTAAAATTTCAGGCGTGTTTGAGGTCGGTCCGAGGGTAGCTAGAATTTTTGTTCGTCTCACATTAGTGAATGGTGAATGGTGAATGGTGAATGGTCAACAGAAGACAACTTATTGTTGTTTTAATTCACCATTCACCATTCACCATTCACCATTAATTAAATTCATCATTAACCATTTGTAATTAAACTATTTTACCGTCCCGCATATTGATTATTCTTGAACAAGCGGCGGCGGCTTCAGGATTATGCGTAATCATGATCACAGTTTGTCCGAAACGCTCATTTAGCTCATTGAACATATCCAAAACAATGCGCGAGTTTTCAGTGTCCAGATTTCCGGTCGGTTCGTCCGCTAAAATTATTGCCGGACTGGTGACAATCGCTCTGGCCAGCGCCACGCGCTGCTGTTCGCCGCCGGATAATTCGAGCGGGCGATGATGCATTTTGTTTTCGAGTTTTAACAGACTCAATACTTCGCGGCGACGTTCGGCGTTCTGGCTGTTTTTCTCGTGAATCTGTTCGGCGAGCCGCAGATTTCCGTCAGCCGAAAGCGTGGGAAAAAGATTAAAGCGCTGGAAAACAAAGCCGATTTTTCGCCTTCGAATTTCGGTGCGTTCTCTGTCCGAGGCATCTGAGAGATTTTCACCGTCAACAATGATTTTCCCGCTGGTAGGCGACAGCAACCCGCCTAAGAGATGCAGCATCGTTGACTTGCCGCAGCCCGACGGCCCCATAATCGCGACGAATTCGCCTCTTTTAATATCGAGCGAAACACCGCGCAGAGCCGGAACATCAACCTTCCCAATGCGATAAACCTTGGTTAAATCACTTGCTTTCAGAATTGTGGACGGCGCAATCGTTTCGGTCATTGATTGAGTAAATTCGCCTGGTCGGCTTGCTTGTCCAAGTCCACTTCCGGTAACTGCCATTTATTCTCCAGTAAAAACACTGCGTCGTCGTAAGGCTTATCAATAATCACGTCGCCCGGAACTTGATATGTTAGTTTGACGCTGTAACGTTCCTGCGGGCGAGTAATTTGCACCTGCACGGGCAGGCTGAACTGTCCTGTATCAGTAAATTTTTCCTCAACTCCATAAGCAATATCTGTTTCCAAAACGCCGTTATCATCAAAAACCTGCTGTTTGGCAAGGCGGATGCCGCCAACCCGGTCAAACCAGAAGCGGCGCGTAATCCGGTAATCACCTTCACCAATTTTCTTTAGCTCGTCAAGCAAATAGTAGCCGCGAATAACGCGCGCAATCGGCGATTTCTTTTGCGTTGTGCCGGGTTCATCAGCGTAGATTTCGCTTTGCGTATAGATGTAGCCGTCGCCGGTCTGAATGGGACGCATCAACAAAGCATCGGTAAAATGCTGCGGGCGGAGACTGGCAAAAACGCTGATGGCGCGTGTTTGGTCGCCGCCGCCCATGGCCTTTTTAGCCTTCTCCCGTAGTTTGGTGTAGTCTTTGTCGTTGGTTCCGAAAACGAATTTTTTGTATTTTTCCTCCACGCAGCAAATGACGGCGACGCGAAACTTTTCGCCGTCTGAAGTCATTTGCACCAGATCGGAGCCAACAACCGGGATTTGAATTTTTAAATTGATTTTGGCCGGAGCTTCGACAATGACCTGTCCGTTTGCGCTTCGGTATTTTTCGGAGATTCCGGATTCGGCGAAAGAATTGTCTTCAAATTTCACGTCAACTTTGCCGCGGACAGTTTTCACTTGGGCAAAACGACTAACTTCGGAAATTAGTTTGTCCTTTTCCGCGCTTGTCAGCGGCGTCAGTCTGACCGGGACTTTTTCTACATTTTTATAACCACCACAGCTAACAGACAAAAGAACTAGGCTGATTATTAGAAAATAAAAACTATTTTTAAATATCTGCAGGCAAAAAAATAAAGCGCTCATTCGGAAATTAGAAAGATACAAAGCCCAAATTAGTTTAAAAGGCAAAAGGATAAGCTAACAAACCGCTGACGCGGCGTCAATTCGACTTCTTCTCACAATCTAAAACGGCGAAGCGCGGCCGTCTTTGGGTTTACCAACTTCGACCGCGTTTCGCTCTGTAAAAATTTATTTTGTTGTCTAGTGATAAACTCCGGGCGCGCGAGTTAAATAATCCTGCATCGTAAAAGCAAACATAATCAGCAGCCAAAAACCGCCGCCCAAAACCGAAAGCCAGATCAGTCGTCCACTGTATCTGACGTGCATAAAAAACAGGACGACAAAGCTGGTTTTGACCAGCGCGATCAGGAGCGCGACAAAAGTATTGGCACCGGTAAAAATTTTGTCTAGGTCAAATTGAGCGACAATAACCGTCAGCGCCGTTCCAACCATCAAGATCGCAAAAACTCCGAGATAAACCGGAATCGGAACAACATGATCATGAACTATTGATTCGTCGCCTCTGCTTGCCGATTCGTGATCACCTACTACGTTTTCTCTCATCTCTTCTTCAACCTTATCTTTGAAACTATTTATGATCAATCATTTTCAACAGTTTATTCGAGGAAATGGCGTCCCAGTAAATAAAGCAAGGGAAACAGAAAAATCCAGACGATATCAACAAAGTGCCAGTAGAGGCCGGAGATTTCAACCGGTGCGTAATATTCCGACGAAAAACGGTTGCGAATTGCCCCGTAAAGCAACCATAGCATGATTCCCAAACCGATAATCATATGCAGGGCGTGCAGTCCGGTCATGGCAAAATAAATCCAGAAAAAGATGCGCACTTTATTGCCGAACTGATAATAATTATTGGCGACCATTTCGCGTTCAACCGAATTCGGAGCCGCGTGTTCGTCAATCATTTTGCGCTCTTCAATCAAGTGTTCGCCTTCAGGCTCCCATCTAAAAGTATTAGAAAATGGAATTAGATTGCTTTCATATTTATCGTAATACTCATATGCTTTGACGCCCAAAAAGACGCTGCCTAAAAACATCGTCGCGATAATAAAAATAATCTGCAAATTGCGCTTGCTGGTTTGCGCCGACCAGACGGCCATCGCCATCGTCAGGCTGCTGACGATCAAAACAATCGTGTTGAGCAGCCCCAGCCACATGTTCAAATGGTTGCTGCCGACGGCAAACGCCATCGGAAATTTCGAGCGGAAAAGCAGATAAACCAGAAACATTCCGCCGAAAAACATGATTTCCTGAACTAGAAAAAACCACATCCCGATTGAGACAGCTTCTTTTTGCTGCTCCATATTATCGAAATGATGTTGCAGGGCGGGATGATGAATGTGCCCGTGGGCATCGTGAACTTCAATGTGTGCAGCCATTTTTGCTTTTATCAAGAAGGCCGGAAAATCAAGATGCTTCTCTCGGCCTCTTTTCTCAATTCAAGGATAAATTAATTCTGGTCAAACAGTGAAACCGGCTTAACTTCTGACTTATGATGAGTCTCTTCGTCGTACAAACCGCTTTCTTCACCAAATTCATAAGCTTCCCAAGTGACGATTGGCGTCTCGATAAAATTCTCGGTCGGCGGCGGCGAAGTGGTACGCCACTCAAGTCCCGGCAACAGCCAAGGATTATCGCCCGCCGCTTTGCCTCGGATCAGGGAATATGTCAGATAGAACAACGGCAGAAATAACCCGACAGCCAAAACTGAAGCTCCGGCGGTCGAGAAAATGTTAAAAACCTGAAACTCTTCCGGGTAAGCGTGATACCGCCGCGGCATTCCCATGTAACCCAAAATAAACTGCGGGAAGAACGTCAGGTTAAAACCGATGAAAATAATCATCGCCGAAAGTTTACTCCAGAATTCCGAGTACATCCGCCCGAACATTTTCGGCCACCAATAATGCAGTCCGCCAAGGTAAGCTAACACCGCTCCACCGACCATCACGTAATGGAAATGCGCCACGACAAAATATGTGTCGGTCAAGTGAACATCCAATCCCATCGCGCCCAAGAAAAGCCCGGTTAAACCGCCGATTAGAAACAATCCGATAAAAAACAGACCGTAAAGCATTGGCGTGTCGTAGGAAATTGAGCCTTTGTAAAGGGTTGCCGTCCAGTTGAAAACTTTGATGGCCGAAGGAACTGCGACGACCATTGAAAGGAATGAAAAGACGAGTCCGGCATACGGCGATTGACCGCTCGCAAACATGTGATGGCCCCAAACGAGGAAACCGAAAACAGCAATGGCGATACTCGAAAAAGCGATAAAGGTGTAACCGAAAATTCGCTTTCTCGAAAAATTTGCAATCAATTCGCTGACGACGCCCATGCCCGGCAGAACCATAATGTAAACCGCCGGATGTGAATAAAACCAGAACAGATGCTGAAACAAAATCGGATCGCCGCCGAGAGCCGGATCAAAAATACCGACGCGCCCAACGCGCTCGACAACCAGCAGCAACAAGGTAATGGCGAGAACCGGCGTTCCCAAAACCATCACCAGACTCGTCGCATAATGCGCCCAGACAAAGAGCGGGAGCCGAAACCAGGTCATGCCCGGCGCTCGCATGGTGTGAATCGTCACGATAAAATTGAGGCCGGTCAAAATTGACGAAAACCCGTTGATAAAAATACCGAGACCGGTCGCAATCACATACGTGTTTGAAAACGTTGTGGAATAAGGCGTGTAAAAAGTCCAGCCCGTGTCAACGCCGCCCTGAATCAAAGCCCAGAGCGTAAAGCTGGCCCCTGCGATATAGAGATACCAGCTGAGTAGGTTGATTCGCGGAAAGGCCAAATCCTTCGCGCCGATCATTATCGGAATCAAAAAGTTACCTAAAACGGCCGGGATTGATGGAATCAGGAAAAAGAAAATCATCAAAATACCGTGATGAGTAAACAGTTTGTTATACGTTCCGGATTCGACCAAATCTCCTTTCGGCGTCAACAATTCGAGACGAATCAGCCCGGCGTAAATTCCGCCCAACATGAAAAATACCGAAACCGAAAGTAAATAGAGGATGGCGATGCGTTTATGATCTTTGGTCAACAGCCACGAAGAAACCGTATGACCATTATTTAGATAGTTGAGCTTCGGATAAACCGGCAGATTTTGTGTGTTGTTAATTACTAAATTTTCTTGCATTTCGAGTTTCCCCTCCCTTTGCTAATTCATTCTTCCGGGAGTACTGCCATTTGGTGAAGCGCCATTACTTCCGGCGTTGCCAAAATTCTTGCTCCCCTGCGTGTTCGGCGAGGTTTGAGTTGGACTTGATCCCGCGCTGGTCGGGGTGCTTCCTGCCGCCGTACCGCCGAGAGATTTGATGTAAGCGACAAGCTGAACCAGCTGATCTTCAGTTACCTGTCCTTTAAAAGTCGGCATAATCGGCTGATAGCCTTCGACGATATTAGCTTGCGGGTTAAGAATTGATTCGCGAATATAGCTTTCGTCGGCGACAATTGTTTGTCCGCTGACCATTTTTTGAGGTTTGCCGAAAATCCCTACGAGCGTAGCGCCGCGCCCGCCTTTTCCTTCCGCGCCGTGGCACGAAGCACAGCCGAGTTTATTAACAAACAAATCTTTCCCGGCTTCGGCCGGAGTTTGATTGGCAGTGTTTCCGCTCAGCCAATTATCGAAATCCTTTTGCTCCATAACATAAACATAGCCGCCCATGCCGGAATGGTTTAGACCACAATATTCCTGACAAAACAGATGATACTTACCAACCTGTGTGGGTTCAAACCAGAGATACGTGTATCTGCCCGGAACAACGTCGGCTTTGGTGCGAAACGCCGGAATCGAAAAATCGTGAAGCACGTCTTCGGTCGTCATCGTCAGCTTGATTTTCTGCCCGACCGGAATGTGCAGTTCGTTGATTTCGCGCTGTCCCGTCGCATGCTGGATTTTCCACATCCACTGCTTGCCGACGACGTAAACTTCCATTCCTTCAGTCGGCAGCCGATACTGGTCGTAATAGACGATGGCTCCGCCGACAAAAATCGTGATCGAAATGACAAAAGGAATAATTGACCAAATGGCTTCGAGCATGGTCGAGCCTTCGATTTGTTCGGGAATTGCAAATTTGACGCGTTCGCGATACTGGACGAAAAAGACCGCAATAACGCCTACCACCAAAACGGTAAAAAAGATTGAGATTGCGACCAAATATGCGTAGAGCGCATCAACTTGCCAAGCAAATGTCGAGGCTTGCTCAGGGAATAAAGGAATATACCAACTGTTGTTCATAACCGTTTATTAAGCTAGCTTTCCTGCAGAAAGTTTTTTACCGCGGCGCCATAAAAATATCAGCATAACCGCCATTGCAATCAGCGTCACGACTCCGCCCAGACGCATTGCTTTCATTATCATGAAACCGTATTTTCCGGTTGCCGGATCGTAGTGGTAACAATAGAGCAGCAATTGATCAACCGGATTGCCGATTTTGTTGTTGGCCGATTCAATCAACCCGAGTCTTAATTCTTTCGGCGCGTATTCAATCCCGTAAAAATATCTGGACATTTTACCGTCCGGCGTCGCCATCATAATCCCGCCCGCATGGGCATATTGTTTGGAGGCTTCGTCCCATTGATAATGATAGCCGACGGCGTTAGCCACGCTGTCAATCGAATCCTGCGTGCCGGTTAGAAAATGCCAGCCGTTTTCAGTGTCCTGATGATTGTAACGCGCCAAATAGCTCTCTTTTTTCGCTTTGGCCAGATCCGGTTTTTCGTTCGGGTTAAAACTGATGGCGACGACTTCAAATTCTTTCCCGGCATCGAAACTGAGCGGTTTGACGCCGGCCACTAACCCGTTCAGAACCTCGTTGCAGAGCATCGGACACTCATAATAAACCAGCGCGATAATCACCGGTTTTTTACCGAAATACTGACCTAGTTTTACTCCCGCGCCGTTTTCATCAAGAAATTTCGCGTCAAGCGGAAGCTGCGCGTTAAGTTTTTGGTCAATCCCGACCTGTTTTAGAACCTGCGGAATGCCGTTATTAACGGAACCGCCTGATTTTATATCGTCTTCGTAGCTTCGCGGGCTGTAAAGCGGCGAATTGTAATGCTGCTGACCGCCTCCCTGAGCTAAACAGTGAACAGTTAACAGTGAACAGTTAACAATTAACAGCAGAGCCAGCAAAAACGCCTTCGCTGATAAATTACTTCTAACTTTGTTATTGAATATAAACTTCATAATTCTGATAACTGCCGACTATTAATTGAAAACTGATTATTGTCTTCTGATTTCCGACGCTCTCCCGGCGCTCATGTACGAAGGCATTAAGCGAACGTCGTTAGCCGCTTTAGCTGCCTGATCAGCCGCCCGCGTTTGAATCATGTTGCCTTCCAAAACCTTTTTCTTGGCTTCTTCCATCGGCAGTGTAATCACCGTTCCGGTGTTCGGGTCTTTCCGGCCGTTTTCCCAGACTTTTTCCCAGCTGTCTCTCAGCTCGCGATATTCCGATTGTGGCTCGCGCAATTCAAGGTTGACGATCTTGCCGTTGTCTTCGCGCGTCACTTGATAACCGGGCGCAGCTTGCAAACGCGGTTCTGGCGGCAGATTCTCTTCCCTAGTCATCATCATTGGTGACTGGCGTCCTTTATCGCCGTTCTGCGCCTGGTCTTCCATAACTCTTTCCAGCAATCCCATCAAACCAAAAGTAACCCCAATCAGCATTACCAACCCAAGCATGAAGTAGACGATGCCGCGCAGTTCGATTTTATCTTTTTCATAGGCATCGGCATTTTCGTAAGCGTCTTTTGCCGCTTCGCCCGAATCATAACGGTAATTTTCCTTTTCGTCTTTGATGATTCCTTCTCTCTCATTGTCAGCCATAATTTTACTTATCAGTCAGATTAGTGATGCTCTCTTCCATGCGCAATCGCGTTTTCAATAAACGGATCGTTGAACGGCAGAATCGGGCGCTGTTTATAAAACCAGAAGAAGATAGTCAGCCAAATTCCGCCGACTCCGAGCGTGGCCACGATTCCCCACAAAACTGCGCTGACTTGAATCAAACCATTTTCATGCGGGCCGTGAATGGTCGGATTCGGCGCAATCAGATAAAACAAATCCACCAATCGCATGACGAGAATAAAAACAGCCAGCATTGCCAGATATCTGTAACGTTTTTTCAAATCCTGCGAAAGCAACAGCAAAAACGGGAAAGCAAAGTGGAACAAAATCAGCACTAAGCCGACAACTCCCCAGCCGCCCGCCATCCGGTTCAGATACCAGGGCGTTTCTTCCGGCAGGTTTCCGGCCCAGATAATCAAAAACTGCGAGAAATTAAAGTAAGCCCAGATCATTACCATCGCCAGCATCAGTTTGCCCAAATCGTGAAAATGCGCCGAACCTAAAACATGATTCATCGGCTCGCGTCCAGCCATCCACGCCATCAGAGCGATCACAAAAGCCATGCAGCTGAGCGCCCAGCCGATGACGAACAACAGGCCAAACATGGTTGAATACCAGTGCGGGTCAAGCGACATCACCCAGTCAATCGCGGCGAATGTTACCGTCAAAACAAATGCAATCAGTCCGGGAGCGCTAAAACGATTCATCTTGTTGCTGATTTGCCAGTCGCCGCTTTCGTCCTGCTGTTTCGACCAGCCGCTGAGGAGATAAGCTGTGATGCTCCAGACGGCAAAGTAAATTAAGGCCCGAACTGCAAAAAACGGGACGTTTAAATAAGGGGCTTTCCAGTCGAGAACCCTATCCGCAACGGTGTGTCCGGCTTGATAATGCGCCCACTCATAAGTTTGTGTGGCTCCAATTAAAATCGGCAAAAACAGCAGTCCGACAAAAGGTATTGTTTTAGCTCCGGCTTCAAGCACGCGGCGAATCACCAATCCCCACGAACCGCCGGTTAAATGCTGCAGGAGTAAGATTCCGAGACATCCCACGGCAATTCCGGCCCAATACGTGTAACCCAGCAAATAAGCCCGCAAAGCCGTTTCGACTCCGCCTTCGATAATAAATGCGCCAATTACCAGCGCCGCGATGCCAATGACGCCAACGCCGAGAGCCAGAGTTTGAAACTGATTGAGTCCCGCCGGAGCAGCGTAGTTTTCCACTTTCACTTCAGTCATCGTGATTTAGTTTTTCCCTCCGTTTTGGGCGTTGCCAGTCTTATTAACCTGAGCCTGCGTTTTGACTCCGCTCGTCTTTTGATTCTGCTGCGTCGCGCCCGGATTAATAATGTCGGGATTTTGCGCAGCCTGGAGCGCTCTGATATATGAAACAATTGCCCAACGGTCATAAACCGGGACTTGCGCGGCATACCCGTTCATCCGTCCCCAGCCGTTAGTAATGACATCATAAAAATGTCCGACGGGAGCGCCGCGCAGTTGATCCGTATGATACGAAGGCGGCGGGGAAAATCCGCGCCGAACAATCATGCCGTCGCCGTTTCCATTTGGCCCGTGACAGACAATACAAAATACCCGGTAACGTTCTTCGCCGCGATTAATCAAATCCTGAGTTACCGGCAGCGGAAATTCGGTTATCGCATCAGGATAGGTTGTCGCTGCGGTCGTCGCGGTGGTCGCTGTCCCGGTTGAATTTGCAGCTGGTACGGCCTTCAGTTGGCCGTTTGTGCCATCCTGGGTTTGCTGTTTGCCGCCGCCCGACGAAAGCGTATTTGGCGAAAGAGTCGCGCCGTCCTTTTTGCCGGTGTAAAGCGCTTTGTCTTCGCGCAGATAACCGCGCGGCACAGTTCCCTCAACGAGCGGACGCGAACCCATTTTATTATTGAAGAAGTCGCTCTCGCGGTAATACTTCAATTTCGGCTGATCCTGCATGTCGTAACGGCAACCGACGGACAGTAAACAGTAAACAGCTAACAGTACGCAGAAAAAAATCTGCCGCTGATGTTTCGATAAGTGGTAACTGATAACTGTTGACTGACGACTATTCTTCAACATCGAATACCTCCCGCGCGTCCAAACCTTTTAAAAATTCCGTTGTCTCGTCGTGGTTAAACTTTTCATCCACGGTTTCAATCGCCAAAAAGAATTTTTCGCGCGAAGCCAGTTCAAATCGCGGCGCGTTAAAAACCGGATGATACGGCTGCGGCAAACCGTTAAGGGCAATCATTCCGACTACCGCCATAGTTGCCGCCGCCAGCACCGTACACTCGAAAATAATCGGAATCCAAGCGGGAATACTGTTAAAGGGCCGTCCACCGACAATAATCGGATAATCTATAACGAGCATGTAATAAATCATCAAATAGCCGCCCAGCCCGCCAGCGATTCCCGCGCCAAAAATCAGGAGGGGCAGAATCGTCTTCTTAATGCCGAGCGCTGCATCCATTTCGTGAATCGGAAACGGCGTGTAGGCGTCCATCTTCTGATAGCCTGCTTCGCGCGCCGCTCGCGCCGCTCGAACAACTTGCTCCGGCGTATCAAATTCCGCCATCACACCGTAAAGATTTTTCTCAACCATATATGTTTTATAAAACCGCTCCAACAAATTCTGCCGGAAAGCGCTTAGGCATTTTCTAAGGCAGTTGGATGATACTGCTCACCTTCGATTTCCGGCGCGGCTTGAGCTTGCGGCAACAGCGTTCTTACTTCAAAAATCGAAATTACCGGCAAAAACCTGACAAATAGAAAAATTAAAGTCAGGAAAAACCCGATAGTACCGATGAACATTGACCAGTCGAAGGGTGTTGGACTAAACATTGCCCACGACGACGGCAAAAAGTCGCGATGGAGACTGGTAACAATAATGACAAAACGCTCGAGCCACATTCCGACGCTGACGATCAACGCAATAATAAACAACCATAACTCGCTTTCGCGAAAACGTTTAAACCACAGTAACTGAATCGAAATTCCATTGCAGAAAATTAACAGCCAGTACATGTACCAATAGGGACCTGACCAAATTCGATTCAGAATCGTGTAGCCTTCGTAACTACTAGCGCTGTACCATCCGAAAAAGGCTTCCATAGCATAACCGTAAACGACGATTAAGCCGGTCGTCAGCATGATTTTACCCATGTAAATAAGGTGAGTCTGCGTCACCAAATTCTGTAAACCGTAAACATGCCTGAGCGGAATCATCAAAATCAAAACCATCGCGAAACCCGCGAAAACGGCTCCGGCGACGAAATACGGAGGGAAAATCGTGGCGTGCCAGCCGGGAAGCTGTGCAACCGAGAAGTCGAAACTAACGATTGAGTGAACTGATAGAACAAGGGGCGTTGAAAGACCGGCTAAAATCAGATAGATGGTTTCATAACGATGCCAATGCCGCGCCGAACCGCGCCAGCCCAAAGAAGCCGCTCCATAAATAAATTTGATGAGGGGATTGCGCGCTTTGTCGCGGTAAGCCGCGAGGTCTGGAATCAAGCCGACAAACCAAAAGAGCGCCGAAACAGAGGCGTAAGTCGAAACCGCGAAAACGTCCCACATGAGCGGAGAGCGAAACTGCGGCCAGATATTCATCGTGTTCGGGTACGGCAACAGCCAGTAGGCGAGCCACGGACGCCCGGTGTGAAAGATTGGATAGAGTCCGGCGCAGGCGACGGCAAACAGTGTCATCGCTTCGGCAAAACGGTTAATCGAGGTTCGCCATTGCTGACGCATCAGCAGCAAAATCGCCGAAATCAAGGTTCCGGCATGGCCGATTCCGATCCACCAGACGAAATTGATAATGGGAAACGCCCAGCCAATCGGCTGATTATTACCAAAAATTCCGACCCCGGTCGTCACCAGATAAGTAATCGTCATCAGCAAAACCTGCGCCAGAATGAACGCAATTCCGAAACCGATAATCCACCACCAGGGCACACGCGTGTCAAATGAGACATTGGTGATTTGGTCGGTGACGCTGCCAAAGCTGTTTTTCCCCTGGATCACGGGCGGGGCTAAAATGTTTCTTGGATCAAACTTTTCCACTTCTTGCATATTCTTTTTGCCTCAATTCACGACTTGGCTGGACATCGTGGGTTGATGCGGTCTTCTAAACCCGCTGGTTCTAGTGAGTTTCGGGATTGCTCGAATTCCGGCTCGGTTCCCCGCCATGCTGTTCGCCTTCCTCGTGTTTATCACGCGATTCGACCGGCGAATCTTCTTCTTCAACTACTACGCGCGGCTTATAACCGGGCATGTCCTTGTTGAAATTTTTCATGTTCGCCTGATAAGTGGTGCGCGGCTGCGTGTTCAACTCATTGAGCAATTTGTAATCGCGCCCCTGATTTTTAACTTTATTGACCGCACTCGCCGCGTCATTTAAATCACCAAAAACAATGGCATTGGTCGGACACGCCGTTTGACACGCCGTTTGAACTTCGCCGTCATGAACGCGGCGCATTCCGTCTTTCTGAGCTTCGATTCTCGCCAGCGCGATTCGCTGCGTGCAGTAAGTGCATTTTTCCATCACGCCGCGCGATCTGACGGAAACTTCCGGATTGCGCATCAGCTTATACTCGGGCGTATTCCAGTCCTGATAAAGCAGGAAATTAAAGCGACGCACTTTATACGGGCAGTTATTCGAACAATATCGCGTGCCGACGCAGCGGTTATAAACCATGTCGTTTAAACCTTCGGCACTGTGAACGGTGGCGTGAACCGGACAGACTGGTTCGCATGGTGCCTGTTCGCATTGCTGACAGAGCATCGGCTGGAAATGCGGACCGGCCGGATCATTCATGTCGTCGCCCTCAAAATAGGCGTCAATCCTCAGCCACTGCATTTCCCTGCTACGCTGCACCTGTTCTTTCCCCACAACCGGAATGTTATTTTCCGATTGACAGGCCATCACGCAGGCGTTGCAGCCGACGCAGGAATTGAGGTCAATCGCCATCCCCCATTTATGCTTCCAATCGGCGTCCGAATAGTCGTAACGCGGATACATGGACTTTGGATATTCATCATGCTGCTGACCCATTTTCGGGTTCTCGGCGTACTGATCAATTTCCCAGACGCGGATGATGTCGCGTCCTTCCATGTTGAAGTGTGTTTGTGTCGAAGCCATCTGCGCTTGCTCGCCGGTTTTGACAATACTGCCGACCGCAAAGCTCATCGCGTTTGTGGTTCGGACTTCGTAAGCGTTGTAACCGACATTATTCCCAACCCGTCCGGCGCGCTGACGGCCAAATCCGAGATAAATTGTGGCGACGCCGTCCGGCTGACCGGGGGTCACCCAAACCGGCAGGGATTTGCTGGTTTGCTGTCCATTGATGGTCAAATTCACCAAATCCGCATTCAAGTTGCCGCCCTTTGTGCTGACAAATGCGGATCCTTCTTCGCCGCCGGCGTCGCCGCTGTATTTTGTCCGAGATAAATTGAGACCGTATTCCTTGGCAGTGTTCGGACTAAGAAGCAATGCGTTATCCCAGGTTAGTTTGTTGATAGGCTTGGGTAATTCCTGGAGCCAGCCGTTGTTGGCGAAACGCCCGTCATGAATACTGTGGTCGGGGATAATTACAACCTCTAGTTGTTTATCAGCCGCTGCCGAAATATTGGCTGTTTGACCGAGAAAATCCGTGCGCGCGGTAACGCTGCGCGTCGGTGCGGCAGTATTGGCGATAAATCCGTCGTGAATTGCTTTGCGCCAGGCAAAATCAAAATTGCCCGCCGGCGCGGAAACTGCGGCGGCGCTTGGCGAGCTTCCGCCCGAGGCGCTGTCAGCGACTGCCGACTTCGGCGCGGTATTGTTATTCTGCGTCGCAATGACCGAATCCGGCCCTTGCCCGGACGGATTCATCAGCGGAACCGATTGGCGCTGCGTGGTCAAGTTTGACTGCGCGCCGCCGGTGTTCGCATTGGTGTTTGAATTTACTGCCGCGCTGTTGTTGGCATTACTGCCCGCGCCGCTGCGGTTCGCCCCGTTTCCATTATTGTTATTGGCGTTCTTGTTAGAATTAGCGCCCGCATTACTACTCGCCGCCGTTGCTTTGACGGCTCCGGCCGCCGCAGTTCCGGCCGCGGCCGCTATAGGTTTCAAACTGCCGCCCAGTCCCTGTTTTTGCCAAAACTCTTTGACAATATCAAATCCGCCCCGGTCATAGTTTTCTTTGGCGAAGACGTTTAAAACTTCATGCGCTGATTTGCCTTCGTAAAGCGGCGCGATCAACGGCTGAATCAAAGTCGCCGTGCCGTCGTAGGCGCGAGCGTCGCTCCATTCTTCGAGATAGTGAGTTTGCGGAATATGCCAGTGGCAAATGGCCGAAGTTTCGTCATTGTACTGGCTTAAATGAACTCTGAGCGGAACTTTGTTTAGACGATCCAGGTCGAATTTCAAATCCGCCGGAGCGTTGTAGGCTGGATTCCCGCCGATAATCGTCAAAAGCTTGACTGCCCCCGAATCAATGTCGCTGACCAGTTCGCGCAAACCTTCGACCTGAGTTTTCGCGTTGGCTCCCGCCGTGTCGGCGGCCAGCGGTTCGGTGTAAACTACGGTTTTGCCGACATTGCCGAGAGCGGCGTTGATCGAATGAGCGAGCGCGTGAATAATCGGCGGCTGATGGTCGCCGACGACAACGAGCGACTTTCCGGCGTTGGCTTTTAAATCCTTGGCCATCGTCGCCGCCCAGCCGTTATCCGTATAGGTAGAATTGGCGCCGGAGACACCGACCGCCGCCGCGACAAAACGGGCGAAACCTTCCATCTGCGAAGGCTTGATGCTCAAGCGGTGATCGGCTTTAGCGCCGGTGATGGTCGGCGTAGTTTCCGCGACGTACAGCCGATTCATATCTTTTTTCTCATCGGTAACACGTCGTTTGTCCGAAAAATCGCGAACGTAGCGGACGTTAAAATCCGAAAGAAAATCCGAATCGAGCGATAAAATCCGGTCTGCTTGGTCAAAACGGTAAACCGTATTGACATTTTCGCCGAAGGCCATTTTTGCGCCAGCCAGCGCGTTATCGCTATTGCAAGGCTCGTATTGATACCAGCGCGCGTTCGGCATCTCGCTTAAAATCTGGCGAAACTGGCTGATTAAAGTCGGAGAAGTTATGGTTTCGGTTAGAAAGCGAATTCCCGCTCCGCCGGTTTTGCTGTTGTCTTCAATTACGGCGCGAACATCTTTGATAAAGTTGTCCCAAGAGCGCGGCGTGTTGCGATATACATACTCACGCGAGCGGTCGGGGTCGTACATGCCCAGGAGCGACGCTTGAGCAAAGCGGTCAGTCGAACCGAGGCTGCCGGGATGTTCGGGATTACCTTCGATTTTGGTCGGTCGGCCTTCGTTCGATTTCCCCAGCAATCCGACGGCGACACCCTTTAAGCTCATCGCGGTAGCGTAAAAGAGAACTTTGCCCGGAACGATTTCTTCGGGCTGTTTGACGTAGGGAATAAGTTTTTCAGGCGGCTGGATGACGCAGGCAGACGACAAACCGGCCAGTGCGAGCGACGCGCCCATGACTTTTAAAAACGAGCGGCGGCTCACCGGGTCGTGCCATTCTTCAGCGTGCTGCGGAAATTCCCGGCTGACGAATTCCTCAAATTCCGGCGCGTCAACAAATTCTTCCAAACTACGCCAGTAATTTTGCCCTTGCTGCGTCAAAATATTCTGGCGCATCAATTCAAAATTTTTCTTACTTTCTTCGCTGTTCCTTCCAGTCATTGGCTATTCCTTAATCAAAATAATTGCTGAAAAAACGTGTTCGGATTGTCATCAACCCGAAGTTAAAATCCTAATTTTTAACGATGACAGGTCGAGCAGCTGGTCATCATCAATTTGTTGCGAACCTTATAATCAATAAGCAGCTGTTTGCCGTGAGCGAGTTGTTCGCTGGTCGTATTCTGCGCCGGATAAGCCGGATTAAAAATGTCCTTTTTATCGCGGATAAATTTTTCGGGTTCGCGGTGACACGAGAGACACCATTCCATCTGGAGCGTGTTGACCATCCGAATGCTCGGCATTTCGGCCACGTTGCCGTGACAGGTTGAACATCCGACGCCTTTGTTAAGGTGCGCGCTGTGATTAAAATAAACGTAGTCCGGCAAATCGTGGACTTTTTCCCATTGAATCGGTTTGTTATCGCGATAGCTGGCGCGCACGATTTCCAAATACGGGCTGTCAGACCAGATTTGGCTGTGACAATTCATACAGGTTTGCGTCGGGGGCATTCCGGCGGCTGATGACGTTTCAACCGAAGTGTGGCAATACCGGCAATCAATTCCGTCATCGCCCGAATGATGTTTGTGGCTAAACTGCACGGGTTGCTGACGCTCCAAATTAATGCCGGTGATATAGGTTGAACGCGCGATTTGTGTAACTACATAAAACGCGATGCCGCCCAGTAAAACGGCTGCCACAATGCTGGCTTTAGCAATGGTGTTTGCTCCGCGATGGAAAATTTGTGCCATATTCCTTAACCTTACGAGTCCTGCAAAACATCAAACAGTTTTCCGCCCTGCACATTCCTGTCAAGTGAATTACTCACGCAGAGAACCGAACGGGACAGGAGAGTTGATTGATTGATTTATTAATACCGAACTGCTTTGCAGGTTCAGTTTTACTATTTTCAAACCTTATGTGCAAGTTTTCACTTAATTAGAATTTTTCATTAACCTGATTAACTTGCCTCATGAACCACCGATAAATGTTGACTTTTCTATCAAGTTTTGCAAACGCCCCAAACCGGAGACTCTCCCTTAGCAAGCGGCTTATTGACCGTTTCTTGCGGCGGCTAATAAAGCTGCTCCGATTGCCGCCGAATGGGCTCCGAGTTCAGCCGCGTAAATGCCGGCCGCGTCAAAACTCGGCTGAAACGAGCGCTCCTTTGCTCTTTTGGTAATTGATTGCAGCACGACGCCTCCGGCTTCCATGACCTCGCCGCCCAAAACCACTTTTTCAACGTTTAGTAAGTTAATAACGCTGGCAATCGCGGTTCCAATGTACGTGCCGGTACGCTCGAGCATTAACTGGGCGAAGTCGTCGCCGTTGTTTGCCGCCTGGACAATGCTGGCCACCGTCGCCGCTTTTTCGATCAGTTCGCGCGACAGAGATGAAGTGCTGTCCTGCATCAAACGTTCTCTGGTGCGTCTAACAATGTTTGTGGCTGATGCGACGTCTTCGAGTTTGACCCCGTCTTCGTTAATTGCGATGTGACCGAATTCGCCGGCGAAACCGTTGGCTCCGCGCCAGATTTTGCCGTCCAGAATCAGCGAGCCGCCGATTCCAGCGCCGATTGTGGCAAAAAACAGACTGCGGCTGCCGCGCCCAGCGCCGAGCATAAACTCTCCGTAACCGGCGGCGTTGGCATCATTTTCGAGATGAATGTCGGCGCCCGTGTTTTCGGCGAGAGCCGCCGCCAAATCAATCTTGTCCAAATCGGGAATTTGTTCGGATAAAACGACGCGGTTGGTCAAACGATTGACTAATCCTGAAACAGCTATTCCAAAAACGTTCGCGCCGCGCTTTTGCTTTAACTCGGTAATTATCCCGGCGAGCCGATCAACGATTGAATCGCTGTACTCGAGCGGAATTAGATAGCGCTGCCCGACCGTCTGATTTTCCAGCTCGACAGCGCGCAGCAGATACCTGTTGGCTTCTATTCCGACTGTAATTCCCGCAGATGGTAGTTGTTTAGAAGTCTCCGGCATATTTTAGTTCTCGCCCCCGGTCAAATTTGAAATTTGACTGACAATTGCGGCTTAACTTCAATAAATTATTAATTTAAAATCGGCTTAATTTTCGGTTTAAACTTAGTTGTCAAAATCCGGTAAATTCTATTCTGCCGTGGCGATGGCTGTCAAACGGATATTTCCATTCGTTTGTAATTATTTGCAGACTTGTCTTAATCTTTTATAGTGGTAAAAATAACGGTTATGGAATAAAGCTTCGTTTGTCTCAAATTTCAGATTTAAACTTTTAGCCTTATTATTATGAAATTTATCAATTATCTGCTGGTTTTAATCTTTCTGTTATTTTTCTCATGTTTGGCTGTTAACAGCGTCAAAGCTCAGTCTTTTTTTTCGGGGCTGTTGTTAACTGTTAATAATAATGGAGATTCGATTGATATAAATCAAGGCGACGGGATTTGCGCCGATGCAAACGGGCAGTGCACTTTGCGGGCGGCTCTTCAGGAAGCTAATTCCAATCCAAATAACGATGCCATTAATTTTACGCTGCCCGCGCCTTCCGTGATTGATTTAACGCTCGGTCAGTTACAAATTACCGCCAACGTTGATATCGTCGGGCCGGGCGCGAGAAGGTTGACGGTGGAGCACAGTTTCAACACCGGCACACCCGATTTTCGGATCTTTGACGTTTCTCGCAGCGCCGGAAGAATCAGCATTCGCGGTTTGACGATCAAAAACGGAAACGCTGGCAATCAGCTTTTGGGCGGCGGGATTTACATTGAGCCGGAGAACACTGTTTTAGTCAATGATGTTGCCGTCAGCAGCAATTCGGCAGTTTCGGGCGGCGGAATTTTCAACGCCGGAAATCTAAATTTAACGCGCTCGCTCATTAATTCAAACAATGCCGGTATGCGCGGCGGAGCGCTGGTCAATCTTGACGGCTTATCCGTAGCAACTATCTCTAATTCAACAATTACCAACAATTCCGCCGTTAGTTCGGGAGCCATAGATAACAGCGCAAGTTTAGTATTAATCAATGATACGATTACCAGCAATTCCGCAGCCAATGTCGCCAGCAGCATTTCTAATAATCCCAACGGAACAATCAACATCATCAATACAATCATTGGAAACGATGCTGCCTCAACCGTCAACGCTCTTTCGGGCGCGTTCAATTCGCTCGGCAATAATTTGATCACCGACGCGCGGGGCAGCATCGGATTTACCAACGGTGTCAACAACGATCAGGTTAGCGATAACAACGCGATTAACCCGCTGCTCGGAGATTTGGCTGACAACGGCGGTCAAACCGACACCAGAAGCTTGCAAACCGGAAGTCCGGCGATCAATGCGGGCAACAACTGCGTCTTTATCAGGCCTTGCTCTTCGCCGATTCTGTCAAATGTTTTATTAAGATCGGATCAACGTTTCGGTTACAGCCGTTTGAACGGAAACTCGGTAGATATTGGAGCTTTCGAGGCAGGCACAACCATTTCTAACAGCGGCGGCAGCTTTATCCTGGGATTTTTAGGTCCGTCCCCCCGTCAGATTAGAGCTATCGCAACTTTAACTAACGCCAGAACCGGCGAGAAAATTTATCGCGCTAGCAATCCGTTCGGCAGTATTAGATTTCAGAATCTGGTCGGAAACGAAGTTTATATTTTAGAAATCCAAAGCAAAGGAGTCAGCTTCGTTTCGCCGAGGGTTTTCGAGTTTTGACGGTTCGTATCAAACTTCGTTAGGTAAAAAGATAAACCGAGAGAGTTTTTAATCTCTCGGTTTTTTATTATTATCTTTGAGCCGTTTTATTTTTGTTTTATGCTCAAGCTAAATATCCAAATTCGGCAACAATCTTAAACATGGCAGCGACATAGCAGGGTTAGAAGCGGCGATTGGCGAGACGGTTTTTGATTTGTACGATTTGACCGCAGATGAGCGGGCCATAATGAAAGTCTAGGAAGTGTAAGCAAAAGACGTTGGTGAAATATTATGAGCAAAGAAAATCTTTATCAACTAAAAATCACTTTGGACGGCGTTGAACCGGAAATCTGGCGGCGCGTGCTGGTTTCGGAGAATCTGAGTCTCGCTAAATTACATGATGTCGTGCAAGCTGTCATGGGTTGGTGGAATTCGCATCTGCACCAGTTTATTTATAAAGAAGTTTATTATCTCAATCCGGCTTGGATGGACGATTTTGGCGACATTAAAGCCAAAGACGAACGGCGCGTCAAGGTCAAAAATTTAAAACTCAAAGAAGGTGACTTTTTTGTTTACGAATATGATTTCGGCGATAGCTGGCAGCACGTTATCGAAGTCGAAGCCGTTACCGAAAACACCAAAAATCGTAAATATCCGGTTTGTCTCGACGGCGCGCGGGCGTGTCCGCCGGAAGACTGCGGCGGTTTCCCGGGTTACGGTGAAATGCTCAAAACTCTCTCAGGCAAAGATACCGAAGAGAAACGCGAGCTGCAGCAATGGCTCGGCAGAAGTTTTGACCCGGAAGAATTTAGCGTTGACGACGCCAATCGCGAACTCAAACGCCAATTTGTTCCGAAGAAAAAGCCGCAGTACGGCTGGTATTTCGCAGGCAAATAAACATGTCATTTTGGATGAAGGAAGACAAAGAGAGTCGCGAAACTGTCAAAAGGGCGCTGGAACGTGAAGGTCACGATACGGTGAAGCGTTTGGGCGAATTGCTGGCGGTCAAACCGAAATCACGCCGCAAAGTTGATATTGTCGAGGCTATTTTGCCGTATTTTGAAGACAGCAAGCTGCTCGATATTTTTAACAGGCTCGATGAAACTCAGAAAAAAGCTGTGGCGGAAGCCGTTTATCACCCGAAAAACGAATTTGACGACGGACGTTTTAAGGCGAAATACGGAGCAGCGGCGGATTTTGGCAAACCAAGGGAAATGTATGGAGAACCGACGGCCACTTTCCTGCGATTATTTATCTACCGCGACGAAGTCAGTCAGTTTGTTCCCGCCGATTTGAGCGAGAAACTTAAAAATTTTGTCGCTCCGCCCGAAAAGCTAAAAGTCAACTCACATGCGGAATTGCCGGAAACATTCACTCTGAGTGAGGTAAATTTTAATTGGCGCACCAAACAGCAAGAAGTCAAAATTAAGGAAATTCCGCTCACGGCGCTCGAAACCGAGTTAGCCGCACTGGGCGATGTCAATGCTGTTTTGCGGCTCGTTGACGCGGGCAAAATCGCGGCGAGCGACAAAACTTTCCAACCTTCGGCGGCCTCCGTTGTAGAAATCACGAGCGTTTTGCAAGGCGGCGATTTTTACGAGTTGCCCGATAAAAATAAGAAACGCCTGGATTATTTTCAGGAGATTGGCGCAATCAAAGGCTTTGCGTGGGCGATGCTGCTGCAAGCCGCCAAATTAGCCGAACTGACGGCGAGCAAAAAGCTCAAGCTTTCGGATGACGGGCGCAAATTTTTATCAAAACCCGCGCCCGAAATTTTGCGCTACGTCTGGCAGAAATGGCTGAAAACAACTTTTTTTGACGAGCTGCGCCGAATTGATTCGATCAAAGGGCAAACCGGCAAAGGCAAAAGCGGTTTGATTGGGATTAAACCGCGACGCGAAGCAGTCAACGATTCTCTCAAAAAATGCCCGGTCGGCGAATGGCTGGCAATTGACGTTTTTTTTCAAATCGCGCGGGTGGATTTCAATCTCACGGTTTCTCGCAATCTGTGGGAGCTTTATGTCGAAGAACATGAATACGGCAGTTTCGGGTATGATTTCGGCGGAGGCCTGGACAAATGGCTGGTCGTCGAAGGTCGTTACGCGCTCTGCGTGTTGTTTGAATATGCGGCAACTCTCGGTTTAATTGATGTCGCTTACATTCCGCCTTACGGAGCGAGACGCGATTTTAAAGAATTATGGGGAGTTGACGATTACGAGTTTTTCAGCCGTTACGACGGTTTGATGTTTCTGCGTCTAAATAATCTCGGCGCGTTTTGTCTCGGTTTAACCGACTCTTACGAGCCGCCTGAAGTCGCCGTCAAAAGCAGCTTGAGCATCCTGCCCGATTTGACAATCAAGGTTATAGGCGAGCGGCTGGCAGCTGACGAAAAATTATTTTTGGCCGGTTTTGCCGAACCTGAAAGCGAAGATATCTGGCGTTTGAGCCGCAGCCGAACCGTTGCCGCGTTCGAGAGCGGGCAAACAATCACAGCTTTATGCGAATTTTTGCAGAAGCGCGATGAGCAGGAACTGCCGCCGACCGTCGTCGGTTTTTTGCGCGAAATCGCCAAACGCGCCGGGGCTTTGAAGGATAAAGGCGCGGCGCGAATATTCGAATGTGAAACAGCAAAAATTGCCGATGAAATCGCCGGGCACGCTCAAACCAAAAAACTGTGTTTTCGCGTGGGCGAAAAATCGTTGGGAGCGTGGACGGAGACCGAAACGCTTTTTCGCGAATCTGTGCGAAAAATCGGTTACGGTTTGAAATGAAACGCGTTTTTTGGCTCCGCCATTTTTTGTGATCAAAGTTTTAATTATCGGAGCGGGTCCGACCGGTTTGACGCTGGCGATTGAGCTGGCGCGGCGCGGCATTGAGATTCGCATTGTTGATAAATTGCTTCCGCGCCCGAAATACGAATCTCGCGCCATTGGCACGCACGCCCGAACAATGGAAATTTTTGAGCGGTTGGGCGTCTTGGACGAAATGCTTGCCAACGGGCTGCGATGGAGCGGCTTTAATTTGCACGCTCGCGGCAGACAAATTGGCAAATTGCAGTTTGATCAAATTGATTCAAAATACAATTTTGCGTTGATTCTGCCGCAAGCTGAAACCGAACGAATTTTGCGCGAAAAACTCCGCAGCTTCGGAACAGCGGTTGAAACCGAAACGGAACTGGTTGAGCTTTCGCAAACTGAAAATTATGTCGAAGCCGCGCTCAGAGACAAATTCGGAAAGACAGAAAAAATCGAGACAATATTTGCAATCGGCTGTGACGGAGCCAGAAGCGCGACCAGAAAAATGCTTGATCTGGAATTCGTCGGTAAACGTCTGCAAGGTTCGTATTTAATTGATTGCGAAGTAGATTGGCAGCAAAAATCTCTCGTCGAAGGCAACACTTTTCTGGCCCAGGGCTGGCGGTTGATAATTGGACAACTGCCGGAGAATCGTTATCGCGTCGTGGTTAATATGCCGCACGACGACGCCAGAATGAAAAACGAAACACCGACGCTTCCCGCGATGCAAAAATTTGTGGACGAATTTGGCTTAAAAATGCGTCTGCATCATCTTTCATGGGCGTCGGCGTTTTACTTAAGCGTTCGTCGCGCTCGCCAAATGCGGGTCGGACGCGTTTTTCTGGCTGGCGACGCGGCGCACAACGTTTGCCCAAACGCCGGACAAGGAATGAACGCCGGAATCCACGATGCCGTTAATCTGGCCGAGAAATTAGCCGGATTTCTGCAAAATAATCATGATTCGCTTGAGCTATACGAACGGGAACGCCTGCCCGTCATCAAAAAGCTTTTGTCAGCCAGCGAGCGAATGGAGAATTTGATGACGCTCGAAAACAGTTTTGCCGCCGGTTTGCGAGACTTTGCCCTGCCGTTCGTGACAAAATCAAAATATCTCCAGAAGAAAATCGGAAATCAAATCGCCGGTCTCAATGCAATCAATATTAACTAAAACAAGATGGCAGCAAAAACAACTAGAAAACCGAAGGCTTTAACAAAAGTCGAACAAAAAATCCTGATTACAGGCGGAACCGGATTTTTAGGAACGCACGTCGTTCGTCAGTTTCTCGATGCGGGCGAGAAGAATCTGCGCGTGATGGCTTCGCGCGTTCCCGAATGGATGCTTGACGCCGGAGTTGAACCGCTCACAGGTTCGGTCACAAATCCAATTGACGTTGGAAACGCGGTCAAAAACGTTTCGGCAGTTTTCCATCTGGCCGGAAAGGTGACGCGCGACAATGACGCGGCTTTTGAGATGAATAAAATTCACGTCGAAGGGACACGAATTTTATGCGCCGCCGCCAAAGCCGCTAAGGTCAAAACATTTGTCTTAGCCAGTTCGAGCGGGACAATCGCCGTTTCGGAAAGAGAGCAGGTTTTTGACGAAACCTTTCCCGCTCCGCTTGAGATAATCTCGCAATGGGCTTATTACGCTTCAAAGTTTTATCAGGAACGCGCGGCGCTCGAAAATTTTGACGGCAAAGGGTTAAAGCTGGTGATTTTAAATCCGACGCTGCTCCTGGGGAGCGGCGACGAACGGCTTAGTTCATCAAAAATCGTGCTGGATTTTATGGCCCGGAAAATTCCGATCACGCCGACCGGCGGGCTCTCATTTGTTGACGCGGCAGATGCGGCGACAGCGTTTATCAATGCGCTCGACAAAGGCAGACATCAGGAAAAATACTTGCTTGGCGCGGCCAATTGGAGCTTTAAGGAATTTTTCCGCCGGCTCGAAAGATTAACCGGAGTTTCCGCACCCGCCGTTCAACTTCCGCGAAAAGTAGCGGTTGTCGGCTCGCAGGTGATTAATTCGATTTACAAAAACTGGAACTGGACGCCGCCCGTGAAACCGCAGGAAATCGAACAAGCTGAACACTTCTGGTATTTTGACTCGGGAAAAGCCGAACGCGAATTAAACTTTGCGCCGCGCGACCCAGCGGAAACACTGCAGGAAACAGTTTCCTACTTGCGACGAAATTTTTTTGGCAGCCAAATATTTAAGTAAAAACGGGGTTTCGCGCAAAGACGCAAAGTTCGCCAAGTAGAGACAAAACTTTGCGGACTTTGCGCGAAATTTTTGTCTGAAACTAAGTTGCCTTTAAATTATTTTAAGATTCTCTCGCCTGCTTCTTTCGGTTCGACCAAGATTGTGCGGAAACTCGCCAGACGGACGAGCCCGAGCGCGGCGTTTTTTGGTTTTGAGACGAATTTGCGCTGGGTGTAATTGACGGCGACTTTTGAATCCTCGCGGGCTTGCGAAAATTTTGCGGCCAGCTGCGCGGCTTCGAGCAGTGTTTTTGAGGGCAATTCTCTTTTGCTCGGATTGCGGACAACAACGTGCGAACCGCCGTAATCAGCCGCGTGCAGCCACCAGTCAAGCGATTTTGCCACCCGCATCGTTAAGTAATCATTGTCTTTAGAGTTGCGGCCGACCAAAATTTCCAAACCGTCAGACGATAGATAACGCCGGATTCCCGAAGTAATCTCTGGTTCTTTTTTACTTGTTGGTCTGGGTTCGATTTTGGGGGTCGGTTTCGCCAAACCGTTCTGCGCGGCATAATCTGAGAGCTTCGTTTGATCGCGCGTGGCAATGATTGCGGCGAGCGCATCCTGTTTTGCTCTGAGCGCGGGAATTTCAGTTTTTAGGGCAGCGATTCTTTCGGTTAGTTCGAGCGCGGCGTTGCGGGCTTTGGCGTATTTGGCAAAAAACTTTTCGGCTGCTTCCGGCAGAGTCAAATTTTGGTCAATGTCAACCGCAATTTCCGGCGCGTTATCGTCAAAATAATCAATGACATAACTCTTGTCGCCCTCGCGCCGCGCCGTCGCCGCATTTGCCAGCAGCAAATCGCCGGTTTTTTTTAGCTGCGCCGGTTCGCCGTGTCTGGTCAAGTCGAATTCAAGGCGCGCCAGCAGTTTTTCTTTTTTGGTCAGCTCCTGACGAATTTTGCTGTGCGCTCCCCTGGCTTCAACCTCAAATTCGCGCTCGTTTTCCAGTCCGGAAAAATATTGATCAAGTTTGTTTGAGAGCGGCGACGAAGGATTGTCGTGAATCTGGGTGATTTCGGGCGGCGGCAACGCGGTGAGACTTGCTCTGAGAGATTCACGCTCGGCCTTTCCCTCCTTTTGAATCGCTGATTCCGCAACCGGCGCACTGTAAATTTGTCCAAGTTTGTCGCTTTCTCGCAGTGAAGCGAGAATCACGCCGTTAGCGTCAAGCAGAAACAAATTAGCGGTGCGCCCGGTTAATTGGGCGACGAGCGCGTAAATTTCCGTTTGGTGATCGCCCGATTCAGTGAGGAAAACAAAGTTGACGATGCGGTCTTGTTCGTTTTTAAAAAGATTGTTGAGCCTGGCGTTGGCGAGTCGTTTGTGAATAAACTGAATAAAATTGCCGCCCGATTCCGATTGTTTTTCGAGGTCGCGCAGGCGTCGCCGAATCAGATACATTCTCGGCGTCGAGCCTGGCTCAAAATTGAGCAGCAAATAGCGCCCGTCACCGGGGCGAAAATCAATGACGAGCTGATTTCGCTCAAGCTGAAAAATTTTGCCGATTGTGCGATTAAGCAAAACCGGCAAAATTTCATCAACTACTTCTTTTAAGATTAAGTCTTCCAAAACTAAACGTCTTCCGGGTCACTCGCAAACATTTCGGTGCGGTGCATCGCGACGCTGATCCGCGCGGTTGGAACGAGCGCTTCGGAATCAACCGGAGCATCAGCAGCAGGAGAAAAATCGCGAGCGTGATTTCTTAGATATTCAAAAAACCTTTCAAACTCTCTTTGCATTTCATCCATTTTTTGCCGCATGTTCAAAATGATTTCAACACCGGCCAGATTCACACCTAAATCGCGAGTGAGGGATAAAATCACTTCGAGCTGTTCCAAATCAGTGTCAGTGTAAAGCCTGGTGTTGCCGTCCGAACGAGAGGGTTTGAGCAAACCTTCGCGTTCGTAAAGCCGCAAAGTCTGCGGATGCAGTTCATATAACTCCGCGACGGCGCTGATCGTGTAAGTTTTAGTTTTTCTTTTCATGGTTACGGGTGACAGGAAACAGGTGACAATTTAAAAAGAAGTTTTGCTTGTCACCTGTCACTTGTAACTTGTCACTATTCCAACCCCATTACTTTGCGCGGGTTCTCGGAGTTAGAATGCTCGAAATCCCGTAAAATTCCTTTTGTTTCCTCGGAGATAACTTTTGGCAAAGTTATCTGCACTTCGACAAATTGGTCGCCGCGCAGTTGCGGGTCCCGCAGGCTCGGAAATCCGCGTTCGCGCAGACGAAACTTTTGCCCCGACTGCGTTCCGGGCGGAATCTTTAACTGAGCTTTGCCTTCAACGGTCGGAACTTCAATCCTTGCGCCGAGCGCCGCTTCCGGCACGGTGATCGGAATTGTCACGTAAATATTGTCGCCTTTGCGGGTAAAAAATTTGTGCTCGCCGACGCGCGTAACAATAAATAAATCGCCGGCGGGAGCCCCAAGACGTCCGCCCTGACCTCTTCCGGCAATACGAACGCGCGAACCGGTTTCAACGCCCGGCGGGATTCGCACCTTGACCTGTTCGGTCAGCGGCACAACTCCTTTGCCATTACATAATCCGCAGGGCTGACGTCGTTTGCCCGTTCCTTCGCAATCCGGACAAACCTGCGAAAACTCAAGCCGGCCCCCCGTCCGCTGAACTTTGCCCGTTCCTTTGCAGGTCGGACAGGTAATCACTGCGCCGCCCGTGTCGCCCGCTCCCTGACACCGCGAGCACTGAACGGAACGGTTGACCGTAATGTTTGTCGTGAGACCGGTGACCGCTTCTTCAAATGAGAGGGCGAGCGGCATTTCAATATCTTCGCCCTTTTTTGGCAGCGGGCGCGGCGGTTCGGCTTCGCGCGCAGTTGTTTTGCCCTTGCCAAAGAGCGTTTCGAAAATGTCGCTGAAGCCGCCGCTCGCCCCGGCTCCCCCTGAACCGGCTGCTCCGGAATTTTCCCAATTGAAACCTGAAAAATCGTAACCCTGCGCGCCCGCCGAACTGCCGCCGCGCCCGGCTCCGGCAAAGGGATTGTTTAAATCCGCTTCGCTTAAGTTATCCGAATAATATCCGAATTTGTCGAAAATCTTGCGTTTTTTCGGGTCGGACAAAACGTCGTGCGCTTCGGTGATTTTCTTAAATTTTTCTTCAGCGCTTTTATCGCCCGGATTGACATCAGGATGATGTTTGCGCGCCAAACGGCGATAGGCTTTCTTTAATTCGTCAGCCGTCACATCCTTTTTGACGCCTAAAACCTGGTAGTAATCTTGTTTATTATTTGTTGCCATTTCTCTTTAGTGACAAGTAACAAGTGACAGGTGACAGGTGACGTTGAAATCACCTGTCACTGTTAACCTGTCACTACTTCTTATCGTCAACGTCAACGTATTCGGCATCTATCACGTCGTCCGCGCCGCCGGTCGAACCGGTACTTGAAGCGCTTCCGGCGCCGGCCCCGGCCGCATCAGCCTGTTCACCGCCCGCGCCAGCCGAAGCTGAAGCGTCGGTCTGGTTATAGAGCGCTTCCGCTAATTTGTGCGAAGCGGTTTGCAGACGATTGAAAGCATTGTTCATCGTTTCGGCTTCGTTTGAGTTCAAAGCTGTCTTAGCTTCCGCCAAAGCCGCTTCGAGTTCGCTCGACGAAGCGGAATCGAGCTTGTCTTTGTTTTCGTTAAATGTTTTTTCAACGCTGTAAGTCAAACCGTCGAGTTGATTTTTAGCTTCGATAGCTGCTTTGCGTTTTTCGTCTTCACCGGCGTGCGATTCGGCGTCTTTCATCATCCGGTCAATTTCGTCTTTAGAGAGACCGCTCGAAGCCGTAATCGTAATCTTCTGTTCGCGTCCGGTTCCCATGTCTTTTGCAGAGACATTAACAATACCGTTGGCGTCAATGTCAAAAGTCACTTCGACCTGTGGCACGCCCCTGGGTGCGGGCGGAATTCCAACCAGGTGAAATTTACCGATAGTTTTGTTGTCAGTAGACATTGCCCGTTCGCCCTGCAAAACATGGACTTCAACCGATGTTTGATTATCCGAAGCGGTCGAGAAAATCTCTGATTTACGGGTCGGAATCGTCGTGTTGCGCTCAATCATTTTGGTAAAGACGCCGCCGTAGGTTTCGATTCCGAGGCTGAGCGGAGTTACGTCGAGCAGCAAAATATCCGTTTTTTCGCCGCCCAAAACTCCGGCTTGAACTGCTGCGCCAAGCGCGACTACTTCGTCCGGATTAACTGATTTGTTCGGCTCTTTGCCAAAAAACGCTTTGACCATTTCCTGAACTTTCGGAATTCGGGTCGAACCGCCGACGAGCACGATTTCGTCAATTTTGCTTTTATCAAGCGCAGCATCTTTAATAGCCTGCTCAACGGGCGGCATTAAACGCTGCAAAATCGGGTCAACCAACTGTTCAAACTTGGAACGGGTCAAGCCCATGTTTAAGTGCTTCGGTCCTGTTTGATCGGCGGTGATAAACGGCAGGTTGATGTCAGTCTGCATCGCGCTCGAAAGCTCGATTTTGGCTTTTTCCGCCGCTTCTTTGAGCCGCTGAAGAGCCATTTTGTCGGTTGACAAATCAATTCCTTGGTCTTTTTTAAACTCGTCAATAATCCATTTGATCAGGGCTTCGTCAACGTCGTCGCCGCCAAGATGCGTATCGCCGTTAGTGGATTTAACCTCAACGACGCCTTCGCCGACTTCGAGAACCGAAATGTCAAAGGTTCCGCCGCCAAAATCGAAAACCGCAATCATTTCATCTTTCTTTTTGTCCAAACCGTAAGCCAGCGCCGCCGCAGTCGGTTCGTTAACGATTCGCATGACCTCAAGACCGGCGATTTTACCCGCATCTTTGGTTGCCTGACGCTGCGCATCGTTAAAATACGCCGGAACGGTGATGACCGCTTTATCAACTTTCGCGCCGAGGTAATCTTCCGCCGCCTGCTTCAACTTTTGCAGAATCAAAGCGGAAATTTCCGGCGGGCTGGATTGCTTGCCTCCCGCGTCAACCCGGACATCGCCGTTTCCCGCAGCTTCGACCTTATATGGAACCTGTTTCTTTTCGGCGGAAACTTCATTGAAGTTTCGTCCCATAAAGCGCTTGATCGAATAAATCGTGTTGTCAGGATTAGTCACGGCCTGACGCTTGGCAACTTGTCCGACGAGGCGATTGCCGTCCTTGGTAAACGCGACAACTGACGGAGTCGTACGTCCGCCTTCTGAATTTGTAATCACGACCGGTTCTCCGCCTTCCATAACGGCAACGACCGAGTTTGTCGTTCCTAGATCAATTCCAATAATTTTACTCATTACTTAAATTCTCCGCTGCTATAAATTGAACTCTTGAATGCTTACTTAGAATAATATATGAGTGCCTTATTGTCAAGTTTACTTTAGTGTCGTTTCATCTTGGAGCGCTTTCTACGATATCTTTATCTTTCATTAAATTTGACACGAAGAATATGTAGTGAAAACCGGAAACTACAGCAAATATAAAAACTATTAGATAAACAAGCGGCAGATAAAAATCTCCGTACGAAGGCATATTGGTAGCGGCCAAAATCAATAAAATTGCCCCGACTTGAATTGAAGTGCTGAGTTTCCCCCAGATTGACGGGCGAAATCCTCGAAAACCGGTGGTGAAAAATATCGCTCCGGCGACGACCATAATTAGAACATCACGGGTGATAACGGCGGCGGTCAGCCAAAACGGAACGGGCAGATTTTTGCTGTGCGGGACCAGCTGCGGCATCGTTAAAACGATAAACGCGGTGGTCATCATTAATTTGTCGGCAATCGGATCCAGAGCCTTGCCAAGTTCCGATGATTGATTGAAACGTCGAGCGATAAATCCGTCAACGGCGTCGCTCGCTCCGGCAAAAAAGAAGGTCGCGAACGCCCAGTCGAAGTATTGATAATAAAGCTGCGAAACAAAAATCGGGACAAGCAGAATTCGCAGCAATGTCAGTAGATTGGGAACGGTCATTTTGGATTTCGGATTTCGGATTTCGGATTAGAATTAAAAAATCACATTGCAGAGAGCGAAAATTCCTTTTATTTACCAATTGCAAATCTAAAAGCCAAAATTGGCTGAGCGCAGTTCGAGCAGTGAAATTTCCGGCGGGCATTGATAACGAACGGGCAACACCACCGTCCCGATGCCGCGCGTGATATAAATTTGCGTCTTCCCTCGTTTAAACAATCCGCTGGCGCTTTTGTGGCGCGGCAGAATTAAATCTTCTTCGTCTTTTTTTAAACGAATCTGTCCGCCGTGGGTGTGACCGGAAATGATCAGGTCAACTCCGTGCCGTCTGGCCTGTCGCAAAATCGCCGGGTTGTGGCACAGCAGAAACTTGAATTCATCTTGGCGTGAACCGCTCAGAGCCAAATCCAAATCGGCCAGGCCAACCATCGTGTCGTCAACGCCGCTGAGCCAAATGCTGGCCCCATCGAGTTCAAAACGAAATCCTTCGTTGATTAGAACCGGAATCTTGTTGGCGCGAAACAAATCCGTGACCATCCGGGCGTCCGTCCAGTGATCGTGGTTGCCGAGAACCGCGTAAACGCCATGACGAGCGCGCAGTTTTCCGAGCATTTCGGCGACGGGCGCGATGTACTCTGTTTCATGCGAAACATAATCCCCGGTCAAAAATATGATGTCCGGGCGCAGAGCGTTGGTCATTTCAATCGCCTGCTTGATTTGTCTGGCGTCGGTTAGCGGACTGTGATGAATATCCGAAAGCTGCGCGACGCGCCAGCCGTCAAACTGCGCGGGCAGGCGCGGAAGGATGATTTGCTGTCGTTCAACGGTGAGTTGTCTGGATTCGTCAAAGGCGTGGCGAGCAACCTGCGAAACGTTGACCGCAAAGGCGCGCAGGGGGTGTGCGGAACCTGAAATTTCCTGCCAGCGAGCGGCTAATTTGCGACGTGAATCATTTTTCAGTTTATTAATCATTCCAATTTTTAGTTTAGAACGCTAAAGTCAAAGCGCAAAGTCAGTTTCCTGTTTCGGCCGGGCAACCAAACATTTCACAATTTGAAACAAATTTCTGCAAAAAAGCATTGCACTTTCAGAATCGAGTGTTTATGGTAAAAACACTCTTAGATTTGGTCGCTAAAGCCGATGAAAACTGTTGTTCACATAAATTCATATCAGTTGAGATGTCACGCAGTTAGTCTACTGGTAATCTTCATCTTAAACGGCGGCAGATACCTTCTGGCTCAAACCGGTCAATCCGACACTCAATCATGGAACGACTTTCAGCTTTCGGCTCCGCTTTCAAAAAAAATTGATTTTAATCTGGTCGGCACTTTCCGTTTTGGCGACAATATTCAGAAATTAGTTGACCGGCGCGTTGCTGTCGGCTTTACCTTTAAAGCAGGAAAATACTTACTTTTTGCGCCAAGTTACACTAACATCAGTACAAATTCTCCGACGGGGCGAAGCGCAACTGAAAATCGGCTGAGTTTTGCTTCGACGGTGCGTGTTCCGTTTGGAAAACAGATTATTTCCGACCGCAACCTGTTTGAGCGGCGCTGGCGCACAATCAATGCTACGCGTTACCGCAATCGTTTACAATTTGAGCATCCTTTTAACATTGGTAAATTTGCTTTCGGATTATTTACTTCCGACGAAGTATTTTACGATTGGAGTTTTAATCATTGGGTTCGCAATCGGTTTATCGTCGGCGGCAGCAAGACGATAAATAAAAAGCTGACTCTCGATGTATATTTCATGAGACAAAACGACGGACGAACTCATCCGGGCGACTTGAACATCATTGGAACTATTTTGCGGATAAAATTCTAAATTTCTCTTCAAAAGCAAAATATTATGGCTAATTATCAAATTGCAAAGGCTAATTTTGTCCGCGCTTTGAGCCTGATTTTGGTGCTCGCGATATCGTTCTTAAACGACAGCTGCTTGCCAAAACCTCCGGGAAATACAGGAGGCACGACGTTGACCGTTTACGGATTTTCGATTATGAAAGAGCCGCTCGAAAAAGAAATTTATCCGGCGTTTGCCGCCAAATGGAAACGCGATCATGGCGAAGACGTCAGTTTCAATTCCTCGTTTGCTGGTTCGGAAACGGTCATCAATCAAATTTTGCAGGGCGCGCCTGCTGACATCGCAATTCTATCAATTGAACGCGATGTTGAGCGATTAGCCGGCGGCGGCGCGGTTACTTCGAATTGGAAAGCGGCTCCGCACGGGAGCATCATCAACAAAACGCCTTTTGTGATTCTGGTGCGTCAAGGGAATCCCAAAAACATTCATGATTTCGCTGATCTCGGTAAACCGGGTATCAAACTGATTCACCCGGATCCGGTTAGTTCCGGCGGAGCGCAGTGGTCAATTCTGGCAATTTACGGTTCGGAAATAAAAAAAACCGGAATTGACGGCACGCCCGACCCGGCCAAGGCGCTGCAAACCCTCAAAGCGGTTTGGCGCAATGTTATTTCTACCCCGGGCTCCGCCCGCGAAGCACGGACGCAGTTTGAAACCGGATTCGGCGATGCCCTAATCACCTATGAATTAGAAGGCTTGATGATGAAACAAGCGGGCGCGGCGGTTGATATAGTCGTTCCGCAGTCAACAATTTTTAGCGAACACCCGGCGATTGTTCTCGACCGCAAAGTGGCCTCCGGCAAGCGCAATCTAGCCGAAGCATTTGTCCAGTATTTATGGAGCGACGAAGCGCAGCGCGCCTTTGTTAAATACCATTTCCGCTCGGTGACGGACGAGAGTTTAAATGACTCGAACCCGGAATTTGCGCACATCGAACAGCCGTTCGACGTTAGTTTGTTTGGCGGTTGGCAACAGGCTCATCCAGAAATTATAGAAGGCGTTTTTCGCGATAAGGTGCAGAAAAAATGAGCGCCAATATTTCAACCATGCGCCATGTTCGCGGTTTTGATCTTGCCAGACCTTTGAGCGTCGGCGTGATGCTGCTGGTCATGCTCCCGCTCGTTTTGCTGCCGCTGGCTTCAATTTTTATCTTTGGGACAAGCAAAGGTTTACAAAGTTTCTGGACGGCTTTAACGGCTCCCGAAGCGGTTTTTGCGATGGAGCTGTCTCTCGTCACCAGCTTTTGGGCAACCGTTTTTAACGTCATTTTCGGTCTGTTCGCGGCTTATGTTCTTTCCAGATACAGTTTTTGGGGACGCAACGCCGTAATCGTCACGATTTCGATTCCGACTGCGATTCCGACTGCTGTGGCGGGTTTTGCTCTCCTGCTTTTATGGGGCCCGTACGGTGTTTTGGGTCAATTTCTTTCGCCCGATACGCAGATTATGTTTACGCCTTACGCCATTATTATCGCCAATATTTTTGTCACGTTTCCGCTCGCGTTCGGCGTTATCATGCCGGTGTTCGAGACGATGAGCCGCTCGCTCGAAGAAGCTTCAGCGACAATCGGCGCGTCGCGTTGGCAAACTTTCTGGTACGTCACTCTCCCGTCTTTGCGCGGCGCAATTGTTTCAGGCGCTTTGCTGACTTTTGCGCGGGCGGTCGGCGAATTCGGTTCGACTATTTTAGTGTCCGGTAATTTGGCCGGAAGGACGCAAACTGCGCCGCTTTACATTTTCTCCAAGTTTAATGAAGGTCAGGTCGAAGCCGCCAATTCGGTGGCCATTGTGCTCGCGCTTTTTTCGTTTGTCATTTTCAGCATTCTGTTTTTTGCCCGCGATTGGTTTGAAATCGAGTAAAAGTGGAAGAATTAAATCTAAAAAATTTAACTTCGGAATCGGCGGCGAGCGTGCGCGGCGTCAGCAAAACTTTTCGCGAAACCAAGATTCTCGAAGACATCAATTTTGAGGTCGCGCAAGGCGAGTCGCTTGTTTTGCTCGGCGCTTCGGGGTCTGGCAAAACGACCATCCTCAGAATTATCGCCGGACTCGAAGAACCCGATACCGGCCAAATTATTTTGCACGGGAAAGATGTCACCGAACTTCCGGCGCGCGAGCGCGGTGTCGGCGTTATTTTTCAGGATTACGCGCTTTTCCCCCGGATGACGGTTGAAAAAAACATCGGTTACGGTTTGCGAATTCGCAAACGCTCAAAACAGGAAATAAAAGATACCGTCAACAAACTGATCAAACTTATTCATCTCGAAGAACATTGCAAAAAATATCCCTCGCAGCTCTCCGGCGGCCAGCGCCAGCGCGTCGCCATTGCCCGAACGCTCGCCTATGAGCCGCAAGTGCTGCTTTTTGACGAACCTTTCGGAGCGCTTGACGCGCAAACCAGGGTTCGCCTGCGCCGCGAAATCCGCGCTCTGCTCAAGGAAGTCAACGTGCCCGCTATTTTTATTACGCACGATCAGGAAGAAGCAATCGAACTCGGCGACCGAATTGCCGTCCTCAATGTCGGACGATTGGAGCAAGTCGGAACTCCGTTTGAGGTTTACAACAAACCTGAAACCGAATATGTCGCGACATTTTTGGGAGCCGCAAATTTATTGTCCGGTGTTGTGCGAGGGCAAAATTTTGAGATTGAAAACATCAATCTCAAACTCGACGAAGAAACTGCGCTCAAAAACGGTCAGGCTGGAAAACTTGTGTTTCGTCCCGAAGACGCTTTTTTGCGTCAGCCGGAGAATTTAACGCAGCATTATCAAAAACTAACCGATGGAACCGTCGAAGAAGTTAATTTTGTCGGAGCGTTTGAAAGAGTTGTCGTGAAACTGAATTTATCTAATCGGCAAACAGTTATCGTCACCCGACCAAAAACGGAAACGATGGCTTTTCCTCTGGTCATCGGGCAGACCGTCCCGGTGGGTCTGGTTCGGTTTCGTCTAGTGCCTGACAATGGATCAAAATCGGAACGCTCCAACCGCGCCCCAATTATCTCAAAATAGCTTACTTTCACTTAACGACGAAAAGTTTCCATTCACCCGGCAAATTTGCAAACGATTTGATCGAGTGTTCTGTAAACTGCAAACCCGAACCGGCGACCAAATCTACGACCGTCCGGGATACCATAATTTCTCCAACTTCGGCTTCGTCAGCAATTTGTTCGGCCAGCCTGACGGCGATGCCGCTGACCTTTTCTGCGATTAAATCGCATTCTCCGGTGTGTAATCCGGTTTTGACCTTAATTCCCAAACGCCGAGCCGAAGCCGAAACAGCCGTGGCGCAGCGAACGGCTTTGGCCGGCCCGTCGAAAGTCGCCAGCACCCCGTTTTCGTTATAATTTACTTCTCGTCCCTTAAATAAATTGATTTGGTTCAGAGCAAACGAATGTGATCGCTCAAGGATTTCGCGCCAGCGTTCTCGGCCAAAATCCTCCGCCTGCTGCTGAGGATTGACAATACAAATCTGCATGACGGTTGCCAACACGCGGTCGTATTCGGAAGCGTGACGCACGCCGGTTAAGAATTCTTCGATTTCGTCCAGGATTTCCGACTGCTCTCCGACAAACGGCAAGTGGTCAATGCCGCCCAGTTCGACAAACTTCGCTCCCGGTATTTGCGAAGCCACAAATCGGCCTTCTTCCACCTTGAGAGCAGTGTCGCCAGTGCGATGAATGACGAGCGTCGGAACTTGAATCAAAGGCAGAACCTGCCGCACGTCAATCTCCGCATTCATTTTGGTCAGCGCGACCGCCGCGCCCGGACTCGCGCCCATTCGCAAATAAGTCGCCCACCAGTTGCGAAACCGTTCGTCACCGGCTCTGGTCGGCGCGCGGTCTTCGATGCCGACGGCCTTGCCCCAATTTTCGCGCATGTATTCAAAAAACTGTTCTCTTTGTTCGAGCGTCGGAGCCCACGGATAATCTTTCGCCCAGATTCGTTTGGCATAAGTTCCGATCATGATTAAAGCCAGAGTTTTATCCGGATAAGTTGCCGCAAAGAGCGAACACATCGGGCCGCCTTCCGATACTCCGACGAGCGCCGCGCGTTCACTCCCAACCGCGTCCATCACGGCGTGGACGTCTTCCATTCTTTGCTCAAGCGTCGGCAGTTCGTGGATTGGAACCCGGTCGCTCAGTCCGGTTCCGCGCTTGTCAAAGAGAATCAATCTGGAAAACGAAGCCAATCGGTTGAGAAAGGCGGCAAACTCCGGCTCTTCCCAGAAATATTCGAGATGCGAAATCCAGCCCATCACAAAGACGATGTCGAGATCGCCGCTGCCGACGACTTGATAAGCAATGTTAACGTCGCCGTTTCTGGCATAGCGCGTTTCGGGTTTATGGACGGGCAGCATGGCGACGGGCGCATCGCCAAGTTCGGCTGTTTCGGTCAGGTGAATGCGGGTGCGCGCGCGCTCGAAAACAATTGCTTCAGCTTCATCTCCGATAATTCGAACCGGGGCGACAAAACGATAACCGCGTTTTGGAATCGTCTCGATAAAATGAGATTCTCCAAATGTTTTGCGCAGAAAAGAAATGTTTTGCGCCAGATTATTTTCTTCGACAAAACTGTCAGCCCAGATTTGACTCATCATCTCTTCTTTGCCAAGCGCGCGTCCACTGTTTTCGATTAACAAAAGCAGAGTGTCAAAGATTTTGGGAGCCAGTTGAATCGGAAACTCACCGTCAAAGAGCAGACGTTCGCGAGCATCAACACGAAACCGCCCGAATTCGTAAAATCTAGCTTTTTCCTGGTTCATAACGCCCTCATAACTTCCTCAACAAACCTTCAGAAAACTTTCAAGAAAACTTAAAGATGCAATCGGTGGTCGTCGTTTAAGGTTGATTTAGAAACAGCAAACTGACCACCGAGCTGAAATATAACAGCAGTGCTGATTACTCGCCTCCTTGACCGTGAGGCAAACTTTTTAACCAATTATTAAACGAGCAACAAATCTATGAAAAAGAACTTAACTTTAATACCGGCCTTCTTAATCGTTTTTGCCGTTGTCAACTCATATTCGACCTCGGCGCAGTTAACCATATCAATTCCCAAAGTCCCAAAAATCAAAAAACAAGAGCAGCCTCAACGGATTGATCAGCAAACGATTCAAAACGCTGCGACTGCCGACACTCAAACCAGCCAGCCAACAAATACCGCTGAAAAAAATACTTTTTTAAAGGAAGAGTCGCAACTTGGAAATACGTCATCAAGCCGAAAGATAAAGCTTCTGTTCGGATTTTATTAGACAATGACCGGTTGGTCGAACCGGAACGATAACTTTCTGCTGCAAAGATTTCCGAATCTGCCGGATGGCTTCAGGCTGAGAGTGATAGCTCTCTGCGCGCCCAAAAACTTCAATGAAGCTGTGCGAGCTAGGTTTGGGCGGTCTTCTGGCAACGGTGAGTTTGATTACTACGGCACCCTAATTTTAAAAAAGGAGAAAAGAAAATTGCCAATAAGATACAAAATTCAGAGAACAGTTCACGATTCTGCACAAGTTGTCACCACCTCAGACGCTGAACGCCTGGTTCCAGGTACGTTCCCCGGCAGTGACAGCTGGTGGTTAGGGAACGGATGGGATAAAGAGAGTCAGGCAGTAAAGCTGATCCAAACCATTGGAATACTTAAGAAATTCGGTTTTGTGACGCCTCCTCTTGAGGCCGATTACTGGATTCACAGATATAAAGATCAGAAAGAGATAGAACAGGTTTTAATTAGAGTTGGCGGCAGCGGCTTTCATCGAATTCTCACTTTAAACAACGTTAAAGTCGTTCCCCTATCAATGTTCCCTTTTATGGCCGGGAAAACGCTTTGCTTTGGCTTTAATCTTGAGTTTGGAGAATCCGATATAGATGCTTCCTGGACACTTCATCCGTCATAAACAGCGATCTATCGCCAACCGAATAAATTGTTTCGTTCTTAAATGCCGTCTAAAAGCTGACTGTCAAAAGAAAATTGTCAGAGACAACCTTACTTAATTTGAGCAAGAGCATAATTACGCCGCCGACTTTAGGCTGGCAGCTCTTTATTATCACGAAGATCTATCATTGAAAGGATAATTATATGCCGAAATATATCATCGAGCGTGAAATCGCTGGTGCTGGAAAATTAACCGCCCCGGAACTTCAGGCTGCCGCGCAAAAGTCCTGCAACGTCTTAAACCAACTTGGTCCGCAAATTCAATGGGTTCAAAGTTATCTGACCGATGACAAATTGTATTGCGTTTACATCGCCCCTAACGAAGAGATAATTCAGGAACACGCCGGGCAGAGTGGATTTCCGGCGAATCGAATATCAGCCGTCAAAACTATTATTGAGCCGACAACAGCTGAAGAATAACGCCACTTCAGATGGGTAATACCAACCCGTTTATTCGCGACCCAGGCAGTTAGATTGAATTAAAGTTAACGGCAAAACTGTGGTCGCGAAAAAGGATCAAAAACAATCTCCAACGCGCTAAAAAACAAACGGGCGTTTGCAGATTTTAACAATTCTTAAGGGGCAGAGTTAAGACTTTGTCTTTGGGATAAGCATTTATCAGAAATAAAAGTTAGTCAAAAATAAACATTCATCAGAGGAGATTATTAATGGCAATTAACGAAGAGAAATTGAATCAATTGTTAGGAAGTTGCGTTAACGATTTTGGCGCGACGATGCACGCCGGACTGGTCGTGATCGGCGAAAGTCTCGGCCTTTACAAAGCGTTGGCTGAGGCGGGGAAACCGCTTTCGCCAGCCGAATTAGCCGCCGCAACCGATACCGCAGAGCGTTATATCCGCGAGTGGCTCAACGCGCAGGCGGCAGGCGGTTATGTTTCCTACGATGCGGAAAATAAAACCTATTTCCTCTCTGAAGAACAGGCTTTTGTGCTGGCTAACGAAACGAGCCCGGCTTATCTTCCGGGGGCATTTTTGCTGGCGGTTTCATCGCTTCACGCTGTGCCGAAGCTGATTGAGCGTTTTCGCACAGGTGAAGGTTTAGGTTGGCACGAACACGACACGGGGCTTTTTCGCGGAACCGAGATGTTTTTCCGTCCCGGTTATGCCGCCAATCTGATCAATTCGTGGATTCCAGCACTTGACGGCGTTGACGAAAAACTGAAAGCCGGAGCGAAAGTCGCTGACATCGGCTGCGGCCTGGGAGCTTCGACCGTTTTGATGGCGCAAGCCTACCCGAACTCAACTTTTGTCGGCTTTGATTATCACGACCAGTCAATCGAAATGGCGCGGCAGCGGGCCGCGGAAGGCGGCGTGACGGAGCGTGTTTCATTTGAAGTCGCGAAAGCCAAAGATTTTCCCGGAAACAATTATGACTTTATAACTTATTTCGATTGCCTGCACGATATGGGTGATCCCGTCGGCGCAGCCGCTCATGTACGAGAATCTCTGGCTTCAGACGGAACCTGGATGATTGTCGAACCATTTGCCCACGATAATGTGAAAGACAATTTGAATCCAATCGGACGCGCTTTTTATTCGGGTTCGACACTGATTTGCACGCCCGCTTCGCTGTCGCAGGAAGTTGGCTTGGCCCTAGGAGCGCAGGCAGGCGAAGCACGGATGCGAGAGGTCGTCAGGCAAGGCGGGTTTTCCCATTTTCAGCGCGCAACGGAAACCCCTTTTAATTTGGTTTATGAGGCAAAGCCGTAATTTACCATCTTGCGCAAGTTCATCTACTGATGACAGAGCGCGAGAGTTATTGCAATAACTCTCGCGCAAAAACGCTTGACGAATCCTGAAATGGAGCGGAGCAAAATTTATCAATAAATAACCGCGTTTATTGTCGAGTAACAAGGAGAACAATGAAAGGAATAATAAGCTTGGCAATCATGCTGCTGGTATTTACATTGAGCTGCGAAGCGCAGGCAAAAGCGCAGACTCTGCAGCGAATTCAGTTTGCCAAAGGCAAAATCTCAGCCGTTGTCAAAGGAACAACCGGAAGTTCCGGCGTTGCTTATGTTGTCAAAGCCGGGTCGGGGCAAAAATTGGTTTTGAGTCTCACGCCCGCTTCCGCCGTCGGAATCAAGGTGACAACTGATGGAGCGAATAGAGAAATGGTTCTGCTGCGCGAGAAAAAAGGCGGAACTTACGAAGTTGGATTGGAGATGAGCGGCGACTATACGATTTTTATTGGCTCAGTCAACAATAAATCAGTTCCGTTTACTTTGACCATAAAAATCACAAAACTAGCCGATGTTTGATGTTTTTCCAGGCAACATAGCCGATTATTAAAGGAGATGTAAGATGGCAGGCAAAGATTATTTAGCAATGTATTTAACGGTTCAAACCGAACTGCTCAAACCGAGCCATTTCATCCCTATTATGCATTTTGCCGAAAGCAACGCGAGGCTCAGGCAGGATATCGAGGATGATGCATTTTATACCAACGAAGTTAGATTAGGAATGGCAATGGAAAGAATTCGCAACCAGACACCGTTCCAAATTTCAGTATTGTTTTGGTCAACCTTGCCGGCAACCGGAGCAATTCTTTCCAAATCAGCTATTACGCAAATGTCACTGATCGCCGAAGACATCAAGGCTGTCTTGAATCCTCCTCAAACAGCTCCGACCATTATGCCGCCTGAGGTTTATACGGTCTCAATTCGTCTCGGAATGAAAAATAAAACCAATCCCTATCCAAAAGATTTTGTCAAGCCGCTTAAAAATTTTAACAGCGGACGATTTGAAATTCAGTTTTCCCAGGCGAAAGTCAAATCGGAAACCGCCTTTATCAAAAACAATTTTTTCACCGCGCTAAAGTTTTATCACGTTACCGGTCAGGTTTTTATGACATCAGATGATCCGCCATAAAGCTGTAACAATTCCGTTTCAAAAATAACCGCTCTCGGCGCAGTTTATTCGCAAAACGCCTTTCTAGAAAACTCGGTATTGAATACCCTTTTTCTTCGTGTGCGCCGACTCTCAGCTTTTCTCATAGATTGCGCGGAAAGGCTCAACTTAAATTAGCAAGGAAATTATCCAAATGGCAAAAATAGACACAATTGATTGGAGAGAAGACGGAACTTCAACATCGCAGATTATCAATGTTTCCGCACCCGTCGGTTTAGGGCTCGGGGCGATTAATCACAAAAATGATGTGCTGGTCGTTCAGGCGTTATTCAAATACATCTTTCCCGCCTGGCGCGGCGGCACGCCTCATGTCGGGATTCCCGACTCGGAATGCCCCGAACCGACCGGGGCGTTTGATAAAGCGACCGCACAGCTTATCAAAAAATTTCAAATCAAAAACCGCGACCAGCTTTCGCAAGACGGCATTATTCATCCGGCTCGCAACGGCAAATTCGAATGGGGCTGTCACAAAATGTGGACGATTGTGTATCTCAACAGCATAGCGGTTGAAGCCGCTCTCATGAAAAGCGATGACAGCCACATCCAAGGCATCGTCAAGCGATTTCCGCAAGTTGATCAAACTCTCGACAGATTAATTGACTTGTAAATTGGCAAAAGTCAGTTGATGGGATTTTTGTTTATGGGCAGTAATAAAACTACTTTAACGATTAAAAAATATTGGAACGCGGGCGGAGATTTAAACAGCGAAATCGGCGGCTTCGCTATCCTTGAAAAAGTCAGGGGAGCGGTCAAAACCATTAAACTGAACGTTAGTCGAAAGCCTGATCAACATTCAAACCGTCTCGCTATGTTCGCGCATTTGCATACCAGAGACGGCTATCAGAATCTTGGATTTTCCGAAATGACTTTAACGGTTGATACATTTGCCGACAACGGTAAATTTACCTC
>JBBQUS010000043.1:0-46126 GCA_038212235.1 Pyrinomonadales bacterium
CGAACGTCCGAGGGAGCGGCGACTTTCTGCCGCATTCGCTCACATCTTTCGTCGGCCAGAAAGCAAGGAAAAAGTCTGCTCGCAGCCATTGAACACGCGCTAAAAGGCAAGCCAATTGCATTGACTACCTGAATAGTTACAACAACAAGCTGCCAGTCTGTTGAAAACTACCTAGCATCAAAAGCTCGACGCTGTATTTCAGCGCGGAGATCTGTTACTTCGCAGAAACCTTTGTTTGGAACGAAAAAGGAAGAGTCCTTATCAGCTGATTCGTCTTTGTCAAGGAAAGACATCGCTTCTCCATACTCTCCTAATTCCATACAAATATAGGCTGTTAGGCACAAAGCGCTTGACCTGAACCATTCCTCGTTTTGTTCTTCTCCCATTTTTAAGACAATTAAAAGCCATTCAAGCGCTTGTTCCAGTTGTCCATCGCATAAAGCCCAAGACGCTGCTGAGTGATAATCACCAAGGTTAGCCTGATCAGCCTCTATCATTGACGATAGTTCAGCTACAGCAGCTTTATACTCAGCTCGCGCTGTATAAATATAAGACTTTTGGCGCATTACAGCATACTTCAAATCAGGGCGGCGGGCGGCCAGCTGTTGACAAAAGTTGAGTGCTTGATCATAGAGTCTTTCTTTTATTAAAGATTTAATCAGCTCTAAATCCATCTCAATTAATATCAATTCAAAACCCCAAAATATAATTCTTAAATACAGTCAGGCGGAGCTATACAAAGATCGCTAATTCCCTTCAAGCTCCGACAAAATCTCTCTGAGAGCTGAAATAATCTCACTTTTATCGGCCGGTTTTTTAAATTTTAAAGCCAGTTTGAAAGCTCCGGCGGATGGCTGATAGGTGTAGGCGCGAACGGGTGCTGATAAGTCGGTTAAAAGACTACGTGAATTTCGTGAGTTTAGTGAATTGGCCGCAGAGTCAGATTGGCTTAGGCCATTTTGAAGATTTGTCGCCGTCTCGCCTCGCCCGGAGGATGCGCCGTTTTTGAGTTCAACAGCGGGCTCAGAAACATCTGGCTCACCCTGAGCCAAACCGTTATCCAGCTGAAGATCGGCAGCCTGTGACTTAACATTCTTAGAGAGAGAATGCTGAGATTTCTCAAAAGCCTCAATGGCCTCAAGCATCGCCGCTTCGTCAAACTGTCTGGCAATCTGGAGGACATTCGACTTGGAATTGATTTTAGCCTGACGGCATCTTTCCCTGATCACGGGCGGGAGAGAGGCGATGGTCAGCGATTCCGTGACCGTACTACGGCTTTTACCGATTCTCCGGGCAACGTCTTCATGCGTGTAGCCAAAACGCTGACAGAGAGCGGCCAGCCCGTCGGCTTCTTCCCAGACGTTTAAATCCTTACGCTGCAGATTCTCGATCAGCGCAATCTCTGCAATTTGGGATGCGTCAACATCCAGTTCGATACACGGAACTTCGGTCAAACCGGCCAGGCGGGCCGCGCGCCAGCGCCGTTCGCCGGCAATGATCAGCCAACGTTGCTGCCCGGCGAGCGGCTTGACCAGAAGAGGCTCCAAAACGCCCTTGTCTTTAATCGAAGCCGAGAGATCGGTTAAATCTCCGATTTCGGTCCGCGGCTGTTCTGGGTTGGGATCAATCTGGTCGAGGAGAATCATTCTCCCGATAATTCTCGGCGTTTTAGCCAGTTCTTCGACGTAATGCCAATCGTGACGCATTTTTAAGCCGTCCGGCAAACCTTTTTTAGACACGACTTAAAACCTCCTCGCAGAGACTGGCATATTCCAACGCACCGGAAGAGTTTGGAGCATACGAAAAAATAGTTTCCTTATGGGCCGGCGATTCTTCGAGGCGAACGCTTCGGGTAATCACCGTCTCAAAAATTTTACTGCCAAAAACATTGCTAATTTGTTTATGGACATCTTTGGCAAGGGTCGTCCGACGATCATGCAAAGTGACAACGACGCCCAGAATCTGCAGATTCGGGTTGGGGCGCGAACGCACCTTTTCGATTGTCTCGAGCAAATCATCAGTTCCCTCGAGAGCAAAATACGAAGATTGAATCGGAATTAAAACATGAGTTGAAGCTACTAAGGCATTAACCGTTATCAGACCCAGAGTGGGGGGCGTGTCAAGGAGAATGACATCATATGATTGGCGAAACATCTCAATCCGGTCTTTGAGCTTAAAAATTGCGTCAAAATCTCCGGCCAGCTTTCCCTCGACTTTAGCCAGATTTATTTTAGCCGGAACAATATTGAGATTTTCGACCGCTGTCCGGTAAATTGTCTGCTGCCACGAGCCGTTGTTATCCGTTAGCAAATCATAGGCTGAAAAAGAATAGTTTTCCGGACTCAAAAAAGAGATTGAGCTGTTAGCCTGAGGATCCAGATCAATCAACAAGACTCTCTTTCCGCGCAGGGCGCAGGCGGCGGCCAGATTGATGGCGGTGGTGGTTTTACCCACTCCGCCTTTTTGATTGGCGATGGCAATTATCATAAGAAAACAATTAAAATTCGGGGCAGCTCTCAGCCAATCAACTCTGGCCAATCCTCTGTGCTTTCGGGTTCGTCCGACTCGAAATCATCGGTCGCGGAACCGGCACTGACAACGGTTGCGGCTCCGGCAGTCTCCAAAACGTCTCTCCGGACCCAAATCGAAGAGCTAAAACGAAGCGCCAGAGCGATGGCGTCGGAAGGCCTTGAATCAATGGTCAGAGCCCCGTTAGTCTCGTGTGATAATTCGATCACGGCAAAAAAAGTATTGTCGCGCAAGTCTGTAATAACCACGCGCTCGACCACCGCGCCCATTTCGGAAATTACATTGCGCAGCAAATCATGCGTCAGCGGACGCTGCGGAACGTTTTTTTCGATTTCGAGGGCGATGGCGTGAGCCTCAAACGTTCCGACCCAGATCGGCAGGACGACTTCTTCCTCGATTCCGCGCAAAACCACAATCGGCGTGCCGCTCTGCGGATCCATAATCAACGCGCCGACCTTGACTTCGACTTCCATTTTTTCCGATTTTTCCGACGTCTCCGACATAATACTCCACCTGTTTTATCTTTAAACTATCAGTTTAGTTTAACATTGTTCCGTATAGAGAATTCAACTTCGCAGTGGTAATCCGCACTTCGACCATCCGGCCTAACTGCGAAACGGGGGCGGCAAAATTAACAACTTTATGACAGGTCGAATGACCGCTCAAATCCTCTTCGGTTTTGGAACTGATCTTTTCAGCCAGAACTTTTAAGACTCTGTCTTGATACCGCTCATAAACCTTTTGCTGAATTTTTCGCTGGAGGCTCTCGAGTTCCAGAAACCGCTCCTGTTTAACCGCCTCGCTCAAAGTTTCTGTGACCGCCGCCGCCGGCGTTCCAGGGCGCGGCGAGTATTTAAAGATATACAGACCGTCATACTCGCATTCTTCGACCAGACGCTTGGTCGCCTCAAAATCCTCATCCGTTTCGCCCGGAAAACCGACGATGATATCGCTCGTCAGGGAAATCTTGCGGGGGGAAGCTTTAATTGCTGCAACATGCTTGAGATAATTTTGAACCGGATGACCGCGCCGCATCAATCTGAGAACTTTATCGCTTCCGGACTGGACAGGCAAATGAACCCAGTTACAGAGATTTTCAAATTCGTCAATGGCCGAGACGATCTCCTTGTGAAAATCTCTCGGAAAAGAAGTCGTAAATTTGATTCGCTCGATGCCGGTCGCCGCCGCCGCTCTTAACAGCTTGACAAACGGGGTCGCGCCGCGATAACCGTCCAGACCGTCACCCACGCGCGGCCGGTAACTGTTGACATTTTGCCCGATCAGGTGAACTTCCTTGATTCCCTGCTCTTTAAGGCGGTAGATTTCTTTAATAATTTCCGCAGCCGGCCGGCTCTCCTCCCGGCCGCGCGAAAAAGGAACAATACAGTAAGTGCAAAATTTATTGCAGCCTTCGATAATCGGGAGGAAGGCGACGTACGGCGAATTTCTCTGGGCGGGAGCGACAGCCCACTCGTATTCGTTCTCGCGCTCACCGAGATCAACCAATCCGTCCCGGCGCTCTCGTGCGTTGAGAGATTTGCGGACAATTTCGGCAATTCTTCCGGTGGCTCGCGTTCCGACGACAAAGTCTATCCGCTGCGGCTTAGCCAGCAAGGTGTCGCCTTCGAGCTGCGCGACGCACCCGAGGACCCCGACCAGCGGCTGCCGGCCGCTCTGTCGGGCGTGCCGAATGCGGCCGATCCGGTGATAGAGTTTCTGCTCGGCCTTTTCCCGTACCGAACAGGTATTAATTAAAACTACGTCGGCGGCGGTTTCCGAAGTGACGACTTCAAACCCCTCGGCGACGAGAGTGGTCTTGACCCGCTCCGAATCCGAGACGTTCATTTGACATCCGAACGTCTCCAGATAAACTTTATTGACAGGCGTTTTCAGAGAGGCACGCGAAGGTTCACTTTCCAAAGTTAAAGTTGAGTTAAAATCCATTTCGCTAGTCAGTGTACAATCAAGCAAGTTCCAATTCAAAGCCGGTCATGGATTTTCACACTTGAAAGAGCAATAAACATATGAAACGAGATTTTGTCCATTTGCGGGTTCATACCGATTTTAGTCTGCTCGAGAGCAACGTCAGAATTCAGCCTCTGGCTAAAAAGCTGACTGAGCTTGAAATGCCCGGCTGCGCCATCACCGACAAAGGAAATCTCTACGGTGCGCTCTCTTTCTATAATGCTCTCAAGGCCAACGACCTCAAGCCGGTCTTCGGCTATCAGGCTTTTCTCACGCTCGGCAGCCGACATGACCGGCAGGCCGCTCTCAAATCCGGCGAAAATGCTTATTACGAATTGATTCTGCTGGCGACGAATCTGCGCGGCTACCAAAATCTGGTTCAGCTCTCATCAAAAGCTTTTACCGAAGGGTTTTATCACAAACCGCGGATTGACTGCGAACTGCTGTCCGCTCACAGCGAGGGTTTAATCGCTCTTTCCGGCGGTCTCAAGGGGCTGGCGGGACATTTTCTCAAACAGCAGCGGTTTGACCTCGCGCTCGAAAAAACAAACCTGATCAAGGATATTTTCGGAGCTGAAAATACTTTTTTAGAAATTCAGGATCACGCTCTCAACGAAGAGAGAGCCATTCGCCGACAGCTCGTTGAGCTATCGGCGAAAAGCGATGTTCCGCTCGTCGTAACCAATGACGTTCATTATCTGACGGCGGCGGACGCCCGGGCGCACGAAATCCTGCTCTGCATCGGCGCGGCTCAGACCATCAATGATTCTTCCCGGCCGAGTCTCGGCTCGGACAATTTTCATCTGCGCTCGGCCGCCGAGATGTGGCATCTCTTCGGCGGCGAACTGCCTGACGCGCTCAGACAAACGAAAGAGATCTTCGAGCGCTGCCAGCCCGAACTTCCGCAGGCCAACGATAAAGACTATCTCCCACGGTATCCGATTCCGCTCGAATCAAACTGCGCGACGAGCGATGAATATTTTGAAAAAATAGCCTGGGAGGGTTTTGAGCTCAGACAAAAATCCGTCTGGAATCCGGCGCAAGCCGAAGATAAGCTGCGCTTTGAACCGGAAGTTTACCGGCAGAGATTAAAAAAGGAAATCGAGATTATCAAACAGATGGGCTATCCAGGCTATTTTCTGATCGTCTGGGATTTCGTCAAATTTGCCCGGCAGAGCGAGATTCCGGTCGGGCCGGGGCGCGGCTCGGCCGCCGGTTCACTCGTGGCTTACTGTCTCGAAATTACCGATATCGATCCGATCCAGTACGACTTGCTCTTTGAACGGTTTTTAAATCCCGAGCGAGTTTCGATGCCCGATATTGACATTGATTTTTGCGTCAGAGGGCGCGACGCGGTGATCCAGCACGTCATCAAACGCTACGGGCGAGAATGCGTCTGCCAGATCATTACCTTTGGCACGATGGCTTCGAAAGCCGTCATTAAAGACGTCGGACGAGCCCTAGCGGTTCCCTATCCGGAGGTTGAAAAAATTGCCAAGCTGATTCCTCCACCCGTGCGCGGTCGCAACATCAGCATCACGCAGGCGCTCGAACAAGTGCCGGAATTACAAACGCTGGCTAATTCGAGCGAGCAGGCCGGAAATTTAATAGACCTGGCGCGTCGTCTCGAAGGCTGCGCTCGTCACACTTCGGTTCATGCCGCCGGAGTCGTCATCGCTCCCTCAGCCCTACACCAGCTGATTCCGGTGACGAGTTCTCCCAAGAGCGAACTGACCACTCAATTCGCGATGTCAGACCTTGAAAAAACCGGGATGCTTAAGATGGATTTCTTGGCGCTTACCACCTTAACCGTCATAAGCGACTGCTTAAAAACGATTAAACAAGCGGGACTTTCCGTTAAGTGGGAATCAATCTCGCTCGACGATCAAGCAACCATGCAAATTTTCGGAGATGGCCGAACCGACGCGATTTTCCAGTTTGAATCTCCGGGAATGCAGGAAATCTGCCGCCGCTTAAAACCAAAAAGCATCGAAGACCTTTCAGCGCTTAATGCGCTTTACCGCCCAGGCCCGCTCGACGGCGGGATGGTGGACGATTTTATCTCGCGTCATCGCGGCGAAAAGTCAGTCCGCTATCTCGTCCCGCAAATGAAAGAGATTCTGAGCAATACTCTCGGAATATTGGTCTATCAGGAACAAATCATGCAGCTGGCGCAGCAACTGGCCGGTTACACGCTCGGCGAAGCCGACCTGATGCGGCGCGCGATGGGTAAAAAGAAGCGCGAGGAAATGGCCAAGCAGACAGATAAATTTGTCGCCGGAGCAGTAGAGAGGGGGATCAAACAGGAAAAGGCCGAACAAATTTTCAACCTGATGGCGCAGTTTGCCGATTACGGCTTTAACCGCAGTCACAGCGTCGCTTATGCCTATCTGGCCTTTCAAACGGCCTACTTAAAAGCGCATCATCCGGCCCACTTTTACGCCGCCGTGCTCTCGCATGAAGCCTCCGACGCCGCCAAAATCTACAAGTATGCGGTCGAGATACAGGAGGTCGGTTTAAAGCTGCTGCCGCCCGATATCAACGAAAGCACCGCGAGCTTTACCCCGCTTAACGACACTATTCGCTTTGGCTTAAGCGCTATTAAGGGTTTAGGCGATCACAGCATTGATGAAATTATGGCGGCGCGCAGTGACTCCGGCCGCTTTACGTCGCTTTTTGATTTTGCCGCCCGACTGTCAAACGGAGGGGTTAACCGGCGCGGACTCGAAAGTTTAGTTAACGCCGGGTCGTTCGATTCGCTCAACCGTCAAAATTTACCGCTCACCCATTGGCGCTCTAAACTTGGAGCGGCGATTGAATCCGCGCTCAGCTATGCCAAAAAACAACATCAGGACTCAAATAAAGGACAGCACGGTTTGTTTGCCGGTAACAGCGAAATGGCGGCGGCTGAACCAGAGTTGCCGCCCGCCCCCGCCTGGTCCAGTCAGGATGTCTGGAAGGCTGAAAAACAGGCGATGGGCTTTTATCTGACCAGTCATCCCCTGGACGGGACGGACCCGCTGATCGCGGAGATGGGAGCGGCGACCGTCATTTCGCTTGGCGATCTGTTCAAAAACGAGACGGTTGAGAAACCTAAAGTTTGGACTGCCGGGGTGATTTCGAATCTGCAGATCAGAACGAGCAAAAAAGGCACCCGCTTTGCCATCTTCCGGCTCGAAGACCGCACCGGCAACATCAAATGTCTGGTCTGGGAGGAAGCTTTTAATAAGTGCCAGAACTTTTTGCAGGAGGATCAGGTAGTTTTTGTTTCCGGCAGTTTGGAAACCGAAAACGAGGGAGCTCTGGCGCTGATCTGTGAGAAAATTGTGCCCTTGACAGAGGCCAAACAGTCGAAGGCTGCGACGCTTCTCATCAAGCCGCCGGAGCAATCGCGACAGACCGTTTTTTGGGAAGAGCTGCTCTCCCTCCTCCATCGTCATCAAGGCTCCTGCCAGGTGCTGATCGAGTTGAAAATTGAAACCGGACTGGCCGTTCGCCTAGCCACCAATAATATTTTGGGTGTTCAGGGAAGTCTGGCTCTGGAACGTGAACTTTGCGGGAGAGGATGCCAGGTCGAGTGGTCTCTTCCGCCGACTGCGGCTCTAATTTGACTTCCCCGCCGTCTTTTGTAACTCTGTTTGAGTTTTTATGAGCGAATTAACCGCAATTGAAAAAGTAAGACTGGCCAGACATCAGCAAAGGCCGCACACCCTTGATCTCGTCGAGCATCTTTGCGAAGACTTTCTCGAACTTCACGGCGACCGCCGTTACGCCGACGATGCCGCCATGATAGCGGGCGTCGCGCGGCTCGGAGAATTCGAAGTGGTCGTGGTCGGTCAGCAAAAGGGGCGCAACACCAAAGAGAGACACCAGCGCAATTTTGGAATGCCGAAACCCGAAGGTTACCGCAAAGCGCTCCGTCTGATGCATCAAGCTGAAAAATTCGGGCGGGCAATCGTCAGTTTTATAGACACCTCCGGCGCTTATCCGGGGATTGATGCCGAAGAGCGCGGACAGGCCGAGGCCATCGCTTATAATCTGAAAGAAATGGCCCACCTCCCGGTTCCGATTGTGGTCGTCGTCCTCGGCGAAGGCGGCTCGGGCGGGGCACTCGCCATCGGGGTCGGCGACCGCATCCTGATGCTCGAAAATTCGGTTTATTCGGTGATTACGCCCGAGGGGTGCGCCGCGATTCTGTGGAAAGACGCCGCCAAATCCGATCTCGCCGCCGAAAGTTTACGCCTGACGGCCAGAGATCTGCGGCGGCTTGAACTGATTGACGAGATTATCGCCGAACCGTCCGAATGGAACGCGCTCGATCCGGCAAAAACGGCCCTCGACCTCCAGCCGCTCAAAACCGCTCTGGTCAGCAATCTCGAGGCGCTTTTTCATTTATCAGCTCCGCAGCTGCTCGAAAATCGCTGGCATAAATTTCGCCGGATGGGACACTGGCTCAATTCGGACGCTCCCTGAGCAATTCTTTTTAATTTCTGCCATTGTTTCTCTTTTCCTCAATCTGATTTGGATGTATCATGTCTCTGTGCGGCGGCTCAGAATTTACAGCTGCGAACCGCCGCACCGTTCAATTTTCATTTCTTGCCTGCGTTGACATAATCCAAAATGTTGCTTTTTTCGAGAGACGAGTTTTTAAATTCGGAAAATCTATTTTTATTGTTTTCATTTTTCGCCTTTGGAACGATTATCGGCAGCTTTCTCAATGTCGTCATTCATCGCCTGCCGCTCGAAGAGTCAATCGTTTTTCCCAATTCACGCTGTCCGCACTGTCAGACCGACATTCATTTTTACGATAATGTCCCGGTTTTCAGCTGGCTGATCCTGCGGGGCCGCTGCCGCCGCTGCCGGGCGCCGATTTCGGCCCGCTACCCTCTCGTTGAGTTTCTAACCGGGGTGGTTTTTGCGGCTTTCTTCTGGCACACGGGTTTAAACTTGCTGCTGCCCTTTGAACTGCTCTTCGGCGCTTCAATGATCGTCCTCATTTTTATTGATGCCGCGCATCTCTATTTGCCCAACGTCATCAATTATCCGGGTCTCGCCATAGCTTTGGTGCTGCGCCTGTTGTTTCCGCTGCTGTTTGCTGCGGCTCCCTTTGATGACCTGGCCAATCTGCCGCTCAGCCGCCTTAATTTACCGCTCTGGGAAGTCTCGCTGATCGGCGCTCTGCTTGGGGCGCTCTGCGGCGGCGGAAGCCTCTGGCTGGTCGGCTGGATCTGGGAAAAACTGCGCTCCGTCGAAGCGATGGGGCTCGGCGATGTTAAGATGATGTTCTATGTCGGCGCTTTCCTCGGCTGGCGCTTGGCGATTCTCTCGATTTTTCTCGCCGCTCTGGTTGGCGCGGTCATCGGAATTTTACAGATTGCGCTTCAAAAGGAACGCCGTCTTGACAGCAAAATTCCTTTTGGAATTTTCCTCGGAATGGGTTCGATGATTTCACTGCTCTTTGGCGCGCAACTGATAAACTGGTATCTGAATACTTTTATTCCCAACTAAAAGCGGTGCTTTAGAGGAATTTGGGATTCCAGCTCTATTGCCATCTTAAATCTTGTTTTGAACCGGCGCTTGAAAGTTTGTGGCAGCATTCTCAGTTTCTCGCTCAATCTTATTTATCTCAACTGCCGCAATGTTTTTGGTGTGGGCTATCAGCGCGGCGTTTTACTCGTCCGGTCGCCTGCGTTTATTTATTGTTGTGTCAGGGCTGATTTTTTTCGCAATCTTCAGCGTTCTGATTTTCTCTGTCAGCAGTTTGATGCGCTCTCTCCGCAATATCTCGGCTTCGGCGCGCTCAGCCTTACCCAATTTACTGTCTCTGCCTTCGGCTAAAAATTCTGCCAATGAGCTCGAATTCGTTTCCGAAACATTCGGAGCAGTAGTCGAACAGCTGCAGCTCAAACAGCAGGAACTCAATGAATTACATGCCAAATTAGGAGAGCGGGCGGCTTCCGCCGAGGCTTTTAGTCAATACATTATCTCAAGTCTGCCTTCCGGTTTAATTGCCTTTGATTTAAAAGGACTAATTCGAGTCATCAATCAACCCGCTCTTGAAATTTTTGATCACAATGCAGACGGCCGTCCGCTCGAAAATTCCGATCTTGATTTGTTCGCCGCAAACCAAGAATTTCGACAGATAATTCTCGATTCGCTGACCAAAAATCAGTTTAAATCTCAAAGCGAGGTAGATTATCAGACCCAAGCCGGAAAATCTAAACGCCTCGATGTGACGGTTGCTCCGCTGGCAGTTAACTCCAAGCTGGCCGGAGTTCTCTGTCTCGTTTCCGATATCACAGAAATCAAAAAACTCAGAGAACAATTGGCCTTGCAGCAAAATCTGGAAAGTCTGGGTCTAATGTCTGCCGGACTGGCCCACGAATTCAAAAATTCTCTAGCCGCGCTTCACACTTACGCGCAATATCTTAATCGCCTTGAACTCAGTGACAAGGGCCATCAGGCGGCAACCGGACTGGTCGGCGAATTAAAAATTCTCTCGGAAATGGTAACGTCGTTTCTTAACTTTTCGAGACCCCAACCGCTTGATTTGAGCGTTGTCGCTCTCGAAGATTTGTTCAGACACTGCCTAAATGAGCTTAAACTACAACCTGAACATTGCGAAGTTAAAATCGTGTTTGGAGGCGGTTTTGGTAATTCAACCGGAGATTTAACATTGCTCCGGCAGGTTATCAACAACCTGCTCCGCAACGCTTTTTACGCTGCCGTGAATAATTCGGAACGTCCTCCCTCGATAATCGTTACCGGCTCCGTTGAGGTTGACGAGCCGGGCGGTACGCAATGGATTAGAGTTGAGGTAAAAGACAGCGGGAAAGGAATTAAAACGAAAGATTTGCCTTTTGTCTTCGTCCCTTTTTTTACCACCAAAACTCAAGGGCACGGGATAGGGCTGGCTCTCTCTCACCGCATCTTAACTCAACACGGAGGAACTCTAACCGCAGCTAATTCTGTAGATGGCGGGGCACTCCTGACGCTCAGACTGAAGGCTGAAACTGATGTTTAAAAACCGGCTCCAAAAACTTCTAGTTATTAGTTACTAAACCTTGGTTAACTTGTGATTGTAAATCGTTAAGTGACTCATTCTGTGGATTAATTTGCCGCAATTTTTGCAGAGTTTCGCCGGCATTTACCTTCTGCTTGAGCGCCAGCAAAGCAATAACGCTATTTTCGAGAGCCTTTTCGCTGCGCGGTTGGATTTTTAGAGCTTGATTATATTGAGTAATTGCAGCCGCAGGATCTGACGGCTGTTCTAAAAAATAAGTCAGACCGATGTTGACGATCAGGTCGGCGTTACCGGGTTCAGCTTGCAGAGCTCTCTGGTACGCTTGTCTGGCCAGAGGCATTTTATCAGGTTCAACTTGCTGAGCCTGGACAAATAAGGCGTTGCCCAGTGTTTCATCAAGCTCCCGATCTCGAGAAAAAGGTGTTCGGACAGCTCTCTCCATTAAGCGTATGGCGTCCGGTAAAAAATCAACGCGATGTTCAAGAGCCGAATATTTAAATAAAGCTATTCCAAGGTTCCTCTGCAGCCGCAAATTTTTTTCATCTTGATCGGCTTTATCTACGGCTTGCCGCAACTCGCTGACAGACAGGCTGCTACTGCCCTCGGGATCTGCGGGAGCTGCCGTCGTTTGACTTGAATTTTGAGGTTTGTTGGCGAAAGGGGGAGAAACGGTTTGAGTATTAGTTCGTGAATTAAGAGGTGGCTGCCGACCCTCATCAAAGCGAAAACTGATGTTTGCCAGAATAAATCCTAAACTCAACCCGAGAATTAAAGTCAAAAATAGAAACTTCAAATTGCCGCTCCTCTTAAATTCTCAAACGATTTAAGCCACCTTCTTACAAATCTTTATTACCGTCATCTTGAGGCACGACATAAGGAGTGTCCTCGGCTCTCCGCCGCGGATACGGGTCGTCGTGACGCCGTCTCGGAGTTGTCACTTGATCGCGGCGATCAATGCTTCCGGCGGGAAGACTCTTGCCGTGAACCGCTTCGGTTAAAATTCGCGTAATCTCCTGTGATAAGGTTCGATGTTCCGAAGCTGCTCTGCGGCGCAAGGATTCCTTTAATTCAAGCGGCACATATGCGCCGATAAAAACACCTTTCCGATTGACTTCTGACATTATTCTCCTTCTCGCGTCAAAATAGATTTGAATTCCGATAATATTTGCCAGGCATTAAGAAATCTATAAGCCGAATTTTGTTCTTCTGTTCGCCAGAAGCGATGATCATTCATCTAGCTCGCTTGTTGCCAAACGAATCGAGCGACCTACCCGAAGGTCTCGGACGGGCCGTCCTCAAACACCTTCCTATTTGGTCTTGCACTGCAAGGAGTTTGCCCAGCCGCCCATAGTGTTACCACCGGCGCTGGTGCGCTCTTACCGCACCGTTTCACCCATCACCCTTAGCGGGCAGGTTTGTTTTCTGTTGCACTTGTCGTCGCTTGCTTTTTTTTAACGCAAACGCCCGGCTGTTAACCGGCTTGCTGCCCTCCAGTGTTCGGACTTTCCTCTCCCGCTTAAAAAACAGCCGGCAGCGATCATCCAATTTACCTAACGTTCTGGCAACTGTAATTGTAGCAAAACTTTCGCTTGTGCGACCACTACATTTGAAAAAAATGTTTACTTTTGTTTATTTTGATTTTTTTAATTGTTTAGGACGGCTCTATCACCAAAGGGAGTGCGATTCATCATTGTGAGAGGTTGAGAAATTGTGTTACTTGAATCTTCAAGAGACGATAGAATTCTCCTGATTGATTTTGAGGCCTGACAGAAATCTAAGCTTTGCTGTCCGCTAAACTGCAAATATGTTTTAACCGCGTTTAGCTTTAGATGGCGAAAGCAGTTCTCCGGCCAGATAAATTTCTTCGCGTCCCTGCTGCAAAACCTGCTGCGCGACTTCCTTTAAAGTGGCGGAATCAGATTGTCGTCCGAGCCTGACCACCATCGGCAGATTAACCCCGGTCAAAATCTCAACCTCCGGGCTCAAAAACATCGCGGCAATATTGGTCGGAGCGCCGCCAAACATGTCGGTTAAAATCAAAACTCCTTTTCCTTGCGAAACCTGCCTGATGGCCCGCCCGATTTCGTCTCTGGCGGTTTCGACGTCATCATGCCAGCCGATTGAAACGGCAGTGATAAATGGCAGTTCGCCGACGACTATTTCGGCGGCGGCCAGCAAACCGGCGGCAAGTTGTCCGTGCGATAAAATAACTCCGGCAACTTTTTTTTCCATTAGCTTATTCGAACGTTTAACTCAAATTTATATATTTGACTGATCATCATCTGAATTAACCGTTCAATTACCGACTTTTTTCGAATGTTTTTTGCTGTCCCGGTGAATAATCTGCGCTTCAACCCCCGTCTGACGCAATTCTTTTCCGAGACTGTTGGCGACCATTACCGAACGGTGTCGGCCGCCCGTACAGCCGATCCCGATTGTTAAATAAGATTTGCCTTCCCGCTGATAAAATGGGAGCAGGTATTTGATCAAATCGCTAAACCTCGCAATCGTCTCCTTAACCGTTTCGTGCTCACGCAAAAAGCGCACTATTTTCGGATGACTGCCCGACAGAGCGCGCAGCTCCGGCACAAAAAAAGGGTTTGGCAGATGCCTGACGTCAAACTGCAGATCAAGGTCGCGCGGAGTCCCGTATTTGTGGCCAAAACTTAAAATTTGAACTTTGAGCGGTAAATCGTCGGCCGGATTAAATTTCTCAATCAGCAGCCGCCGCAAACTATGGACGGTGTGCTCGGAAGTATCAATAATTAAATCGGCCGCATCGCGCACCGTCTTCATGGTTTCGGCCTCGCGCTCAATTGAGGCCGTTAAACCGTTTCCATCGTCGGCCGGATGGGGCCGTCTGGACTCGCTAAATCGTCTTTGCAAAACTTCTGCGGAGGCTTCCAGAAACAACACAAAAATATGCAGGCCGCGATTCCGCAGCATTTCCAGCTGCGCCTCAAACTCGTTTAAAAACTGTCTTTCGCGAATGTTGATGACGAGGGCGGCGCGTTCGATGGCATTGGTGTCTTCCGCATCGGTCAGAAGCCTGGCAAACGTCGGCAGGAGCGTCATCGGTAAATTATCAACGCAGAAGTAACCCAAATCTTCAAAAGCATTGGTGGCCGAAGACATTCCGGAGCCGCTCAAGCCGGTGATAATCACCACATCCGGCAGTTGCCGGCCGAGTGTCGTTTCGCCTTTAGTGGTCATTTCCTAATTTTTATCCGCACTCACAATCTTTTTCAGATGTAAACGTCGATCAATTTTCAAATAAGTTGAAACCGGCAACACCGCAACAATTAATAAAAACCAGATACTATGGCTGAATTAAGCCAAAATTGCCGTCGGCTCTTTTATATATGACGCTCAAATTCTCAGATTCGGTATCTCTAAAAACCAGAAATTGATTTTCATCCCCGTTCATCGCCAGAACCGCTTCTTCCGGAGTCATCGGTTTTAAGCCATGACTGTCGGTCAGTATAATCTGGGGCGGGAGCGGCGCGGCTGATACTTCGCCGTCAGGTTCGGGGGCCAGAGTGGCAATTTTAGGGGCCGACTGTTTGCGGTCAATCACTTTTTCTTTGAGGCGGCGGGATTGTTTTTCGAGTTTATCAACCGCCTTGGTAATAGCCTGGTACAAATCCTTATCGGTTTCTTTCGCCGTCAGGGTGTGTTCCCGCCAGTTGACGACCAACTCAGCTTTCTGCCGGGCCTTTTCGACCGTCACGACGACATGCACTTGAGGCGCCGTTTTATCTTTAAAAAACTGTGCTATTTTTTGGCAGTGGGTTTCGACATGACTGCGAATCGCGGGCGTAATATCAATGTGTTTTCCGGTTATTTCAATTTTCATCTTTCTGCTTTCATCCAGAGGCGTCCAACATTGCCGAAGCATTTATAAATGCCAAAAAATGATGAACGTCCGATGAAATTTTTAGCTCCTTTAAATCAGCCGCCTGTTAGACTACTTTGCGCTCGCGAGAACCGGGAATCTGCATTTGATCGCGATATTTAGCCACTGTTCGGCGCGACAGTTTAATCCCTTCCTTAGCCAACACCTTGGCCAGAAAATCGTCCGTCACGGGTTCGCGAGAATCCTCTTCCTCAATCAGTTTTTTGATTCTGAGTTTAATAATTCTGGTCGAAACTTCTTCGCCGTCCTCGTTGAGCATTCCTTCGGAAAAGAAACGCCGGAGTTCAATAACGCCCTGCGGGGTGTGCGCGTATTTGCGGTTAACGACGCGGGAAATAGTTGAAAGATGCATCCCCGTCTCTTCCGCCACATCCTTAAGCATCATCGGTTTTAAAAATTGAACGCCGTTGTCTAAAAACTCATGCTGACGCTCGACAATACACTCAACCACCCGGTAAATCGTTTGCCGGCGATGTTCGATGTTGCGCAGCAAATCAATGGCTGAACGCAGCTTCTCCTTGATAAAATCACGCGTTTCTTTGGAAGTCTGTTCCTTCCCGAGCATTTTTTGATAAGTTGAGCTAAGCCGCAGCCGGGGGCTTCCGTCATCCGCAAAATAGACGACATATTCACCCTCAATTTTTTCGATGTAGATTTCCGGCGCGATATAAATCGGGGCTTCAGTGGCATAGCGCCGACCTGGGTATGGGTCAAGCGTGCGAATTATTTCGAGTTCGGCTTTAATGTCCGCTACTTCACAGCCGACTTCTTTGGCTAGATGCCCAAGTTTGTGAGGCTGCAGTTCAGCCAGATAATCGCGAATCAGTTCCTGAGCCAGACGGTCTGATTCGCCTTTGGCCTCTAATTGGACCAGCAGACATTCGCGGACATCGCGCGCGCCGCACCCGACCGGGTCGAGCTGCAAAACAATTTCACGCGCTTTTTCGACTTTCTCCGGCGGCTCTCCGCACATCGCACCGATGTCCTCATTGGTGGCGGTTAAACGACCGTTTTGATCCAGATTGCCAATGATGCAGGCTCCGATTTCGACGGTTTTCTCATCGAGCGGCTGGAGCCGCAGCTGCCATTCAAGATGTTCGGTCAAAGATTCCTGTCTGGTCAAAAACTGCTCAAAACTCGGGGCGTCCTCTTTATGTTCGATTTCCTGTGTGCGATAACCTGGATCGAGATATTCCTGAAATTCCCGCCCGTAATCAATTTCTTCAAAAGAATCCTGACCGCTCTGGTCGCCGGAATCGCTCCCGGAATTATCCGCAAAATCGTTCTCTTCGCCGCTGAAGTCATTATCAAATTCATGGTTTGCAGCAGCCGTTTCAGCTTCCGCACCGTTCGCCCCGTTGAGCATTTCGCCGGCTGCTTCATTTGACCCGTTTGCAAATTCGGTTAGATTTTGACTCGAAATTTCCGGTTCAAAATTGTTGGCGCCGTTTTCGGAAAGATTGTCCCCGCCATTTCCGTTCGCCATTTGATCAATGATATTTTCGGAGAGTTCGCGCACCTCGTCATGCGACTGAACTTCCTCGATCACCGGATTGAGCAGCATTTCCTGTTGAATCAAATCGTTTAGCTCGAGCGAGGTCATCTGGAGCATTTCGATGCGCTGCCGCAATTGCGGCGTCAGCACCATTCTTTGATCTAACCTGGCTGTTAATTTGAGAGACATAAAAAAACGACTTTAAACTTTCAGACTTTGATTGATTAAATCAGCCGCCCCGCTTCCGCACCCCGACGATAACTTGAACAATCAAACTGCCGCCGTCAAATTATAGCAAAAAATTCCTGCGGAAAAACGTTATGGGGGAAAATTTATTGTCTGTGACGCTGCTCTCTGACGGCGGCTCTTACATGGAAAATCTTTCGCCCAGATAAAGCTGCCTGACTTCGCTGTCTCCAATCAGCTCTGAGGGTTTGCCGCTCCGAAAAATTCTGCCTTCCGCCATAATGTAAGCTCGGTCGGTGACGCCCAGGGTTTCCCGAACGTTGTGGTCTGTCATCAAAATGCCGATTCCGCGCCCTTTCAGATAAATAATTAAATTTTGGATATCGTCAATCGCTTTCGGATCAATTCCGGCAAACGGCTCGTCGAGCAGAATAAAATCCGGCTCGGTGGCCAGACAGCGGGCGATTTCCGTGCGCCGCCGTTCTCCGCCCGAAAGCGCGTCGCCGCGCGTATGCCTGACGTGCGCAATGCCAAACTCAATCAGCAATTCTTCGAGTCTCGCCAGGCGTTCGCGCCTGGTCATCCTCAAACGTTCGAGGACGGCTAAAATATTTTGACCGGCCGTCATTCGCCGAAAGATTGAAGGCTCCTGCGGCAGGTAGCCCAACCCGAGGCGGGCGCGTAAATAAAGCGGCAGCCGGGTGACTTCCCGGTCTTTGAGATATATTTTGCCGCCTTCGGTTTCTTCGAGCCCGATCATCATGTAAAACGTCGTCGTTTTACCGGCCCCGTTGGCTCCGAGCAAACCGACGACTTCACCGGGTTCGACATGCAGATTGACGTTATCCACCACGCTCCGGCGTCCGTAAGTTTTTTTCAAGTTGTAAGCGGCGAGTGAATTAACCGACGGCGCCAAATTATTTCTGGTCGAGGCTAGCGGTTCGTGAACCGTCTTGATTGCTTTTTCCTGATCGGACTGGTTAGTAATTTTCCACATCTTTTATGTAAAGTTAGATGTCTCTCGAAACAAAATCAAGTCTGAATTCGCTTCGGCCAGCCGTTAGCAGGTCAGCCGTTATTCTAGGTTTTCGGGGTTTTCGGAAAGCAAGGCGGAAATTGCAGTTTGAGTCAGAGGCTCGGCCGCGCCAGATATATTTACGGGAAAATCCGATAACAACTCAAGCTGCCCTACGGCTGTTTGGTAATTTTGTGCGTCGAACGGACTCTTCCGGGAGAGCCTTGAATCGCGCCGCCCTGATTTTCGATCCGGTTCTCTTTCGTATAGACGGTCAGCTGCCGTCCGTTTGAAGTGCCCTGAGCCGCATCCTCAACCGTTGCGGGATTGCCGCGCAAAATTATCACCTCGTCCGCCGCCGTGTACTGCGCCCAATCTCCGGTCGCTTTGCGGCCCGGCTGCGTTACGACGACATTCGTCTGGGCCAGTGTTTTGTCAACTTCGTTGGCTGGGTTCAGATAAACTTCCGCAACTCCGCCGGTAATTCGGTCGGTTCCCTGCCTGATGTCAACGTTGCTTTCATAACGCAGCAATTTATTTACGTCACTGTAATTCAAACGGTCGGAAGCGGCGAAAACCGGCACTGTTGTTTCTTTGCCGTTCTCGCGGCGCTTGGCATTGTAGAGCGCAGATTGCACCGCGCCTTCGCCAAACATGGATTTTGAATCGCGCTGCAAAACCAGTTTATCGGCGCGAACAAAATTATTCTCCTGCCAGGCCCTCGCGTTGCCGGTGTAAACCGCCATGCCGGTAGAGTGGTTAAATTCTGCCGCGTTTGAAACGATAAAAACCGGCGAATCAACTTTGGTAAAAGGCGTCGCGCCGCCGGTTTGCTCCTGACTGTAATAAGTGGTGGCGACTTTGCCGCGCAGATTCGAGATCTTAGTCCGCGTGCTCGAATCAATTTCCACCGCCTTCAAACGGGCCCGACTGTCCCAGACGGTTGGTTCACCGCCGCGCAGCCGGACGACTTCATCAGCCGCCGTGTAAACAAAAGTGTTGGCCACTCCGTTGCGGTCAAGCTCATTAAACTTGCTGTTGCCGCTCGCGTTAAAGCTCGCCACGGCCTGCGTCGCGCGGTCAAAATTTGCCGCCATTTTGTCCGCCAGCAAAGTTTTGACGCCGCGCTCCGGCGACGGCACTGTCGGTTCCAGAATCGCTTTAGCAGTTCCGGTCGCGACAAAAGTTTTGGCCAGATTCCCCGTTTCATAAAAGTCGCAGTCAAAGCGCGCGGCAAATAAACTGTCTTTGTCAGCGTCCGGCGCCGGAGCGAGGGGAAAGATATACAACTCGGCGTTTCCGACCGCTTCAGCCCGGTCCAAATCCTGACCCGTTCCGCTCCAGAGGAGTTTGAGCGAATCGGCGATCAGTTTTTTGTTGGCGGCTTTGGGATTTTGACTCTGCGCCTGCGGAGCGGTCATCACAACCGTCGTTCGCCCGCCAGTAGTCATCTGTTTGAGCAGGCTTTTGTCACCCTGAGCCATAAACAAAGTTTCGGTCGAATTTGGCGCGTGCATCTGAACATTGGAATAATCCGCCGAACTTGTATTGGTCAAATTAACATTGGTGTTGCCGCTCGTCGTCATTCTCTCGAGCAGACTTTTATCCTGAATAGCTTTGAAATTTAAAACTAAAGAATTGGCATCAGTCAGATCAATCGTGCTCGCGCCGCTGATGCTCCGCACTTTGACATTTGTGGCGGCGTTAGCAATCTGAATTTGCTGTTTGTCGTCAAATTTAAAATCAATTTCGGCAGCGTTGACAGTAGTCGTTCGGTCGGGCGAGGCTGTGCGCAAAAAAGCGCTGCCGATTGAACTGGCAGCCTGTATTTTTTTCTGCTTGTTCAAATCGGCAGTTATTTTTTCGCCGTTCATCAGCTCGCCGCCCTGTTCGACCGACGCGTTTCCAACCAGATAAATTTTGCCGTTGCCCTGTTCATAGCTCGCGGCATTAGCGCGAATAGTCACCGGCACGGAAGAGGTCTTTCCCCCCGAAACTTTTTGGTTATTTCCACTCAGACCAGAAACGTTATCAGACGCAGAGACTATTTCCACATCTCCGCTTAGATCAAGTTTTTGTGCATCTTTTTGATAGACGGCTTTTTCGGCGCGAATGGTCGTCGGGGCGTTCCCCCCGGCTTGCGGAGTAATCACGATGTTAACTCCCTGTTCAAGCTCGAATTGAGCCAGTTCCTGGTCAAAACTGGCGTGCGCCGCGTTGATTTTAACGTTTGAAGCGCCAAAATCGGTTAGTGAATTCTTCGCCGCATTGCCGTTCGGCGCGACGTTAATCTCAACTTGATTGAGCAGTTCGAGATGTTTATCTTTGACATTCATTTTGGCGCCGACCGCGCTGCCCGAAATGTTGTCGCGGGTAAAATGAAGGGCCGAAGCGGTTTCGGCAAATTCATGCTGTTTATCGTAAGTAATCTGTTCGGTCTGTGTTTTGAGGCCGTCGCGCGATTCAAAATTGACGTTGCCGGAAAAATCAACCGTAAAGCTTTCCGGATTATTAGCGGCGTCGGGGCGATAAACGGCTTTGATGGCCGTTATGCGATCAGGCGTAGCCGAATTTTCCGGATAGTTTTCCAGAAAAATATTGTCGAGTTCGTGCCGCCCGTCCGTATATTTGGTTTCGCGGTCGGCTCGGATCAGCATTTGCAATTTATCACCGTTGGTCATGCGTCGCTCGTAACCATTAACGACAGCTTCCACTTCCATTGTTAGCTGAGGATTTTCACCCTTCAGATGAAAGTCCTGTTTATCTCGTAACCCCCAGTAACCGATGACAATTGCCGTTAAAGTTACAGCCAAAACACTGATCGCCAGCAGGCGCAAAAAGAGCGGCAGTGTTGCCCATAAATCAATAAAAGCCGACGCGCGGCGGGGCTTGCGGGCTGGCATTTTTGAATCAACTTTAATTTTTTCGGCTAACTGAGTATCCATTTTTAATTTTTTTCGCTGGCGCGCGCGTCTTTAACTATCAATTGGAGGCGCGACTGACCGTTCCAGTGATTGATTTCGGGAGTATATGCCAAATCCAATTGAGCGTTCGGGCGCAAATGCAAACCGTCTGCTTCTTCGGCTCCGTTCCACCAGACGGCTTCAAAAGTTTTTTTAGCGGCATCGGTCAGACGCAGCTTGAGATGCTTTTCTTTCATCACCAGTGGCTCGCCCGACAAGATTAAATTCCTGGTCAAAAACGTTGGTTTGGGGTTGCCCGCCCCGAAAGGTTCCAGTTGTTTGATGTCCTGCACCAGTTCCAAATTCAAATTCTGACTCGTGACGAGCGCGTCAATCTGGATTTCCGGAATCAAATCCTCGTCGCTCAAAACCGAATGCGCATGCTCGTTTAAACGGAGTCGGAGGGATTCGATATTTTCCGCTTTGATCGTCATTCCGGCGGCTTGCGCGTGGCCGCCGTGTGTTTCCATCAGTTCGGCGCAGGAATCCAAACCGCTCAGCAGGTGATAGGGCTTAATGCTCCGCGCCGAACCGACGCCGATTCCGTTTTCCAGCGAAATAACAATGGCCGGGCGATGCAGCTTTTCCGAAATTTTGGCCGCCGCCAAACCGATCACGCCGCGATGCCAGCCGTTTCCGGCGACCACGGCAAAATGCGCCGAAGTGCGCCGCCCGCCGTTTGCCATAAATTCTTCGAAAACGAGCTGGACGATTTGCTTCTGCATTTCCTGCCGCTCGCGGTTGCGGCGATCCAGATGATCTGCCAGAATTCTCGCTTTTTCGAAATCGTCGGTTTCCAGCAGCTCAACTACGGCGCGGGCGGCGTCCATCCGACCGGCGGCGTTCAGCCGCGGCGCGATCCGAAACCCAACATCATAGGCGGTCATTTCCCGTGTGCAGGCCGCGACTTCCATCAGCGCCCGCAGCCCGTAATTTTTGGCGGTCGGCAAATCTTTTAAGCCGAGCGCGACAATCGCGCGGTTCTCGCCCGTCAGCTGCATAATATCGGCAATCGTTCCGATGGCGACGACTTTGAGGAAACTTTTGACCAGTTTTTCTTTGCCGCGTTCGCGCAAAAGGGCGTGCGCCAATTTAAACGCGACGCCTACCCCGGCCAGATTTTTGTCGGGATATTCGCAGCCCGGCTGATTCGGATTGATGACCGCAAAGGCTGGCGGAAGGCCGTCTGCTTTGGGCAAATGATGATCGGTGACAATCACTTCCAGACCGTTTTCCTGCGCCCACAAAAGCGGTTCAAATGATGTAATCCCGCAATCCACGCTGATAACGAGGGAATATCCTTCGGCTTTGGCTTTTTCGAGAATGGGAATGTTGATCCCGTAGCCTTCGGTAAAGCGATGCGGAACATGGAAACCGGTTTTCGCGCCGATTAGTTCGAGGGCTTTGCGCATAACAACCGTTCCGGTCGTTCCGTCAACGTCATAATCGCCCCACACTAAAATTTTCTCGTTTCGCTCGACGGCCTGGAAAATTCGCCACACAGCTTCTTTTAAACCTTTGAGCAGAGTGGGTTCGTGAATCTGCTCAAACGACGGATTGAGAAATTTTCCGGCCATTTCCGCGTCCGACAATCCGCGCGCAATCAGCAAAGCGGCGAGAAGCGGCGAAACTCCCAACTCTCTGGCCAGTTTTGCCACCTGCTCGCGATTGTGTTTATAAACGTTCCAGCGTGTCCCGGCCATAAGTCGCAGTTCAGTATGATTACGGCTGAATAATGTTTTGCCAGAGCAAAATTAAGATAGCCGAACCGACAATAATGCGGTAACCGATAAAAATACCGCTCGAGCGTTTTCGCAGATACCACAACAAAAACCAAATCGAAGCGTAACCAACGATAGCTGAGATAATCGTTCCGGTCAGAAGCGGCACCAGGTCATCTTTTGACAATAAAGACCAGGCTTCTTTGAGTTCGAGCAGACCGCTCGCCAGAATTGCCGGAATCGAGAGCAGAAACGAAAAACGGGCTGCCGTTTCGCGCGTTTGTCCGGCAAACAGACCGGCCATAATGGTTGAGCCGGAACGACTCGCTCCCGGCATCAACGCCAGACATTGCGCGAATCCCTGCGCCAGTGCGTCGAAAATTCCGAGATTTTTGATTTCCTTCTGACGCCGCCCGACCATCTCCGCAATCAGCAGCAAAACCGCGACTCCGACCATCATAATCGCGATCAGCCAGAGATTTTTGGTGAGCGAGCCTTCGATTACTTTCTTGAGCAGCAAACCAACCGTTCCAACCGGAATCGAGCCGATAATCACGAGCCACCCGAGCCACGTTTCATCAGCCATCCAATTCGCCCGAAAAGCGTTTTGGTGATAAAAATACCGCTTGTTGCCAAGCCCGACGAACGACAGATGATCGCGGACAAAAGACAAGGTAATGCGGACAATGTCATTGGCAAAATAAACAAAAACGGCCAGCAAAGTTCCAAGTTGAATAACGGCAATCGTCGCCGTCGTCTTTTCCGCATTGCCCGCGAAAAGATTAATCAGGCGACTGGCAAAAATCAGATGCGCCGTCGAGCTGATCGGAATAAACTCCGTCAGACCTTGGACGATTCCGAGAATAATAGCTTGTAAAATTGTCATTGGATAAAATTCGTAACTTTCAAAACACAAACGTTACCTTAAAATATAAATAAACAACAGCAAGTTTACTTGATTAACCGCTTTAGGCCAACCGGCTCAAATTTTGTCTGGAAAATGATTGATTTACGCGGATCTGATTATTCTCGAAAAGAACTGCGGGCGGCAATAAAATCGTAAATCCGGGCAGGGAAAATTTGCCCCAGTCTGACTAAAGTGGAAAGCGGAAACGGGAAGGCAGCGATTTTCTTTTTGCGTTCGATGATTTTAATAATCTTCGCCGCTCCGTCCGGCAGCTCCATTAAAAAAGGCATTTTTGCTTCGCGCCCCATCGTCAAAGCCGTTTTGATAAAACCGGGATGAATCGTCGTGACGGTGATCCCTTTATCTCGTAAATCTACCCGAAGCGATTCAAATAAAGCGGTCATCGCGGCCTTTGAAGCGCAGTAACTCGCCGATTTCGGCAACCCGCGATAGGCCGCGAGACTCGAAACGGCGACCAGCTGCCCGCTCTGACGTTTAATCATCTGGGGCAAAACGGCGGTCACGGAGTTAACCGCGCCGATTAGATTAATGTCCACGACGCGGGCAAAATCGTTCTTATTCAAATCCAGCGGGTCAACTGCGCCGCCGCCAATTCCGGCGTTGGCAATCAACACATCAATTTGGCCGAATTCATTCCGCAAACTCTCAGCCGCCGCATGAACCGCCTGCTCATCAACCACGTCAGCCGTCAAAGCTCGCGCCGCGCCGCCCTGTTCGTTAATCTTCCGACACAAATCCTCGAGCATTTCGCCGCGCCGGGCGAGCAGACCCAACGAGGCGCCTTTGACCGCCAGTTGACGCGCCAATTCGCTGCCAATCCCGCTCGACGCGCCCGTGATAAAAACGACTTTGTTTTTCCAATCCATGTTTTCAGTTAACAGTTAACAGTCAACAGTAAGACTTAAAAAGATGTCAAAGCTATTGATAACTGTTAACTGTTGACTGTTAACTGACTAGCAGAGTTCTTCGACGTACGGGCTGAGAACTTTGAGCGCTTTGGCTAAATCTTCCTGTTTAATCAGAAGATGATCGCGCGAAAATGCTGACAAAGCTCCGACTGAGATTTCGGCTTCGGCTAAGATTTTGGTGACGAGAGCGTAATAACCGATGATGTTCCACTGCAATTCCAGATTGAGCGTCACCAGCCGGAAACCGCCTTCGACTTTGGCGTTTCTGGCTTGATGCCGCATTGTTTGCCAATCCTTTTGATCGAGCAGCATCGTCACTTCGTGTCGGTCGGAGAGCAGCATAAAAGGCGCCTCACCGCGCGGACTTAGCTCAGGATTTTCGAGCAGACGGCGATATTCTTCAGGCGTCAGCGAGACCAGAAAGAAAGTTTCCGGGGCAACCTCAACCCTTGTTTGACGAAGCAATTCGTGCGCTTGATTCATTTTCGCTTCTCGAAATTCAACAACTCCAATAAATTCCGTGAGCCTGCCATTAAATTGCGTCAGTTAAAATCAATTGACTTCAATCACCGTCGGAATAATCACCGGACGCGTTCCAGTTTCCTTTTGCACAAATCGTTTCAAGGCAACCCGCAAATGTTCTTTGAACCATGCTTTATCGGCAATTTCATGTTTTGGGGCGGATTCAAAAGCGTTGACGACAGCTTGCCGGGCGGCGGCGACAAAACCATTGTCCAAATCAATTCCATTAACCCCGTGCGGGACGATTGAGGGTTCGGCTTCGAGCTGTTTGGTTTCGCCGTTAATCGTCACGACGAGCGAAATTACACCTTCATAGCCAAGTTTTTTGCGCTCGCGGACGATTTCACGATCAATCTCTTCAAAACCCGATTCGCCGATAAAGGTTCGACCGATTTCATGTTTGCCGATGACGGCGGCATGATTTTCGTCCAGTTCCAGGATGTCGCCGTTCTCAATCAGAATAATGTGTTCGTCGTCATAGCCGAGATGATTTCTGACAAATTCTTTGTGCCGGAAAAGCATTCGATATTCGCCGTGAATCGGCACCACGAACTGCGGCTGACAGGCTTCGGTCATAATGCGGATGTCTTCCTGCGAAGCGTGACCGGAAACGTGGATCAGACGGCGTTTTTCTTCGATAATATTGGCGCCTTTTTTATAAAGATTTCCGATCAGGCGCGAAATGTTCTTTTCATTGCCGGGAATGATGCGCGCCGACAAAACGACCGTGTCGCCCTTTTTGATTTCCAAACCTTTGTAAATCTGCGTTGAGAGTTGATGGAGCGCGGCCCTCTGTTCGCCCTGCGACCCCGTCACCAGATAGCAGATTTCATCGTCTGGAAAAGATTTTGATTCACCGATGCCGACCAGTAAGTTCGGCGGAATATCCAGAAGTCCGAGCGAGTCGCCGAGATCGATATTTTTCTGCATCGAACGCCCCAAAATGCAAACTCTCCGCCCAAATTCTTCGGCCACATTTAAAACAATCTGCAAACGATGAATCGAGGAAGCAAACGAGGCGACAAAGACTCTTCCCGCGGCGCTCGCAAAAATTTCTTCAAAACCAGGAATGACCGCTTGTTCGGAAGGCGTCCGGCCGGGAACGGTTGAGTTGGTCGAATCGGAAAACAAAGCCAGAACGCCCCTCTCGCCATACTCTCTGATAGTTTGAATGTCGTAAGGTTTGCCGATCACCGGCGTTTCGTCAATTTTGTAATCGCCCGTGTGAATAATCGTTCCAACCGGCGTTTCAATGGCAAGAGAAAAGCAGTCAATCAGAGAATGCGAGGCGTTAATAAATTCGACTTTAAAATAGCTCCCGATTTTGACGATTTGTCTGGCTTCGACTCGGTGAATCAGCGTGTCGTCAAGCATTTTATGTTCGCTTAGTTTGCTGTCCGCCAGACCTGAAGTAAAACGTGAAGCATAAACCGGCAAGTTGAATTTTTTCAAAATATACGGTAGGGCGCCGATGTGATCCTCGTGACCATGCGTCAAAATCAGGGCGATTAAATCCTCCCGATACTCTTCTAAAAAATCAAAATCCGGGACGCAGACGTCAACGCCGTACGCCGTCTCTTCCGGAAATCCCATTCCGGCATCAATCACAATCATTTCGTCCGCGTAGCGAATGGCCATGCAATTCATCCCGAATTCGCCAATCCCGCCAAGCGGTATCACTTCTAATTTACCCACATTCCCTCTGTTAAAGCTTGTCTCTAGATTAAATTTTACAAAAATTAAAAACAGAGTATAGCATACGAAGCGGATTTTTATTTGCGGATTCAGAATCTGACCAAACCACAGGAAAATCAGGTCATTGCGAAACATGGAGGCTGGTTCATAGTTTTCTTGAACTGTCGAGCGGGCGACAAGTAAAGTTTTACTTGAGATGGCGAGAATGGGCTGGAGAGGCTCATTAACTAATGCAAAATACTGAGCCTAAACATCACCGAAATAAGTATTTAACACTTCGCTTTACTTATCTCCCCGGCGCGACGTCCAGCTAATTCATAAAACTGAGATTCGAAGTTGGAAAACGTCTGATCAGCGGAAACACAACTGGAACATCCGCGTCGCTTAGGCCATACCAGCGACCGAGCGTCGCCGCGTACATTTCAACCGAGACGGTCGGAATCAAGCGCCCTCTAATTTCTGCGTCGTCCGCCGCGCCGCTGACAAGGGTCGGAAAAATCGAACCGTTTGAAGTTGGCTGGCCGTAAAAATCTCCGCCGCGCACCGCTCCGCCCATCACAAAATGATGATTAGCCCAGGCGTGATCGGTTCCCGCGCCGCCGCCCGCCCCGGCCGGACTTAAGGTTCGGCTAAAATCCGACAGCGTAAAAGTCGTGACCTGCGAAGCGATTCCCTGCGCTTCGGTTTCATCGTAAAAAGCTTTCATCGCCTGACTAACCTGGCCGAGCAAGATGTTTTGCTGATTGAGCTGCGAGGTGTGCGTGTCAAATCCGTTAAGCTGAACGTAAAAAATCTGGCGATTCATCCCAAGCTGAGCGCGAAACTTTAATAATTTGGCAACTTGTTTGAGCTGATTGCCGATCACCGTCTCGGGAAACGCGGCAGTGACAGTCGGGTCGCTTGAAAGCTGTTGGCTGACGTTGACGGCTTGCTGAGTGATCTCGCTGGCCGCGCGAACGAGCGAGTAATTCAAATCGTATTGGCGGATTCGATTCATCATGGCGCGCCGGGTTAATTCGTCTGAGGCAGTGCCGAAACCCTGGAGGGCAAAAACCTGATTGAGCGGCGTCGGAGCCGGCGTCACAATGAGCGGCGAAGTCGCGCTGCCGACGTTAAAAATTGTCGCTCCGGCAATCGAGGTAATCATCGAAATTGCCCCGTTCGGATTGCGCCCCGCCGTCCGATCCGAAATTCGCCCGCCCCAACCGGTCGTCGCGCTCCCCGTTGCGATTGAAGTTTGATTCTGCTCAATTTGGTTGGTGTGCGAAAAAAGCTGCTGCGGGCGTGCGGCTCCGGCCAGATATTGCGCTCTCGTCAGTGGTTGGACAAGCGTTCCGGCGTTGCAGACGACGGCGAGTTTGCCCTGCTCAAAAAGAGTTTGCATTTCGGACAGATTCGGGTTGAAGCCAAATTCCAGACCGAGGCTTGGCGGCGTGATTGATAATAATTGATTTTGCGCGATGGCGAGACCTTGTGTGGCGCGCGCAGCGGCATATTCGGCGTAACCAGCGTTGTATTTCGGGACGACCGTGTTATTTCCATCATTTCCGCCGGCCAGAAAAACGCAGACCAGAGCTTTGTAATCATCAGGCGGCAAAGCGTTTTGTTTTTTGTCAACGCGCTCCTGCGCGAGAGCCGTCACGAGTCCCAAATGCCTCATCTGACCGGCCAAAGCCGCCATCCCCAAAGCGCCGCAAGATTTTGTCAAAAACTTTCTACGATTTTGTTTCATTGAAATTTGATAACTGTTGACTGTTAACTGTTAACTGCCTTTACCGTTGCACCTGGTATTGCGATGATGTGGTGACCAGATAAATTGCTGTGCGGGCGCGTTTGATCGAATCGGCGGGCGAAACTGCCTGAATTGCGGTTAAAATATCGTCCCGCATCGGCGCTGAAATCGAGCCGTTTAGTAATAATTTGTCGAGCGCGTCAACCAACTGACCGCCGGTCGCGTCGGCTTCCGCCAGAGTTTGCAAGTTTGCCGGATTGATTGCCGTTCCGCAGCCGGAACCAGTGCTGTCGGCTGGGATTCCCATTGTCGTGATTTGACCGTCGCTCAAGCCAAACGTCATTTGATTGGTAAAATTTGACCGTTTGAGCGTGGTGCTGGTCGTCAAAATGGCAAATTCCGGGCCGGCCAGATTGATTGACGGAACTTGATAATTTAGTTGGTAATAATTAAAAACCGAGGGCGGATTAAAAGTGTCCTGATCCAAACTTGAGGTGAAAGAGTTTAAAACGCCGTCGCTTTGATTATTGCAGTTAACCGCCGCTCCCGTGTTTGCTTCGGCATGAAGGGCGCGCAGGAAATTGGCGACAAACAGATTTGGTTCTTTCAAATGCCCGTAGAGCGGATCAGTTTTGAGGTTTCCGCGCGCTTCCGGGTCAAGCAAAATGGCTTTGACAACCGCTTTTAGATCACCGCGAATGCCGTTTCCGTTATTATTAAAAACCGCTGAAATGCGGGCGACATAAGCCGGCGTCGGGTTGCTCGTCACCAGCTGACGAATCAGAATTTTGCTGATAAATGGGGCGACGTTCGGATGGTTAAAGATGTTGTCGAGCGCTTGATTTAAGTCCTGTTCGGCGCTTTGCCCCGCCGGAATAATTGGAACCGCGCCGCTGTAATTGAGCAGCATTTTTTGTGACGAATCATGATTGTTGGGAAATAAGACGAGCGGGTCAACGTAATTAACGATTCCGCCGACTCTCGAATTTTGGCAGCCCGAATTGCAAAAAGTCCAGCCGGTAAAAACTTTGGCAAAACCGTTGACGGTGTTTTGATCATAGGTCGGAATGCGGCTGCCGTTCTGGTCAAGCACGGGCGTTCCGTCCACATTTAGTTTGTCGAGACCGACGCTGAAAAGCTGGAGGATTTCGCGCGCGTAGTTTTCATTCGGGTCTTGCGCGGTGCTTCGCGCCAGATCGAGATAGTTGCCCATTGCCGGATTGAGCGTCATTTCATAAAGCAGGTTGCGATAATTGCCAAAAGCGTTTTTATCTAAAATTTTCAGATACGGAATCATCCGGCTCGGCTGCACTGTTTCGCGCCCCGAAACAACCAGAATCTGGCTTAAAGCCCAGGCCACACGCCGCCGCAATTGCTGATCTTCGCCGTAGAGAGTCTCGCGAAAAAACCAGTTTTGCAGTTGATAAAGCGTGTAATTGTCGCGAACACAGACGGCGTTATTTGCGCCCGGCGGACAGCCGTTAGCCGGGTCGGTCGTCATCTGCGGCAGATTCGGGTACGCGAGGGTTGAAAATCTTTCCGCTCCGCTGTCGTCGTATTTTTGTTCCAATTGTTCGGATAGCCAGGTGCGAATTCCAATTCGCCGCAATCTCGCGTCCTGTTCAGGCGTCGCGCCAAAAGTCGCCTGCTGCAAAAAACGAATCCGGTCGCCTGAAAATTGCAGACCAACCGCGTTTTCTTCAATGCGATTTTTCAGAAAAGGTTTTTCCGGCAAAGGAGTCGGCGCGGCCCCTTCGTCATCCCTTATTTTGCCGCCCGAGTGTCCGATTGAGAGCCGGACGCGGTTGCTTGATACCCCGCGCCAGGTCACTCGAACGAGAACGTCACCGGCGTCGCCCGCTGCCGGATTGAGCCGGATTGTCAGAGCGTAAACCCAAGAGCGTTCTCTGGTTTGACCTAGCGATTCAATTTCAAGCGGGTAATTTTGATGAGCGGCAGTTTCGGCGTCAGCCCGAAAAGCGTTCGCGCCTTCGCGAGCCATCAAATCCAAATTGGTCACAAAAAGCGTCACGCGAGTTGCCGCGCCCGCTGGAAAAATTTTGACGGCTGAATCAAGATTTCGTTTGGCTGAAATTTCGACGAGAGCTTTGGTTGAATTCGTTTGGCTGATTAAAACGGGCGCGTCCGTCGGCGTTTCAGCTCTTACCACAGAGACGCAGAACAAAAATACAAAGCTGGCAAAAATGGCAAAAGTTATGCATCGGCGGAGGAATTCAAGATCAGATGACATTGAATATCGTTGACTTGTCTTAAAGTCCGAAAGGTAAAACATCTCTTTATAAATCCCGAGACAATACATTTTTAATTTATTTTCACGGCATAAGCCAAACCGTCACCGAGCGGAAGAATGACGCTTCTGAGTTTGGGATGATTCATCAGAGTCTGGTTAAACTCACGCAGCGCGATGGTCGAATGTTGATAATGTTCATCACGGATTTCACCGGCGACCTGCCCGCCCCACAAAACATTATCGGCCAAAATCAGGCCGCCGGTTTTCAGCAAGGGCAGGGAAAGTTCGAGATACGCCGAATATTCTTCTTTGAGAGCATCCAGATAAACGATGTCAAAGCTGTTTTTCTCAAGGCGCGGTAAAACTTCGAGGGCGAGACCTTTTTCGATTTGCACCCGTTCCCGCAAACCGGCCTGCTCCAGATAATTTTCGGTTTGACTGATGCGCTCCTCGTTTGGTTCAATGGCCGTGACAGTTCCGCTTTGACCCATTCCGCGCAAAAAATGAATCGCGCCGTAACCGATGGCCAGACCGATTTCCAAAACTTTTTTGGCCTTTGTCGCCCGCGCCGTGATTTCAAGAAAAATTGCGGTTTCCTGGTCGGAAATTGGAACACGGTGCGCGGCGGCAAAGCTTTCCATTTGGGCTAAAACCGCTTCGCTCGGCGGCAGCAGATTCGACAAATATCTGGCTTGCCGCTCGTGCAAAATTCCGTCAAATGAGATTTTCATATTCTTATAATCAATTTTAGAAGCGCGCGCAGTTAAAATCATAAAGCAGTTTTTACAAGGATGGACAGGATACACAGGATAAATTCAAATTAACGGTCAATAGTTTTAAATCCTGTGTAATCCTGTCCATCCTTGTAAATTTCTTTTTTCTTAACTGCGTCAGCTCATCTCAACTAAAATGTGCCGTCGTCGTTGATGTGCGGAGCATTGGCGCCAAAATCAGCCGTAGAAAGACTGCGCAGAGTAGCGATGGCCGATTTTGTTTTGTCGAGAACCGGAATGCCGCGCCCTTCGAGCGCGACCGGATTGATTTTGCCCGCGATAAATTTCCCGTCCGCCGCGATTTTGATTTCCAAAACTTCCGATTCCGCCGTCGCGCCGGCCAGTTGGAACCAGCCATAGGTCGCGAAATTTCCAAGCGAATAAACCGCCAGCCGATTTTTATAAATTTCCATGCCGCGCAAAACGTGCGGCCCGTGTCCCAAAACCAAATCCGCTCCGGCGTCAATCACCGTCCGGACAAATTGCCGCAGATTACCGCGCGCCTCGCCAAAGAAGATTTCGGTTTCATTGGGAACGTGAATATGATCGGTTCCTTCTGCTCCGCCGTGAAAAGAAACGACGACCAAATCCGCTTTTTTCTTGGCGTCCGAAACCAATCGCCGGGCTGTTTCCAGATCGTTAACATTCGGCACGACGTTGTTGTGCGCGAAACCGACGAAAGCTATTTTTTTCCCTTTGACGTCGAGAAATGTGGTCGAAAACTGCTGGCGGTCGCTGCCGGCGTGTTTGATTCCGAGTTCGTCCAGAACTTTGCGGGTGCTGCTGCGCCCCAAGTCGCCAAAATCTCCGGCATGATTGTTGGCCAGACTTAACACGTCAAAACCGGCGGCTTTGAGATACGCGCCGTAACGCGTCGGAACGCGAAACGCAAAACATCTGACCGGCTGCCCCGGTTTCGGTTCGCCGCATTTTTCCGAAACTCCGCCTTCGAGCATCGGCCCTTCGAGATTGCCAAAAGCAATGTCTGCCGCAGCTAAAATCGGAGTGACAGCTTTGAGCGAATCGGCTCCGTCGGCTGGCGGCATCCGGGTTTCGTTGGGAAAAGTCGAGCCGAGCATGATATCGCCCACCGCCGCAATCGTTATCGGCTCCTGATTGGCTGACGCGGGACGGCGCGCCGGAGTTGTTTGGACGGTTGGCGAAGGCTGATTTTCTTCGGCCAGCGCTGTCTGATATTTACTGCACGCCGTCAACATCAAACTTGCCGCGCAGATTGTTGAAAGGACAATGCTTTGCAAATTTTGTGGAAACATATTTTCTGACGATAAAAAAGGAAATACAAAAAAACGAAGAGCGATGCAATTGTATTTTGCATCGCTCTAATCTGCAAGAATTGCAGGGAAATTTCGAACAAAAAAACTTAATTTGACGCCGTGCCGGCAACCGGCGCGTCCATCACAATGAGCGTGATTTCCGTCCGACGATTTCGAGCGCGGTTGGCGTTAGTCGAATTGGCGACAAGCGGCAGAGTCGCGCCCATTCCCTTTGCTTCGAGACGGTCGGTGGTAATCCCAAAGCTTTTCAGTTTTTCGACGAGTGCGCGCGCCCGTTCGGTTGTCAAAGTCTGCAGCACGTCAGCCGCGCCGCCGTCGTCGGTATGCGATTCGATTAACGCTTTGTAATCGGGGTTATTGAGCAAGATTTGCGACAGGCGCTGCAATCTCGCGTCAGCCGAAACGGACAGAGTTGTTTCGCGCGAACTTTTCCAGAGGTTTTCGGGCAAAGCCACCGTAATTCCCCGCTCCGTTTGATTGACCGCGCCAAACTGTTTGAGCGATTGAACAAGGAGCGGCGTGTTAATTCGCAAACGTGCGGCGCGCTGCTCGGCGGCACGCTGTGTTTCGGAAGCCTGCCGTTCGGTTTCGGCGCGGGCAAGCTGGATTTTAGCGTTTTCGGATTCGGCGCGAAGCGCCGACAGCTCATCACGAAGCCGCTGGTTTTCCGCCCGCAGTTCGGTCATTTGCTGCGAAGCGTTGCTCGTATCGCGCTGCGCCAGTTCCCGGTCGCGGCGCTCGCGGTCAAGCTCGCTTTTTAATTCGTCCCGCTCACGCAAAGCGTCGGCAACTTTGTCTTCGGAACGGCGAATTTCATCGTCGTTCCGGGCTTTTTCATTGCGGGCTTCACGGGCGGTTTTGTGAACGGCGGCGGTTTCTTCGGCTTTGACACCGGCGGCGATGGCCTGACGCGATAAAATATCAATTTGATCGCTGCCCGCAGTGCCGTCGCGCCAGGCTGATTCGGCCTGTTCGAGGGATTTTTGCGCATACTCAAATTCGACGCCGGCGTCGCGCTCGGCTCCCGCGTATTTAGCCATGTTGAGGGCCTGACGCGCTCCTAACAGTGAAACCGGCGTCCGAATATAATCGGCGTCGGCGATTTCCGGCGTTCGCGGGTCGCGGAAATAATCGGAAGAATTACCAAAATAGTTGACGTTAACGATATTGGCCACGCTGCCCGTCGGTTGAATATTTTCGAGAATAACGGCGCGCGACGGCTCTTTGACGAGATAATGCGGTTCAGCCGTGACGATCAATGCAAAAGTTTGCAGCGGCGTGGTAAATTCGCCGCGCGGATTTTGAAAAATGGTGCCGCTCCGAAATTTGAGTTCTCCCAAGTTATCAGCCCGGCCCTCGGGCGTAATCGCCCAGAGAATATAAGTCGTGTAAGCGCCGCCAAGCTCGTACGGGCGCGGCAGATTTTCGAGCGTGATACTAACCTTGGTTCCGGTTTTATTCTTGCGCTCGACTCTGGCTTGACCGCGCAGGCGCGGAAATCTGGTGGTTCCGCGAAATGCCAAATCAACCGGTTCGCCGAGCGGATATGTGACCGCCACGGTTTTTCTCGGAACATCGGTTTGCGCGAGCGCCGGAACCGCAAAAACAAACAATAAGGTCAAAAACAAAAATAATATTTTTGGATAATTTCTCATCAAGATCTCCTTTTCAGGTCTGCCACTAAATTTAACTTTTTTGCCGGAGAGTTTTCAACATTGATGCTCGCTCTCTGTCTTTCTGTTGCAAAGCACTGTCGGCTTTGGCTGGCCTTTGTTGCTTTGCCGCCTCTCGGCAAGGTATATTTCTCGCTTTAAGCAATGCAGGATTTTCTTCGTTTACTCAAATATTTAAAACCGCATTTGCCGATTTTCTTGACGGCATTTTTGACGATGATCATCGTCGGCTTGCTCGAAACAGCCAGACTCGCTCTTATCGCGCCGGTTTTTGACCAAGGTTTGAGCAATGGCAGCGGTCGCAAAACTCAGACGCTTTTTAATCTGCAGGAATATATTCCGAGCGGCGGCGTCGAAGCATGGACGACAATCGCGCTTTTCTTTCTCGGTTTTTCTTTGATTAAAGCCGTCGCCGATTATTTTTCGCAATATCTGATGGCTTACATCGGGCAATCGGCGGTTTTGCAGCTTCGCAAAGATTTATATGCTCATTTGCTCAAACAATCCGTAGCATTTTTTGAAAAACATCGTACCAATTTTCTCGTTTCGCGCCTCGTCACGAGTGCGGCGGCAGTTGAAGTTTCGGTTTCGGCAACGCTCCGCGATATGCTCAAAGAGGGCATTCAATTTATTTGCTACATCAGCGCCGCTTTCTATTTTAATTGGCGGCTGACGGCGGGCGCGATGCTCGTCGCGCCCGTCATCGGATTTCTGACCGCCAAGTTTTCCAAGGCGCTCAGAAACCTCGCGCACGAATCTTTTGAAGGCAGCAAAATATTAACCGATACGGCGCAGGAAGCGTTGTCAAATCAAACTCTCGTCAAAGCTTTTCGCGCTGAAGAACGAGAAAAAGCCCGCTTTGGACAGGTTGCCAATTTAATCGCCCGCGCCAATCGGCGTTCGGCTCGAATCGCCGCGCTCTCGCCGCAAGTAATCGAAATTGTCGGAATTTTGAGCTTTGTAATTTTGCTTTTTTTCGGACAGCGAGAGGTTTTCGCCGGGCGTTTGAATTCGACTCAATTTTTGGTTTTTCTGCTGTGTTTATTTAGCAGTTACGATCCGCTCAGAAAACTTTCTCGTCTTCACAATTCGCTCGAACAGGGGTTTGCCGCCGCCCGACACGTTTGGGAAGTGCTCGACGAACACGCGGAAATGCCGGAAAAGAAATCGGCCGTCTCGCTCCAGCCGCTCCAGCAAAAAATTCAAATCCGCGACGTTTCGTTTCACTATCAAAGTGAATCAAAAACTATTTTGAACGGGATCAATCTGGAAATCCCAAAAGGCGCGATAATCGCTCTGGTCGGTGAATCTGGCGGCGGAAAATCAACTTTGACCAAATTAATCCCGCGTTTTCAAGACCCGACCGAAGGTGCGGTTTTATGGGACGGCACTGATTTGCGTGACGCCACTCTTGATTCGCTGCGAAAACTAATCGCTGTCGTGACACAGGAAACAGTGCTCTTCAACGACACGGTTCGTTATAACATCACTTACGGCAGACCTGACGCTTCCGAAAGCGAAATCGAACTGGCCGCTAGAATCGCTTTTGCTCACGATTTTATTTCAGATTTGCCAAACGGCTACGAAACAATTGTCGGTGAACGCGGCGCGTTTCTCTCCGGCGGTCAGCGTCAGCGAATCGCTATTGCTCGCGCTGTCTTATCGGACGCGCCTGTTCTAATTTTGGATGAAGCCACCAGCGCGCTCGATTCCGAATCGGAAAGATTAGTCCAGCAGGCTCTGGCAAATCTACTCGAAAACCGAACGGCCATAGTCATCGCGCATCGGCTTTCAACCATTCGCAAAGCAGATAAAATAGTAGTGATGGAGCGCGGTCAAATTGTCGAAACCGGAACTCATCAAGAGCTTTTGCAGCAGAGCGGCATCTATCGCCGTTTGTACGAACTGCAATTTTCTGACGATGCGGAAAAGGTGCTGCCGACTGCCGTAGCTGACTAATTTGAGTAAATTTCCACGATGAGCTTTCTCGAAAATAATCTCCGGCAAAACGAATTAGCGCGCAGAAAAACGCTCGGGCGAATTATTTTGGTTTTGGTTTCCGGTTTTATTTTAATCTTTGCCGTAGTTTTGTGGTGGATCACACAGCCGCTCTTTTTTATTTCTAATTCTCAACCGCCAACAAGATTGGCGGTTGCTGAAAATTTAAGAAGTCACGTCCGCGTCCTGTCAGACACACTTGCTCCTCAAGGTGCAAGTACGGCGGAAAGTCTCAGGAAAAAAGCTGCCTACATCAGACGGGAATTTGAAAAAACCGGCGCTCAGGTTTCTGAGCAGAAGTTTTATCTGAGCGATGTCGAATATTGCAATGTCATTGCGAGCTTTGGAGCCGATTCGCCGGAAAAAATTGTGATCGGGGCGCATTACGACACGGCGGGCGGCTTTCCCGGCGCAGATGATAATTCAAGCGGCGTGGCCGCAATTCTTGAATTGTCCAGACTTATCTCTGACATAAAATCTTCAAAAACCATTGAATTGGTCGCCTTCGCGCTCGAAGAACCGCCCTTTTTTGGCACTACTCAAATGGGCAGTTATTTTTATGCCCGTTCTTTGCGCGAACACAATCAGAAAATTCGTTTGATGGTTTGTCTTGAAATGATCGGTTATTTCACGGACAAGCCAAATTCACAGGATTATCCGATTTCCCTGCTCGCGCTGCTTTATCCGTCCAGAGGCAATTTCGTTACAGTTGTTGGAAATTTGGGGAACGGTCTGACCACCCGCGCCGTCAAAGGCGAGATGTCAGCCGCGTCGGATTTACCGGTTCGTTCGATCAACGCGCCGACATTTGTGGAAGGAGTTGATTTTTCCGATCATCGAAACTTTTGGCAGTTTGGCTATGACGCGATAATGATTACCGACACGGCCTTTTATCGAAACAAAAATTATCATACGCTCAGTGACACAATGGAAAAGCTCGATTATGACCGAATGGCGAAAGTTGTTGACGGTGTTTTTTCAGCCGTTCGATGATAAGCAAAGATCTCGAAACAAGTCACAGCGAGAGCAACACCGGCGTTGATGCCAGTGTTGCTGTTAAAATGTTTTGAAATGAACTTTGAAATGAACAATGATTTGCTGACAGTTTACACAATCGGTCACGGACGACATCCGTTGGCCTATTTTTTGTCGCTTTTGCGGAAATCTAAAATCGAGTTTTTGTGTGATGTCAGAAGTGTTGCGCGTTCACGCTGGCCGCAATTTAATGGTGCGGTTTTGTTTGAAGAATTACGCCTGAATAAAATCGGTTACGAACATTTGCCGGAATGCGGCGGCAAAATCATTGCCAAGCAGCAAGATTTAGTGAGCGGAATCGAACGCATCTTGGAACTGAGCTCGGATGTTCGAACCGCGATTATGTGTTCGGAATCTCAGCCGCTGACCAAACACAAAATCCCGAAAGCCAACTGCCATCGAATCGGTTTGCTCTCACCGCTGCTCAAAGCAAACGGAGCCAGCCGAATTATTCACATTCTCCCCGACGCCGGCGAACTTGAATTTGACGAAGCTGCGGTTGCTTCGATTTGGTAGATTCCATCTAAAAAGTTCCTTAAGTATTTTGGAACAAAATTAGGCTCGAAAATTAAAGTTGATAATGTGTTCACTTTCGTACAGAATTTCCGGAGTCATATCGGCATACTCGGTCAATATTAACTTTTACTGATCAGAGGAGCTAAAATCATGCCTAACACAACCAATCAAGGTCAAGATAATAAAACGACCGGCGGTAAATCAAGCGGAACCGGTTCGGGCGGCGGAGCTGCGAGCGGAGCCGGAATGCAGGTTTCCGGCGAAGAAATTTTTCTTCCAGAAGATACGCAGCCGAAAGTCACCAAAGAATCTGATGTCTTTGGTCAACAACCGCAGCCTTCCGACCTGAAAGCCGCTCAGCCGCAGACTGCGCAGGCAAAGCAGCCGGCTTCAACGGATAATAAACAGCAGCCTGCTGCCCAGGCGAGCGACACCGCAAAGCAGGCTGCTCAACAAGTAAATCAGGTTTTGAGCGGAGATTTTCAGCCCGTTACGGACGCTTATAATCAAGTCAAAGAAACGGCCGGCGCGGTTGCCGGTCAGGTTTATGACAAAGCGCAGGACAAAGCCGGCGCGGTAATTACCGAACAAAAGAAATCTTTGGCTCAGGGTTTGGGCAGCGTTGCTGACAATATCAGAAAATTCGGTGATAATCTGAATGCTGAACAATCAAATCCAATCGGTTCGACAGCAGCCAAATATGGCGATACTGTAGCCGAACAAATCGAAAATTTGTCGGCATACATCGAGCGCGGCGATTTTCGCACCTTTGCCGCTGATTTGCAGGATTTTGCCCGTCGCAACCCGACCTTATTTGTCGCCGGAGCTTTTGGCTTAGGTCTGATTGCCGCGCGATTTCTTAAATCAAGTCCTCGTTCCGCCAGTTCTCGCGGAAACCTTGAGAATGGACGCGCAGGTCAAAACAGCCGTTCGCGAAATTCTGGCAGAGCGCTTAATACTGGCCATGACAAAGCGGCCAGCGACAAGGGCGTCAAGCCCTCGGCTTCATCACCAACGATTTAGTAGATGCTAATGGAGGCGTAGAAGAGTTATGGCACAACCACAACAAACAATTCAAAAAGATGAACGCTCGCTTGGTGATTTATTTTCGGAGCTGGCGACCGAAACCAGCACGCTCGTTCGTCAGGAAGTAGCTTTGGCGCAGGCAGAGATAACCCGTAAAGCGACCGCCGTCGGAACTCAAATCGGTTATTTGGCGGTCGGCGGCGCAATTGCTTTGTTAGCTACGCTCTCTTTGCTGGCGGCGCTGATTATCGGGCTAGGACAGTTAATTTCAAATCTTGCCAACATCAGTCCAATGACGGGCACCTGGATTTCGGCCCTCGTAGTCGGATTGATTATCGGCGGGATTTCCGCTTTTCTAGTCACGTCAGCTCTTAAAAAGCTGCGTGAGACAAATTTCACACCGCAGCAAACGGTAGACACACTTAAGGAGGACGCGCAATGGCTGAAGAATCAAGTGAGTTAGATAATATTGATAAGAAAACAAACGTTTCGGCGGCTGATACTGAAAATGCCGGTCTGGAAATCGGAGCGCCGACCAGCTATGCGACGACAGCGGTTGGAAATAGTTCAAATCGCGATGACGAGACGCACGATCTGACTTCAAACCGAAATACGAACGTGCCGACGACAAGTGGAATAACCGAGGTTTCAGACTCAACTGACGAACCGCTTGAAATTCGTGAGCAGATTGAACAAACTCGCAATAACATGAGTGAAACAATCAACGCGATTCAGGAGAAGCTCAGCATTTCAAATCTCGTCGAAAGCGCCAAAGATGAAGTTTCCGGTCAAATTTCCGGAGCCTTTCAATCGGCCAAAACTGCTCTATTTGGTAATGCATCAGAAAAAATGGGGAATTTTATGACAAAAGTTAAAAGTAACGTGGATAAATTTTCAGGCGATTATGGTCCGGCCATTACGGGCGCCACTCAGACTGTTGTCGAAACAGTTAAGAGCAATCCTATTCCGTTTATTTTTATCGGTTTAGGTTTCGGTTTTTGGCTTATCAACAGTCGGCGTTCAAATAATAAAGTTAGCTCTTATCGCTATGTTGACGGATTTGATGATGATGAGGCAGATTATGATTATTCTGACACCGAACTCCAAAATTTTGCGCCATCCACAAACCGTTCGACGGTCAAACAGGTTTATAACAAGGTCAGCGATGTCGCCGGCCAGGCCGGTGAAACAGTAGCAAATGCCGCATCCACAGCTTATTCGGGCGTTTCAAGCGCGGCCAACTCAGCTTACGAAGGCGTCGGCAGCGCCGCCGGAAAAGCATATGAGCAAGTCGGTAATGTCGGCACCGGAGTCAAACAAGCGGCCAGCTGGACTCAGGAAACATATTCGGAACAGCTCGAAGAAAACCCGCTGGCGGTCGGCGCAGTTGCCTTTGCGCTCGGCGCGGTAATCGGTCTGGCAATTCCTTCGACCGAAATCGAAGGTCAATACCTGGGTGAGGCCCGGCAAAACCTGATTCAGCAGGCGCAGGATAAAGCCGGTGATTTGATTTCACAAGCTCAGCAAGTCGCCGGTGAAATCACTAAAACCGTCAAGGAAGAAGTCAAAGCGCAAGGTTTTTCAGCTTAAACCAAGTACCTGACAACTTTAAAAACGCCGATGATTTAAGGATCGTCGGCGTTTTTTTATATTTTTTTCGGCTCGATAATTCGATTTTGAACCGGTGATGAAAGCACTATTGAAGTCGTCGTAATTCCATAAGGAGTAAATTTATCAATAATTATCTGCAAATGCTCGACATCGGCAACCGCGACCTTAAAAATAAAAGAATCACCGCCGGTTCCGCGATGACATTCCAAAACTTCCGGCGAATCTTCGGCGGTTTTGATCACCTGCGAAAAATCAACTCCGACAATATTCATGCGGATAAAAGCCAGAATCGGCAGGCCGACCTTCGCCGGATTAATCTCTGCGCGATAACCCGTGATAATTCCCCACTCTTCCAGACGTTTGACGCGTTCAATCACGGCTGGCGTCGTCAATCCCACGCGCCGTCTTAATTCCGCGTAACTGATTCGAGCGTCCAGTTGCAATTCCCGCATTATGTTCAGGCTGATTTTATCTGTCATTCTTTAAAATATAAAATAAAGCGCAAGATTTTACATACAATTTAAAGCCGTAATTTAGAAAAAACGTAAAGCGCCTCTTCATCATCCAACCGTTTTGCATTACAATTTGTAATCGTCAAATTATCTTTGCTTTTCACTAACTAAAATTATGTCAATTGAAACAGCTGTTATCGAATCCGCTTTGGTCGCTGAACCTGAAACAGTTCCGGAGTTTCGGGAAATGAAGTTTGAAAAGATCAACCAGCTTGATTTGGATCATCCGGGCGCAAACGATACGGAATATCGAACCCGGCGTGATTTTATTGCGAGCTTGTCCAAAAATTTTCGTCAAACCGGCGTGATAACTGATGTTGATTATGATGAGCGAGAGCAAAACGTCTGGCGGCATGTCGCTGGCAAACTCGAAGAAATCCAATCCCGCCGGGCGTCACAGCTTTACCTTGAAGCCAAAAAAAAATTAGGTATTTCCAACGACCGGATTCCGCAGCTTTCCGAATTGAGCAAAAAACTCAAAGAGCTTTCCGACTTTCGGCTCGCTCCGATTGAAGGTCTGGTTGAAACGCGCGGATTTTTAAGCTGGCTGGCATATCGAACAATGCTTTGCACCCAGTATATTCGACATCATTCGCGCCCCGAATACACGCCCGAACCCGACATCGTTCACGAAGCTATCGGACACATTCCGATGTTTGCCAACCGCGATTTTGCCGATTTTTCAAGTTTTATCGGACACGGAGCGCGCATCGCAACCGACGTACAGCTGGAAGAACTAGGTCGTCTTTACTGGTTTACGGTCGAGTTTGGATTGATTGAAGAAGCGGGCGAAACAAAAGCTTTCGGCGCGGGTTTGCTCTCAAGTTTTGGTGAGCTTGAAAACGCTTTTACCGATAATGTTGAGCGTCGTCCATTCGACTTAAAACGAGTAATTGAAACAGCTTACAGCTATTCGGATATGCAGCCGGTTTTATACGTTATTCCGTCTTACGCTTATTTGAAAGATGCGACGCGCAGTTATATTGAAAGTTTTGCAAAGGCATGATGAATTCAGAATAATATATTGATATTGCATCAAGTCCAGTTTTGATATCGTAACCTGCAATATCAAAAAGGCTAAATATAAAGCGATTTCTTGAACAACACAGGTTTCAGTTGCAGAAAATTCTTAAGAAGGTTTAATTAAAGTTATGGCACAAAATCCTTTAGGTTTGAAAAAGATACATCACGTTGAGTTTTATGTCGGCAATGCGAAACAGGCGGCGTTTTATTACCGCAAAGCGTTCGGGTTTTCGCAAACTGCTTACAGCGGGTTAGAGACGGGCAATCGCGAAATGTCCTCGCATGTGGTCACACAAAATCGCGTTAACTTTGTTTTATCAACGCCGCTTGACGCCGCTCATCCGGCCAGCGAGCACATTAAAAAACACGGCGACGGGGTGCGCGACATTGCTTTTCTGGTTGAAGATGCGGACGCGGCTTTTAACGAAGCGATAGCGCGCGGCGCGCAGATTTTCATTCCGCCGCATGATGAAACGGACGATTTCGGCTCGATTCGCCGCGCCGCAATTCACACTTACGGCGACACAATTCACTCGTTTATCTCATACAATAACGGCAACGGACACAACTATAAGGGAGCGTTTTTACCCGGTTTTGTCGAACAAAATTATGCGGGCGACGATACCGGCATCGTCCTGGTTGATCATATGGTCGGCAACGTTGAACTTGGCAAAATGGAAGAGTGGTGTAATTTTTACCGTGATGTGCTGGGGTTTGAACGCTACATCACGTTTGACGACAAAGACATTTCTACCGAATACAGCGCTCTGATGTCAATCGTCATGAGCGACGGCGGCCACAACATCAAATTCCCGATTAACGAACCGGCTGAAGGCAAACGCAAAAGCCAGATTCAGGAATATCTCGATTATTACAAAACCGCAGGCGTCCAGCACGTCGCCCTGCTTTGCAAAGACATCGTTTCCACCGTTTCCAAATTACAGGAAAACGGCGTCGAGTTTTTGCGCGTACCGGACACTTATTACGACACATTAATCGAGCGCGTCGGTGAGATTAACGAACCGGTCGAAGAACTAAAAAAACTCGGAATTTTAGTTGACCACGACGAGGAAGGTTATCTCCTGCAAATTTTCACCAAACCTGTTGAAGACCGCCCGACCGTCTTTTTTGAGATTCTTCAGCGCAAAGGCTGCAAAGGTTTTGGCAAAGGTAATTTTAAAGCTTTGTTTGTTTCTATCGAAGAAGAGCAAGCCAAACGTGGAAATTTATAAAGAGTAGTCAGTAGCCAGCAGACAGTAAACAGCTACCAAGCAGAAAACTACTGACTACTGACTACTGACTGTTGACTACTTTTCATGAGCGCACCAGCACCAAGTTCAATTCAATATATCAGCGGTTTCGGCAACGAATTTGCGACCGAAGCAATTGCAGGCGCGTTGCCGGTTGGACAGAACTCGCCGCAAAAACCTGCTTTTGGGCTTTACGCCGAGCAGTTTTCCGGGACTTCGTTTACCACGCCGCGTCTTTTAAATAAACGTTCGTGGCTGTATCGGATGCGCCCTTCGGTGACACACAAGCCTTTCCGTCAAATTCAAAATAATTTGCTCAAAAGTACACCTTTTGATGAGACTCCGGTTTCGCCGAATCAATTGCGCTGGAATCCGCTCCCAATGCCGGATGGCGCGACAGATTTTATTGACGGACTGACAACCATTGCCGGCTGCGGCGATTTATTTGCTCAAACCGGAATAGCGGTTCACGTTTTTCGGGCCAATAAACCGATGACCGAACGATTTTTTTACAATGCCGACGGCGAAATGCTGATTGTCCCGGAAAAAGGCGCGCTGCAGATTTTCACCGAACTCGGCGTTTTGGAAGCGAGCGCGGGCGAGGCAATTGTTTTGCCGCGCGGTTTAAAATTTCGGGTTGAATTGCCGGACGGCGAAGCGCGCGGGTACATTTGCGAAAATTACGGCGCTCAGCTGCGTTTGCCGGATTTAGGCCCGATTGGCGCGAACGGGCTGGCCAATTCGCGTGATTTTCAATCTCCGGTCGCGTGGTACGAAGAACGGGACGGCGCGTTTGAACAGATTTGTAAATTCGGCGGCAATTTGTTTGCCTGCGAAATTGATCATTCGCCGCTTGATGTCGTCGCCTGGCACGGCAATTATGCGCCGTATAAATATGATTTGCGGCGTTTTAATACCATCGGCTCAATTTCGTTTGACCATCCCGATCCTTCGATTTTTACAGTGCTGACTGCTCCGTCAGAGGATGCCGGCGTGGCCAATCTAGATTTCGTCATTTTTCCGGATCGCTGGCTGGTGGCCGAGAACACTTTTCGTCCGCCCTGGTTTCATCGCAATGTGATGAGCGAGTATATGGGTTTGGTGTTTGGGCAATATGATGCTAAAGAAGAAGGTTTTGTCCCGGGCGGCGGTTCGCTTCACAATCAGATGTCAGCGCACGGGCCTGATTCGGAAGCGTTTCAGAAGGCTTCAAACGCCGAGCTTAAACCGCAAAAATTAACCGGCACGATGGCCTTTATGTTCGAGACGCGCTATATCCTGCGCCCGACGCGTTTTGCCCTTGAAACCGAGGCTTTGCTGCAGACAAATTACTTTGAGGTCTGGCAAAACCTGCCCAAAAATTTCAAACGCTGACGAGTCTTAAAATATATTTTTTTCAAACTGCGGTTTGCCTCAGCTAAAATCTACGCTAAACTAAATCCGGTTTGCGAAACATTGGATTGTCCCCCTTCTTTGTCAAACGCGGCAGACTGAATAAACTGAAACCATTGTTTTTTTGTAAATGAGTGAAAGTATCAAAAATTCGCTGCGTGTGCTGTTGTCAGAAGTAATTGATTACGCGGGTTTATTTCCGCCCGCGCATCTTTCGATGGCCGCCGCAGTGCAAAATTACGCTGATTATCTCGACAGCGAATATGCCTGGATGCTCGGGCGTTTTATTGTTCCGTCAGATTTAATTAACGATTTTGCCGTTCACGCCCAGGAGTTTTGGAAGGGCAAAGGATCAAAACTCTGGCGCATCAGCGCACTGGTGCGCGGTGATTTAACCGCAACGCTGCGGCAGATAGACATCTTCAATCAAAATTTCTCCGGCTCAGCCGTGATTGACACTATTGAAGCCCGTGCAGAGACGGCCAAACAAATCAAGGAAGCCTATTTGTCTTCCCGCGTTTCGACTTACTTTGAAATTCCGCTTGATTCACAACTTCCCGAACAGATTTCAGCTCTGGCTTTAACCCGTCAACGAGCCAAGATTCGCACCGGCGGCAGCACTCAGGAAGCATTTCCGCCGATTGACGAACTGATCAAATTCCTCCGCGTCTGCATTGCCGCCAATGTGCCGTTCAAAGCTACCGCCGGACTTCATCACCCTTTGCGCGTGGTTAAGCCGCTCAGTTATGAACCGGATGCGCCGACCGGCGCGATGCATGGCTTTCTGAATTTGTTTTTGGCTGCCGCCTTGCTCAGGCAAAACCTGAATAATAATAATGCTAATAAATTAATGGCTGACGGTAACGCGGGCAATTTTGGGTTTGACGATGAAGGCGCAACCTGGAACGGAAACCGCATTGAACTGCCGCAATTAAAGTTGCTCCGCGAGCGCAACGTAATCTCGTTTGGCTCATGTTCATTCGTTGAACCGATTGAAGATTTGCAGCTGCTGGGGTTTTTGTAAGATTTAAAATAAATTTCGCCGCAGCCAGCTGACGGTGTATTAAAATAACTTGAGTTGACCGTTTTCATCTATCTTGCCCTGTTGCTGAACGTAGTTTTTTATCATCTGTTCGTTCCCGTGCGCGCCCACTGTGCTGACGAAATAACCG
>JBBQUS010000044.1:0-45805 GCA_038212235.1 Pyrinomonadales bacterium
AAACAAAAAATCCAACGCCCGATTCGCCGCCGCCGTGTCGCCGAGCGCGAGATAAGCCGTAAAAACCTGATACAAATCCCGCGCCCAAACCAGATGATAACCGCCGCCGACATCTTCGTTCGCATTCTTCCCGCCGCCCCACGGAATCGTCAGGCTGGCGACATTTGCGCCGCGCACGGTTTTATCTTCCTGAGCCTTCAAAACCATCGCCGCCATGTTGAACTGCGCTTGATATTTCACGTCAACTTTCGGCAGCGTTTTGACATAATCGCTCCAGCCTTTCTCGTATTTAGCCAGGACGGATTCAAAATTGAGATCGCCTTCTGTCGGGTTAACTTGTTTAAATGCATCGGCAAAATCTTTTCCAAATGATAAAACCACAGTGAAGCGTTTGGGATTGACGATGTGCGTCATTTGCACAACATTGCCATCTTTCGCCGTCTGATATCTGTCTCTTAATTCACCGGTTTCGCGCAGTTGCGATAATCCGTCACTCGTCCCTAAAAAACCGCTGGTGGATTCCTTTGTTGCTCCGTTGAAAAGCAGCAGCGACGTCACGTCACCTTCGGAAGCCGACAGCAAAGAATCTCCCGTCGGCTCATCAACCACTTTTTCGGTTGTTTTTCCTGAAGTCCGGTTTGTTAGTATGTAAGTTGAGGTGTTTTTTGACTGCAGAACAGCCGCCGAATCATGCATTCCGGTATTTTTTAACGACGGATCGTAGTAAGCATAAAGCTGTAATTCCGGCGATTTTGATTCAAACTGCACCCTTATCCAAACGGAGCTTCCGCTCGGATGAGTGGCGTAGGTTTTGATAATTTTCCACTGCCCGCTTTTGGCCGTGTTGAGTTGCTGAAAAGTCAATGAATCGGGGCGCAAAACTTTGATTTCGTGAATCGCGTCGTCAAACTCCGTTTCAACTTTTTTCGTTTGCGGATTAACGACGACAAACTGTAATTTGTGAACATTCGCCACGGTCACGTCCGGATAATAAACTTCAGTCAGCACGCCCTGGCCAAGCGTGAACCAGATTTTGCTTTCGAGGCTTGCCGAAGTCCCGATGGCTTGTTTGCCCGCGCTTGACCACTGCGCATCTTTGCCGGGCGCGCCGGGCGCGTTAATGCTTGTCTGCGCCGAGCCGCAAATAGACAAAAGAAAAGCTAAAACGAGTGCCGAAACGATTTGAGACGAATAGGTTTTTAAACGCATTGATTCCTAGAAAATTAACTGCAAATTTTCTGCTAGATTTCTGCCTGCAAGTTTATTCGATTTTACAAATGAATCAAGCGCGGAAAGTTTATTGAAGAAATTCGCCGACGATTTCGAGGACCCGGTTGTGGATTTCCGTGGGCGAAGCCGCCGCGTCAATCACGCGAAAACGCTTGCGCTCGGCAGCGGCGATTTGCAGATACGCCTCGCGGACGAGCGCGAAAAATTCCCCGTCTTCGTTATCGAGCCGGTTGTTTTTTTGTCCGAGCGTCACCCGGCTGGCGGTGCGTTTGAGCGCGTCTGCGACCGGCAAGTCAAAAAAGAGAGTGAGATTTGGCTTCAGTCCATTGGTCGCTAATTTAATTAATTGTTTGACGAGCCGCAAATCAACCCCGCGCCCCGCGCCCTGATAAGCGACGGTGGCATCGGCGTAGCGGTCTGAAATGACGATTTGACCTTTTTTGAGCGCGGGCCGCAATAATGTTTCGACGTGCTGTGCGCGGTCGGCGGCAAATAAAAGCAGTTCGGAAAGCGGCGAGACTTGTAAATCTTCGTCCAGAATCAGTTCGCGCACCCGCTTGCCAAGCAGCGTTCCGCCCGGCTCGCTGGTCGAAACGACTTTGTGCCCGCGCTTTTTCAACTCGCTTTCGAGCAGACGCAATTGAGTGGTTTTACCGCTTCCGTCCAACCCTTCAAATGTGATGAAAATTCCGTTTAACTGTGGTGTCTCAACTGTTGGCAAAGTTTCTTCCCGGCTTTTTATTCGTTTGATTGACGATTAGGTTGTTGCGGTGGCGTAAATGAAGTCGGCGGACGCTGCTGCTGCTGCTGTTCGCCCTCGTATTGCGGACGGCGCTGCTGCGGCTGCATCACGCTGGTGACAGTGGCAATAGCATGTTTGAAAATCAGAAAATCCTGCCCGTTGGTGTCAAGCATTACCGAAAATTTGTCAAAACTTTTCAGCCTGCCGCTCAATGTTGTGCCATGCAGTAAATGTATTGTGACAACGGCTTTTTCACGCCGCAAAGTGTTGAGAAAGGCGTCTTGGATATTTTGTGAACCGGTTTTTTCCATACAACTCCTGCAGTGGCACAAATGTTTTTCAGGAAACAGATTAAACTAAATTTCACATACCTGACAAGCACTGTTTTTTACAACCTAAAACCCGCCTGAGTGCAACAGGCGATTTTGCGCAATCTTCCGTCATGACTGACGCGCGAGTTTCAGCTTGTACTTTTATTTCAAAGTCTTGAGAGAGAGTTCCTCACAGCCGTGATTGTCTGTTCAATAATTTCATCGGTGTGCGTGAGTCCAAAAAAGCCGGCCTCAAACTGCGAAGGCGGCAAATAAACTCCTTCGCCAAGCAGGGCATGGAAAAATCTTCCGAATAACTCGCGGTCGGATTTGTTGGCAGAGGTCCAATCAAAGACTGGTTCGTCCGTAAAAAACAGGGTAAACATCGAGCCGACGCGGTTTGAAGTGGTCTTGAGGCCGGCTTCGGTTGCCGCTTTTTGCAATCCGCTGACCAATTTTTCGCCCCGTTTATCAAGCGTCTGGTAAACGGTTTTGTCACGCAGTCTTTTTAAAGTCGCCAGTCCCGCCGTCATCGCGAGCGGATTGCCGGAGAGCGTTCCGGCCTGATAAATATTTCCCGCCGGCGCAATGTTTCGCATAATTTCTTTGCTCGCGCCGTAAGCCCCGACCGGTAAACCTCCGCCAATCAATTTGCCGAGCGTTGTGATGTCCGGTCTAACTCCAAACAACTCCTGCGCTCCGCCGCGCGACAGACGAAATCCGGTCATCACCTCGTCAAAAATAACCAAAGAGTTGTGGGCGTGGGCAACGTCAATCACTTTTTGCAAATAACCGCTTTCCGGCACGACGCAGCCCATGTTTCCAACGACGGGTTCGAGAATTACACAGGAAATTTGATTTTTGTTAGCATCGAAAATTTCTTCTAAAGCTTGAATATCATTGTAGGGAACGGTCAGGGTGTTGTTAGCCGTAGATTGCGGAACGCCGGGGCTATCCGGCAGTCCGAGCGTCGCCACACCGGAACCGGCTTTGACTAAAAAAGAATCGGCGTGACCGTGATAACAGCCTTCGAATTTGACGATTTTTTCACGTCCCGTGACGCCGCGCGCCAGCCTGATTGCCGCCATCGTCGCCTCAGTACCGCTGTTGACCATCCGCACCATCTCGATGCTCGGAACGGCATCAATTATTTCTTCGGCCATCTCGATTTCCAACTCGGTCGGCGCGCCGTAACTCGTCCCGCGCTCCATCGCGTCTCTCAAGCCGTCCAAAATCTCCTCATCAGCATGTCCAAACATCAGCGCGCCCCAACTGCTGACATAATCAATCAACTGATGCCCGTCGGCGTCAAACATCAGCGGGCCTTTGCCGCGTTTGATAAAACGCGGAGTTCCGCCGACGCCGCGAAACGCTCTGACCGGCGAGTTGACTCCGCCCGGCATCAATTCCACGGCGCGCGCAAAAAGTTGTTCGGAAGTTGAAACTGCAAATTCTGTTTGTGGTGAACTCATAAAAATATTTTGACGTTTTTGGAAATTTAGAGCAAATCCTCTTTAGCAAGGCGATTCGCAAAAATTAAAAAGGCGCGTGAATTTTCACGCGCCTTTTTGCCTTAAATCCAAATTTAAACTTAAGCGTTGGCTTGATTGGCAGTGGGAATAGTTAATTCCCAGCCGACATTGATTTTATCCGGATCTTGGATTTTATCGCGGTTGGCATAATAAATTTGCATGTATTGCGCGCCGTCGCCGTAATGATTCTTGGCGATTTTCCAGAGGCTGTCGCCTGATTGCACTGTATAAGTTTGGGCAGCTGACTGATCTGCAGTTTGGTCAACTTGCGCTTGATCGGCGTTGACTTGTAAATCGAGATCGCTGTAGCTGCTGTCAATCGAATTAAACTGGTTGGTAATTTGTTCTGCTGCCCCTTGATCGGGAGCGCCAATCCGAGCGACGAGTTTATCGCCTTCGACATAAAGCGCGTCAACTCTCGCGCCGACGCTGTCAGCATAATTTAACGCCGCGACGTATTTGCCTTTTAAATGTGCAAATTTCTGCTCAGGATTTTCCGTTTGCTGTTGTGCCTGACTCGCGCCAAAGCCGAACATTTTACCGATAGAATCAAAAAGTCCCATCTCAAAATTCCTCCTAAAATCTTCTCAAATTTGTAATTCGCATTATCGCTGTCTTTGCCAAGAGACGCAACTTAATTTTTTATTATTCGCTCGTAAACGGATTTTTAACTGCGTTTTCAAAGCTGCCTCCAAAAATAAAATATGCCAGATTCGGGTTTTCGTGCGAGCGGTCGTAACCGACAAGCTCGGCGTAAGCTCGGCCTTTAACCGGAATATCGCCCGCGGTTCCCGCAACTTCGTTTGAGCCCTCCCAATAAACAATCATCGTTGTCCCGCGCGTATCGAGTTCCTGATTTTCCATCACCGGAGTAATTGTTAAATCAAGTGCGACTTTATCAACCTTAATTTTCCAGCCCGAAGGATAGGTGGCTTTGGTCGTCGGGCTTTTCCAAAATCCGGTCGGCTCAATCGTAAAATCTTCCTGTTTGAGAGCCGTAGTATTGCCGTTTTCATCAACAAACGTGCCGCTTGAAAAAGGAGAAACATTGTGTTTACTGTCGCGCAATTGATAACACATCAGTTCGCAGTTGTTATCAAGCTGAATCGAAAACCAGTCCCAGCCTTTTTGATTTTCCGTCGAAGTCCAGGTGCCGAACTCGCGATCAAACCAGGCTGCGCCGTTAAAATGTTCGGTTTCACCGTCCAAAACCAAATCACCTTCGAGATTCATTCGCGTCAAAGAAAAATAACGCGAGGCTTCGCCTTCGTCTTTAAATGAAACACCGCCGCGCCCATTTAACGTCGGCGGTTTGGTCGGCGTCAGCGTCGCTTCAAAGGTCAAATCGCCAAGCGCGGCGCGAACAACATGCGTTCCTGCGGCTTCGCGCACAGACCAATCGCCGAGCCGAACGTAATAATGTTTTTCACTGGCCGAGGCGGGCTGCTCGAAAAAGCCGTTGGCGCTTTTGCGATGCGCGTAGCGGAATTTTTGACGTTCAACGTCAGTGAAAGCAAAATGTGCGAAATAAATCGGATTGCCAAACAGTCTGAGCGGCACTACGCCGAATTTGTCCAAATCCGTGCGGCGTTTGAAAAAAACCAGCTCAAAGCCGAATTTCTTTCCGGAAACTGTTTCCGCATGTCCGGTGTAATACCACCATTCGGTTTGCGCCGCTCTGTGCGCATAAAGATCGCGCGGTAGATTGAGCGGATCATGTTCCGTCCCGTCGCGCAAAGGCTCCGCTTTGCCGACAAAAGTTTCCGCTACGTTCTCAAAAAATTCCGTTGTCGCTTTTTCAAACGGCTTAACGAAATTTTCAATATCCTGCCAGGTGTTTTGCTGCTGTCCCATTTTTGTGCCCCTTGTTTGTGAAAAGTTTAACTAAAGCCGCTCGAAATGGCAAAAAAGAGATTATGAGGTGCTCGGCTAAAATAGAAAAGACCGGCAATTTTGCCGGTCTTTTCTCAAAACTGATTTGTCTCAATTAATTTAAAACTTTCTTGACTTCCAACTTTTAAGCTGTTTGGGTTGCTCGTTTTCGCGAATTTCGACTTTATCAATCACCCGAACTTCGACCTTTTGAATCAGGAGCACGACGCGCACATTGTCCGGGCGGCGATCAAGCGAAGCCGGCACAAAAGCCGGGTCTTCGCGCAGTAATTTGTCTAATTCAGCCAATTTTCCCGGTTCGCGCGGCGATTGAATGACATCGGCGATATTAGCGACGCCGCTGCTCAAAACATCCGCGACAACCATGATCGCATCGTTTTTGTCTTTGCCTCTCGTCAGCGATGAGGTCAGCGCGACAAAGGCGCTTTGCGGATTGAGACTTGGCGATTCGGCGGTAACGGAAAGACGTCGGACGGCGTAATCAGCCGCCGGAAATGACGCCAATTGTTCGTAAGGCAAATTGGTTGCTTCGGCCAGAATAACCTCACGCTCCTTTCGCTCGCGCCGCGCGTTCTCCTCCATTTGACGAAAAGCCGAAATTGAATGAACAAGGGTTGCGAACATCATTGAAAACATCAAAAGAGAAGCACAAATGCCGGTCGCATAAGGCAGCATTAGAGGTTGTAAATATTGATCCCAAAGCGCTGACCAGCCAGAAACTTTTGATTTGGGTTGATTAATCTCTTTTTGGGCTGCGAGTTCCATCATCACCGCGCGACTGAGCGAAGCTGCCAAATCAAGCGGAACCGAAGTTTTCGCAGTTCGGGTCAGAAATTGAGTTAAATCTTGCATTTCCGATAATTCTGCGCGGCAGAGCGGACAAGAATCCAGATGCGAATCGCAGACAGCACAAAATTCCGCCGACAGCGCGGCGTCCAAATAAAGCGATATATTTTGGCGAAATCTCTGACAATCCATAACGATTTCGGATTTCGGATTTCGGATTTCGGATTGATAAGGCAAAAACTAAATGTTCGGTAAAACATTCAATTGCCTCTAAAAAATCCGAAATCCGAAATCCGAAATCTGCAATTAGCATGGCTCTCCGACCCCGGCTGTTTCTCTTTTTATTCGAGAAACAACGTCGGTCGCGTGTTTGGAGCAAATAAGAACGACGAACTTTCAAAGCAATCAAATCGTAAAAACGTGATGTTGCTGGTCACGTTGTCAAATAAAACTGATTGCGCGAAACCCCAGTCGGTCAGATTTTGCTGCCACGCACCGTTATCGTCACTTTGACCCTTCGTTTGGCACCGATTTCCGTTAAAGTGAAAGCCGGGGCGGGACAGCCATGCCTTATCAATCAATAGTTATCAGTCAACATTAAACAGCGATAATAACTGTTGACTGATAACTATTGATCATTTGAATTTACAAAGAACGTTTCAACCTTTTTTTTAACTCTTCGCGACCTCGCGCAATTCTTGATTTAACAGTGCCGACGCTGGTTTGCAGGGTGTCGGCAATTTCTTCATAGCTTAAGCCTTCAATATCGCGGAGAATAACGGCTTCGCGAAAGTTTGTCGCCAGCCTGCGGAGCGCGTCTCGCAATTTGGCCGATTGTTCGCGCCGCAAGGCTTCATCTTCGGGCGACGCTTGAGAATCATCGGTTAAAGTATCGTGCAAACTTGGCGAATCATCGTCGTCTCGTCCGCCGTCAAGTGAAAACGTTACGTTCTGCCGTCTGGCTAGCCACCATCGGCGGCGATTTCTGGCCTGATTGATGGCAATTCGAAACAACCAGGTTTTCAAACTTGCTTCTCCGCGAAAATTCTTGACCGATTGGACAACCCGCAAAAAGGTTTCCTGCGTTAGATCGCGAGCTTCCTCCGGATTGTCAGTTAACCTTAAAAGCAGCGAGTAGAGATCGCCCGAATACCGATTTATCAAAATATCGAAAGCTGTTGATTCGCCAGCCTTAAGCCGCGCGAGCAAATCCGATTCAGACGTTGAAACAAACCCAGCCCCTGATGCCGCTGCGACCTCCGGCAAATCTTCTCCGGTAATTGTGATCGTTCTCCCGAAGTTCATTAAGGCTCTTTCGCATCGAGACTTCTTTGTGAAAACTTATCTTGTTTCTCTTCGCGTCTCCCGGCAGCGGGAATATGTCAGCTTTTTTACTTCGCCTTCTTAAGCGAACTTGTTTGATTAGACACGGCGAATTCAAATTTGTTCCCAGAATTTTTTGCTTTTAGAAAAAAATAATTGCGCATCAAACAATAAACGCTCACAATCCGCTTTTTCCTGTTTCATCAGTTTCTGGCTGATTCGAATAAGTCACTGATTATTAGATGCCTGCTGCATTTATCTGTTGTTAGTCTTGCTTGACAGCAGAGCGCAAGCCTCGCTAAAGTTAAGGTTTATCGTATCATCAACAAAATAATTCCCAGTTAATCAGAAGCAATCATAGAGGATAAAGTGGCAAAGAAAAAACAACCTGTTAGCGAAACATCCGCGCCCATCTTTCAGCAAAGCCCGGTGGCGCAGCGCATCGAAGATTGGGGCAAGAACTTTGAAGGCAAAGGCAGGCAGATTTTGTACATTTTGGGCGGAATTCTGGTCTTGGCGATTTTAGGCGGCATCATTTATTCATGGCAAATGCGTCAGGCCGGTGAAGCTCAAGCGGCGCTCGGCAAAGCCATCGAAATCAATGAGGCCCAGGTTTCGGCTTCGCCCGTTCCGAACAGCCCCGTTCCGGTTTACGCGACTGACAAAGAGCGAGCCGAAAAAGCCGTGGCCGCCTTTGAAGATGTGGCCAACAAATACGGCAGCCCCTACAAAGAAAAGGCGCAGTATTTTATTGCGCTTAACAAATTAAAGCTTGAGCGCGAAGCCGGTTTGAAAGAACTTGAGGGTTTATCCGCGAGCGGCAATCGCGAAGTCGCCGGTTTGTCTAAATTTGCACTCGCCGAAGCGCGCGCGGCCGACGGTAAATATGATGATGCGGCCAATCTTTACAGCGATTTGCTCAAACAGCCAAACGGCGTCGTTTCGCCCGACACTTTAAATTACGCGCTCGCCCTAATTTATGAAAAGCAGAGTAAGAAACAGGAAGCGGCGGACATTTATTTCAATCTCGCTAAAACCGCCCGCGAAGCCAAAGATCCGGATGGGAAACCGGCGACAATGACGATGACGGCCAGAGAAGCCGCCCGAAAGCTCGAAAAGCTTGATGCGGCGAGGTATGCGCAGCTTCCGCCCGAAGCTACTGCGGCAAGTCTCTAATAGCCAAATAATAGTTCGTAATTTGTTTTAAAAGGCGGCTTTCGGACCGCCTTTTTTTATTTCTAAATTTTAAAAAATTCGCTTTTTTGCTCCAAATCTGAAAAACTAGAAAGTTAAGCGTTTGTTACAAATGACGGAGAAGTAAAAAATGCGAAAAGCCGCTCCAATTAAAATCTCAGGCGTCGCCGCTGATAACGGCATTAGTATAAATCCCGTTGCTGCCGATAAAACCAGCGGGAAATGCTCTGTTCGCGTTTCGCCGGAAGGTTATCTGAGCGCATTGCTTTTCCTTACAATTACTGCCTGTTTTCTGACCTACCTCGGCTTTATTTGGAGCAGCGCCATCGTCGCTATCGCTGGATGGACTGTTATTCCCTTGTTGTTGTGGTTTGATTGCGTGGAATTTGACGGTAAAAATCTGACGCGCAAAGGCCCCATCGCCGTTGTTGCCAGATTTCTCAATGCCAAGCCGCAACGCTTAAAAATTACTGATATCCAGCTGGTTGAAACGCAATCTTCATGGACTTTGAAAACCGGCGGGCGGGTGTTTTATCGTTATCGCAGCGAAATCTCCGGGAGCGAAATGCTTTTTTCGTTTGCGTCCGGCGGCAAAGGCTACCGGCAAATGATTAAAACTCTTTTTGCTGTAATTCCTGAAGACAAACTTGACGCGCGTTCAGTTGAGCTGCGCGATTTTCTCGTTGATCCGAAAAATCTCAAACAAAAGATTAAGGAACTCAAACTTCCTTCTACTGATTTGCTCGAAGGCGCGCTGCCAAAAATTAAGCGTTCGAAGGCTCCGCGCGATAATCGCCAAAATTTATATCAAATTGAAGAAAACGCCGAAATTTCGAGTTATAAGTCGGTTGAACTGCGTCAAGCCGCCAATGAACTGCGCGTCGCCGGAAATTTTTCGCAAGCAATAGAAGCATACCGGCGGGCTTTGCTCTGGCAGCCGGAAAATGCCTGGCTGCTTTTTGAATTTTCACGAGGGCTCCTCTCTTATGCCAACGCCGCTAAAAATGTCGGCTGGCGCAGAAGAGCTTTGGCAGCTTTGAGATTGGCAGCCAGGCGCGGCAAATCTGACGCGAATCTGCTTGCCCGAATTGGCGAGAGCTATTTGCAAGCGGGAGATTTTGTGTCGGCTGCCAGAACTTTTCGCCAAACTCTCGATGTTTTTCCGGAAAACTTTCGCGCCGAATGCGGATTGGGTGAAATCGGATTGCAGGAAGGTAAAATTGCGCACGTCGTTCATCATTTTCAAGCCGCCGCGCGTTTTGCTCGCGATGCTGCGACAAAACGCTGGGCACAAGCCGAAGCCGAATATTTCTCGCTTCTTAACAGCAATTTCAAATACATGGAAACTGAGTTTTCGCGGATTAGCTGGCTCGACAGCGTGACAAGCGGCAAACGAATTTGTCTCCGGCTGACTTTTACCGGACTGCCCGTGATTTTGGTCGGCACTTTTGCGAGCGAGACTTTGGCCGCTTTAGGATGGGCAATAACCGCGGTTACCGGCGCGGTGTGGGCAATCTTAGCGTTGGCGGAAAAGTTTTTAGATTCGCGCGCTAATCCGACTCAGATTTTGGAAGAGGATTGATTGAAAAGGGTTAAAGCTATTAAAAAAAAGAGGGCAAATGGTTAGTAATCCATTCGCCCTCTTTTTACAGCGTTCAAGAAGTTTATTCGCCGGCAGCTTTTTTAGCGCGAGCCGTTTTAGCTTTCGGTTCGGTCTTTCCTGCGCTGGCAACCGTTTTTTTCGCGCGCAGCATTTTAGCTTTAGTCGCTTTTGGCGCTGTTGCGATTGCGTTCACAGTTGTTTCACCCGCGCCCGGATTTAAAAACGCATTCCAGCGATAGCTAGGTTTCTCAAATCCTTTTTCCAAGCGGTCGAAAATAAAATCCGCGACCGAATTAACAACCCAATTGTGATTGTATTCGCCGACCGAAGCAAGTTCGGCGTCCGGTGCCGGATTCATAAAGTCAATCGCATAAGGAATCCCGTCTTTGATAGCAAATTCGACCGTATTCAAATCGTAACCGAGCGCATGGCAAATTGTCTTTACGTCCTTAACAACTCGCTCGTAAAGCGTCGGTTCCAGATAATTTTCGATGTTGACGTACTGCATCCCCGACATATAGGGCTGGGTTGGGTCATACGGCATCACCAATACTTTTTCCTGACCGATACAGTAGCAGCGCACAAAATGATCAAATTGAATACCTTCCTGCAGCGTCATGCAAAGCGTTCCGCTCTGATTATATTCAGTCCACAATTCTTGCAGACTATAGATTTTAGAAACGTTCTTCCAGCCTCCGCCATCGTATGGTTTTAAAAACGCGGGCGTTCCGACATAGTCCAAAATCCCTTGCCAGTCAATCGGATATTCAAGATTTCTGAGACTTTCGCCAACAATACCCGGAATATAATCTTTTTGCGGAAGGAGAACCGTCTTTGGAATTGCGACGCCGAGTTTGGCGGCCAGACTATAATTAAAAAATTTATCGTCCGCTGTCCACCAAAATGGATTGTTGATCACAAAGGTGCCTTCGAGCGCGGCGCGTTTGAGCATCGCGCGATAGAACGGGACTTCGTGAGAAATACGATCAACAATCACATCATACTGTTTTTCCATTTCGTGGCGAACGCCGCCGACTTTAATCATTTCAGCCGTGACGGCGCCCTCTCCGCGTTCATTGATTTTTTCAATCAGCGAAGCCGGAAACGTTTGTTCGCGTCCGACTAAAATACCTACTTTTTTCATATAATTTAAATTTCCTCTCTAAAAACTATTTTATAAAAATTATCTATCTTTTGATTTTGTAACAAATTCTTATCAAATGCGAAAAGAAGCAATTTATTAGCTTCAGCCGGGTTGTGTCAATCGCTCAGTGCCAACTATTAAAGAAACCAAGCGTTCAATTGCTTCGAGCGGTGCATCAAAAAATAAGTCTTTCGCATCAATTAAAGTGTTTGCCGACGAAACAAGTTATTCTTTTTAGCATTATGTTAAGATAAGCGGCTAGAAAAATGAAAACCTCTCCCTCGGCTTTTTTCAGGCGAAAGAAATTTTACGACCATTTTATCAGGGTAATTTAAAATAAGGAGAACTTTTCTCAGTGTTCCAAAAATCGAAGTTTGCGGCTTTTATCATTGTTTTTTTCGGAATCTTTTCGGTCTTTGCACCCGTTTTCGCACAGGAGAAACCGGCAGCAAATTCAAGCAAGCCGGAAACTAAACCCGAAGCTAAAAAAGAAGTCAAAAAGGAAAAACCAAAAAAGCCCGAAAAACAGCCCAAATTTGATGCCAGCAATTTGACCGCCGAGCAGCTTGCCGAAGCTGTGATTTTAGTTTACGGGCGCCGCGAAAGCCTGGCGACAATTCGCAAAACCGAGCTTGAAAACGGCGAAATGCTGCGGTTTGCGCCTGACGGCACGACCGTTTCGGAAAAATCTTCGTACGAGCGACGGATTGTTCGCGGCGAGAATCAGGAAAAAGACCGCGTCCGCCTCGATCAAAAATTAAGCGCGGCGCAGTATGCGCTTGTTTACGATCAAAATAAAGTTTTCGGAATTTTTAACAACACGACTTTTGTTCCGCGCGAAGAAGCCGACCGCGGCTTTCAGGCTTCGATTTTCCACAATATCGACGCTTTGCTGCGTTACAAAGAAAACGGTTCGACTTTGAAACTCGCCGGAAAAGATAAACAGATGGGCGTGGAATTTTTTCAGCTTGACGTGACGGATAAGGAAAATCGCACCACCCGCTTTAACATCAGCACCAAGCTTTATCGCGTTCAATCGCTCGAATACGATTTTTCACCGACGTCCGCGGGAGTGCCGGTTAAATACGTGCGGAAATTTTATGATTATCGCAACGCGCAGGGAACTTTTGTTGCTTGGCGAACAGTGCTTTCTACCGACGGCAAACCGGTCGAGGAGACTAATGTTTCTACCATCAGATACGGGACCAAAATAGAAGACGCGGATTTTCAATCCGGCGAGTAAAATAATTGCTGCAGTCAATGTCAAAAACAGCCGGACGGCAAAGACTCTTTGTTGTCCGGCTGTTTTTCATTTACCCTGTTTGTTTCAGGAACTTTTTTAAGAGCGCGGCGTGAAGGTTTGCGGCAGTCGAAATTAGACAACCTAAAAACCCATAAAAAGTCGTGACCGTCGCTGACATTAAGGCTCCGTTGAAAACCGATTTTATGTCGAATTTGGTAAGGGCAGCGTGGCTGATGGAACGTGCGACTTCAACCGGAGAAATAAAATTTAACGCCCCTGAAGCCGTCGGAGCGGAAATTCCGCCGGCGATTGCTGCCGACCCTATTGTTGAGAGAGTTTCTGATCATGAGTTGATTGCTGCGACTTGCCGGGGCGACGAAGCCGCTTTTGAAGAAATTGTCACGCGTTACCGCGGCCAGATAACGAATTTTTTGTACCGGATGCTGGGCAATTATGAAGACGCGGTTGATTTGGCTCAGGAGACTTTTGTCCGAGTTTATCAAGCCCGCGAGCGCTACACCGACGCTTACGCTTTCTCAACGTACATTTATCGAATTGCTACAAATCTGGCAATTTCCGAGCTCCGTAAGCGCAAACGCCGCCGCCTGATTTCGCTCAACGGATTTTTTTCGAACGATGACGGCGATTTAACCGAATTTCATCCGCCCGACAAGCAGCCCCTGCCGGATGCGGCTTTAGCTGACGCGCAGATCAGCGCAGTTATTTCAAAAGCGATTATTACTTTACCGGAAAAGTACCGCGCTCCGCTGGTTTTGCGCGATATTGAGGGCAAAAGTTACGATGAAATTTCGACGATTCTGGCGACCAACGAAGGCACGATCAAATCTCGAATTTCGCGCGGCAGAAACCTCCTACGCGAAAAGCTAAAAAGTTATTTTTAAAGGGCGCAATAAATTGTCAATGAGCTGCAACACCTATCAAACTGAAATCGAAGAATTAAGCGGAGCGAAAGCATTGTCTGCGAAAAGTCTGAGGCATTTGGAAAAATGCTCGGAATGTCGAAGATTCAATCTTGAGCGCGAGCATTTGCGGCAAATACTCCAAACTCTTCCGCAGGTTGAAGCGCCGAATGATTTTAACTTTCGGCTTAAATCGCGCCTAAGAAAAACCGAGCAGGCGACATTATCATCGAGCCGGAAAATGGTTTGGCTGACTTCTTCGGCGGCAGCGCTGTGTCTGGTTGTAATTCTGACTTTTGTTTTAGCTCGCAGAACTTCGCCGGTCACTCAACCGGAAACTAATTTTGTCGCCACTCAAATTAAATCAGAACCCAGCCCTGATGCCGTGCGAAACGAAGCGTCTTCGCTTCCGACGGTCGAAACGGCTCAACCGGTCAAATCGCCAAGCAATCCGGTCGCGGTACAAACACCGGCAAATATCGTTGCTCGGAGAAAAATAGTTACAAATCCCTCTTCGTCGCGCAAAGCATTACCGAAAAACGAAATTTACTCAATTACTTCAAGTGTCAGTCCGCCCAAGCCATCAATCATAGCTGGCGGATTTAATGATCCGCTTGCCCCGCCTAAAAAACAAACTGCCGCCGGTTTGCTCCGCACCGTCGGAATCGAAACGGAAAATAAAGCCGAAGGTTTGTCTGTCGTTTCAGTTAGTCCTATTGGTCAGGCTGGACGCTCGGATTTACAGCCCGGCGATATTATTCAAAAAGTGAATGGCGAAAATCCGCTGGCGATTTCCGGCAATGAATTCAAAGAATTTAAATTAACCGTTCGCCGCAAAAATCAAACGCAGGAAATTATTATTTCAGCCAAACCTCAAGACTAATTGAAATAACAAGGGTTAAGTAATTTTCTTTTGCCAGGAGAACTTAATTATTCCAAGCGGTAATTTGGCGCTTCTTTGGTGATGATAACATCGTGAACGTGAGATTCTCGCAAACCAGCGGAGGTAATCCGGACAAAACGGGCGTTTTCCTGTAATTCTCTAACATCCTTGCTGCCGGTATAGCCCATTCCGGCGCGCAGTCCGCCGACTAATTGAGTGACCATATCAGCCAGCGTTCCTTTGTACGGAACGCGTCCTTCGATTCCTTCCGGAACGAGCTTTTGCTCGGAAATCGTGCCTTCCTGACTGTAACGGTCTTTTGAACCTTGCCGCATCGCTCCGATTGAACCCATTCCGCGATAAGATTTGAACGTTCTGCCTTGAAACAAAATAGTCTCGCCCGGCGATTCTTCGACTCCCGCAAAAAGCGAACCGATCATGACGGTATCCGCTCCGGTCGCAATGGCTTTGACAAAATCGCCGGAAAATTTAATGCCGCCGTCAGCAATAATCGGCACTCCGGTTCCTCTCGCCGCTTGAACACAGGCATCAATGGCCGTAATTTGCGGTACGCCCGAGCCGGTGACAACGCGAGTGGTGCAGATCGAACCAGGCCCAATTCCGGTCTTGACCGCATCAACGCCGGCCGCAATCAATGCCTTTGTTCCGTCATAGGTCGCAACATTTCCGGCGACAAGCTGCATTGCGGGAAAATCTTTTTTGATTGTTTTGATCGCTTCCAGAACTCTCGACGAATGGCCGTGCGCCGTATCAATCACCAGACAATCAACGCGCGACTTGACAAGTTCGGCGGCGCGTTCACGATAATCGCCGGTCGCGCCGATGGCCGCCGCGACGCGCAAGCGGCCAAGTTCATCTTTGGCCGCAAGCGGATAACGAATCGCCTTTTGAATGTCTTTGACAGTGATTAATCCTTTTAATCGCTGTTCGGCGTCAACCACCAGCAGTTTTTCAATCCGATGTTTTTGCAAGACAACTTTGGCTTCGTCCAAAGTTGTTCCGACCGGAACGGCGACGAGCGGTTGTCTGGTCATAACTTCGGAAACCGGAATCTCAAATCTCGTTTCAAAACGCAGATCGCGGTTTGTGATAATCCCGACCAGATGATTGTTTTCATCAACGACCGGAACGCCGGAAATCTTAAAAGTTTCCATCACATGCAGAGCCTCCTGCACTGTTTGCGTCGGCAAAATCGTGACCGGATCAACTATCATCCCGCTTTCAGAGCGTTTTACTTTGTCAATCTCTTCGGCCTGCCGCTCGATTGAAAGATTTTTGTGAACGACGCCGATGCCGCCCTGCTGCGCCAGCGCGATTGCCAGCGCCGCCTCGGTAACGGTGTCCATCGCCGACGAACAGAGCGGAATATTGAGCCGGATATTGCGCGTAAACCGGGTTGAAGTATCGGCTTCGTGCGGCAGAATCTCAGAATAAGCCGGAACCAGCAGCACGTCATCAAAAGTTAAACCTTCTTGAATATTGGATGTCAGCATAAAAATTAGTTTTAAAATTTATAAACCGATAGTCTAAAACGAAAACGCTTGACAGTAAAAGCCGTGAGAATGAAATTTGTGTTAATCGAGAAGCGCGTTGGCTGTTTGCTGCAGATTTTCCTCTATCGCCCGGAAAACCGTTGCGGCAATGTTACGCCCGTCAAAATCGTATTTTTTATCGAGAGTTTGGTCATCAATAGTTTTAGTATCAGCGTTGTAAAAACGTCGTTTGTAAAAAGAATCGTCAAGCGACCCGCGAGCGGCAAATTTTTCCGAAAGCTGGGAACCCTGAATTATAAAATCACCAGTGGCGACCCCGACTCGGTCTGTTTTGTTCCCAGTAATGAAATAATGAACCCCAGCTTCCGGCGCGAATCGCAACTTGACCATTTTGCCGACAATTTTGAGACTTGCTTCGACTACTTCGCGCTGTGTTTGAGCAAAAAAAATCTGCGGCTCAGGAACGGCGATTTGCCAAACCGTGCGCCCGTAAAGCAAGCGCTCCATCGGTTTTTGGCCGGATTGCTCAATCGTCGTCAAGCAATAGATTTCCGCCGCTTCGCCGCCAAATTCTTCGATACACTGCAAGTAACAGCGCGCCAAGCGAAAGAGAGCCGGAGCGTTTTCACCGTGAATTGCCATCGAGACTTCGTCGGCCTGCTCGGTTTTTAAATCAAGCAAATCGAAAAGAATCTTCTGCAAACGAAGTTCGTTAATCGCCAGTTCGTCGGCAAACTGGTTCTCGACGGTTTCAGCTTTGCCGTAAATTTCAAGCAATAAGCTGTCCTCAAGCTGTGCCGCGTCGCGACCAAAATTGCTGTTGGCGGCGAGGAAGTTCCTGATTTTCGGCAGGCGTTCGAGGCGCGCGATATCTTCGGGCGAAACCCAGCGCCCGCGTTCTCTCAAATCCGCGATTTTAACGAGTTGAAAACGCTCGTCTGCCAGTTCCGTCAAATGATAGCTCGCTGTTAGTTTTTGAGCCTTACGGCGCAGCTCGGCGGCCCGGTTGGCGAGCGCGGCCAAAACAAAATCCGTTTTCGAACGCTGTTTCTGGAGCGCGTCGGTTCCAATCGCAAATTTCGGCAGATTATTTTGCAAACTGATCTCAATCGTCAGTTTCTCATCGGGCAGATGTTCGTTCAGCTTGGCGGCGAACGGGGCGAGCAGCTCGCGTTCAATGGCGCGGCGCAGTGGTCTGGCGCCGTAACGCACGTCATAGCCGGTTTGCGCCAGAAACTGAACGACTTCTTTCGCCAGATTAAATTTAATTTGACGAAACCTCACTCCTTCGCGGTTTTTAAGCTTTTCTATTTCAAGTTCAGCAATTGTTCGGGCAGTTTTTTCATCAAGCGGCGCAAACGGCACAATGCGGTCTATCCGATTGTAAATTTCGGGGCGAAAGAAATCTCGCACGGATTGAGTGAAATGTTTAATCGCGGCCTGTTTTGCGCGAACGCTGGTCAGAAAACCGCTCCGCCCGCGATTAAAGGTTTCCGCTCCGAGATTTGAGGTCATGACGATAATTGAGTTAGTAAAATCGGCAACCCGTCCGCTCGCATCGGTCAATCGCCCTTCGCCTAAAATTTGCAAAAGCAAATCGAAAAACTGCGGATGAGCTTTTTCAAGCTCGTCAAAGAGCAGCACGGAAAAAGGCTGTTCACGCATTTTGGCGGTTAGCTGACCTTCCGCGTCACCCGCGCCCCCAATCAAGCGCTCAACCGCAAACTGGGTGGAGAATTCGCTCATGTCAAACCGCGCCAATCTCTCTTGATTATTAAAGAAAAATTCGGCGAGAGCTTTGGTCAACTCGGTTTTTCCGATTCCGGTGCCGCCGATAAAGAGCAGGGAAGCAATGGGTTTTCGCGGGCGCGTGAGCTTGGCTTTAACTGTCGCGATTAAATCAACGATCAGCTTGATTGCTTCCGGCTGACCCAAAACTTTTTGCTCAAACCAGTTTTCAATTTGACTTAGGTCAAGCTGTTCGGCGTCGCTCAGTAAAAATAATGGCAAGCCAGTTTCATTGGAGAACGTCTTTAAAACATCAGTCGGCGAGACGGGAGACTGAACGGAGTTTTTTTCTTCGAGCAAATTTCGCAGGAATCTGACCGGGCGACCAGGAAACGCTGAGTAAGTGGCATAACGGCGATGAATCGCTTCAATTGTTTTGACTGCTTGAGCAGTGATTTTTAAGTCCCCGAATTCGGCAGCGACTTGCTCTAAAATTTTTAGTCCGGTTTCAGCAGTGGGTTCGGAAATTCGCATTTGCTGAAACGCGGTTAATAAATTGGCGTCACGTCTTTCAATCACTGAAAGCTGTTCGGGCGTGCATTCGACCACGACTTGCAGTTCGCCGCGCGCAATTTTCGGGCGAAAAAAACTGGCAATGCCTTGCGTGCCGGCGGTTGATTTTCCGACTTCGAGCAGTTCGACAAGATTTCCTAAATGCAACACAGCTTTCTCTTCTCGCGCCTCGGCAGCGAGTTTTTGACATCGTTCCTGCCACATTCCAAAGCCAGTCTGTCCGGCGACCAGACGCGCTCCGCTCGTCGAGTAAAAAGGCATCTCCGCCAAACCATATTTTTTCCGGCGGCGCACAAGTTCCTGAAAAACGGCGGTTTTACCTACTCCGCTCGCGCCAATCAGCAAGACGCTGTGACGTTGTTTGGATTTAAGTATTTCAGCCAGCTGCTCGACCACCGGCTCGACTTCATAAACGGGAGAAAGCTCGACGTCGTTTAGTTTTGTTGCAACTTCGGCTAAAACCGATTTTTCGTCATCGCTGTTATTTTCGTCAATGGCTCGCTGCTTCGGAGTTTTGATGTCAACTGCCAGTTCGGATTTTTCAATGCGAATCTCACGAATTCTCGCCAGTTCGCTCAGTTTCTTAAGCGATTCGGACGCGCCGGTTCTGAGCAGCGCCGCGCGAATCTCTCGTTCGATTCTACCTTCAAACTCGTCGCTGTCCTTTGACAGAACTGCTATCCCGAGGACTGGAACAAAGGCCTGCAGATAGCCGTTTGCCTGCTGCCAGCGAAGAAAGTGGATTTTGAGTTCGACCGGTTTGCGCCAGCGCCTCGAATTACGTGGCGGTTCAATCGGAAGAGTAATTTCCCCCGTTTCAAACTCGATTGGCGGAATTCTTTGAACCAGTTCGAGTGCGTCGGTTTTTTTTAGAATCCTTTCGGCATTATCGCGAATCGCGATGTTTCGTCGCTCGCCTTTGGTGTCAAAACGTGAAACCTCGTGGAAATTTAATGCTTCTGAAAGCCCCGTCTCGTCCTCAAAAACCTGGGTGAGAATATTAAGAGGAAAGAAATAAGTCGGCATGATAAAGCTGGCAAAATTTCAGTTGTTCGAAAAAATCACTTTCAGTTTTCGCTCGATAAAGGCTCAGCGCGCAAAGTATTAATCCTTCATTAATCGCGCGGTTTGACGTTTGCCCTCAGGAATTTCACGATGTCTTCGGTTGAGGTACCAGGCAGAAAAATCTCTGAAACGCCTTTGGCTTTGAGCGTTGCAATGTCTTCGTTGGGAACTATTCCGCCGACGACAACGAGCGTGTCATCCATTCCGTTTTCGCGCAAAAGATTGACGATGCGCGGACAGAGCGTATTATGCGCGCCTGATAAAATCGAGATTCCCACGGCGTCAACGTCTTCCTGCAAAGCGGCGGCGGCAATCATTTCCGGCGTTTGCCTGAGGCCGGTGTAAATTACTTCCATTCCGGCGTCGCGCAGCGCCCGCGCGATAACTTTGGCGCCTCGATCATGTCCGTCAAGTCCGGGTTTCGCCACTAAAACTCTGATTTTTCTTTCGTTCATTTGTTTAGTATATTAGCGAACGAATTTTCCTAGCAAACCGTCGGGCTTGAGAAAAGGTTTTAATTCGGCATAGGTGAAGAAATACTCGCCGTCCGGCTGCAGCGCTTGGATTACGTGTGGAAAACCGGCGTCATATAAAATCGTAACGCCTTTGCTGCCGACTCTGAATTCGTTAAAGCTTTCGGTTGTAAACTTCAGACCGTCAATTTGCTCTTTCAGCGAATCTTTCGATTCCTGAGTTTCATCTTTGTCAGCATCCACTTGTTTGATAATTTTTCGTTTTTCCGCCCCCAATTTTTTATCAACCAGCGCGGCTAACCTGGCACTTGATGAAGGTTTAAAAACGTCATTGAATTTAATCTGCGCGCCGGTTTTGAGATTAACTGCGAGATTTACCGTTCCGGTACTTGGATAAGCGCCAACCCCTTCTTGAAACAACGAAATGTCTAAAATACCGTTTTGGTTGTAGTTAACTTTGTAATCCAAACTGCTCAAATAAGTTTCTTCCATGCTTTCCTTGAGTGAAGTTTGAAAAACGCGCCAGTAGCTAATCGTGTTTTCCAGTTTGCGTTTGACAGCCGGAGCCAGCGCCCCTTTAACAATCGGATAACGAATGTCGAAATGTTTCTTTTCAGGTTCCGCGTTTTTTCTGGTATAAACGACTTTTTTTGGAGTAACGATAATACTTGATTGTCCAGCAACATTAATGCTGATGAACAATAACGCCCAGGCTAAAAAGAGCAGGGATTTTTTCATAAGATTAAAAGTTCATGTCCGGTGAGCCGAAAATACAGCGCAGCTTTCCGAGCAAAGTTTTTCGCGCGCGCATGGCCGTCCACATTTCCGCCCAAGCATGTGTGTTGATCCAAATCCAGTTATAAGATTCAAGCGGTTTGATTGTTCCGTAACGCGGCGCTTCCGATTCAGTCGTAAAACTCCCAAAAAACCTGTCCCAAATTATCAAAACTCCGCCATAATTTTTATCCAAATAAACGTCGTTTGAGCCGTGATGGACTCGATGATGCGAGGGCGTGTTCAAAATATTTTCGAGCCAGCCCAGACGGTTAATAAATCTGGTGTGAATCCAAAATTGGTACAGCAAGTTTAGTCCGTGGATGACGGCAAACATCCACGGCGTGAAACCAAGCAGCATCATCGGAGCGTAAAAAAGCCAGGTGACGCTGTTGCCGAACCAGCTCTGGCGGACGGCCACGCTTAGATTGTAATGATTTGACGAATGATGAACGACATGGAAATTCCAGAAAAATCTGAGTTCGTGACTGGCGCGGTGAAACCAGTAATATAAAAAATCATCAATCAGAAATAGCAACAGCCAACTCCACCAGGCATCGGCAGGGAAGTGGTAAAATGCGTGCTCGTAGCACCACAAATAAAGGAAACCCGCAAAAAATCCAAATAACGCGCCCCAAGCGAGACTGACAAAACCCACACAAATGTTGGTCAAGGCATCCTTCGGGCAGTATTCATTTGTCCCCCTGCGCCAGTCGTAGAAAGCCTCAAGCCCAATAAAAAGGGCGAAAAACGGAACTGCAATAACGGCTGCGTTACTCATTTTTAGAATGCAGGTTCTTCGTAGATGCCGTAAACATCTCGCAGTGCGACCGAGATTTCTTCGACTGTTGCATAAGCGCGAACCGCTTCAATCGTCGCAGGCATCGTGTTTTCATCGGCACGCGCGGCTTTTTGAAGTTTTTCGAGAGCTATTTCGACGGCGCCATCGTCGCGATGGTCTTTCGTCATCTGCAGGCGTTCAAGTTGGTGATCGCGCGTGCTTTCGTTAATAACCAAAACATCAATTTTTGACAACTCTTCAGCCATTTGATGTTTGTTGACGCCGACAATCGTTTGCTCGTTGCGTTCCACAGCTTTTTGGTATTGATAGGCTGACTCCTGCAGCTCACGCTGCGGAAATCCGGCTTCAATAGATTCGACCATGCCGCCGAACCCGTCAATCTTATCAAAATATTCGAAACAGCCGGTTTCCATCTTTCTGGTTAGAGACTCGACAAACCAGCTGCCTCCGAGCGGGTCAACGGTATTGACGACACCGGTTTCTTCCGCAATGATTTGCTGTGTTCGGAGCGCCACCAAAGCCGCCTGATCGGTCGGCAAGCCGAGAGCTTCGTCATAGGCGTCTGTGTGCAGGGACTGAGTTCCGCCCAAAACCGCCGCCAAAGCTTGGATGGCAACGCGAGAAATATTATTGAGCGGCTGCTGAACGGTGAGCGATACTCCGGCCGTCTGTGTGTGAAAACGGAGCTGCATCGTTCTCGGATTCTTTGCGCCGAAACGGTCGCGCATGGTTTTTGACCAAACGATTCGAGCGGCGCGGTATTTCGCGATTTCCTCAAAAAAATCGTTGTGCGCATTAAAAAAGAACGACATCCGCGGAACAAATTCATCAACGTCTAATCCGCGTTCAATCCCGTATTGGACGTATTCGACCCCGTCGCGCAGTGTGAACGCCAGTTCCTGCAAAGCGGTTGCGCCGGCTTCGCGAATGTGATAACCGGAAACAGAAATCGGGTTGTATTTTGGAACGTGCCGGTTGCAAAATTCGAAAGTATCTATCACCAGCTTCATCGCCGGTTTAATCGGATAAATCCACTCTTTTTGGGCAATGTATTCTTTTAGAATGTCGTTTTGCAAAGTTCCCGAAATCTTTCTAGAGTCGGCTCCCTGTTTTTCGGCTACGACGAGATACATTGCAAGGAAAACCGAAGCCGGCGCATTAATCGTTTGAGAGACGGTTACCTGATCAAGCGGAATTCCCTCAAACAAAGTCTCAAAATCTGCCAGACTTGATACTGCTACGCCGCATTTGCCGACTTCTCCTTCGGAAAGCGGCGAATCTGCATCGAGCCCCATCAGAGCCGGCAAATCATACGCTACCGAAAGTCCGGTTTGTCCCTGTGACATTAGATATTTAAAACGCTGATTGGTTTCTTCCGGTGAGCCGAACCCGGCAAACTGCCGCATTGTCCAGAGTTTCCCGCGATAACCGGTCGGATGAATTCCGCGCGTGTACGGGAAGACGCCCGGAAACGCAATATCTTTTTTAAAGTCAATACCTTGATTGTCGTCCGGTGTGTATAAACGTTCGACCGGTTCGAGCGAAACGCCTTCAAATTTTGTTTTGCGTTCCGGCAGCTTCGACAAAACAGGCTCTAGGGTTGCGCTTTCCCAGTGCTTGGTTTCATCACTCATTTTCCGCGACGTTTCTTGAGAGGTTTTAATTTCTGACATAAATAATATCTCATTATAGCTTTATTAAGACATAAGACAATATTCCGATATTATTTGATTGAAAGTCAATTTTTCAAACTGCTTTGAGAGATGGCTGGGATTCCGTTTGAAACGAGAAAGCGGTTCAAGTTTTTAGTAACTCGAACCGCAAAAGTCGTGGTGTGAAAACTGTAAGTTGAAGCGGAGCTGGGGCATTTCGGGGATTACTCAGGGTGTGTCAATCATGCTCCTGACATTGAAACTCTCCGCCAGTTCAATTAGCCGGAACAAGAATTCTTTCGTTAGCCCGAACCATATTCAAACGCTGCCGAGCGGCGCGCTCAATTGTGGCCGGATCACTTCTTAAATTTTTTATTTCATCAGCGAGAGCCGTATTGGCGTCCTGGATTTGCTTTACCTCGACGCTCAAAACGTTTTGTCTCTGCTGCTCAAGCTGCATTTCGGACAGCGATCTGATGTTCAAGAGCGCGCAAAAGACGAACGTTATTACTAACAAAGCCGCAAAAATCATCCAGCGCGAAGAATTACTGTTTTGGCGATTTATTGCGCGACTGTGAGCTTGTTCACGGGCTTCGACTCTGCCTGGTGCATAAACGGGAACCGCGCGCGGAGCAATTTGTTGTGAGATTGTTTTGAGACGATAGGTGCTGGTTTTGGTTCTGATCATTGTTAAATTCTCCGAGGAATAAATTGTCCGTTCACTGTCTGTTCACTTCCGATAGTCAAAGCTAAAAGTTTGTCTGGATGGGAACTGGCTGTAATAATGAGCCTTAGTCTGGAATCAGTTAAGACGAAATGAATATTACAAAACTTTTTATTAACTGTAAAGGATTATTTTTTAGTAGTTTATAGCGGTAACATTAACAATTACTTGAGGTTTTGAGAATTCTGCAGAAAATAATTTATTAGTAATGTACAAAAGGTGAACGAAATTCCGCAATAGTTTCATTTGATGCGTATAAGGTTTGAATTAGCACAATTAACCGCATATTTCAGACAGAACCATGTGGATAATTCCGTGGATAATTTAGTTGGCAAAACTTCTTTTTCAAATTTTAAGTGTGTCACTTTGTCACGATGACACAGGCATCATTTATTAACCAAATAATCATGTTATTGATGTGATTATAGTTAAGAGAATTGAGCTGACGATGGCACGATTGTTGTTTATAATTTGCCGTTGAGAGTCCTTAATATAAAACAATCTATCTATAAAGATTATTCAGGGTAGAGAAATCATTCAAATAATATTTATTTTGAATGTTATTTTTTTACCTGTTTTGAGAAGGCATCAGCCATTGAAGCACGAAATTAATTTGGATAGAAACAGACTTTCAAATTTTGTACTTATAATTTAACCGGAGAAAAAATGAGACCAATCAAGCATGTTGAAAAAGGATTGACGCTCGTCGCGAGCGGTCTTTTCAAGACAATCAAATCAGTTAATCAATATAAACCAAACCCTTCATTTACCCCCAAATGGTCAGACAAGCCTTTATTAAAGTCATGGCAAAAATCTAAACCGACTCTAGGATTTCCGCGGACAACGGATTCGCTTTGCCCAAACTGCGTGATTGAAGCCAGAGAAGATATTTTGAGCGGAAAGAAAGATGTGTCAATTTTACTCAACGAAAAAGTCGGAGAAATTAAGGCGCAGATTGTCGAACGAGATGGGGAAATCTGGATGATTAAGGATTGTCCAACGCATGGCCACTTTGAAGATTTGATGGCGATTGACTCAAACTTTTTAAAACACATTGAAGCCAATTTTCCCGGACGTGATATTGCCTCGCACAACGACGAGAAACTACACAATCACGGAACTTCAACCATCAAATATGGACGCGGCGCTGTTCTCACCGTTGACTTAACCAACCGCTGCAATATGATGTGCGACCCGTGTTTTATGGACGCCAATCAGGTTGGATTTGTTCATGAGCTTTCGATGGAAGACATCAAAGAAATTCTTGACAATGCTATTTCAATCAAACCCCGTCGCCAAATGTCTGTCCAATTTTCCGGCGGCGAACCGACGATTTCTCCACATTTTCTCGAAGGCATTCGTTATTCTCGAAAGGTTGGCTACAACTCGGTTCAAGCCGCGACCAACGGGATTGAATTTGCCAAATCAAAAGAGTTTTGCCGCGAAGCCGCCGATGCCGGCTTGCGCTTTGTGTACCTGCAATTTGACGGAATCGGTAACGATGCTAACTCGCACCGCCAGGTCGGCAACCTGTTTGATGTCAAACTCCGCGCCATTAACAACTTGCATGAAGCCGGCGTTGATATTGTACTGGTCACAACTTTAGTTAACGGCGTCAACAATGATCAGGTTGGTTCGGTCGTCCGATTCGCGCTCGAAAATCCGAAGAAAGTTTCATTTGTGTCATTTCAACCCGTTTCGTTTACCGGACGCGACGAGCATATTACCGAACAGCGCCGCCTTCAACAGCGTTACACTCTTTCGCATCTTGCTTATGACGTAAAAGGGCAGGTTGGTATTACCGAACCGACGCGCGATTGGTTTCCGCTTTCGTTAATGGGTGCATTCGCCGATTTTGCCGACATGGTTCACGGCCCCGAAGCGGATTGGGGACAGGTTTCCTGCGGTTGTCATCCTAATTGCGGCGTCGGGACCGCAATGATGATTAACAAAGAAACTAAGGAAATGGCTCCGGTTCCGCAGTTTTTAAATATTCCAAATCTGGTCGAAGATATGAAGCACATTACCGATACGAACCGCGGCAAATGGTTCTCAAATCTAATGATGGGCTTGGCGCTGCTCAAAAATTACAATCCTTACGGGGCGCCGCACAGCTTGACGCTCGGCGGAATTTTGCAAAAGTTTGACAAATCATTCGGTTTGACCGGCAAAGATTACGGTAAAGTTGACGGTTCGCGAACGATTGAAGATATTGAACGACGTCGCCAAGATCCCTGGAACTTCTTGTTTATTGCCGGAATGTGGTTTCAGGATTTGTTCAACTACGATTTCCGACGCACTGAAATGTGCATCATTCCCTACGGTACGCAGGAAGGGGAAATTTCTTTTTGCGCATACAACACCGGTATCGGATGGCGCAATATCATTGAGCACATGCATCAAAACGCGACGGTGGCTAAATGGTATCAGGAAAACGGACGCCACGAGATTTTCGCGCGTAACAAAGAAGTCGCTCTCGCCGATTCTACACACGGAATGGTTTTAAATGATGTTGATCTTGCTCGCCCGAACAAACCGGAAATGGAAGGTCCGAAAACAGCCGCTGAAGAAATGCAGATGATGAAAAAACTTTATAACCAGATGGTAATGGAGAAACAAAACATCAAGGGCGAAAAAATGGTTCAAATCGGCGGCCTTAAACGCGAAAAGAAAAACGACGACAAGGCAAATGCCGCTTCGTTTAACTAAATTTAAAACAATGTTATTGAAAGGCCTCGCTGAGTTAGTTCAAAACTGCAGTGAGGCTTTCTTGTCTTGGCACACTTAAAACCGGGCTTAATTTGAACTGGAAATCCGAAGTTTTATTTATTCTTTGTCTTTTGTTGATAGAAGCTTAAATTCAAACTTGCTTTCTACCCCAGGAAATTGGTTTAATATTTGTTTCGCCTCCGGGCAAAATTTCAAATTTACAAATAGTCGAAAACAATTTTAAGGAGTCAGATTTTAGAATGGCAATAGTTAATGTCAATCACGGCGAATCAATCGAAAGCGCGTTGCGTCGCTTTAAACGCAAAGTTATTTCCGAAGAAATAATTAAAGACGTTAAGAAACACGCCCATTTTATCCCGCCAACCCAGAAAGCGAAACTCAAATCCGCTATGGCTCGCAAGCGCAATCGTCGCAAAGCCCGCCCCCGGGTTATGAATAACGGCAATCAAAATCAGCAGGGCGGCGGCGGTTATCAAAACCAAAATCAGCAGCAAAATCGTCCAAACTATTAAGATCATTTTAGATTTTAGATTGCCGATTTGGAATTGGTGTTTGTATGCGCTGCCGCAAAATATCGAATCCGAAATTTGAGATCCGAAATCCGAAATCCGAAATTTAAATGCCTCGCATTCTCTTAACAAATGATGATGGTATTCACTCGGACGGACTGCACAAGCTTGAGCTCGCTTTGCGCGAAATCGGTGAGGTTTACGTCGTCGCGCCGGCTGCGGAAATGAGCGGAGCTTCGCACAGTTTAACTCTGTCGCGGCCGTTGCGGGTTCGCCGAATTGACGAGCGGCACTGGTCGGTTGACGGCACTCCGACCGATTGCGTGACGATGGCCTTGAATCAAATTTTGCCGCCGGAACTGCGCCCAGATATTTGTGCTTCGGGAATCAACTACGGCCCGAATCTGGGCGATGACGCCTCGTATTCGGGAACTGTTGCGGGAGCGCTGGAAGCGACAATCTTAGGAGTGCCCGGTCTGGCTTTCAGTCTGGTTGCAACTGAAAAATTCGATTTTGTTCCGGCGGCGAAAATCGCTCTGGAAATGATTCGCAAAGCCCTCACTGAGGGTTTACCCGACGGCACTTTATTAAATATCAATGTACCGCAGGGCGAAATTAAAGGGGTGCGCTTGACTAAGCAGGGCGTCAAACACGCTCGCCCTGTGATTGTGCCGCAAGTTGACCCGCGCGGGAAGCCTTACTACTGGATTAGCGAAGAGCGTTTGGGTTATCATCCGGGCGAGAACACTGATTTTGAAGCCGTCGAACAAAAGTTTGTTTCCGTCACACCGATGCGAAGCGATATGACAAACCATCATGCTTTGGAGACAATGCGCAGTTGGAACCGTCTTGATTCCTGAAGAAATCATTTTAGGAGTTAATCAAAGTTGAAAACTAAATAATGGACGATTTTCGCTTTCCGCGGGAGCGCATGGTCGAGCGGCTTCGCAGTCATTACCATATCTGCGACAACAAAGTTTTAGCTGCAGTCACCATTGTCCCGCGTCATCTTTTCGTGCCGGAAGCATTGCGAAGCAACGCATACGGCGATCACGCTCTGCCGATTGCCGCCGGTCAATCTATTTCGCAGCCTTTTATCGTGGCCAGAATGACAGAACTGCTTGAGATTGATCGAAGCTCAAAAGTTTTAGAAATCGGCGCCGGTTCAGGTTATCAAACGGCGATTCTGGCTTGTCTGGCAAAAGATGTTTACGCCGTTGAGAGAATCAAGGAACTGGCCGATGAAGCCGAGCGAAGATTACGCGGACTTGATTTTCGTAACATCTATTTGCGTTGCGCCGATGGAACCAGAGGATGGGAGGCGGGCGCGCCGTTTGACGCGATTTTGGTGGCGGCGGGCGGCCCTGAAATTCCGGAACCGCTCCTGCAGCAATTAAAAATCGGCGGCAGGCTCGTCATTCCGATTGGCGGAACCCAAGCATCTCAGACCCTAACGCGTGTGATTCGCACTGAGACAGGTTTTATAAAGCAGAATCACGGTTCATGCGCCTTTGTTCCTCTGCTCGGTCAACACGGTTGGAAACAGTAAATTCTCAAAGTTTATCTAATAAGTATTTTTAAGATATGGAAGCGTTCTGGCATTTTCTCCAAGCGATAAGAGATTTTCTCAATCCGAAATTGATTATTGACGGCCTTTTATCGCATGGCGGTCTCTACGCCTATCTTGGATTGTTTGCTATCATTTTTGCCGAAACTGGTTTAGCGGTCGGATTCTTTCTGCCGGGCGATTCTCTGCTGGTTGTCGCCGGGGTTATCGCGGCGGCCGATCCGCGTTTAAATATTTTAATTTTGTTGCTGGTTTTATTTTTGGCTTCAACTTTGGGCGACAGCACCGGTTATCTAATTGGCTCAAAAATGGGCGCGACTCTTTTTAATCGGCCTAATTCAATGGTTTTTCGACCCAGCAACGTTCAAAAAGCGCAGGCGTTTTTTGCCAAACACGGCACCAAAACGATTATTCTGGCGAGGTTTGTTCCAATCGTCAGAACATTTGCGCCGCTCGTTGCCGGAGCCGCCAAAATGCCTTACAGACAGTTTTTACCTTTTAGTTTGCTTGGCTCTTTTTTGTGGATTTTTAGCATGACTTTGGCCGGTTATATCTTCGGCGGAATGGTTGAAAGAGCTTTGGGCATTAAGCTTGACGAAAATATTGAGAAAGTGGTGATTACAGTGGTCACTCTTTCGCTGATTCCGCCAGCCATCGAATATTTGCGCGGGCGTCGCGAAAGGGCGCGCGAAGCTGCCGCTGCCAAAGCTGAAGGCAACGGTTAAAAAAAGAGGCTTGATTTGACTTTAACAACCAGCTTGTGTATGTTTGTTTCGTGACGGGGCGTGGCTCAGCCTGGTAGAGCGCACGGTTCGGGACCGTGAGGTCGGATGTTCAAATCATCTCGCCCCGATTAATTTAAAATAATAATATAAAGGCAACCCTTACCTTTGAGTGGTTGCCTTTTATTTTTTTGGAATAATATTAAGACTAAAACTATCTTTAATTTGTCTAACAGGCGGAGTAATCAAATTTTAGATGAATTTTTCAAATCTAAATAAAAAACTTGTTATTTAGCAAAACATTGTTTATAAATATAAGCAACATTCTCCGAGCGAGAGTCTTTTCTCACTAGACTTCACCAAAGAAAAGGCTAATTTCTCAAGACACGTAGCTGGAAACGGCATTCATTAAAAACAAATAGAAACGTCAGCGCAACATAAAAATCAGTGCGCTCGCGATACATTCTCAAATTAGGAGCAAGGAATGAAAACCAGACATAAGAGCAGTCTTACGCATTGGTGGCAACAGGGCGTTTATCTCTGCCTCGCCGCGTTGGTAGCATGCAGCACAACAACGGCATGGGCTCAAGGTGATCCTTCGGATTCACCCGAACCGATTTTAATCAGCGAAGCCGACTCAACCCGAGCTTTAGCTACAACCCCGGACACTTTTCGCGGCGGATTACCAAAAACCTCAACCCAAGCCTTTAAGCCTGGAATTAATTCCCGCGCCATTATCTATGTCACCAATCTCGATTTGATGGCTGGTGAAGGCGCCAACGCTTTTCGAGTTTATGCCGAAGACGCGGCGGGCAAAACATATCGTTTGGCCGTTGAGAATATCACGCCGCTCCGCAAGCAAAACTGGATTTATGCCGTCACCGTCAAGCTTTATGATGATAACGGCTACAACGGCCAGCCGGCTGCCAACGGCGATGCTTTGCTGCGCCTGACCTGGCGCGGAATGACCAGTAACCGGGTGCTCTTTGGTTTAGGAACTGATGATACCGGCGGCGTTCCAATATTAAAAAACGATGATGGAGCGGTTCCAACGCCAGTGCCATTGTCTCCGCCGAGCAAAAACGGGGAGAATTTTGCTTATAACACCACCGGCGACCGAGCCAGATTTATGGAGCAGGGCGCTTTCGGCCCAAACCCGGCGCTTGATTTTCGTCTGCGCCAAATCGGCCTCCAGCGCTGGATTGAAGAGCAGTTTAATAAACAACCGACTTACCCTTATCCGAATTTAGCGCTTAAAAACTCAGATCAAAATATTGGTTGCCCACGCGACCCAAATATTCCGATTGGACAAAATGATCCGGTGCAGCAACTATGTCTTCGTGATTATTACACTCAATACCAAAACCAAAATTGGTTGTTTAAGGAAACTCTCTACGGCGATGACCAATTGCGGCGGCGCGTCTCATGGGCTCTGAGCCAAATCTGGGTTGTTTCCGGCAACGGCGGAGTTACGCAGCAGCAACGTCACGAGCAGGAATATTTTGAAGTATTAGATCGCAATGCCTTCGGCAACTACCGCAACCTGATGGCTGAGATGACGCTTAATCCGGCGATGGGCAATTATCTGGATATGGTTCGCAGCACCAGATTTAGCCCGAATGAAAACTATCCGCGAGAGATTCTACAGCTGTTCACCGTCGGCCTCGACATGCTCAATCAGGACGGAACACCGATTTTGTCGGGCGGCAATCGCGTCCCAACTTACGACCAAAACAATATCATTCAATTTACCAAGGTTTTCACCGGCTGGGCTCAGTGCAACAGCGGAACTAACCCGGCTTGTCCAAACGCTGTGGCTGGTGTTCCAAATTACATTGATCCGATGATTTTGAGCGGTAATGTCAACAGCATCGGCAGCAACCACGACCAAACCGCGAAAACACTATTTAATTACCCCGGCGCTCCTTTCCAGACAATCCCGGCGTGCACGACTTGCGCCCCAGCCACATCTGCCGGCGATACCGCGCGGACTACTTACGCGACAACATCATTGAGCCAAACGCTCGATAATATTTTCTATCATCCAAACGTCGCCCCGTTTTTCGCCACCCGCCTGATCCAAAATCTGGTCGAAGGCGACCCGACACCGGCGTATGTTGGACGCGTTGCCGCAGTCTTCAATAACAACGGACAGGGAGTTCGCGGCGACATGAAGGCCGTGATCAAAGCGGTTTTGCTTGATCCGGAAGCCCGCGGCTCAATCAAAAGTTCTCCTGATTTCGGGAAACTCCGCGAGCCCGTTCAACTGGCGACAAACCTGATGCGTAATTTCGACGTAAAATCATCCGACCGGACGCAAAACAGCGATGGCGTGATTAGCGGGCAGACTAACGCGATGGGACAAAACCCCTGGAATTCGCCCACTGTTTTTAATTATTTTTCGCCGGATTATATCGTTCCGGAAACAGATTTGGTTGGGCCTGAGTTTGGGATTTTAAACTCAAACACCTCGTTTAATCGAATCAACTTCATCAACCAGATGGTTTACAGCAAGATTAATTGCGGTACCACTGGAACGCCCCCTGTTTGTAATCCAGCCAGTAACACTCCGCTTGGCACTTCGCTGTCGTTCGCTGAGCCGATAGCGTGGGCCGGACAGGATACGACGGGCGATGCTTTGATTGAAGGATTAAACCGGAAAATGATGCACGGCGCGATGTCGGCAGCCATGAAATCTCAAATTCGGACGGCAATCAGCGTCACGGGAATGACCGCGACACAGAAAGCGCAGCAAGCAGTTTATCTTGTCGCCTCTTCGTCGCAATACCAGGTGCAAAGGTAGAAACGGTGATCAGTTAACAGTCAACAGTTATCATTAAACAAATTCTTTTGATAACTGTTAATTGTTGGCTCTTGACTGAATAAAGCAATGAAACAAAATAGAAGAGACTTTTTGGTAAAATCAAGCTGCGCCTTGACGATGGTTGCCCTCGCGACGCAAGCCAGACATTTTGGATTAATGAGCGCGATGGCGCAATCTTTTGCCGATGCCAACGAAGATCTGGCGCCCACGGATTATCGTGCGCTGGTTTGCGTTTATCTTTCGGGCGGCAACGACGGCAACAACATGGTGATTCCAAATCACAATAGCACAACCGGCGGAATCAGCAATTATGCCGCCTATAACGCGGCGCGCGGAACGCAGGGGCTGGCGATTGCTCAAACCGATTTATTATCAATCAACGTTCCGCGCGTCGGTGGTTTAGCTTACGGACTCCACAAAAATCTTGGAACGATGGTTGGGCGAACCGATATTGCCGATACCAACGGCAATCTTGGCGGAACGCGCAATGCGGGGATTTACGATTTGTGGGCGGCAGGCAAATTTGCAGTAGTTCCCAATGTCGGTAATTTAGTTGCTCCGATGACCAGAGCGCAATATCAAGCTAACACGGTGCAAAGACCTTATCAGCTGTTTTCGCACTCTGACCAGACAGAGCAGCAGCAGACGGCTCAATCGGCTCGGCGCGCATTTACCGGATGGGGCGGAAGAGTCGCCGATGCGCGGGACATTCCGGATAATCCGGGGGCGCTTGTCCCGATGATCACGTCAATCTCAGGTTCGCAGTTGTTCACCAACGGACAGGTAACTTCGCCGTTAACTCTTCCGAGCGGCAGCACACCGCTCGCCAACGCTCTCGTACTGCAAGGTTACGGCACCGATTCCATATCCGTGGCACGCCGCACCGGACTAAACGGACTCAGAACAGTTGACACCAGTCAGAGAGTCATCGCCGCCGCCAGCCATATTACCGATCAAGCAGTTTCGGCCAGTGTGGCTTTGAGTGCTAATCCGCAGGAAGTGACGGTGATTTTCCCGACTACCGGCATCGGTAATCAGCTTAAACAAGTGGCTCGAATTATCAAAAAACGCACTGATTTGAGCATCAAACGTCAAATCTTCTTTGTTTCAATCGGCGGTTTTGACACTCATACCGGGCAGGTTTCAGGCATCGCGCAGGGACAAAATGCTTTGTTTATTCAACTCGGACAAGCGTTGCGAGCGTTTTATGACGAGATGACAGCTCAAGCGATCAGCGACGGGGTCACGACCTTTACGATCTCAGATTTCGGGCGCACGCTGATTCCGGCCGGAACCGGAACCGGGATAGTCGGCTCAGACCATGCCTGGGGCAATCACGCTTTCGTAATGGGCGGAGCAGTTCGCGGCGGTGACTTCTATGGAGTCAATTCATCGAACGGAACGCCTTTTCCGACCCTGACAGCCGGAGGGCCGGACGATACCGACGGCGGAACCGCGCCGCGCGGGCGTTGGATTCCGACAACGAGCGTTGATCAATATGCAGCGACATTGTCGAAATGGTACGGTTTACCTGACACACAGCAAGCCACTGTTTTCCCGAACATCGGAAACTATTCTGTGGCGAATCTGGGCTTTATGAATCCGTAAGGCTTGGAAAGCGAATAAAAAGAGGCGGTGAGTTTTCTGAAAACTCACCGCCTCTTTTTATTTGTAAAATTCTTCAATCGCAGTGGCAAAAACGGCAGGGCTCACATTGTCAGCAATAACATCAACCGAAAAACTATTTTCGCGAACGACCTGCGCTGTGGTTTTGCCAAAACAGGCGATTGCGACGCCGTTTAGCAACCGCTGCAAATCGTCATTTCCAATCAATTTCACAAAGTTTTTAAATGTCGAAGGGCTGGTAAAGGTTAGGCAATCAATCGCGCCGCCTTCGAGCAAGGCTTTGATTTTTCCGGTTTCCGGTTTTTCGGGCAAAATCGTTTGGTAGGCCGCTACCTTTTTGACAATTGCTCCGACTTCGCTCAGTTTTTCGGGCAATAAATTCAAGGCTATCGAGGAACGGGGCAGCAAAAAACGCAGGTTCTCCAGTTCATGAACGCCGCCGAGATATTCGCAGAGCGCGTCGAAAACTGCTTCGCCGCGTGATTCGCTGGGCAACACGTCAACGTGGACTTGAGCCAAACGCAGACGTTCAAATGTCGCTTCGCCAATGGCGCAAACGCGCAGATAATCAAGCTCGGCGGTTTCCAGTTTATTTGCTGCGAGCCGCCGCAAAAAATGTTCGGCGGCATTGACGCTGGTCACAACCAGCCAATCATAATCGGCCAGATTTCGAACTGCCGCATCCAATTTGGCATAGCTTTCAGGCGGCGCGATTTCGATGGTCGGGAACAAGATGACTTTCGCGCCGCGCTTTTCGAGCTCAATTTTTAGTTCGCCGGCCTGCGCTCGCGGACGCGTGACAACAACTGTTTTATCAGTCAAAAAAAACATTAGGCTTTAAAATTTATCAAAGTTCCCGCGCCTTCCAAAAGCAGCTGATGCGCCAAGTTTTTTCCGGTCACTTCGGCATTTGCGGTTGTACCGCTTATTCTGCCGCTTATTATCTGCTCTCCTGATGGTGTCGCAACCAATCCCTGCAAATGCAATTGCTCGATTTGAGTTGTCGCATAAGCCGCAATCGGAAACTGGCATCCGCCGCCGAGACCGCGCAAAAAAGCTCGTTCGGCTGTGACGGCAGCAAAAGTTTCGGCGTCAATCAAAGTTGAGACAAGCGCGTTTGTCTCCGCGTCAGCCAATCGCGTTTCGATTCCGAGCGCGCCTTGACCGACTTGCGGAAGCATTTCATCCAAAGTCAAAAAAGCCGAGATTCTATTTTCGTAACCAAGCCTTTTAAGGCCGGCAACAGCCAGCAGGATTGCGTCGTATTCGCCAGCATCCAGCTTCTTGAGGCGCGTTTCGACGTTGCCGCGCACATCCTTGATAATGATGTCGGGACGCAGATTCTTGAGTTGCGAAGCGCGGCGCAATGATGAAGTTCCGACAACCGCCTTAAACGGCAAAGTTTTAAGCGAAGGCTGCGCAGTCTGTAATTCGGAGCGTAAAACCAGCGCATCCCGAACATCTTCGCGTTTCAAGACTGCGGACAAATGTAATTCTGCCGGTAAAATGGTTGGCAAATCTTTGAGCGAGTGGACGGCCAGATCAATTCGATTGCCGAGCAAAGCGATTTCCAGCTCTTTGGTAAAAACACCTTTGCCGCCGATTTCCGTGAGCGAGAGGTTTTGAATTTTGTCCCCGGAGGTTTTAATTATTTCAAGTCGAATTTCTAGCTGCGGGTGATTTTCAAGCAGGCGGCTGCGAACAAATTCAGCTTGCCATAAAGCCAGTTTCGAGCCGCGAGTGCCAACTGTCAAAAACTTTTTCATAAAACAATAGACCGCCGATGAAGCTGATCAAACAGATTAACGCAGAGAAAGAGATTAAAAAATAATAAAATCTGCGAATATCCGTTAAATCTGGGTCCGTCTGCGGTCTATTTTTCTTGATTGAGTAAATCGCAAAGCGTTTCGGCAAATTCTGCCGCGCCGTATTCGTGCGACTGGCGCAATCCGTAAAGAATCGGATGCGCGATTTGGTTAACTGTCGAAAGCAGAAGTTTCTCTATTGCGGCTTCCTGTTCTGGTGTTAGAGCGCCAAGTTTGCCGCGCTGTTTATCCAACTCAAGCCTCGCGGTTTCCTGCATTTTCTGACGCAATTGTCCGAGCGTCTCGCCAAAATTCATCGCTTGAAGAGTTCGCCAGAATTCTCCGACTTCTTCCTCGACAATCGCTTCGGCTCGAACCGCTTCTTTTTGACGTTCGGAGAGATTAGTCGTGACGACAGTTTCCAAATCGTCAACCGAATAGAGAAAAACGTTTTCGACATCTGCAATTTCAGGCGAAATATTGCGCGGCACGCTGATGTCTACAAACAAAGCCGGCTGACTGCGGCGCTTAATTTGTGAAGCCCGAACCATTTCAGGACTGACTAAATAATCCTGCGCCGATGTCGAGCAGATAACAATATCAGCTTGCCGCAATGAATCGGCCAGCTGGTCGAGCGCGACGACCTCGCCCGCAAATTCCATCGCCAATTTGACGGCGTTTTGATATGTTCGATTGGTAATCAGAATGCGCCCGGCTCCCCGCGCAATCAAATGTTTGGCGGCCAGCTCGGCCATCTCACCCGCGCCAACCAGTAAAACCGTTCTGTTTTCAAGCGTCCCCAAAACTTTTTCCGCCAGCTCAACCGCCGCCGAAGAAAGAGAGACTGCATTATTGGCAATTCTGGTTTCACTGCGGACGCGTTTCGCTGCATGGAATGCGTGATGAAGTAGTTTGTGCAGAACGCGGCGCGCGGTTCCGGTTTCCGAAGCGATTTTATAGGATTCTTTGACCTGTCCGAGGATTTGCGTTTCGCCGACAATCATTGAATCGAGCGAAGAGGCAACGCGAAACAAATGCCTGGCGGCTTCGGCATCCGCAAAATGATAAAGATGATCGGAAAACTGCTCAGGAGCAACTCGCTTGATGTTCGCCAAAAAATTGATGATTGCAGGCAGCGCATCGGTTTCGGCGGTTTCAACTAAAATTTCAACGCGGTTGCAGGTGGACAAAATCAAGGCTTCGCGCGCGATTGCGCCGTCAGCCAGGATGGGCAAGACCTGCCGATAATCCGATTCGGTAAGGGCCAGTTGTTCGCGCAGTTCAAGCGGAGCGCTTTTATGGTTGAGTCCGACTAAAAGTAGAGACATGTGCTAAATTGCAAGTGAGATACTGGCGGTATCTTAATCAAATACACACTGTATCTTAGTACATTAGGCTAAACTTTTCACTCTTTCTGGACAAGCTTGCAAAAGTAAAAAATATTGTTTCCCTAAATTCAATTTTCTAATCTTTCAAAAACGGACTTTTGACATCTCTTCCGGTCGTTTGCTTAACTTTAATCATAAGATTCATCCCGTTTTTTTTCAATAGTTATGAAAGCAATGATTTTAGCCGCCGGTTTCGGAACACGCCTTTTTCCGCTGACGGTTGATCGCACAAAACCGGCAATTCCGTTTTTGGGAAAGCCTCTGGTCGGCTATGTCGCGCAATATTTAAGCCGGTTTGGTTTTGAAGACGTCGTTGTTAATCTGCATCATCAACCTGAATCGGTCAAAGCAGCGCTTGGCGACGGGAGTTTGTTCGGCACAAAAATTCATTACACGCTCGAACATCCGCACATCCTAGGAACGGCAGGAGCGTTGTGGAACGCTCGCGATTTTCTGGAAAACGAAACTTTCCTGACCATCAACGGCAAAATTGTTACAGATATTGATTTAACCGCCGCGCTCGAAACACACAAAAAATCCGGTGCAGTCGCCACAATGGTTTTGAAGGAAAACGTCAAACACGAGAAATTTACGATTATCAACACGGAAAACAATTTCGTGACGGGCTTCGGCGGCTTTCCCAGACCTATTTTTGCTGATGAAATCCAAAATCCAAAATCCAAAATCCAAAATCCAACATTGATGTACACTGGAATTCAGATTCTCGAACCCGCCGTTTTTGATTATATTCCGGCAGAAATCGGATCAGATATTATCTCTGTCTTTTACCGTCCGGCAATAGCCGGAGGCGTTCCAATTGCCGCTCACGTCGCAACTGGAAGCTGGTTCGAGCTATCAACGATTCCGCGTTATCTCGACATTTCTCTCGCAATGCTCGGCGGAGCGAATAACGGAGTTGTGGTCGGCGCAGGCTCTGAGATTGACGTTTCGGCAACAGTCAAAAATTCGGTGCTCTGGGAAAATGTCATTATCAAAGCCGGAGCGACGGTCGAACGCGCTATCCTGGGCGATAACGTTATCATTAATGCCAATCAAACTATTAGAAACGCCGCAGTTGTCAGAGCCGAATTGGTCCGCGGTCAGGAAATCCCGGCAAAAGCATTAGCCGGATTTTTTGAGGATGATAATTATGTCGTGCCGCTGGTTTGAGTTAAAATATTGGCAAGTTTTAGAACCACAATGATTCAAACCAAAACTTTTACCGAATCGCCGATCTCAAGGCTGAATAGCTTTTTGTCCCAAATTCCCGGAGAAGATTTGGGAAACATTGAGCCGTTGACGCCCGACGCTTCCACACGCGAATATTTTCGCATCGGTTGGGAAAACTCGACCGCGATTGCCTGCGTTTACCCTGAACCGTTTGCGCGTCAGGAACAGTCATATTTGGACGTCACCAATTTGTTTGTTGCCGCCGGTTTGCCGGTAGCGGAAATTTACGAGTTCAGCGGTGAATTTGGCGTTATTGTCCACGAGGATTTTGGCGATAATATTTTGCGCTCGGTTTTAGAGAGAGTTTCACCACAGGAAAAAGATGATTTGTTAAATCAGGCGATTGTGCTGATCGCCGAAATTCAAGCCGCGACGCCGCTGGCTGCCGAATTAGGTTCAATCGCTTCGCGGCTCGCGTTTGATTGTTCAAAACTAAGCTGGGAACTCGATTTTTTTACCACACATTATTTTGAGACTTTTCTGGGCGAGAAATTGTCGGGCGCTGATGCGCTAAGTCTGAAGAAAGAATTAGATGAAGTCGCTCGGGCGCTTGAAGCGAGAATTTCAGTATTATGTCATCGCGATTTTCATGCGGCGAATCTGATGATTGATCGAGAAAATCGCTTGAGAATCATTGATCATCAGGATGCCCGAATGGGCACGGGCAGCTATGATTTGGTTTCCCTACTGCTCGATAGAATTGACGCGCCGCCAACCGACGAGTGGATTACGGAAAAGCAGCAGTTTTTCCTTAATGAACGCGGAAAATTAAATCTGCCGAAAATTGACGCGACTGAATTTGCCGCTGAATTTCGCCTCCAGACAATTCAGCGTTGTCTAAAAGCCATCGGCACGTTTTCATATCAAACAGCCGTCCGCGGCAAAACCGGTTACGCGCAGTACATCAAGCCGATGTTTGAAGCTGTTTTGCAAGCTGCCGAAGAATTAAATCGTTTTCCGAATTTGCAGAATATTATTAAAAATCAAATAAAATAGAGCAATGAATCAAAATTATATCAGCGAATTAAAAAATCATATTGGCGAAGAAGTCACGCTTAAAGGCTGGCTTTACAACTCGCGTTCAAGCGGAAAACTCGTGTTTTTACAGCTGCGCGACGGAACGGGAATTGTTCAATGCATCGTGTTTAAAGGCAATGACGAAGCGGTTTTTGAAAAAGCCAAAGCGCTTGGTCAGGAATCCTCACTCATCGTCCGCGGTTCGGTCAAAGAAGATACGCGCTCTTCAATCGGCGTCGAGGTTGACGTCAAAGATATCGAAGTCTTGCAAAACGCTTCGGATTATCCGATTACGCCGAAAGAGCACGGCACGGAATTTTTGATGGACAACCGCCATTTGTGGATTCGTTCCAAAAAGCAGCACGCGGTTTTGAAAGTGCGTCACACGGTCGTCAAAGCCACCAGAGATTTTTTTGATAATCGTGATTTTACGCTCTGCGACACGCCGATTTTTACGCCTGCCGCCTGCGAAGGCACAACGACACTTTTTGAAGTTGATTATTTTGACGACGCCAAGGCTTATTTAACTCAATCCGGCCAGCTTTACAACGAAGCGACTGCCGCCGCTTTTGGTAAAAGCTATGCGTTCGGGCCAGTTTTCAGGGCGGAAAAATCCAAGACCCGGCGGCATTTAACCGAATTCTGGATGGTTGAGCCGGAAATGGCTTACGCTCAGCTTGATGATGTCATGAATCTGGGCGAAGGCTTAATCACTTTTATCGTCGAACGCGTTTTGAACGACCGACAGGAAGAATTAAAGGTTTTAGAACGCGACCAATCTAAATTAGCATCAATCTCCGCGCCGTTTCCGCGCGTGCATTATGATGAAGCCGTCAAAATTTTGCAGGAAGGTTTTGCTCAGGGCGAACTGGAAAATAATTTTGAATGGGGCGGAGATTTTGGCGCGCCGGACGAGACTTATATTTCAAGCCGGTATGACAAACCCGTTTTTGTCCATCATTTTCCAGCGGCGATCAAAGCGTTTTATTTTGAACATGACGCGGAACGTCCGGAATTGGCCTTGGGCGCGGATTTACTCGCCCCCGAAGGCTACGGCGAGATCATCGGCGGCGGCGAGCGCGCCATCAATTTGGAATTTTTGGAAAAGCAGATAGAAACACATAATTTGCCGCGCGAATCTTTCGAATGGTATCTGGATTTGCGCCGTTACGGTTCTGTCCCGCACGCAGGTTTCGGAATGGGCGTAGAACGCTGCACCGCCTGGATGTGCGGAATCGAACACGTTCGCGAAACAATTCCTTTCCCAAGAATGCTTTATAGATTGAAACCTTAATTCTATGAACGAAAAAGAAAAAATAGTAACAATTTTCGGCGGTTCGCGATGCGGCGAGAAATCGCCGGAATACCAGCAGGCGCGCGAAGTTGGCGCACGTCTGGCAGAAGCCGGTTATACGATTTGTACGGGCGGTTATCTCGGCGTAATGGAAGCCGCCAGTCGCGGCGCGCGCGAAAAAGGCGGGCGCGTGCTCGGGATTGTCATGAATCAATTTAAGGGTGAACCCAACCGTTTTCTGACTGATAAAGTTGCGACCAAACATTTTTACGAGCGCCTGCAGCAGCTGATTGACCGCTCGGTCGGATTTATTGCGATTCGCGGCGGGATGGGAACAGTGACGGAAGTCTCGCTTGTTTGGAATAAACTGCAAACCCGCGTGATCGAACCGCGCCCTTTGGTTCTGCTCGGCGAATGCTGGAAACCCGTCGTCAAAGCGTGGCAGGATAACTTAGTCGTGAGTAACTCAGATGTTTCTCATCTGTCTTTTGCCGACACTCCGGAACAGGCGGTTAAAATTATTGCTGAAAAAATCAAATAGCAACGCAGGCAGCGCGGGCGAAATAATCGGTCTGTTTTAATAAATCAATTGCCGTCTCTGTTATTAATCAATTCAAAACCAATGAAACCTAACCAAAAATGGCGAAATTCTTTGACCAGCTAAACGAATCTCTCACTAAATTTATCGGCGAGCAGAAAATGTTTTTTACGGCGTCCGCGCCCTCCGGTGGCGGTCGAGTTAACTTATCGCCCAAAGGAATTGATACGTTTCGCTGTTTGGATGAAAAAACCGTCGCTTATCTTGATCTCACCGGGAGCGGCAATGAGACGTCGGCTCATGTTTTAGAAAACGGGCGGCTGACGATCATGTTTTGCAGCTTTACGGAAAAGCCTTTGATTTTGCGGCTTTACGGGCGCGGCGAAATAGTCAGACCGGACGATCAAAAATGGAAGGAACTTCATCCAAAATTTCAGTTTCTGGCCGGAGAACGGCAAATAATTATTCTGCATATAGATTCTCTGCAAACGTCCTGCGGATTCGGAGTTCCGGTTTACGAATTTGGTGAGGAACGGCAGCAATTGATTGAATGGGCTGAGAAAAAAGGCGAGCAAGGCATCTCTGAATACTGGCATCAGAAAAATGTCAAAAGCATTGACGGCTTGCCGACCAGTATCAGCACGGACTAAAAAAACTTTTGAGAAAGGCTAATATGTACGACCGAGATTTTCCGGGAAAAGGAAAAAAGATTGGAATTTTAGGCGTTCCGCTCGGTTTCGGAGCGGGAAAACGCGGCAGCAGTTTGGGAACCAGAACTATTCGGCAGGCCAAAGTGTATGGGCAGGTTTTGACCGAGCGAATGGCTGAATTGGGTTACGAAGTTCACGATTACGACGACCTTAATTTACCGCGCCCTCTGTACCCGCCCAAGCTCGGTGAAAATCCCAGATTCTTGCCGGAAATGCTCGAATCGGTCGAGAAAATCGTTCCGGCCGTTAAAAATATTTTGCGCGCCGGTGAAACGCCGGTTATTTTGGGCGGCGATCATTCGATTGCGTTGCCGACCTTTACCGGCATCGCGTCTTTTTTTCGCGAGCAGCGGCAGGAGGTCGGGTTGATTTGGTTTGATGCCCATGCCGACATGAATACGCCTGAAACATCGCCTTCCGGCAATTTGCACGGGATGCCGCTGGCTGCTCTGTTTGGTCAGGGACTTCCGAAGCTGGTCAATCTCGAAGGTTTTAGCCCGAAAATTAATTCAAAATATTTCGCTCACATCGGAGCGCGTGATCTGGATACGGGTGAAAAACGTTTTATTCGCGAACATGGAATCAAGTGCTGGACGATGCATCACATTGATCGCTACGGAATGAATGCCTGCATTGAACAGGCGCTTGAACTGGTCGGACAGGCACCAGGCGGATTTGCCGTGACGTTTGATGTTGACTCGCTCGATCCGCTCGACGCGCCCGGTTCGGGAACTTTGGTGCGCGGCGGTTTTTCCTATCGCGAAGCGCATCTCGCTCTGGAGCGAATTGCAGAAACGGGCAAAATGCGTTCGTTTGAGATTGTCGAAGTTAATCCGACGCTTGACACCAACAACAGAACATCGGAATTAGCGGGCGAATTAATCCTCTCGGCGCTTGGCAAAACTATTTTATAAATTAGTTGAAAGCAATCATTTACTTGCAATGAACAAAATCAGAATCGGCGTTATTTTCGGCGGTCGTTCCGGCGAGCATGAAGTTTCTATCAGGTCGGCACGTTCGGTGATTGAACAAATCAATCACGATAAATATGAAGTTGTTCCATTGGCAATCGGCAAAAACGGGCGCTGGATGTCGCCCGCCGATTCGTCAAAAATGCTGCCGGAAACGACTCGCGCTTTGTTAAAAGAAGATTTGGCAAACGAAAACCGCCCCGTTGCTTTGATTGGCGATCCGGCTTATCAAGGTCTAACTCTGCTTGACACCATCGGACGTGATTTATCGAGCCGCCCGCTCGATGTCGTTTTTCCTGTTCTGCACGGAACATATGGAGAGGACGGAACAATTCAGGGTTTGTTTGAAATGGCCGGAATTCCCTACATCGGCTGCGGCGTGCTCGCTTCGGCCAGCGGCATGGACAAAGTTATGATGAAGGCTCTGTTTTGTCAGTGCCATTTGCCGATGTGCAAATACACCTGGTTCCTGCGTTGTGAATATGAAAATCATCCCGAAAAAGTGCTGGGAAAAATCCGCGAAAAAATCGGTTTTCCGGTTTTCGTCAAACCGGCTAATCTCGGTTCATCCGTTGGCATCTCGCGAGCGGCTGACGAAGCAAGTTTGCAAGCGGCGATTGAACTCGCCGCCAAATATGATCGCAAGATAATTGTCGAAGAAGGGCTTGACGCCCGCGAAATAGAAGTTGCCGTGATGGGCAACGAATCACCCGAAGCGAGTCTGCCCGGCGAATACATTATTCACGACGAAACGGCGAAGTTTCTCGATTACGAGGAGAAATATAAAAGCACCGGACACAACGAATTTACCGTTCCGGCGCCGCTTTCCGAAAACCTGACCGAACGAATTCGGGCAATAGCCAAAATCGCTTTCAAAGCCGTTGACGGTTCCGGTCTGGCCAGAGTTGATTTCTTTCTGCGACGCGACACAAACGAGCTCTTAATTAATGAAATCAATACTCTGCCGGGACTGACCGAAGTTTCCGGTTTCCCCAAAATGTGGGCGGCAACCGGCAAGCCGTTTACGCAGGTAATTGACGAATTAGTTACGCTGGCCATCGAACGCCACAAAGACAAAGCGCGAAATCAAACAAGTATATGAGCGAAAATACGTTTATCATTTATGTTGCCGTAAAATACTCTCGGAGGCCAGACTGGTATCCGGTTCAAGCAGTTCATGAACGTGAAAATTGTTACCGCATCGTTGAAACAAACCCAGATCCTGAACACCTGTATTGGGAATTTTCAGAAGGCGATGTTGTGAAATGTGAGAAACACATTTTTGCAGAAAATGAAGTCGGATTAGTCGCTCGTGTTAAATGCTAAATATTTTAATCGAATCCAATTTTATAGCTTAATTGTTGGCAGACTCACGGAGAAAGTTTTGTGGTAAAAAACAGTTTTAAAATATTTTTGTTCAGTTTCGAGTTCGCAACATTTGTTGCCTTAGTTATCTTTGTCTCATCAACAGTCTTGGCGCAAAAAACAAAATCTGCACCTCCGGTTACAGCGCTGCAAAAAAAACCTTCGTTGATGTGGAAAGCGACGAACGGCAAAAACACGGCTTATCTGCTTGGTTCGGTGCATCTCGGAACCAAAGACTTTTATCCGCTGCCAAAAGAAATTGAAGATGCGTTTGAACAATCTTCGGTTTTGCTGGTGGAATTCGACATCAATAAGGTTGATGCCGCAACCTCGCAAGCTTTAATTTTGAAGAATGGGGTTTACGCGGGAGACGATAATTTATGGAATCACCTGAGCGGTTCGACCGCCGAACAGGTCAAAAAAGTGAGCGCCGCTTATAATTTGCCGGTGCAGGGTTTGGCAAAGCTCAAACCGTGGTTGGTTGCGTTAACAATTAGCGTGATGGAGCTGCAAAAACAGGGAATGGACGCGGCTTTCGGAGTTGATAAGTATTTTCTTGATAAAGCGAAAGACAAAAGAAAGATTCAATCTCTGGAATCCGCCGAGTGGCAAATGGAGTTGTTTTCCGCTTTGCCCGATAATCAGCAGGAAGAGTATTTAAAATCAACTTTGGACGGACTGGGAAACTCGAAAACTCTTGCGGATTTGCTGCAAACCGCCTGGCTTAACGGCGATGCTAAAAAGCTGGCAACGCTCTTTGACGAAACGCCGCTCAAACCTGCCGAACTGCAAAAGAAGCTGCTTGATGACCGCAACCCGAAAATGGCTGATGCCGCCGAGCAATGTCTCAAAGGAGCGGAGAAATGTTTTATGGTTGTCGGCGCCGCGCACTTAATCGGAAGTAAGGGAGTTGTGCAGCTTCTCAAAAATCGTGGTTACATAATCTCGCAGGTTGCGGTTACTTCTCCCGCTCAAATAAAATAAAAACAGGCTCAGGTCTAGTTATATGTTTTTATCAGGATTATTTGAACTCAACCAATTCTGGCTTTTTCGGAAAACACCCGCTTCGGATAAATATTTCGATCAGACGGTTGAGCTGGAAAAGGAAAAGACTGATTTCCGCCGAATTCGCTGCCCTCTTTGCCAATGGCAGCCGCGTAAATCAGATCGCTGGATGTGCGTTGACGGTGGGCATCCCGAATATTATTACAATGCTTGTCACACCAGCTGGAACACGTTTGAAACCGGCGGAAAATGTCCGGGATGCAATCATCAGTGGCGCTGGACAACCTGCCTTAGCTGCCACAATTTTTCTCCGCACGAAGATTGGTACACCGACGAAAACGGTTAGCCTCGAATAGAAATGTAGGGGCGAGCGGCGGGGGCCCACCCAAAGAGCC